>JBPCMU010000113.1:0-44705 GCA_051001975.1 Jatrophihabitans sp.
GCATCGCGCTCGATGCACACGTCGCCGCGCAAACGGTCGGCACCACACGTCATGATGAACCCGTGATCGCCGCCTGACGATCACGCTGACCGCCACCGAAGTTCAACGACGGGCGGGACATCCTCCACACGCTCCCACCCTGCCACCAACGTCACGCGGACGGCGCGGGTTAGTTGCGCGCGGCGAAGTCCTTACTGCGGATCGTCGTCATTGCGATCGCGCCTGAGACGAGAGCAATGATCGCGGCAACCAGCAGGATCAGGTTCAGCCCGTTTGTGAAGGCCGACCGGGCAATGCCGCCAACGGCTTCCCGAGCATTCACGGGTAGCTTCGCCAGCACCGTCCCGATGCTGCCCGACTGCACAGCGCCGGCGATCTGCGGTCCCTTGCCGGCGAGCCCAGGGACGGACGTCACGTGGTCGAGCACCTGCGCGGTGACCCGGCTGGAGAACAGCGTGCCCAGCAGCGCGATCCCGGTCGCGATCCCGACCTGCCGACAAGTCGAGTTGATTCCCGAAGCCATTCCAGCGCGCTGCGGTGTCACCACGCCTATCGCCGTGGACGCCAAGGGCGGGTTCACCATTCCGACTCCGGCACCAGCTATGAGCAGCCCCGGCACCAGGTGTGTCCAGGACGATCCGGCGTCGAGCCCGCGCATGAGCAGCAGCCCGACACCGACGAGCAGCAGGCCCGGACCGATCAGGAACCGCACCGGCAAATGTGACGTCAACCGGCCGGAGATCGCCGAGGTCGCCACGATGCCGCCGGACAGGACCAGCAGCCGGACACCGGTCTGCAGGGCAGAGAAGCCGAGGATGTCCTGCAGGTACAAGACCAAGTACAGCAGCATGGCGAAGATCGAGGCAGAGACGCCGAACGCCGCCACCGAACCGCCGGTGAAGGTAGGCAACCGGAATAGCGAGAGGCCGAACATCGGGTGCTTCCCCCGCAGTTCCACCGCCACGAAGACTCCGAGTAGAACTGCCGCGGCGACGAGGCAACCGATCACGACGCCGTCGCTGAACGAGCGTTGGTTCGACTCGATGAGTCCATACACGAGGCTCGACAACGCCAGGGTGAAGAGGATGAAACCAGGCCAGTCAGGGCGACGGGCCTGCGCGGCCCGCGACTCGGCGACCTTGGTGAGCGCGATACCCACGGCGATGAGACCGAGCGGCAGGTTCACGAAGAAGATCCACCGCCAGGACAGCCCCGAGGTCAGAACGCCACCGAGCAACGGCCCGACTGCGACCGCCAACCCGGTGACAGCTCCCCAGATCCCGAACGCGGTGCCGCGGTCCTTGCCACGGAAGGCATCGGCGAGCAAAGCCAGCGAAACCGAGAACATGATCGCGCCGCCGATCCCCTGGACCGCCCGAGATAACTGCAACATCACCGTGTTCGCCGCGAGTCCGCACAGCAGCGACGCACCGGTGAAAATGATCAACCCGACGATGTAAACTCTTCGCCGGCCGTACAGATCGGCGAGGCTACCAGCGGTCAGCAACAGCGCGGCAAGCGTCAACGCGTATGCGTCGACGACCCATTGCAACCCGGAGAAGCTCGACTTCAGCGCTGTCTGGATGTCGGGCAGGGCCACGTTCACGATGGTCACGTCCAGCAGGAGCATGAACGTGCCGATGCATACGCCGACGAGCGTCCACCACTTGTTGCCGTCCCGGCCGCCTTCGCCCGGAGACAGGTCGTGGCCGGCGCGTGCATCGCGGCTCGGCCCGCCGGTTGCCTGGTCTTCTGCCTCGAGGGTCATCGGTTCCTCCATCGTCTCAGCCGAACTCCGACGGCAAAAACGGCCGCCACCACTCCCACGGCTACCGACCCGGCCGCCGGATGGGCCAGCATGGCTTGGCGGGCCACGCTCAGCAAGTCATACGGTAGGCCCGCGAGCAGGTCACCGCGCAGGCCACGGCCGGGGTGGACCGCAGCAACACCAGGGGTTCGTCGACGTCCAGAACCAGACCATCACCATCGCCGGTCATCCGCGCCACAGCGTGACCGTCCCGAGAGTGTCCGACCTCGATCTCGAGGTCCACCTCCAGCCTCAACTGGTGCGCGACCAGCGTCTCAGGCACCCGAACCATTGATGGCGCCGCGGTTGTCCTTGTCCGAGGTCGTCACCCGCACGGTGCCGTTGAGCTTCCAGTTCGCGTGCTCGCTGTCGGCTCCGGTGGTGCGCGGGACCTGCACGCTCATGTCGACGAAGGTGTAGTCGATCGTCGCCTCTTTGCCGGTCAGGTAGGACCACAGGTCTTTGCCGAGATCGGACACCGAGGTCGCGGGGGTTGCAGTGCTGGCGGACATGCGAGCCTCTTCCTGTCGCGAGGCTGTCGCCACGCGGGATTGCTGTGGTTGCCCGATCGCACCTGGCGAGCACGCGTGGATCAGAGAGTGTGGGAGGCGCATCGATGCCCCATGGCCACCGTCGGAGTTGAGGTGGCACCGGCTCCAAGCCGGTCAAGAACTGAACAGTTCCAGACAACTCGTCCGTGGGTGCGCTGTCAACTCGAGTGCGGACCCCGCCCCCGGCCTCGGGCCGACCCGGTGTCGGCGGGTGTTCAGCCGCGCAGTTCGCGCTCCAGCGGCGTCGGGAAGCGCGGCACCCGAACCGGCGCGGGTAACAGCTCTTCGACCCGGGCCCGTTCGCGCTCGATGAGCGAGAGCGCATCGCCGCCGACGTCTTCGAGCACCCGGATCAGCACTGAACCATCTGGGCGCCGGGCCCAGCCTCCGACGATCCCGCCGCGCCACCACACGGTCGGGCCGATGTTGCCGAAGGCGTCGAACAGCCGGTCGCGGTGCGCGCCCAAAAACCAGTCGCGGTCTTTCCATCCCATCGGCGTCGGATCGAGGCTGGGCAGCAACGCAGCCCACGGGTCGGGTTCGGGCGTCGGATCAAGGTCGTCTGCGAGGACGAGTCCCGGTGCACCGTCGAGCTCCACATCCACGACGTCGAGTGCGGCGATGGCGGCGCGGGTCTGCGTCTTCGTCCAGCCGGTCCACCACTGCAGGTCGTGCGCGGTGGCCGGCCCGAACGCGGTAAGCCAGCGTCGAGCGAGCTCGCGTCGCGCATCCGAGGCGGGCAGTACCGGGAGCGCGGCACCGAGCCAGGACTCGGTGGTAGTCCAGGTGTACTGCGCGGACAGCACCGACCCGCGTACCGCGCCCCGGACGATCCGACCCTCTGCCCCGAGCATCATCAGCACGTTCGAGGTGAGGCTCACCGTCGCCTCGTAACGCTTGCCCGGCGACACCACACGGGACGTGCGCAGCCGCGGCTCGTCCTCGCCGAGCTGTGTGGCGAACGCCTCGCCGCGCGCAGCGATGGCGCGGACCGTCGAGTCCGCAACGTCAGCCAGCCACGCTGCCGGGTCCACCGCCACCCCAAGCTCGGCAACGACCTTGATCAGCCGGCGGCGTTCGCGCGCTGCGACTTCGGCGCTGGCGGCCGGTTGCACGACCGCGACCGTGGCCCGGCCGGCGACCCACAGGGTGCGGCGCATCGCCATCATCCGCAGCACCGAGCGCTCGACGTAGAGCGCTCGCTGCAGGTCGGCGACAGTGCCGGCGCGCATCCGGACCAGCGGCGACAGGAACGTAGTGGTCGGGTCGGTCGCGTGCAGCGCGACGACGGCGTCGGCCACGTCCGCCACCTCGGTCAGCCTGGCGTCCGGCGCGAGCGCGTGCCGCACCGCCAGCCGTCGCCGACGCTCGGCCGCGCTGATCCGCGCAGCTGCCATCAGGTCGCTCCGGCCGGCTGGCAGACTGGACACCAGAACAGGTTGCGGGCGGCCATCACCTTGGTTCGGATCGAAGTCCCACACACCCGACAGGGCACTCCGGTCCGGCGGTAGACGTAGACGGCTTCCTCGCGGGTCAGCAGCCGACGGCCGGCGCGATGTTCCGGCCGGACGGTGACGATCCGGCCAGTACGCACGCCGAACCGCATCAGCACGACGAGATCCGCCCACATCGCCGCCCAGCTCTGCTCGGACAGCTCGCGGCCGGGCAGGAACGGGTCGACTCCGTGCCGGTACAGCACCTCGGCCCGGTAGACGTTGCCGATGCCGGCGACCACCTTCTGGTCCATGAGCAGTGCGCCGACACTCGTCGGGCTGCGCACGATTCGCGCATAGGCAGCGTCGGGATCGGCGTCGCGACGCAACGGATCGGGACCGAGCCGGGCCAGCAACGCAGTCAGGTCTGGACGGTCGAGCAGCTCACAGGCGGTCGGGCCACGCAGATCCGTCCACGCGGCTGTACTGCTCAACCGCAATCGCAACTCCCCACGCGGGTCAGGTGGCTTGCCGGTTCCCGCGCTGAACTTACCGAACAAGCCGAGGTGGACGTGCAGGATCGGCCCACCCGCGTAGCGATGGAACAGGTGTTTGCCATAGGCCTCGGTCCGGGTCAGCACCCGCCCATTGAGCACGGCGGCGCCGTCCACGAAACGTCCCTGTGGACTACTCGCTCGGACCACCCGGCCGGCGAACATGCGGCTCTGCTCGCGGGCCAGCCGGTGGATCGTGTGACCTTCAGGCATGTGGCATCTAGAACAACGCCGGCTGCTCCACGACCGGCTTGGGCTTGGGCAGCGGCGCGTACCGCTGTCGCGCGCCGCCGGTGGACCACCAAGCCGGCTCCGCAGAGCGATCCGTCGACCAGGCCGTCCGCTCCACAACATCCGGCACGTCCTCGTGCGCCAGCACCCGCAACGCGGTGGGCAGTGTCGACGGCAGCTTGAGCAGCCCGAAGACCTCACGCACGACCGTCCCGGACAACGGCCACAGCTGCTCCGGCGAAGTCATCGGCAGGCCCAGTTCGAGATCGGGGTGGAAGGCCATCACCTGGCAGTTGAGCTCCCACCGCCTACGCGATCGCGGGTCGGCCAGGCGCTGGATGACGGCCGGGCCGACCGTCTCGGCCACCGCCCCGCCGCCGGCCGCCACGTCGGCGAACACCGCGGCGGCCGACCCGAACGCGGCCAGCAGCGTGGCAGCCGTCTTCGGGCCGATGCCGTGCACACCGGGGAGGTTGTCCGATGGATCGCCGCGCAGCGCGGCGAAGTCGCGGTACTGCTGCGGGCGAATGCCGAGCATCATGCCGAGTCGCTGCGGAGTAAGCAGCGGCGAGGCCTCCACTCCCCCGTTGATGATGCGCAGCACACTCGTCGTCTCGTCGATGAGCGCAAAGGCGTCGCGGTCGGACGTCATCAGCACCGACTTGAACCCGTGCTCCGGGGCCAGCCGCGCGGCCGAGGCCAGCACGTCGTCAGCCTCCAGACCCGGCGGGATCACCACCTGGACCCCCAGCTCGCGGATCGTCCGGACGGCGCGGTCCAGTTGCTCGACGAGCGCCTCGGGCTTCTCCACCCGGCCGGCCTTGTACTGCGGCCAGCGGTCCTGGCGCAGATTGCGCTGGGCGTCGTCAAACCCGACTACGACGACGCACGGGTCGATCCGTTCCACCGCCGCGAGCAGCTGCGCGACCAGGCCGCGGACGGCCCACATCGGCCGGCCGTCCGAGGTGCGGAAGCCGGTCGCCACCTGGGCGTGAAAGGCGCGGTGCACGAGGGAGTTGCCGTCGATCGCCAGCAACACCTTCGTCCCCACGCCCTGCACTCTGCCGCATCCCTCTGACCGACGCCCACGCAGCGCCCAATACGGACGTCGTCCTTGCTTCCCGCGAGGCGCATCGCACGCAGGACGTCGGGGCAGCAGAGCGACTGCTCGCTGACAACCTGGTCTTCACCAGCCCGCAGGACGATCACATCGACAAGGCCGCGTTCCTCGATCGCTGCTTTCCTACCGCAGACCGGTTCGCCTCCGACCAGCTGCTGCACCTGGTGCAGGCCGGCGACGCCGGGGCCTTCGTGCTCTCCGAGTACGAGCTGAAGTCCGGCGGCCGGTACCGCAACACCGAGTTCCTCACCGTCCGGGACGGCCGGATCGTCGAGATCCAGGTGTTCTTCGGCGGGCAGGTCGGCTGAGCGATACGCGCGAAGGTCAGCTGCGCGGTCGGCCCCGGTCGTACTGCGGCGGCCAGGCCAGGTCGGCGCCCAGTTCGAGTGCCGCACGTTGCGGCCAGGACGGTTCCCGCAGCAGCGCACGGGCCAGCAGCACGGCGTCGGCAGACTGCTCGGCGAGGATCTTCTCGGCCTGTTGTGGCTCGGTGATCAGGCCTACCGCGCCGACCGGGATGCCCGCATGCTCGCGGATCGTCCGGGCGAACGGCACCTGATAGCCGGGGCCGATCGGTATCTGCTGAGCCGCGGAGTTGCCGCCACTGGACACGTCGACGAGATCCACACCGTGCTGGCCGAGCTCGGTGGCGACCTCGGCGACGTCCTCGACGCTCAACCCGCCGGGCTCCCAGTCGCTGGCTGACACCCGGACGAACAGTGGGGTGTGCTTCGGCACGGTGTCGCGCACCGCATCGACGACCTCCAGGAGTAACCGGGCACGCCCGGCAAGATCACCGCCGTAGCCGTCGGTGCGGAGGTTCGAGAGCGGCGAGAGGAACTGGTGCAGCAGGTAGCCGTGCGCGGCAGGGATCTCGATGACCTCGAGTCCGGCCGTGACGGCGCGGGCGGCGGCCGCCGCCCAGTCACTCACGAGGCCGGCGAGCTCATCGACCGGCAACTCTCTGGGTTTCGCGAAGCCGTCATACCCGACGGCGCTCGGCGCGACGGTCGGCCAGCCGCCCTCGGCTGGCGGCACGCTGCCCTTGCCTCGCCACGGTGCATAGGTGGACGCTTTGCGGCCGGCATGGGCCAACTGGATACCGGGGACCGAATGCTGACTCCGGATGAAATCGGTGATCCGCCGGTAGTCGGCGGCCTGTGCGTCGGTCCAGATGCCGGCGTCGTCAGGTGAGATGCGGCCCTCAGCCGTGACTGCGGTGGCCTCGGTGATCACCAGGCCGGCTCCGCCGCGCGCCATCGACCCCAGGTGCACGAGGTGCCAGTCAGTGGGATGGCCGTCCACGGAGCTGTACTGGCACATCGGCGCCACCCAGGCCCGGTTCGGAAACGTCACGCCACGCAGGGTCAAAGGGGAGAAGAGTTCGGTCACGGTGGCCCAACGCGTCCTGCCAGCGTCATTGTTCCGGCAGCCGGCGCATCGTCAGGTCGCGAACAGCGGCGGCAATACGAGAAGCATCAACACTGACCAGGTGACGTGGGTGAGCATCGGCGCGAGGATGCCACCGGAGGCCCGGCGCTGCAGCCCGAGGACCACGCCGAGGGTGAGTGCCGCGAACACCAGCATCGGGTTACCGGTCGCCAGCGTGGCGACGGCGTACACGGCTGTGGAGATCGGTACCGGGTAGCGCCGGCCGATGGCGGCGAAAAGCGCGCCGCGGAAGAACACCTCTTCGGCGATCCCGTTCACGATCGTGGCGAGCGCGACCAGCGGCAGGAATCCTTCGCGGGCGTGCGCGAGGATGTTCTCGGTGTAGTCGCGCAGCGGCCCGATCTCGCGGACCACCAATGCCCCCAGCACGAACACCGCTGCAGCGATCAGCCCGATCAGCACCGGCGTGATGATCGGGCGGCGCAATGCGCCGCGCCATTCGATACTGCCCAGGTGCAGCGGGCCGGACGCCAGCCCTCCGGCGATCCAGACGAGCGCGAGCGCGCCGGTCAACGAGTAGAACGATGAATCGCCAGGGCGGATCGACAGCGACAGACCCAGCAGGACCGCGCCGACCACCAGGGTGACCATCACGACCATTCGACGGCGCCGGAACAGGCTGTCGGGCTCGGCGTGATCGCGCGGGACCTTCTCGATGAGCGCCGGAGCCACCACCCGCTGGACGGTCGCTACCCAGGTCGGCCGGTCAGTCATGAATGCGGGTCGGCCGCGTCGTCGTGCTCGCGGGCTCGATCGGCCAGGGCGACCCGGACCGCTTCGTCGTACCCGACCGGTTCGCCCGGGACAATGTTCCGGATACGCGTGTCGTGCACGACGACTTCATTGGTCATCGAGTCGATCAGGTTGCGCGCAGTCGAGGTGTCCACATCTGTCACCAACGCCAGCCAAGCCGAAGACAGTCGCGGAGTCAGCAACGGGACGGTGAGCACCGGCAACGTGCGGCGCTTCTGGATCTTCGCCGCGCGTTGCAGCATGTCGATGTAACGCAGCACCTCCGGACCGCCGATCTCGAACACCTCACCGCGGGCATCGGTCGAATCGACCACCCCGACCAGATATCGGATGACGTCGGACAACGCGATCGGCTGCGTGCGGGTGTTGACCCACTTGGGAGTGACCATCGCCGGCAGATGGTCGACGAGTTGTCGGGTGATCTCCCACGAGATCCCACCGTGCCCGATGACCACCGCGGCCCGCAGCACCGTCACGGGAACGCCTGCCACCGCAAGCAGTTGCTCGACCTGCCGCCGGGACCGCAAATGCGCGGAGAGCTGACCATCGTCGGTGCCGAGACCGCCCAGGTAAACAATCGCAGCGACCCCTTCCGCTGCGGCCGCTCCGCCGAAGTTCAGCGCGGCATCGGCGTCCTTGTCCTCGAAGTCGTCGGAGCCGAGAGAGTGCACCAGAAAGTAGGCGACGTCGATCCCGGACATCGCCGAACGCAAGGAATCCGGGTCGGCGACGTCGCCGGGAACGGGCGTACCCGCGCCGGTGTATTCGTCGGGCCGGCGGGTCATGGCTCGGACGTCATAACCTTCGTCGACCAGCGCCTGCGCCAGGTGGGAGCCGATGAAGCCGGACGCGCCGCTCACGAGGACCTGCATCGCACCAGTCTTGCCCACTTGCCCCGTCCGCGCCGGGCGGGTGACCGATCACCTACCGTCCGGACATGCGATAGGTCCGCGATGGCGGCCTGACGCCGTCGCGGACCGTGTTTCGAGGCTTTCCGGTCTAGCGGCCGCCGGCCAGCGTGCGGCCGCGTTGCTGCACGCCCATCTCGCCGTAGGGGTAGTCGGTGGCGTGCAGATCACTCGCGGCATCGAGCGTGGCGGTCTCCTCCGCGCTCAAGGTCAGATCGGCGGCGCGCAGGTTGGTGTCCAACTGATCAAGGGTGCGAGCGCCCAGGATGGTGGACGTCACCGCTGGTCGGTTCGTCACCCAGGCCAGGGCGACCTCGGCCATCGAGACGCCGCGCGCGTCGGCGATCTGCTGGACGGCCTCGACGACGTCCCAGGTGCGCTCCGTACTGCGGCGGGCGTAGGCCTCCATTCCGCGCTCGGGGTGCTCGCCCAGCCGGGTCGCACCGGTGGGCCGCTGGTCACGGCGGTACTTGCCGGACAGCCAGCCACCACCGAGCGGGCTCCACGGCAACAGCCCGATACCAGCGTCCAACGCGGCCGGGACGATCTCCCATTCGATTTCGCGGACCAGCAGGCTGTACTGCGGCTGCAGCGTCACCGGTTCCGCGAGGTTGAGCGCCCGGGCCAGATGCACCGCCTTCGTCAACTGCCAGCCGGTGAAGTTCGACAGGCCGTAGTACCGGATCTTCCCGGCTCGGATGAACCCGTCCAACGTGCGCAGTGTCTCCTCCAGCGGCGTGCACGCATCGAACGCATGCACTTGGTACAGATCGACTACGTCGAGGCCGAGCCGGCGCAGCGAGGCGTCCAGGGCTCGGTGCAGGTGGCGCGCCGACAGACCGGCACCGTTCGGGAAGTCGTCGAGTGGGAACCGGCCCTTCGTCGCAAGGACTACCGCCTCGGTGATCTCGGCGGGCCGGCTGGCGAACCACCGCCCGACGATCTCCTCCGACACTCCCGCGCTGTAGACGTCGGCGGTGTCGACCAGCGTGCCGCCCGCCTCCACGAACCGGTCGAGTTGGGCGTGCGAGGTCGCCTCATCGGCTTCCGCGCCGAACGTCATCGTCCCCATTGCGAGATTGGAGACGGCACAGCCACTGCGACCCAGAGTCCGATAGTCCATGCGCCCAACCTACGCAGCGCTCCGCGGCGGTGAGGACCGCTCGGCGCGGACGGGACGCAATTCGGTTGCCAGCTCCTTGGCCATCTGGTGCAGTACAAACACCAGCCGATCGAACAGGGAGAGAAGAATGCGCCGAGCGTTCATGTCCGTCCAGGCAGGAGTTGCCGTCTATTCAAGGGACATGACGCTTCGTGAGATCGCTCAATCTGGGAATCCTGGCGCACGTCGACGCAGGTAAGACAAGCCTGACCGAGCGGTTGCTGTACGCCGCCGGGGTCATCGATGAGATCGGCAGTGTCGACGACGGCAGCACCCAAACAGACTCGTTGGTGCTGGAACGACAACGGGGCATCACGATCAGATCTGCTGTGGTTTCCTTCGTCGTCGGCGATGTGACGATCAACCTCATCGACACACCCGGTCACCCGGACTTCATTGCCGAGGTGGAGCGGGTGCTGAGCGTGCTGGACGGCTCCGTGCTGGTGGTGTCCGCCGTCGAAGGAGTGCAGGCACAGACCCGCGTGTTGATGCGCACCCTGCAGCGGTTGGGTATCCCGACCATCATCTTCGTGAACAAGATTGACCGTGGCGGCGCGCAGCATGAAACCTTGCTGCGCAGCATCGCCGAGAAGCTGAGTCCGGCCATGGTGGCGATGGGCGTCCCCGGCGGGCTCGGCACCGTGACCGCTGACTTCACGCCCTACCTGATGGGTGAGCCGCGGTTCGCCGAGCGGCTGGTCGAGGTCCTGTCCGAGCACGACGACGCACTGCTCGCCGACTACGTAGACGACGACACCGCGGTACCCGGCACGAGGCTGCGGGCTGCGCTGGCAACACAGTCCCAACGGGCATCCGTGCACCCGGTCTACTTCGGCTCAGCCATCACCGGTGCGGGAGTCGCGGCGCTGACCGGCGCTCTGACCGAATTGCTGCCCACCACCGAGGGCGCAACGGGTGGGGTGGTGTCGGGCACCGTCTTCAAGATCGAACGCGGCGCCGCTGGGGAGAAGATCGCCTACGTACGAATGCATTCCGGCGTGGTGCGGACGCGTGACCGACTGCAGTTCGGCCCCGACCACCACGGCAAGGTCACCGCGATCCGGGTCTTCGCGAACGGCTCCACCGAGCAGCGCAGCGAGGTCTGCTCTGGTGAGATCGGCCGGCTCTGGGGCCTGGCCGACGTCCGGGTCGGTGATCGGATCGGCGCGCCGGACGCCGTCACCGATCAGCACTACTTCGCGCCGCCCACGTTGGAAACGGTCGTCGTACCTACTCGGCGCGCCGACGGCGGTGCTCTGCACGCTGCGCTCACCCAACTCGCCGAGCAGGATCCGTTGATCAACCTTCGGCAGGACGACGTCCGCCATGAGGTGTTCGTCTCGCTCTACGGCGAGGTGCAGAAGGAGGTCATCCAGTCGACGCTGGCCACCGACTTCGGCATCGCAGTCGGCTTCCGCGAGACGACCACCATCTGCATCGAGCGACCGATCGGTTCCGGTGCGGCCATCGAGCTGATCGCCAAGGAACCCAACCCGTTCCTTGCCACCGTCGGGTTGCACATCGAGCCGGCACCGGTCGATACCGGCGTGCAGTTCCGGTTGGGCATCGAGCTCGGCTCGTTACCGCTCGCGTTCATCACGGCGGTCGAGGAAACAGTGCGGGAAACGCTGCACCAGGGCATCTACGGCTGGCAGGTCACCGACTGCACGGTCACACTGGCGCAGTCCGGCTACTGGCCGCGGCAGAGCCACATGCACGGCACGTTCGACGCCAGTATGTCGAGCACCGCGGGGGACTTCCGCAACCTGACACCGTTGGTGCTGATGGCCGCCCTCAAGCTGGCTGGCAGCGCGGTGCACGAGCCGATCCACCGCTTCCATCTCGAAGCCCCGGCGGACACCCTCGGACCGATCCTCTCGACGATGGCGCGCCTGCAGGCGGTCCCCCAGAACACGACGATGCAGGGCCTCACCTCGACATTGGAGGGCGAGATCCCCGCAGCTCGGGTGTACCAACTGCAGCAGCAGCTGCCCGCCCTGTCCCGCGGCGAGGGTGTGCTGGACAGCGTCTTCGAGCGGTACCGACCTGTGCGCGGGGCTGTCCCGGTGCGGTCGCGGACCGACCAGAATCCGCTGAACCGCAAGGATTACCTACTCAGGGTGGCGCGACGGATCTCGCGCTTCACGCTCGTCCCCGCCGCCTGTCAGGTGTCGGCCGGGACCGCCGGATCGACGTGATCGGAGACGTTGACACGTTCATCTCGGTGGGCGCTCGCCGCCGACGAGGACGCCAGCGGCCCGGTCGCAGTCTTGCTGATCGGGTCCGGCAGTCGGTGAATCATGTCGATCAGTTCGTCGATGATGCGCTCGGCGGTGCCCTGGACGAAGGGGGTGATGAGGACCTCGTAACTCGCCGAGCCGAACCGGTCGGATGTCGGCAGGTAGCCGCAGTACCCGTTGGTGTATCCGAACAGGAGGGTGGCTGCGTGGCTGCGCAAACGCAGCTGCTGCGCTGAAGCCAGGAACGGTTCCCCAGGTACTGCGCACAGTGCCAGTGACCCCAGCCGGACTACTGCGAGCGGGATGGCGACCTCACCGGAAGTCGGAAGGCCGCCTATCATTCCGACAGCCTGCCGCGTCGTGTCGCGCGACCGGGATGGGTCTCTGTCGACTGGGCCAAGCGCGGCGATCGCCGTGGCGAGCAGCGCTTCCCGGTCTGCGCTGGGCATGACATGCACGGACAGCATCTTTCTCGCGACAGTGATGCGATCGGTAATCCCCAATACCGTTCGTCCCGGCCAAGCCAACGCTCGGACAACCCGCTGAGCGATGTATGTCGAGAGCCGGACCAACTCGCTGACGGTCTGGGCTTGCCGACCATGTCGAGTGCTGATGTCTCCGGCTGCACCCGCGATCACCACCACCCACGCACCGGTTACTTGTTCCAGGTACGCGCGGATGCCACCGATGAGGTCAGCTGACACCGCCAGGTTCGTCGCCGGGAGGACCGTCGAATGGATCGGGACCGACACCAGCAGACCGGCCAGCTTCTGATCTGCGCCACGCACCGCAACCACGTCGAGCGGAATGTCGATGAGGCTGGACGGTGACGACCGGATGCCAGCCACCCTCGAGACTACGCACGGGTGAGTGGTAGCCACCGCCGGGAACATCGCCGCCATCGCGGACTGCACGGCTGCTACGACCGCGTCTTTGAGCACCCGCCGCCACGGCTCTGGTGTTACCCCTCCCCCGGGCTGGCAGCCCGTCTCCGGTCCGGAGTGAGTGTGAGTTGCGCTGATCCACGCCTCGGTTACGCCGAGCGTGCGCAGCGCGGCGACGCAGTCGGCGACCAGATCAGAGTTGATGCACACCACATCACTCACCACGAGAGCGAACGTCGCACCTGAGCCGTCTGCGCATACCAGCGCCCGCACCTGCAGGTCATCGATCCGGCCCTGTGACGGTCCGGCGCGATCTGCGTATCCACCCATCGGCGTCCCGTCCGGTACCGGAAGGATGACCGCACCGTGACCCACCATCATCACGCGGTCACCCAGTCAGGGGTCGCCGTGAGCATCGATGTGTATAGCGAGCTTCTCGGCGTGCACAGGGCCATCGCGCCGTCCAGCGGGGTGCCGGCCGGCGCGATCAGCTGGACGCCCACTGCGGCCAGCGCTGCCGCGAGCGGGTCGACGAGCTGCGCTCCGAGATCGAACAGCCGGCCGGACCAGGACACCACGGGTGACCCGGACTGCGCCGCACCGCTTGCCGCCGTACTGGCCAGGGCAGCTACCGCCTCGGCGAGCACCCGTTCGGCCACCCGGTCGCCGGTCGCCGCAGCCTGTGCAACCTCGGGGGCAAATCCCGAGACCGCTGCCACGGCATCATCTCGAGCGTGCAGCCGGTAGGCGGCTTGTATGTCGAGACCGCCCAGGTACTGCAGCGCCCGGTCGCTCAGGTCGGTCGCTGGCCCGCGCCCGTCCACGCTCGCGAATGCGGCGTGCAATCCGGACCGACCGAGGGCATAAGCGCCGCCGTCATCACCGAGGTGAGGACCCCAACCGTCTACGCGTCCAGACGTTCCGTCGGATCTGACGGAGAACGCGATGGCACCGGTGCCGGCAATGAGAATCGTGCCGGGCCTGGCCAGCGCGCCGGCGTGTGCAGCGACGAAGTCGTCACAAACCGCGACTGCGGACGCGCACACCGCGTCGACCACCCCCCGGAGCAATCGCTGCCGATCGTCGGGTTCGGACGAGAGGCCTGTCGCCGCGAGTACGCACCGGTCCGGGCGGTCCGGGATGCGCGACACGGCTGGTCGCAGCACAGCAAGCACACCATCGACGCCGTCTGCATGAGCGGCGTGGTGATAACCGGGTTCGGTAGCTGCGGCGATGTCACCTGTCGCCGATGCCAGCTTGATCCGGACCTGCGACTTACCTACGTCAATTGCCAGCCGGCGTTCGCCCTGCACCCCAGCGATGACGGCAGACTGAGAGTTGTCCGCCGTCGTGTCCATTAACCCTCCGAGCGTCGCTGGAACCGGGTGGAGTTCGCGTTGTAGGCTTCACGCAGAATACCGGTCCAGACCACAATAAGCTACGAGGAGAACTATTCGATGTACCGGGTCCGCACCGTTCCGCTCCGCGGCGCGATGGAATGCTTCTACGGCGAGCCATGGTC
The DNA here is from genome assembly GCA_051001975.1 of Jatrophihabitans sp. Taxonomy (GTDB): domain Bacteria; phylum Actinomycetota; class Actinomycetes; order Mycobacteriales; family Jatrophihabitantaceae; genus DATAEG01. Next base: position 14,618 of record JBPCMU010000113.1, read on the forward strand.
ACCCGAACAGAGGCTGGCGGTCGTCCTCGAGTCGGCTCGCTGGGGCATGAACTTCTTTGTGTATGGGCCCTCAGGGGACGCCCACACCGGCGTCGCCTGGCGAGAGCCCTACCCGGCGGCCGAGCTAGCCGAGTTCGGCCACCTCGCTCGCGCTGCTGCCGATGCCGGCGTCACCCTGTGCTGGCGGATCTCCGCCTCTGCGCCGTTGGATCCGCGCCGGGGCATCGTGTTCAGCGATGAGCAGCAGAGGCGAGATCTGCTCGATCGGGTGAGCGATGTCGTGGCGACAGGTTTCGGTGCCGTTCTGCTCACGTTCGACGACGTCGAACACGGCCTCTTCCATGCCGCCGATCGCGCGGCCTTCGACGGCGTCTCGAATCCCGCCGCAACCGCACACTCCCTGCTGGCATCCGAGCTGGCCGGTCACCTGGCCGATGCCGGGGCCGACCTCGCGATCTGCCCGACGCGCTACTGGGGACTTGGCGCGCACGCGTACCTCCGCGCCCTGGACGCCGCCCTGCCGCCCGGCGTACCAATGTGCTGGACGGGCCCGCGGATCTCCTCACGGCGTATCGACTCCCGAGCGGCAGCCGAGCGGCGTGGCGACCGGCCGATCTGGCTCTGGGACAACTATCCCGTCAACGACTGGGACGGAGTGGATCCGGACACTGCCGAACCAGTCCAACGGCGGCTGTTCCTCGATCCGCTGACCGGGCGGGCACTCGACCTGACCGGGCAGATAGACGCCTACCTCGTTAATTGCGGGGCAACCGCACGAGCCGCACTACCCGCGATCGCCACAGCGGCTCAGTGGGCCGTAGACGCAGGCTCGTACGACGCAGATCGCAGCATTGTCGACGCGATCCGGGCCTACGACGACGACGACGGTTCGCTGGCTTTCTTGGCGACCACGGCCTGCAGCACGGCGTTGGCCAGCCGAGAACCGCATCCACTGGTGAGCCGCTCTTGGGCGTTTCTCGCATCGTCGAGCATCGAGCGCCAATCCGACGGGCCGGCCCTCGCGGAGGCTCTCTCGGCGGCGGCCGTGAAAGCAGAGATGGCGCTGAGCTCTCGTTCGCCGGTGGTCGCCGCCGTCGGCTGGTACTCCGAGCAACTCGTTCTCCAGTTGCGGGCGGCCGAGCAAGCGGTAGGCGTGCTGGTCGCTGAAGCTTCCGCAGACGAGGGGCGGCTGGCAGACTGCGCTCAGTGGCTGGCCGACCGTCGACACCAGCTGGACCAATTGATGCGTACCGCAGTCCTCGACAGCGGTCTGCTGCCGCTCATCGAGACCGGCCGTGGGCTGGCCGGGCCACCGGTTCCACCGCACGACGTGTGACCCGCTACAACTCGCCGGCCGGCCGGCGACCTGAGCACCGAGAGGAGGAACGTGCCGAGGCCACCCAATAGCCCGGATGCCGTCCAGGACCTTCCTTGGGCGTTGAACGGAACGGCCGTCAAGGGCCGCCAGCTACGTGGGCATCTGGAGACGATGCTGAAGACCCTGGCCCCCGGGGCGTTGCTTCCGTCTGAGCGAGTGTTGGCTGACCGACTGCAGATTGCCCGGGGAACCGTTCGTGCCCAGATCGACGCACTAGTCGCCGAAGGACTGGTGAAGCGCGTTCCCGGACGAGGCACGTTCGTCGCCGAGCCGCGCTTCGTCCAGACGGAGAAGATGAGTAGCTTCTCTCGCGACATGATCGCGCGCGGCATGACACCGAGCTCTCGGGTGCTGAGCGTGCGCGTCAAGGGCGCAACTCAGCTGGTGGCCGAAAAGCTGGAGATCCACGTCGGTGCGCCGACCGTCGCGTTGGCGCGTATCCGTTTCGCGGACGCCGAACCGATGGCACTGGAACGGGCCCACCTACCCGCTGAGCGATTCCCGGGACTGGAGAAGGCCGACTTCAACCAGCGCTCTCTGTACGAGGTGTTCGCCTCCGACTACGGCTGCCATGTCGACAACGCCGACCAGCTGGTGTCGGTGGTGTCGCTGCCCGCCGCGGACGCCCGATGGCTGGGCACCGAAGCCGGCCGGCCGGCGTTCGACATCGAGCGGGTCACCAGAGACCGGATGGGTAACGCGGTGGAATGGGGTCACTCGGTGCTGCGCGGCGATCGCTACGACATCCTCATGCACGTTGAGGCGTAAGGCCGCTCAGCAGGTCGGCCAGGTTGGCGATGTGGTCATGGTCGGCATCCTCTGGGCACAGCCCGTAGGGGTCCATATGGATCGGATGTAAGCCAGCCGCCCGGGCTCCGGCCATGTCGAACGCCAGCGTGTCACCGACGTAGGCGATGGACTCAGTCGGCAGGTCGAGCGCCTCAACTGCTGGCCGAAAGATCTCGGGATCCGGCTTCTCCACGCCGACGACCGCGCTGTCGATGATGACGGCGACGCTGGCACCCTTTCCCGGGCCGACCTGCGCAAGACCCATCTCACTCAGTACCCGCGTCACGGTCCCGTCGGAGTTGGACACCACTCCGAGGGCCACCCGGCTACTCAGCTCATGCAAGACCTCCGCGACGCCGGCCAATTGATGCGACCACCAATCCGCGACGGTCGCCACCGCCTCAGCCATCGCCGCCGCGCACTCGTCGCGCGCGGCGATGGGGACACCGCACGCGACGAGCAGTTGACGGTGGTAGGTGGGCCAGTCGAATCCATCCCAGCTGTCGGCCGCGGCCATCGCCGCATAGTGCGCCCGGATCAGCCCGGCTTCGTCGTCTATACCGCCGAAGCCGGAAACGACCCGGGCCAGCTCGGCCGGTTTCGGTACGGCCATCACGCCACCGACGTCGAGCAGGACCCCGCGCAGCACCGGTCGATGCTGCGCGGTCGTCCGTGTCGACTGCCGCATCCGCGTCAGCCCCGTGTCTTGAAGTACGCAGTGAGTTGCTTCTCCACCTCGGTGATCACCTTGTCCAGGCCGGCCGAACTGAATCCCTTCTTCGCAGCGTTGAGTCCCTTGTCGGTATCGACGGCACCGGCCTGCAGCGGCTTGAGGTAACGGGTGTTGTTGGCGTCGATCTGAGCGACCTCGGTCTTGATCGGCGTCGCGTCGGTGACATATCCCGCCAGCGGAGACAGCTCGAAGCTCTCGAACTTCTGCGACCAGCCATACCACTTCCGCTCACTCTCGATCATGTTGGTCGGAGTGCGTTCCAGCGGCACTCGCCAGCACATCGTGTAGCCGGGGAAGGAGTACTTGCCCATCGCCTCGTACTCGTCCTCCCCTGAGGCTTTCCAGTCGGTGCCCTCGATGCCGTACTCCAGCAGGTCGTGATTCTCCTTGATCGACAACCAGTCCTCGAATCGCAGCCCGTCGACCATCTGCCCGCCGCGAACACTGAACGACATCTGATTTCCTGCACCGAACTCGGAGTAGGGCTTCGGCGCACCGGGCGCGAAGGGGACGCACAGCTCGATTTGCGCTCCCTTGACCTTCGTTGTCACAGCGCCGTAGGTGCTGGTCTGAAGACCATTGGTGCTGCCCACTTCGGCGGCATACTTGCCGGCACCGAACAGGCTGACGGCCGTGGCATTGTCGACCGACAGCGCGTCGTGGTTGATGATGCCGTCGTTGTAGTACTTGCGGATGCGCCGGAATGTGTCGACCGTCTGCGGCACCTCCCACACCGGTACGACTCTGGCGTTGCCGGCCACCGCGTCGTCATTGCTGATGAACAACAGCGGGTAGCCGGAGCTGATTCGCACCGACATGTAGTCGGTCCGGCTGTTCCACGTGACGGGGTCGAACATGTCCTGGGTGTCGTTGACGTAGCCGTTGTCGATGCCGTAAGGGATCATCGAGGAGTGCCTCTGCTTTACGTCGTATAGGTACTTCTCGAACTCGTCGTACGTCTCGACCGGGCCGGACGCAAGATCGGACCGGAGAGTGAAGGCGAGCACGACGGTTGCGTTGTTGACCTGCGGGACGCCGAAGAGTTTGCCCCCGATCTTCGCGGTCTTGACGGTGAGCGGGTCGAGGCCCTTCATCAGGTTCGGATACTTGGCCGCAGTGAGCTCGTCGTCGAGAGCTGCGATGGCCTTGTCCTGTGAGAGCTTGTTGATGTGTAGCCAATCGGCCTCCAACGACCCGGCGAACTTCGCCCCGGAGGTGTACTTCAGCAGCTCCGACTGCGCATAGTTGGTCCAGCCGATCCATTGCACGTCGAACGTCAGCCCGGTGTCCTTCTTCAGCTTCTTGTTCACCGCGGCATGCACGTCGTTCCACCGCGCTGGCTGGTCGCCAGGTTCCAGGAAGAGCAAGTTCGTGCTGCCGCCCTTTGGCTTGGACGACGAACAGGCTGCAAGGGTGGAGCCGAGGCCGATTGCGGTTCCGGCTGCGACGGCCGACCGCAGCAGCGTCCGGCGTGAAATCTCCATGGGCAGCAGCCCGCCTGAGGTGGTCTTCGACATCACGCAGTTCCCTTCTGAGGACGCACCGAGATGGTGGTCACTTTGTGGCGCCTAGGGTGAGCCCCTTGACGAAGTACCGCTGAACGAACGGGTAGAGGAAAATGATCGGCCCGATGGTGATAGCGACGAGAGCGCCGCGCAGGGCGTAGATCGGGACGCTGGCGTTTGCCGACGTCTGGATCGCCTGGGCGGAGTCCACGTTGGCAATCAGGTTCTGAAGGATGAGTTGCAAGGGGAATTTCGAGTTGTCGCTGATGAACAGCAACGCGTTGAACCACTCGCTCCAGTAGGTGAGGGCATAGAAGAGTCCGATCGTCGCCAGGATGGGCTTGGACATCGGCACGACGACCTGAATCAGGATTCGCAGTTCACTCGCACCGTCGATGCGGGCCGCGTCGAGAACGTCGGCGGGCAAAGCCCGGAAGAACGACACCATGATGAAGACGAGGAACGGCGACACCAGCCCGGGCAGGATCACTGCCCAGAGCGAATTGGACAGCTTGAGGTACTGAGTTATCAGGATGTAGAAGGGCACCAGCCCACCGGTGAAGAGCATCGGCAGGTACGACACGATTGCCAGCGGCCGACTCAGGCCCCGGACGTTACTGGCAATGACGTAGGCCAGCGCGCTGGTCGTCAGCAAGGCAATCGTGGTACCGACGACAGTGATGAACAGGCTCGCCAGATAAGCGTCGAGGACGGACGGGCCGGTGAAGATCGCCCGGTAGGCCTCCAGGGAGAAGTGCTTCGGCCAGAACGTATAACCGGAACTGACGAGTTCGTCTTCACTGGTGAACGACGATGCGACGATCAGCCAGAACGGCGCGATGCAGGCGATCGCGAACAGGGCGACCACGGTGATCGACGCGCCCTGGAACCAGTCGAACCTGCGTGGTCCGGACCCCCCGGCGCGGCCGGCGTTCTCAACCGGGTCCGAGATGTCCGGCACGCCGGTGGCCGAGCGTTCGTCAGCGATCACGATGTCGGTCGCCATCAGAAGATCCTCGAGCCCTTCGAGTAGCGGCGCGCGATCAACAGGGCGATCGACACCAGGATGAGACCGACCACCGATTGCAGGAGTCCGACCGCCGCGGTCATCCCGAAGTCAGCGAGGGTGCGTAGCGATCGGAACACATACGTATCCACCACGTCGGTGGTTGGGAACAGCGTTCCGTTGTCGCCGATGATGGCGTAGATGGTGGCGAAGTCACCCTGGAAGATCCGACCAATGTTCAACAGCAGGAGCACGATCATCGTCGGCACCAGCAGAGGCAGTGTGATGTACCAAGCCAACTTCGCGCTGCTGGCGCCATCTACCCGGCCGGCCTCGTACACGTCCTCTGGAATCGAGGTGATCGCGGCGAGGTAGATGATCGACAGGTAGCCCGCCGTCTGCCAGACCTTCAATGCCAGCAGGATCCACGGCCAAGCCCCAGGCGTTGCGTACCAGTTCACCTCGGGCAGGCCGAACGAATGCGTCCACTGGTTGACCAGGCCGCCCTGACCGCCGATGCCCTGGAGGAAGCTCTGCAGCATCAGGCTCACGACGATGGGCGAGATGAAGTACGGAAGGAAGATCGCCGACTGCAGGAACCGGCGCAGGTACCGCAGCCGGATCTCGTTCAGCATGATTGCCAGACCGACCGATGCGATCGTGGTGCCGACCAGGAAGAGCGAGTTCAGGAACAGCGTGTTGAAGAGGATCTGCTTCGCGTCGCCGGACTGCAGGAAGAATTTGAAGTTCTGCACCCCGTCCCACTTGCTCCCGAAGATGCCCTGGGTGATGTTGTAGTCCTTGAACGCAACGATGATCCCGACCATCGGCGCGTAGGAGAAGATGACGAAGAAGACAACGCCGGGAACAGCCAACAGCCAGAGAGTCTTGTCGCGGCGCGCGATCTTCGATCGACGTCGGCGCAACGGCCGCCGCGCGACCGCAGGCCCGGCTGCGCCCAATGGCGTGGTGATCGCCATCAGTACTCCCCCGAACGCCGTTGCCGACCCGCACCTGAATCGATCAGGTTGACCGGCATCGGCGCGAATGGAAGAAACTGCTGCGGCGCCATCGGGCGACTTCGCCGGAGCGTCTTCACAGTTGTCGCCTCCACTACTCGAGGTAATACCGGACTAGGCCAGTATTCTGGGCCGGGTAGGCGACGCTGTCAAGCCTGATCGGCGTTCTCCTCCGGCAGACGAGCATGAGACTCGCCCCGCACACCCAACAAGACCGCCCACGAAGGCTTGGCCGCGGGCTCGGGCTCCTGGATCGCACCCTGCTCACGCTGGCGACAGGCGCGCGAGACCGATCGAATCGACGGGTCGCTCCGCTACGCGAAATTGATCCGAATCGGGCGATGATCCGATGCCGTGTCGATCGATGGATCTGCGGTGCCCGAGTCCAGCACGGTGTAGTCGACCAGGTCTATCGATGGCGTTGCCAAGCTTGGTCTATCCGCAGCGGAACTCGCGGCACCGTCGGGCCGTGGTCGTAGTAGCCGAATGTGGGTCGGAGGTCCGCGAAGGAGGCGCCGACGTCGACCAGGCCACTTTCCGCCAACGCGGCCAGCGGTGTCCGGTCGCCGATCGGCTCGCCAGGCAAGTTCCGGCTGGGATATGGCTCGGGTTCAGGATCTCCTGGAGCAACCGCGTTGGCATCCAGGACGAGCAATCCCCGGCTGGTTTGCGACATCATCACCCGCAACCAGGATCCTTCGATCCGACGCAGGATGGGATCGAACGGATTGAGGTGGCTCACCATGACTACTACCGGCTCGCCTCCTTTGCGCAGGCGCAAGGTGACTCGGAGGTAACCGTGCCACCACGCCTGCGAGACAGGCTGACCGTGCACCTCCAGCGCCTCAGCCCCTTCTCGCCACATCACCGCCATATTGCAACCGGACTTCGCCTCGTACAGTGCCCCGTCGGCAAAATCGAAGTCTCTTAGTGCGCGACGGAAAAACGCACACGCCTCCACCCTCGACAATACCGGTATATACCACTGTCTTGTTGCCTTACGTGCTTGCCCGGAAAAAGAGCACGGGATTGAGCGGGGAATCCGGGGTGGATCCCGGCGTCGTCCCCGGCATCCAGGTGTCAAGGTCCAGACGCTGCTTGTCGTTCACGGGTTCAGTGACAGTGATGTCGGCGTCAACGTAGATGATGGTCATGACGCGTCGAGGTAGCTGAGATCGATTCGGCCCGGCGCGGTGGAAGGTCCAGCCCAGGTGGTAACTGACGTCGCCCGCTTTATACGGGCTGCGATCCGCGCCGAACCCTTCGGTCTCAAGCGCCTGTTGCAAGCTCCGCTCGGACTCGTCGCTGATTGGCAGATCCCGACCAAACTCGAAATGCTGGCTGCCCGCAGCGAATTCCAGCGGACCCAGCTCAGTCGGTGTGTCCTGCAAAGGGATCCAGACGGTGATGGTGCGGTCAGAATTCAGTGGCCAGTAGTACTGGTCCGCATGCCAGGGCGTGATGCCACCACTTGGCTCCTTGTACAGCGCCTGATCGTGGTATAGCCGTACTCCGTCGACGCCGAGCAACTCGGCAGCGATGCGCGCCAGGCGACGCGAAAAGACGAATTCCTTGACTCGGTCGTAGTGGCACCAGAGATTCTCGACTTGTAGAAAAGCTCTGTTGTAGGTGTCCCGCTCCTCCATCGGCAGATGCATCGTGTTGAGCTCGATGACGCCACCGGTGATCGCCGGCTCGAACTCCGAGATTAGCTCCGTGCTCAGCACTCCTGGAAGCCGCACGAAGCCGTCTCGGCTCAATCGTTGCGCCGCGTCCGGCGGAAGCTCATAGGTCTGGGAGAGCGCGCTGCTTGTCATCGCTGTCATGGCGCCAGAGCCTTCCTTATTGCGTCGGCTGCGAACGGTGGTCGACGACCAGCACCCAGACCCCCGGGTGTCAGTAGGCATTCGAGCACACCGCGGACAGCGGAACTGTCGACCCGACCGGGACGCTGAGCGTGCCGCAACTGCCGCCAGTCGTCACGATGGAACCGGTCAGGGTGACCTGGGCGGCCGGGGCATTCACCGCTTCATTGAGCACGTAGCCGTGGAAGCTCAGGTTGTCGATACCGCCCTCTGCCCCGGACAGCGAAACGAACGACGGGGTGCCGTCATCAAGGCGGTAGCCGTTGTTCAGCCACACCGCCCAAATCAGCTCAGCCGCCCCGAACACCGTAGGAGTGTTGCCCTCACCGTGTGGAGCCACCGTCGAACTCCACTGGTAGCGCTCGCTCAGCGAGTCGGCGATGACGGTGTCGCGCATGATCGCATTGGCCAGCACCTGCGCGTCCGTGGACTTGCCGTCCTTCAGCAGCCCATAGGTCGTCTCATCGACGATCCCGTACCGCACGTCGTTCTCTACGGCGTCGGTGGCGCCGCCGTCACCGAACCCGGCGAACGGCTTCGTCGGGTCGTACAGCGACTGGAAACGGGCATACGTGCTGGCCATCCGAGTCGCGTCGAGACCGGGTGCGTCCAGCATCGGGGTCGTCGACATCACGGCGCCGGACGCCCGCAGCGGCTGGTTGGGGCAGTTGTAGAGCTGCACCGGCTGCGTGGAGGAAGTCGCCCAGAACCACGACTCCGACTGCGTCAGCAGGGTGCTCTGCGTGCCCGCCCAGTTGGTTGTGGTGTCACCGACGACGGCCGCTACCTTCTGCGCGTAGCCCAGATCCACCAACGCAGCAGATGCGAAGTTGGCTTCCTTGCAGGTCGTGGACCCCGTCCCCGTAGGAGCGATGTAGGCCAGGTGACCGACTTTGAAAGTCAAGAGGTTCTTCAGCGCCAGATAAACCTGGTTCAGCTGGGCCGTGTCGCCGGTGACCATGTAGAGGATCCAGGCGGTCTGCATCTCCCGCGCCGGCAGCGGCTCCCCCTGCCACGCGCCGTCGGACGGGATCTTGCTGACGATCTCCTGCAGCGCGCCCCACGCGCTTGCGGGATCGATGTAGACCAACAGTTGCAACGCGGTGTCGACATCCCAGGTCGACATCGCCGAAGCGCCGGGTACGGGACTGCGGTAGAGGGACGCCTTACCGGCGGCCATCTGCGGATAGCTCTGGCCGATCTCGCTCTCGGGTTCGATCACCTGCGACTGGAGGAAGATCCAGGCCCGGTAGTACAGCGCGCGGGTTTGGGTTGGGGTGACTCCGTTCGCCGGCAGCCCACCCTGCACATCGAAGTTCACCGGCTTCGGCACCCGCTGCAGGAACGCGTCCCAGAACGCCGCTTGAAGACTCGGGTCGTTCGCTACCGCCGAAGTCGTGTCAGCCGCTTGTGCACGGCTGGTCTCGGTTCCGGTTGCATCGCTGGTGACGGCGAACCCGACCCCGACATTCACCGTTGCCGACGCCAGACCGCTGAATGTCGCTGTCCAGTACCCGCTGGAACCACCCGGCGCCAACAGCGCCGGACCGCCTCGCAGCATCGAGTCTTTGTCCGGGTAGTAGCGAATCACGATCGTTGTCGCGGCAGGCAGCGCCAACGAGTAGCGGAGGTCGGCCATGGTCACCGTCATCACCCGCGTCGTTGAGTTATAGACGGGAGTGCCGCGGTAGAGGCCGGACAGCTGCAGATCCTTCGTGGCCGGAATGCCCGTCACGTTCATCGACCGGCCCACCGAGTTGTTGTCGTGGAACACGTCGCGGCCGCTGACAGCCATCCCGTCGGCGTAGCCGCCGGTGAACGACAGTTGCTGCGGCAACCAACTGTTCGTCGTCGACGTCGCTGCACCAAGCCAGGGTGACGCTGCGGCGGCACGGATGCCGATGTAGTCGAAGGTGATCGCCGGGCTGACCGACGTCCCGTCGGCGCGCTTGTAGCCGCCTGCATCAATCTGGACCGTGAAGGTCTTGGTCCCGCTCCACCCAGTCTGCTTCGGGATGTCATAGGTGAATCGACCGGCTTGCAGCATCAGCGGTTGCAGAACCACGACAGGTCCAGTGGCCTGGTGCACCCGCAATACCCAACCACCCGTCACTGCCGGCACGGACACGAAGAGGGTGGGGTTCTGCGTGACGTCGACGGTCACTTGACGCTGGATCGATCCATACGTGTACGTCGATCCGTTGCGGCTGAGGTGCAGCAGCCCGCCGACCGTCTGAACACACGGCGCGGTACTTGCCACCGCCGTCCACCCGGTGTCCAGCCCGGTGCTCGACAGGGTGCAGGACGAGGTGTTGTTGCTGGAACCGAAGTCATCGCGGAATGCCTCAGCCGGCGCATTCGGAGTAGAGACTTGGATATCGTCCACGGTGATCGGCTTCTGATAGCCATTGGACATGATTTGCAGGGTCACGGACTGGGCGCCGTGCCATCCGGTGAGCGCAGGGACGTTGTAGGTGAACGTGCCCAGCGCCGCAGACGGATCCTGCAGGACAACCGTGGTCCCGCCACTGGTCACTTTCAGCGTCCACTGCTGCGCCGCAGATGACACGGTGATCTGCAGGTAGGGATACTGATCGACGTTGTATGCCGGCAGGGCGCGGTTGACGTAGGCATAGTTGGTGCCGGTCGTGCCGGCAACCTGCAGGTGCAGAGCGCCGCCGGACGCGCTGGCGTCCGCCGGTAGTGACGGAACCCAAGCCGGGTTCAAAGTCCCGTTGAACTCGTCGTCGAACGTCGTCGGGGTCGTCGAGGTCGCCACCGTCTGCATCCGGATGTCATCGACCTTCACCGTGTTCGACGCACCAGAAGTGAAGATCCGGATCCGGAACGGCATGGTGCCGCTCCACCCCATCAAGGATTTCAGGTCGTACGTGTAGACGCCCGCTGTCGCAGTGGTCGACTGGATCACCGTGTCCGGGAAGGCCGGGTCGTCTGTGGTGTGCGCGTTCACCTTCAACGCCCACCCCGCCCCCGCACTGAGCACGCTGATGCGCAAGATCGGAAACGCGTCCAGATCAACGGCAGACACCGCCTTCGCTACCCACCCATACGTCCCGCCGGTCGAGGTGATCGACATCGCGCTGGCACTGATCGTCGGCGGCGCGGTGTTGGCCCCGGCGGTCCATCCCGGAGCGGAACCGGTCGTCGTGCCGAAGGTGTCGACATAGCTCGACGCGACCTCAGGGCGGATCGCTGACGGAGTCGTCTGCGGCCGCTCACCCACCGTCAGCACGTCACGGAGATTCGGCTGATGATCGTTGGCGTAATACGCCGCATTCAGCGGCAGATCCGGGCCTGCCGTCTGCTGCAACGGAGTGTCACGGCTCAGCGAGTCCAGCGTCGGGTTCATCACCAACCGGCTACCCGGCAAACTCAAATCCCGCGGCTGGCTCGCCGCCGAATCCACCAAATCCGCCGAGGTCGGCGTCGACGGGAACGTCTGAGACGGTGGAGTCGCCGACGCGCGAACTACCGGAGACAACGCTGTCAGCAGCGCCGTCACCACGATCAAGACTGTGCCGCCGCGCCAAGATGAACGCCTCATATTGCAGCCTCCTGCTGGGGGGAAATACTGGCCTAGTCCGGTATCCTGGATTCATTGGTCACGACTGTCAACCCCCTGACGCAACCGTGAATGAGAATTGACGGCTGCGTCTTGCCATCGGCCGGAGGTCGAGAAATACTGGACTAGCCCACTACCTCGTCGGCTTCTGAGTGGAGCAAAGGAACTGATGCAGGCTGAAGTGACACGATCGGTTCTCGTCGTCGGTGGTGGGAGCGGTATCGGCGCGGCTACTGCTGGCTTGTTGTGCGAGGCCGGTTGGCAAGTCGTGTCGGCCGATATCACCTATCCGGCACGATCGACATCGCCGCGGGAAGGCGTCGCCCGGTCCGGCGAGATCCTGAAGATTCACGCGGACGTCACCAACCAGGACGACCTGGACCGTGCTGTCAGCGCCGCCGACCACCTGGCTCCGCTGGGCGGGCTGGTCTATTCCGCGGGCGCTGAGCGGCACGCAACGGTCACGGGCGATGACGCGGTATGGCCCGAGATGATCGAGGTCAACCTGACCGGTGCCTACCGGGCCGGCCGGGCCGCCGTTCCGGCGCTGTCCCGCAATGGCGGCGGATCTGTTGTGATCGTCTCCTCGGTCCAAGGCCTGGCGACTCAGCCAGGAGTCGCTGCGTATGCCGCCGCGAAAGCCGGCGCGCTGGGTCTCGTTCGGGCGATGGCTCTGGACCACGCTGCGGCGGGAGTGCGGGTAAACGCCGTTGCGCCCGGGACGATCGACACTCCCTTGGTCCGGCACAACGCCGAGGCGATGTATCCCGGCGATCCGACGCGAGCGCTCGCCGACTGGGGCGCCATGCATGCGCTGGGACGGATCGGTCAGCCGGAGGAGGTCGCATCCGTGATCGGATTCCTGCTGTCCGACGCGGCCTCGTTCGTCACCGGCGCGACCTGGACGGTTGATGGTGGTCTGCTCGCCTCGTTCGCGTGACGCCGCCGGCCACCGACCTGTTACTTCGCCGACTTCAGGAGCACCCATGCTGACCGAGCTGTTGACCTGCCGACCCGATCCGCTGTGGACACTGGTGAAGCAGTGCGGCGTCGATGACGTCGTAGCCATCCTGGACGGCGCCGAACAGGAGCAGCGGTGGCTGCGGGCGGGTGACACCACGCTCCCACCGTTCTGGGCCGGCGAGGATTCCGCGTGGTCGGAATCCGCGATCGGCGTGATCCAGCAGCGGTTCGCGGATCACGGCCTGCGGATCGCCGCCGTCGAAGACACCGCGCCGATGGATGCCATCCGACTAGGGACAGCCGGCCGTGATGAGCAGATCGGCGACATCATCACCCAGATACACGCAATGGGCCGCCTCGGGATACCCGTCCTCTGCTACAACTGGATGGCTGTCACCAGTTGGGCCCGGACAAACCTCGACGTGCGCTTGCGAGGCGGCGCGCTGTCGACCGGTTTCTCCGCTCGCGCCGCGGCTGCACAGCCGCCGCTGGTCGAGCCCGGCGCAATCACCGAAGACCAACTCTGGGCGGCGCTCGCCTACTTCCTCGACGCGGTCGTACCGGTGGCCGAAGAGAGCGGTGTCCGGTTGGCCCTGCATCCCGACGATCCGCCTCTTCTACAAGTGCGAGGGGTGCCCCGAATCATCAACTCGGTCGATGCCTACCGTCGCGTCCTCGCCCTCCGGCCGTCATGGTCGAACGCGGTGACGCTCTGCCAAGGCAACTTCGCGCTCATGACCGACGACCTGCCCGCCACGATTAACGATTTGGGCGCCACGGATTCGATCGCCTTCGTGCATTTCCGCGACATCCGCGGTACCGCCGATGACTTCATCGAGACTTTCCACGACGAGGGCCAGACCGACCTAGCTGCGTGCATGCGCGCCTACGCCCGCATAGGTTTCGATGGGCCGCTGCGGCCCGACCACGTCCCCACCCTGCACGGCGAGTCCAACGATCGACCGGGGTACGCCAGCCTCGGACGGCTGTTTGCCCTCGGGTACATCCGTGGTCTGCACGAGTCCGCATACGGAAGGGCGACCCGATGACCATCAGCCTGCCGCCAGACGACCCGACCCGCTTCGCTCTCGTCGCGCGTGAGCTTTACACACCGGTCATCGGCGACGTCCTTGATGTCATGGGGCGGCGGCACCAATACCTCGGACCGCACATCTCGCCACTGCACGCCGCTATGACTCTTGTCGGCCGCGCCATGCCTGTCCTGCTGGCGCCGGTCTTCGGCCCGCAACGCCAACCCTTCGGCAAACTGACCGACGCCCTGGACCAACTTGCGCCCGGGGAGGTCTACCTCGCCCGCGGCGCCGAGATACCGGCCGCCGCCTGGGGCGAGATCCTGACCGCCACGGCTAAGCAGCGGGGTGCGGCCGGCGCGGTCATCGACGGCTATCACCGCGACACCGCCCGGGTCCTCGCACAGAACTGGCCGGTCTTCAGCCACGGGCCGTATGGACAGGACGCCGGGGTCCGCTCGGTGGTGGTGGACTACCGCGTTCCGGTGGAGATCGACGGAGTGAGCGTCGCGCCAGGCGATCTGGTCATCGGTGATGTCGACGGGGTTGTCTGCGTGCCCGCCAACATAGAGGCCGAGGTCCTGCAGCGCGCACTCGACAAGGCAAGCGCCGAGAACCTCGTCCGAGCCGAAATTGAGCACGGTGCGACGAGCACCGCAGCCTTCGCCAAGTACGGCGTGCTCTAGGCGCGGGACGAGCATCATGACGACGCGCATCACCACAGGGAGGGCTCAGTGTCTGAATTTCCATCCATCGCCCACATTGCCGTGACGGTGACCGACCTCGACCGGAGCACACGCTGGTACAGCGCACTCTTCGGCGCTGCGCCAGTCCTCGACGAGGACGAAACGATCGGCGTTCCGCGACCCGGACGGCGTCGCGCTCGAATTCTTCGCGCCCCCCAGCTGAGCAGCCGCCGCACCACCGCCCCGCCGGTCGGGACCCGCGAAAACGAGTCGCGATCCCGACCGGGACGGACGATGCTGCCCGCGTGACTCGTGCTGGCGAACTGCGTACCGCGTCGTGACCGCCGACTCTGATACGACGTATCGCGTGGTGCGCGTCGAGCGCAAGGGATGCGTGTTGCTCATGACCGCGGGGCCGCGGAGCATCCCGACCCTCATCGGTGTCGCCGTCGGTGACTGGGCGTACCTGGACGAGCACGGCCAGGTCGCCGGCATCAAGCCACGCACGACCTCGATCCGCCGACTCAGCGTCGGTGGCCAGGCCACCGAACAGGTACTGGCTGCGAACGTCGACGTCGTAGCGGTGTGTGCACCGTTGGAGGTGAAGGTCCGGCCGGGACGATTGGAGCGACTGCTCGCGGTTGCCTGGTCCTCCGGCGCACAGCCGATGCTCCTTGCCACCAAGGTGGACCTGTGCGATCCAGCCGATCTTCCCGACGCACTGGCGCAGTTCGGCGCACTCGCGCCGGGAGTCGATGTCGTACCGATCACGATCACCGACCTCAACTCGCTCGACCCGGTCCGCACCGCGGTGGTGCCGGACCGAACGCTGGTCATGCTGGGGGCCAGCGGCGTCGGCAAGTCGAGCCTCATCAACGCGTTGCTCGGTAACGAGTCGCAAGCCACCGCCGAGATCCGCAGCGACGGCAAGGGCCGGCACACCACCGCATGGCGAGAGCTCGTCGAACTTCCCGGCGGTGGCTGCCTCATCGACACCCCGGGCCTGCGCACCGTCGGACTGGGCGATGCACAGGACGGCGTCGACGCGGTGTTCAGTGACATCACCGAGTTGACCGCGCGGTGCCGCTTCTCCGATTGCCGGCACGACAGCGAGCCGGGCTGCGCGATCAGCGCAGCAATCGACGACGGCTTGCTCGACCCGGACCGGCTGCAGCGCCATCGCAAGCTGCAGCGCGAACTCGACTACCAGGAGCGGCGCTTAGATGCTCGCGCCCGCGCCGAGCACACTAAGCAGCGGGTTGCGATGACCAAGAACATCCGATCGCCGCGGCAATGAGACCATCGGGAGGATGTTCTCCTCCGTCTCCGCCACTGCCGCAGAGATCGCCGCTGCGTGCGCCGGCGACGACCTCGTCGACCCGGCTGACGTCGTGATGGACCGGGCGTTCACGCTGCTCGGCTCCCCGCAGGATGTCTGGCCCTGGCTGCTGCAGCTGGGCAAATGCCGGGCCGGCTGGTACCTGCCGCGGCGGATCGAGCGGTTCATCCCCCGCACGCGGCGCGCGGCCCGGACCGTCGATCGAGCATGGCTGCAGTTGAAGGTCGGCGACGTGATCCCCGACTACGGCGGCCGAAACGAGACCTTCGAGGTGGCCGTCCTGGACGCTCCAACGACGCTGGTCTACCGATCCCGGCGAGGGCATACCGACGTCACGTGGTCCATCAGCCTGACCGCTCCTGCCGCAAATGAGACGCGGGTCCGGCTGCGGCTGCGGCTGGCGCCGGTGCGACGGGTGTGGCTGGCCAAGAGCGGCGGCGAACTCATCGATCTGCTCACCATCGCGGGCAAGGCGGCCGGGCTGCGCGAACGACTGCGCGCCGCGGAGGGTGCCGCATGACGCCCGAGCCGATCGATCAGGCCCGGCCGTCCCTGGGCATGTCGATCGCATCGCGACCACTTCCGGGCGTTGGGCGGGTGCACGCGCAGAAAGCGCCGTTCGCCGACGCGTGGCGGCAGGCGAAGTCGGACGCGTTGCTGCAGCAGGGTCCGCTCTGGGTGGCGCTCGGCGACTCGATGAGCTAAGGCATCGGGGCCGCCGACATCTCCGGCGGGTGGGTCAGCCAGTTGCACGAGCGGATGACGGCGGACGGTCAGGACACCCGGTGGGTCAACCTGTCCGCGACCGGCGCGCGGGTGCGGGATGTGCTCGCCGACCAGCTGCCCCGCGCCGGCCGGCCGGGTGCGCATCGCCGATAAACGAGGCCGGTCGATGGGCTCGCTGCGCGGCACCTGGCGGAGGACCATCTCCATCCGAACGAACGTGGCTACGCCCGGATCGCCGACACTTTCGCGACTGCGCTCGGCCTCCCCGTCCGGCAACCTGACTGAACCAGTCAGCCTCAGCTGAGCCGTCGCCGAGCGGTAAATGTTCCTCACATCTGCAATTGGGCATCGTCGCGCCCATGACGGTCGGGGGGTTGCGCAGCCGTGCCCGTTCGGCCCGAGGGGTCAGCGCGAGCAAGGTGCCCGCAGCCACCGCATTGTTCTGGCTCACCAAGGCGTTGACGACGGCCATGGGCGAGTCGACCTCGGACTACCTGGTACACCGGATGGCACCGGAGCTAGCAGTCATGCTCGGATTCGTCGGGCTGGTCGTGGCACTCATCGTGCAGTTGCGGGCTGACCGCTACCGGGCGTGGCGGTACTGGTTCGCTGTTGCGATGGTCGGGATCTTCGGCACGATGGCCGCGGACGTGCTGCACGTCGGGCTCGGTGTCCCGTATTTGGTCTCGACGGCGCTCTATCTCATCGCGCTGGTCGTCGTCTTCACTGTCTGGTTCCGGACCGAACACACGCTGTCGATCCATAGCATCACTACGCGTCGACGGGAGGCGTTCTACTGGGCAGCCGTGATGACGACGTTCGCACTCGGCACCGCGGCGGGGGACCTGACCGCCGTGACCGTCAAGCTGGGCTACTTCTCTTCCGGCGTCGTATTCGCCGCTGCGATCCTGGCACCCGCCATCGCGTTCCGGCGGTTGCACTTGGACGCGGTCGCGGCGTTCTGGATCGCCTACATCCTCACCCGCCCAGTCGGAGCGTCGTTCGCGGACTGGGCTGCCGTACCGGCTCGGCGTGGCGGACTGGACCTCGGTACCGGGCCGGTGAGCCTGGCGCTGGCCGCGCTGATCGTAGGATGCGTCGCGGTGCTCGCCAGATCCGAATCGCGGTCGGCTAGCCGGACCGCCGCCGGGTGACCGCGATGATTGCCACCGCCACCGGTAGAGCCGCCGCGACTAGGAAGATCCCGCATTCGACGGCCTGAAGCGTCCAGAAACGCCCGGCCGGTTGGTAGCTGATCGAGCACGCACGGCGCCTGCATCGGTAGGGTGCGGCACCGCGGACAGATTGTCGGGGCTGCACCGCCATCCGTACCTGGCGGATGCGGTTGCTGCCATGATGGAGGGATGATCCTCCGTCGGTTCGCCCGCCCCCTGCTCGCCTCGATCTTCGTCTATGGAGGGATCGACGCGTTCCGGAACCCGCAGTCCAAGGTCCCGAACGCCGACAAGCTCCTCAGCAGGCTACCGATCCAGGTCCCGGGAAACGCAAACACCGAGCAACTGGTCCGGGCGGATGCCGCTGCCAAGATCGTCGCCGGCACCGCCCTGGGACTCGGCAAGTTTCCCCGGCTCGCCTCGCTCGTGCTTGCCGCAAGCCTGATACCGACGACCGCTGCCGGGCATCGATTCTGGGAGGAGACCGATCCGGCCAAGAAGAGGATGCAACAGCTGCAGTTCGCGAAGAACGCTTCCATCCTCGGCGGCGTGCTGCTGGCAGCGGTCGACACCGAGGGCAAGCCATCGGTGGGCTGGCGAGCCCGGCGCACTGCCAGGCACCTCAAGGAGAACGCCGCGGCGAGTGCGCACCGGGCCGCCGCGCTCGCCGACAATTCACCTTCGGTCGCCGACCGGGCGCGATCCGGCGCGCACTCGGCAAACGCCTTCGCCCACTCGGCCGGCGCCGTTCTGGTCGACAAGGCGCACGACGCGGCCGATGCAGCAACCCAGGCGCTGCCCTCCTGATCAGGACGTGTCCGAAGCCGACACCGCACAGTGATCTGAGCGGGTCCTGTCGACGACCAGACGCTCGACGTCGGGCCCACCGCAGACGGGCAGGTCCAGTTCGCGGTGCTCCCGCCGGCCGAACAGGCCTGACGGCCGGGATCGGCCGCGCCCACTGCCCTTCAGCACAGCATCACAGCTCGGCGCAGTGTGCCTCGGGTTGACGAGAGCGGCGGACAGATCGGATCAAGTCCTCGCGTTCAGACGTCGACAGTCCGCCCCACACTCCGTACGGTTCCCGGACGCGCAACGCCCAGGCCAGACACTCCCGCTGGACCGGACAGTCGGCGCACACCGCTTTGGCGCGCTGCTCACGACGTCGACGGGAGGGACCGCGCTCGCTCTCCGGGTGGAAGAACACGTCAGGGTCCGATCCGCGGCAGTGCGCGAACACTTGCCATTCCCACAGTTCGGCAATCGGGAGCAGCACTCTCGTCTCCGTGGACAATCCGGCCACCCCCTTCAGACGGATGTGATTCGGCGGCGAATGCACTTCCACTACTAGGTTCGGAATCCAACGGTCGTACGGTTCGGTCCGCCGACGTCGTGGCCCACGCGGCCGGGGTACGGTGCCGAACTGCGGGCCACGGGGCAACGTCCGTACAGCGTCGACGGAGGGACCACTCGTGAGCGCACGCTTCGAGGAACTCGCCTGGTCTGAAACGCCCATGGGCGCGATCAGCCTGCGCCGTCGCTTGGAGCCGTCGCTCCACGTCGACGTGTACGAGGCGAAGCTCGGCGACGAGTTCCTCATGTCCAGCTTGTTCACCGTTGCCGAGATCGAACTGGCCCGGCTCGGCCTGGCCGATGCACCGCAAGCTGAACTCGACGTCGTGGTCGGCGGGCTCGGACTCGGCTACACCGCACGCGCGGTCCTCGACGACCGCCGGGTGCGGTCGCTGATCGTGGTGGAGGCATTGGACGAGGTGATCCAGTGGCACGCCCAGGAGCTACTCCCGGATACCGCGGGCTTGGCCTCCGACCCGCGGACCCGACTGAGCCATGGCGACTTCTTCGCACTCGCCGCGAGCGATGGGTTCGACCCGATCACAAAAGAACGCCGCTTCGACGCGATCCTGGTCGACATCGACCACACCCCGCGACATCTACTACATCCCAGCCATGGGAACTTCTACACGGCTGCCGGATTGCAGTCGCTCACCCGCCATCTCCGCTCGGGCGGGACTTTCGCCCTGTGGTCTGACGATCCGCCGGACGCCGAGTTCAACGCCGCGCTCGCCGAGGTGTTCGCTGACTCGGCGGCACACGTGGTGTCATTCGCCAACCCCCTCACCGGCGGTCGATCGACGAACACCGTCTACACGGCGAAGTAACCGGGTCAGAGCGTGCCGCGGGACAACTCCCCGGCGATGTGATCGGCCTGCCGCATCGCCAGCGCGACGATCGTCAGCGTCGGATTGGCCGAGGAGCCTGAGGTCATCACCGAGCCATCGCTGACGAAGAGGTTCGGTACATCGTGCGCCTGGCCCCACTTGTTCAGCACGCCGTCGGCCGGGTCGGCACTCATCCGGCAGGTGCCGAGGTTGTGCGTCGACGGGTACGGCGGGGTGTGATGCACGCCGAGTGCACCCACTGCGCCGTAGATGCGGTCGGCCGCGGCGAACCCGTGCGCGCGCATGGCCACGTCGTTCGGGTGGTCGTCGTAGTGCACGTGCGGGACCGGCAGCCCGTGCTCGTCCTTGACGTCGGCATCCAGCGTGACCCGATTGCTCTCCTGAGGCATGTCCTCGCCGACGATCCACATCCCCGCGGTGCGCTCGTAGGCGTCCATCAGTTCGGTGAACTCCCGGCCCCACGACCCGGGCTCGACGAAGCTGGCCAGGAACGACGGACCGAGGGCAAGTGTTTCCAGGTAGTAGCCGCCGCAGAAGCCGCGGGACGTGTCGTGCTTCGCCTCGTCGGCGATGATGCCGGCCATCGTCTCGCCGCGGTACATGTGCACGGGCTGCTCGAACCGTGCGTAGGCCGAAGCGGTCATGTGCCGCAAGTAGTTGCGCCCGACCTGACCGGATGAGTTGGCCAGTCCGTCGGGATGCAGCGAGGAGGCGCTCATCAGCAGCAACCGCGGCGACTCGATCGAGTTGCCCGCGACGCACACCACCCGGGCGGCCTGCTTCTGCAGGGTGCCGTCGGAATCGAGGTACTCGACCGCGTCGACTCTGCCGGCGGCATCATGGGTGATGCGCACGGCCTGACATTGCGGGCGCAGTTCGAGGTTGCCGGTGGCCAGCGCCCGCGGGATCTCGCGCACCAGCGTCGACCACTTCGACCCGTTCTTGTCGCCCTGGAAGTTGAACCCGTCCTGGATGGAGCCGGGGCGCCCGTCGTACGGCTCGGCGTTCGTCGCATACGGACCTGTTGCGTAGAAGCGGTATCCGGCCTTTTCGGCGCCGGCGGCGAACACCTTGTAGTTGTTGTTGGCCGGTAGCGCCGGGCGGCCGTGCCGGTGCGTCGAGCCAAGCGCCAGTTCCGCTCGGTCGTACCAGGGCGCCAGGTCCTCAAGCGTGATCGGCCAGTCGAGCAGATTGGCGCCGGGCAGTTCGCCGTACACCGATCGGACCCGGAACTCGTGAGCCATGAACCGCGGTGTCGCGCCGGCCCAGTGTGTGGTCGTGCCACCTACTGCCTTGACTATCCAGGTGGGCAGGTTGGCGAAATCGGTAGCTACTCGCCACGAGCCTGAGGTGGTGCGGTTGTCCAGCCAGGCCATCTGGGTGAAAGCCGGCCACTCGTCGTTCACCCAGTCGTCCTGGGTGAGGTACGGGCCGGCCTCCAGGACGACGACCTTGACGCCCTTCGCGGTGAGCTCGTGGGCCATCGTGCCGCCGCCCGCGCCCGAACCGACGACGACCACCGCAGGATCACCGTGTTCGATCGGTGCGCCGTGCGTCTGCGCGCTCATCACCGACCACCTTCGCCCGTGACGAGTTCGACCCGGGTCTCGCCCGACTCCGTGATCCGCGGGTCGGGCAACCAGTCCAGGTCGGCGAACCCTCGGTTGACGTACCCGCCGTGTTCGAATGCCGGCCCCTCGTAGCCGAGCAGGTCCCACACCTCGCGATCGTCGTACAGCGCGACCACCGTGGTGGCCCGGATCTGGCAGAAGAACGGTGCTTGCTCCACTGCCCGCAATGCTGTGGTAGCCGCGTCCTCGTCCAAAGTGACGAAGTCACCACCGGCCGCCTCGTCGAGCGCGTCCAGCCCGGCAGCCAAAGCAGCCAGTGCGGCCTCGTCGGCGCCCGCCGCGTCCTCGATCTGTTTGGCGGTCCGCTGGTACGGCGCATCGGGGAACCGGTCGTGTGGATACGCGACCCGGAGCAGTCGGAACAGGATCTGCCGCTGCCGTTCGGTGAGTTCCTTGTTCTGCTCTGCCACGGTTCCTCCTCGGCGAGGTCGTCATGCCCGACGCCCTCACCTTACGAGCGATCAGGCGGGTATACACCTGCCTTGACGGATAGGAGATGCTCGTCTTCAGCCCATCGCAGAAGTGTGAGGAGCGCACCCGTGTACTTCATCGTGGTCAAGTTCAAGACCAAGCCGGAGTGGACCGATCGCTGGTTGGGTCTCGTCGACGGCTTCACCCGGGCGACCCGCGCCGAGCCGGACAATCTGTGGTTCGAGTGGAACCGGTCTGTCGAGGAACCCGACACGTTCACCCTCGTCGAGGCGTTCACCGATGACGGCGCCAGCCCGCACGTGAACAGCGCTCACTTCGCCCAGGCGATGGTCGACCTGAAGCCCGCGCTCCTGCAGACCCCGGACATCGTGAGCCGGCAGGTGGACGGCGACGGCTGGGGCGAGATGGGCGAATTACAGATCGGCTGACCGCAGCGATAGGCCGCCCATCGACACCCCGCCGCGCCGGCTAGATCGTTCGGTGCTTGCCCGCCGGTTTCCGTTCCAGTCTGGAGCGCGGATCTTCGAGTACCAGTACGAGATCGGCTGTGGCTGCAATGGTGTCGTCCGTCGTGGCGATGATGACGACACTGCCCCCACCGGCGAGTTGACGGGCGACGGCCACTACGAGTTGAGCGGTCCCCGGGTCGAGTTCGCTGGTGGGGTCGTCCAGGATCGCGAGTGGCGGGTTGATGACGGTCGCACGCGCGACGGCGACGCGCTGGCGTTGGCCACCGGAAAGCTGTTCGGCAAGGTTGTGGTGGGCCGCGGCAGCGATCCCCAACCGATCGAGCTGTTCGGCGGCGCGCTGCCAGCTTTCGGCGGCCGGCCTGCGCTGGGTGAGCATCGGTAGGGCGGCGTTCTCTACCGCGGTCAGGGCGTCGAGTACCCGGGCGTCCTGCGGCGCGTAGCCGATCGTGCTGCGCACGGCCGCGCGGGTCACCGGCCGGCCGGCGAGTAGAACCTGGCCAGTTTTTGGACGTCGGGCGCCCGCAATGGTGGCGAGCAGAGTGGACTTGCCACTGGCGGGCGGGCCGGTGACGGCGAGGATCGTGCCACTCGGAGTCTCGAGAGTGAGGTGCTCGACAATGGTCAGCGGACCGGCCCGCACGGTCACATCTTCCATGCATAGCCCGTCGATGGCGCTCACGGATCGGTGTCCCGGGTGATCCGTAGCTCATCGGCGCTCACTTCGCTGACCCGCAGGCGGATACCCGCGGCCCAGCCGCTCGCGACCTGGTCGGGTAGTTGCACCGAGCGGTCCGCACCCAGAACGGCGAAACGCTCCTGATCGTGGTCTTCGGCCCCGACCCGCCCGCCCCGCAGATGAACAGTGCGTTGCATCCGGGCGGCGACGACGGGGTCGTGGGTCACGATCAGCACCGTCGTTCCGGTACCCGCGACCAGCGCGAGCAGCGCGTCGAGGACGGCGTCGCGAGACCGCGCGTCGAGCTGACTGGTCGGTTCGTCGGCGATGAGCAGCCGGGGCGCGTTGGCCATCGCCACCGCGATAGCGGTCCCTTGTCGACCCGGAGACAATGCGCTGATCGGTGCCCGCCGCTCGTCCTGCGCCAGCCCGACGGCATCCAACAATTCACCGATCGGTGTTCGGTTGCGGTGCCGCCGCGACTGTGCCCGTTGTGCGTAGCGAATGTTGTCCTCGGCGCTGGCGAACGGCAACAGGTTGTCGGCGGCGCCCTGTAGCAAGGTGCCGACGGCGCTCGCGCGGTAGCGCCGCAGCTGTCGCTCGGGCAGCCGGGCGATGTCCTGACCGTCGATGCGGATCTCGCCGGCCGACGGCTGGCGGATGCCCGCGAGCAGGGTCAGCAGGGTCGATTTACCCGAACCGGACGGGCCGAGCAGCGCGACCTGCTGGCCCGGCGCGACGGAGAGATCGATCCCGCGCAAGGCGGCAATGTCGGTACCGGCGGCCCGATACACGTGCACGATGCTGGAAAACTCGACCGCGGCGCCCCCGGTCGTCGACGAACCACGTCCGCTGCGCGGCTCGTCGGTGGCAAGGCTCATTCCCGACCCCGATCGTGGCGCGCCTCGGTGGCAGCGGAGGAGATCGCGGACAGCAGAATCCCCGATACGCCAATCACAGCGAGCAGCGCGAGAAGCCCGAGGGCGGGATGGGTGTCCAGCGGCGGCCCGATGGTGTGTTCGGCGAACAGCGGCACCCGTTTGCCGGCGAGCAGGATCGCCAGGACCCCCGATCCGCCCCCGAGCGCCACTCCGGCGGTGGCCGGCCCGGCGATCTCGACAAGCACGAGGCCGGTCATCCGGGCACGGGACAGCCCGCACAGGCGCGTCACTGACCACAGCCGGCGACGCCGAGCGGAATCGATGTGCTGGGTCGCGCTGAGTACGGCGAACACCAGCAGCGCGGCGAGCGCGACCAGCGCGAGGTTGACCACCGTGGCCCGGGCCGGACCGGTCCGCGACAACGCAGTTCGCTGCGCAGCCAGCGTTTCGGTGGCCACGGTGGTGACGCCGGCCGCCTGCAGCGCACGCATGACGGCCGGGTGTGCTCCCGGAGTGAGCCACACCTCCGGGCTGGCCTTGCTCAGCGCGGGGTCGGCCCGAGCACTTGCGTAGCCCAGATCGACCAGCACTCCGTCGTCCAGTGCGCGCGGCACCACCGACGCGGCGCCGACGACCTGCAGCAGGTGGCGCTTGTCGTCGAAGCCGGTACCTTCCACGGCGCCCGGCACCCCAGCAACCTCGGTGCGGTCCACGTGCTCGCCCAGTAACGCCGGCAGCGGGTCAAGCGCATCACCCGGAGCAATGGCCGGCGCCGCGGTGCCAGCCTTGTCGGTGACCTCCAGCCGTAGGCCACCGTCGTCTCCAAAGGCGTCGGCACGGCCCTGCCCGGCCAGAGGGAGGCTGCTGACTTCCGTCCGCCATCCGTCGGGCTGCCGCAACCTCGCGGCGAAGTCGGCCGGCGGTTGCCGGTCGGTGCTCAAGCCGGTCACGGTGAAACCCACGGTGTACGGCGTGGGCTGGCCGTCGTTCTGGGTCTGCAGGCGCACGATGCGGCACTGTTGCGGGCACGATATCGGAGCGGACAGGGTCTCCCGGCCGGCCCGCAGCGCCCCGAGCGCGATGTCGTACCACCGCGTCGAGTCCGCGACGATCAGATGCAGATCTGGCGCCGGAATCCCCGCGGATGGTCCGTTCGGGCCGGGCTCCGCAGTGAAGCCGACATCGATGAGGTCCAGGCGCACCTGTCGGCCGCGGAGCAGGATGGGTGTCGGCGCCGGTGGACGCAGCAACGCGGTCAGCTTCGCCGCGGACAGCCCGGCCCAGCTCGCCCGCCATGGCGAGATCCGGGCCAGTCGTTCCGTATCGACGGCGACGACCCGGCTGGTGCCCCCGTCATTGGACGCATCGCGTTCGGCGACCGCCATCGCCGAGGTGCCGGCCGGGTCGGCGGAGCGGACGATCTGCAACAGATCGCCCCCGGAAGGCACCCGGACGTGCAGCACGGTGCCGGCGCCTATCTCGGCGTCGGCACGCAGCCCCTGGTTGCGAACGGACAGCGCGCCGAGCTGGGTGGCGAACACAGCCAGCGCCACCGCTATCGCGACTACGATGTTGCGTTGCAGCCCAGACGGGGTGCGGGCCAGCTGACGCCACACGATCAGCCCGCCCACCGTGCGGACCGGTCGACGCGTACGTCGCCGCACCACTCCGACGACCAGCCTGACGGCCATCAACCCGACTGCGGTGGCCACCAGGCCGGGAGCCAGCAACGCCAGCCCTGCCGACGAGCCGCTCAAGGTGCCGCCCACACTGAGCTGGTACACCGCGGCCGCGGTCGCCGCAACGACCAGCGCCTCGGCTACCGCGACCGACCGCGAGACCCGCGGCGGATCTGCTCCTTCCCACAACAACACGGCCAGCGGCGCGCGGGCGCTGCGCAGACTGGCCACTGCCAACCCGGCGGCCAGCCCCAGCACTGCCAATCCGACCGCCAGGAGCACCGGCGCCCGCCACGGGTCCACCCGACCCCCGCCGACCAGCCACCATCTTGCGGCGACCCGGCAGGCCAGCACCCCGACCAACAACCCCCCGGCGGCACCGGTCACCACGAGCAGCGCCGGCTCGCCGAACACGGCAGCCAGCCACGACCGTCGACGCACGCCACGCAACCGGCCCAGCGCCCACTCCCGGCCACGCACCCGGGCAACCAGTTGCATCACCACCAGCGCGCTGAACCACGCCAGCGCAACCGCCTGCACCGTCACCACCGAGATCAGCCCACCAACCGCGCGCCGGTCGGCGTCCACCCGATCCAACGGGCCGGCAAACCCCGATGAGAACGCCAATGGCACGCTCTGCGCAAGTGCCGCCTGACGCACCGCCGCCGCACTCGCCCGCACTGCTGGCTCCTGGTCCAGGCGGAGCCGAGCGGCCACCACCATCGACCGGGCAGAGACCGACAACTCCATCGGCACCCGTCCCAGCCCGACCACCGAGAACACCAGAACGGGTGCGCCCAGGTCCCCGAAACCTGGAGACGGATCGCCAACAGCTGGGCGCGACGCCGCCGACCGAGCCGGGTCATAGGTGCCCACGACTGCGTACCGGACGGCCCCAGGGCCGGGCGGATCCACCACGACTGATCCGCCAAGCCGGACCCGACCGGCTTCGACTTCGCCAACCGGAGCCAGCACATCTGAGGCACCAGTCGGGCACCGACCAGCTACCACGACGAAGCCCGAGCAACCGTCGTCACGCGCCACCAGCCGCGCCCTATCCACTGTCGACACAGAAGCCGACCTGTCCGAGCCAAACACCACCACGTCGGCAGAACCGACCGTCACCACGGGAGTACCGAACAGCCCCGTCAAGGTGGCCGGCCCCGTCGCCCCATCTGCCTCAGACGCCACGACACTCACCGATCTCAATTGCCCTGGCTCAGTGCTCGCGCTCACCACCACATCCGCAGTGCCCGCCGGCGCGTCAGCCACCGCCTGCCGCAACGCCGACTCGCCCACTGAGTGCAGCAACATCGGTCCGGCCGCCGCTGCCGCCGTCGTCAGCACCGCCACCAGCCACACACTCAGCGCGGCGCCCGGGCGGCGTCTGATACTGCGCAGCCACAACACGACGAAAACCTACCGCCGTCCAAACCGCCTTGATCGGTCTTCGATGAACCGAACTCGTTGCGGATGCCGGGACCGGATGGACCGCCGACACGGTCCGGTGCGGTCAAATCTCCACGACCTCCCCGAGTTCCTCGAGGTTGCCGACCGGGCGCCACGACAGCGGCATGCACCCGGCCAAAGAGCACGTGCCGCCTCCTCGCCGTACAGGAGCGGGTTCCACCGCGCCACCGCCCGCGTCGGCGGCGGCGGTTCCCACGGCGAACGGCCGCCGCAGTGCCGGTGGTACTTTCGCATCCCGCTGAGCCAAGAAACACCCGTCAATACCCGGAGGTCTCAGCAATACCAGCGCAACCGACGAGAGACGACCACTTCACCTTCGGCCTGTGGACCGTGGGCTGGACCGGGCGGGACCCGTTCGGCGACGCGACGCGGGCGGCGGTCGACCCGGTCGAGTCGGTGCAGCGCCTGGCCGAACTCGGCGCCTACGGCGTCACCTTCCACGACGACGATCTGATCCCGTTCGGCTCGTCCGACGCCGACAGGGGCAACATCATCGCCCGCTTCAAGAAGGCCCTGAGCGAGACCGGCCTGGTGGTGCCGATGATGACCACCAACCTGTTCACCCATCCGGTGTTCAAGGACGGCGGTTTCACCAGCAATGACCGCGCCGTACGGCGGTACGCGATCGCCAAGGTGGCCCGCAACATCGACCTCGCCGCCGAACTCGGGGCAGAAACCTACGTGTTCTGGGGTGGGCGCGAGGGCGCCGAATACGACGGTGCCAAGAACGTCCGGGCCGCGCTGGATCGCTACCGCGAGGCCATCGACACGCTCGCGGAATACGTGATCGACCAGAACTACGGCATGCGGTTCGCAATCGAGCCCAAGCCGAACGAGCCGCGCGGAGACATCCTGCTGCCTACGGTCGGACACGCAGTGGCCTTCATCGCCGAACTCGAGCACTCCGAGATGGTGGGGGTGAATCCCGAGGTCGGCCACGAGCAGATG
The DNA here is from genome assembly GCA_051001975.1 of Jatrophihabitans sp. GTDB lineage: Bacteria > Actinomycetota > Actinomycetes > Mycobacteriales > Jatrophihabitantaceae > DATAEG01. Next base: position 42,804 of record JBPCMU010000113.1, read on the forward strand.
GCCGGGCTGAACTACACCGCTGGTATCTCGCAGGCACTGTGGGCGGCCAAGTTGTTCCACCTCGATCTCAACGGGCAACGCAGCATCAAGTACGACCAGGATCTCGTGTTCGGTCACGGCGATCTGTTCAGTGCGTTCTTCACCGTCGACCTCCTGGAGAACGGAGCGCCCGGCGGCGGCCCGGCCTATACCGGCCCACGCCATTTCGACTACAAGCCGTCGCGCACCGAGAATATGGACGGGGTGTGGGCATCGGCGGCCGCGAACATGGCCACCTACCTGCTGCTGAAGGAACGTGCCGCCGCCTACCGCGCCGACCCCAAGGTGCAGGCTGCCTTCGACAGCGCCGGGGTCACCGCATTGGTCAATCCGACGTTCGACCCCGGTGAGTCGCTCGCCGATCTACGCCAGGACCCGGCCACCTTCGTCGACTTCGATCCCGACGCTGCCGGGCAGCGCGGCTACGGCTTCGTCCGGTTGAATCAACTAGCCCTGGAACACCTGCTCGGCGGTCGCTGACCCAAGGCCGGGCGGGAGGTCAGCATCGGGGGGCGTCGGCTGAGCAACTGCCAGGGCAGTCAGCGGATGAGGCAGAACGGGTGTCCGGCCGGATCCAGGTAGACCCGAAACCCACCATTCGTCGACGGCTGGTGCTCGTGGCGCCGGGCGCCCAATGCCAGCACCGACGGCTCAGCTGCGTCGATGTCACCGACGGAGAAGTCGAGGTGGAACTGCTGCGGATGCGCGCCGCCCGGCCACGTCGGCTCGGCCCAGTCGTCGATGCGCTGGAAGGCCAGACTCGGTCGCCCGTCCGGGTTGGTCGGCGAGACGCCTCCCCCGGGTGGCGCCAGGGTCGCCCAGTCCCGGTCGGAATTCTTCGCGAGGGACCACCCGAGCAGGTCGGCGTAAAACTGTCCGAGCACCAGAGCGTCCGGGCAGTCCAGAATGATCAGGTCGAGTAGTGGCTTCGCCGGCGCAGAATCGGTCATGGCGCGAAGCTAGCAACCGTTCCGGACGGAATCCGTCCGGTTCAGCCAATCGCTCTCGGGAGCCTTTTGCCAACGAGGGGGGCATTCCACCGACTTCATCGGCGTGTCGTGACGGAAAGCTTCCGTTCGGCATCGTCGACCGCGCCCAACCCGCCATCATTCACAAGAGCAGTGTCGGGTTGGTACTTAAGCTGCGTCGGCCAGACCGTAGGCGTCAGCGACAACCGAGCGCCCCGTGTCGGCAAGCCAGTCCGGGAGATCGAGGACGCGTGCGCCGTTAAAGTCGGTGGCGTCACGCGTGTATCGGGCGCCCGAGGGAAGCCGGCCACGCGACTGATCGGACCCGAGACCCGAGACCCGAGACCCGGGAACGAGAGCGTCATAGCTGAGGGCTCGCCGAGTTCGGATGGTCGACGATGAGAGTGTGCCGGCCGAGATGCCACACGTCGCCGGCGGACGTCGCACCGGCAAGACCCGCGAGGTCGGGGCCAGCGAGCGCGACAAGGGCGGGGTCGCCGAGGTTGGCGAAGGCGAAGGTACGGGCGGGCGACCAATCGGGTTGCTCGGCGAGGCGGCGGGCGAGTTGAGCGAAGCCGGCGGGGGTGTCGGCGATGACCCAGGCGTCGGGAATGGTCGCGACCAGGCGTTGGGCCGGGCGTAGCCACGAGGCGGCGTTCTGGGGCCAATCCACAATGCGTAAGACGCACGGTGGTTGGGTGGGGTCACCGGCGCTGGTCCAGGCGTCGGCCAAGGCGTGGGCGGCTTGAATGGAGGCGAGGTCGCGGCCGTGGCCGATCGAGATCGAGTGCGCCTTGATGCCCCGCAATAGGCCAATGATTGCGTTGAGTTCAGCCACGGTATGGGAGGCAGCGGGCGCCGCTCGTTGATAGCGAGCAACCACATGGTCGGCGAT
>JBPCMU010000114.1:0-4152 GCA_051001975.1 Jatrophihabitans sp.
CCGGCCGACGAGGACCTCATCCCCTTCGAGGTGCAGGACGACGTGCTCGAGGACCCGGCCCACCCGGCCGAGCCGCCCCCACCGGTCCGCCGTGGCAGCGGCCGCAGCAAAGCAGCTCGGGAGCAGACCAAGATCCCGTCGTGGGACGACATCCTGCTCGGGGTCCGCCGCAAAAACGATTAGTCGGTGAGAAGTCGATTTGACTTCAACTGCGGTTGAACCTGGAGACTCGGCACAGAGAGAAACTCGTTCGGCTTCGTCCGACCCGAGAGTTACGGTGGTGGGCCGCCTACTTCTTGCGGCCGCTTGCAGACCCAGCCGACCGATACCAAGTTCCGAACCGAGACCGAGGCAGCCCGACCGATCGTGACCAGCACCGTGCAAACCGCTGCCACCGACAAGGTGGCCGACCCCGAGAAGCCCGCCGGCGAGCAGCCGGGCGGGCTACGCCCACTCCTTCGTCTCCGCCCCTGGGTGAAGCCCTACCGGGGCGTCGTCTGGTTCATGGTGGTCACCGCGCTCGGCGCGATGGTGGCACAGTCGTTGGTGCCGCTGGTGATCGAGGCCGTCGTGAACGGCCCGATCAAGCGGCACGAGACGTCCGGGATCTGGGCTCTGGCCGGGCTGGCCCTGCTGCTCGGCGTCGGCGAGGCCGTGCTCTTCTTCCTGCGCCGGTGGGCGATGGCCAGCGGTTCGTTGTCGATCGAGACGGACCTGCGCCGCGACCTCTACGCGCACATGCAGAAGCTGCCCGTCTCCTTCCACGACCAATGGTCAAGCGGCCAGTTGCTGTCCCGGATGAGCACCGACCTGTCCACGCTGCGCCGGTTCATCGGCTTCGCCTTCGTCTTCTTGATCGCCAACGCGGCGACGGTAGTGATCGTCGCGGTCCTTCTGCTGCACATCCACCTGGTGCTCGGCCTCATCGTGATCGTGCTGCTCGGACCGCTGGTTGTCACCACCCGGTACTACGAGTCCCGGTACAGCAAGGAGGCGCGCACGGCGCAGGACCTCACCGGCGACCTGGCCACCTCCGTCGAGGAGGCCGCACTCGGCATCCGGGTCATCAAGTCCTACGGCCGGCGCCCGCAGATGCTGCGGACGTTCACCGGCGGCGCGCAGACGCTGCGTACGGCGGAGCTGGCGAAGGTGCGCACCCTCTCCTGGTTCTTCACCACGCTGGACGCCTATCCGCAACTGGTGCTCGCCGTCGTCACCTTCGGCGGCGTGGTCGCCGTCGCGCACGGCAGCCTTTCGGTCGGGGCCCTGGTCGCCTTCGTGACGCTCTACCTGCGCCTGATCTGGCCGCTGGTATCGATGGGTTGGCTGATCGCGGTCACCCAGGAGGCGGCCAGCGCAGCACGGCGCATCTTCGAGGTGATGGACGTCGAGCCGGACATCGTCGACCCGGCCAACCCGGTGACGTTGCCGGAGGTGCAACACAGCTCGGTGCGCTTCGAGGACGTCAGCTTCATCTACCCGGGGGCGGACGCGCCGGTGCTCGACCACGTCGATCTCGACATCCGACCCGGCGAGACGATGGCACTCGTGGCGGCCACCGGTGGCGGCAAGACCACGATGACAGCTCTGGTGCCGCGGCTCTACGACACCACCGGCGGCCGCGTGACCATCGACGGCGTCGACGTGCGGGACATGGCACTGTCCGATCTGCGCACCCGGGTCGCGATGGCGTTCGAGGAGGCCACGTTGTTCTCCGCGAGCGTGCGGGAGAACCTGACGCTCGGCCGGGAGAACGCCTCCGACGCCGACATCGCCGAAGCGATCGAGATCGCGCAGGCGGGGTTCGTGCACGACCTGCCGTTCGGGCTGGAGACGCGAATCGGCGAGCAGGGCATGTCGCTTTCCGGCGGCCAGCGCCAGCGCCTCGCCCTGGCCCGGGCGGTGCTGGGCCGGCCGAAGGTGTTGGTGTTGGACGACCCGCTGTCCGCGCTCGACGTGCACACCGAGAAGCTGGTCGAGCAGGCGCTGCGCCGCGTGCTCACCGCGACCACCGCGCTGATCGTGGCGCACCGCCCATCCACCGTGCTGCTCGCGGATCGGGTGGCGCTGCTGCAGGACGGCCGGATCACCGACGTCGGCACCCACTCCGAACTGCTGGCCCGCTCCCCGGCCTACCACGACCTGCTCGCCCAGGACTCCGAACTGGAGACCGCGCAGTGACTGATATCCAGCAGGGCGTAGACGAGTCCGAGGAAAACTGGCGTGGGCGGCTGGCCGACGCTGCGAAGGAGCACGAGGACGCCGCTAACGAGCTGGACACAGCCGGCTCGGTGCCGAAGCTGCGCAAGGACGGCCGGGCTCTGCTCGGCTCGCTGCTGAAGCCCCACAGGCGGGGCGTCTGGGCGATCGTGCTGATCGTGCTCGGCCAGAACCTGACCACGATGGCCGGCCCGTTCCTGGTCGGGCTCGCCATCGACCACGGCATGCCCGACGCGATCGACGGAAACTACGCGACCATCCAGTGGATCGCCGGAACGCTGGTCGTGAGCGCGTTGGCCGCCGGCGCGCTGAACCGGCTGTTCCTGATGCGGGCCGGCCGGATCGGCCAGCAGGTGCTGTTCGATCTGCGCCGCCGGCTGTTCGATCATGTCCAGGCACTATCGGTGTCCTTCCACGAGAAGTTCACTTCCGGCCGGGTGATCTCGCGGCTGACCTCGGACGTCGACACGCTGAATGAGCTGTTGCAGTCGGCGATGGACGGCCTGGTCACCGCGGTGCTGAACATCGTGACGATCTCGGTGATCATGCTGCTGCTGGATCTGCCGCTGGCCGCGATCGCGCTGGCGTCGTTCATTCCGCTGTGGTTCCTCTACAGCTGGTTCATCGCCCGCTCCGCGAAGGCGTTCCGGCGGACCCGAGAAGCCATCGCGACGCTGATCGTGCAGTTCGTCGAAACGATGAACGGCATCCGTGCGGTGCAGGTGTTCCGCCGGGAAAAGCGCAACGAGCAGATCTTTGGCGAGCTGAACGACGACTACCGCGGCGCCAACGCCACCGCGTTCAAGCTGCACGCGGTCTTCATCCCCGGCGTCACTCTGATCGGCAACGTGGCGACCGTCAGCGTGCTGGTGGTCGGCGGTATCCGGGTCGCGCACGGCGGTCTCGACCTCGGCGTGCTCACCGCGTTCCTGCTCTACCTGAACCAGTTCTACGGTCCGATGCAGGATGTGGCGATCTTCTTCAACTCCCTGCAGTCGGCGACCGCCGCACTGGAGAAGATCGCGGCGGTGATGTCGCAGAAGCCGTCCGTGCCGGAGCCGGTGCGTCCGGTGGCGCTGCCTTCGTCTGTCGGCGGCGCGGTGGAGTTGACCGGCGTGGAGTTCAGCTACCTGCCGTCGAGCGAGGGCGGCCGCCCGGTACTGCACGAGATGGACCTTGCGCTGCCGGCCGGCCAGACCGTCGCCCTCGTCGGTGCCACCGGGGCAGGCAAGACCACGATCGCGAAGCTGATCTCGCGGTTCTACGACCCGACGCTCGGCACCGTCAGCCTGGACGGTGTGGACCTGCGCGACCTGGCCGAGACCGACCTGCGTCGAGCCGTGGTGATGGTGACACAGGAAGGCTTCCTGTTCTCCGGGTCAGTGGCCGACAACATCGGCTTCGGCCGGCCGGACGCCACCCGGGATGAGGTCGAGGACGCCGCCCGTGCGGTCGGTGCGCATCAGTTCATCGAGGCGCTGCCGGAAGGCTACGACACCGACGTGCGCAAGCGCGGTGGCCGGCTCTCAGCCGGGCAACGCCAGCTCGTCGCGTTCGCCCGTGCCTTCCTCGCCGACCCGGCCGTGCTGATACTGGACGAGGCAACGTCCTCGCTGGACGTACCGACCGAGCGCACCGTGCAACTCGCACTGCGCACCGTGCTGCGTGACCGCACCGCGCTGATCATCGCGCACCGGTTGTCGACGGTGGAGATCGCCGACCGAGTACTGGTCCTGGATGCAGGCCTCGTCGTCGAGGACGGTTCGCCGGAGGAGCTGATCGGCTCCGCAGGAGGCCGCTTCGCCGCGCTGCACGAGTCCTGGCGCGACTCGCTGGTCTAACCCCCGGGCGATCGGGGCGCGACCTGATGCGCGTTCTTCCTCGGGTTCGGGATACACCGCGCACCACTAGGACTCGCTCGCACCACGGCAC
>JBPCMU010000115.1:0-41293 GCA_051001975.1 Jatrophihabitans sp.
TGGAGAGCGTCTCCGCGGCCGGGCCGCCGAACTTGTCGGCGGTCACCAGCACCGGGCCGTAGGGCGCGGCGCCGGCGGAGTTCTTGCCGAACATGATGGGCCCGCGAGTGCGTTCGCCGGCGAGCAACTCGCGTCGGGTGAGGTCATTGATGATCGTGTAGCCGGCGACGGCATCGAGGGCGTCGCCGACAGCAACCAGATGGCAGGACCGGCCGATCACGACCGCAAGCTCTCCCTCGTAGTCGAGGTCGGTGCACCCTGGTGGCAACGCCACCTCGGCACCACTGGGTACCAGCCCGGACGGCAGCTTCGCGAACACCACCGGATCCGGCGCCGGGCCGGTCGGCCACGCCGCCCCGTCCGGATAGTTCGCACCGATGGCCAGGATCTTCGACGGGTCGGGCACTGGTGGCGCGAGCCGTACGTCGCCCCAGCGGTGCAGCCGACCGGATGCAGCCCACTCCGCGGTGCCCTCGGCGGAGTCCAGCGCGCTGCCGGCGTAGGTAGTCAACGCCCGTAACGCCCGCGCCGAGTCATCTCCACCGGCCAGGAGGTGAGCCATGTCCGCAGGCACTAGGGCGGCCGCGGTGCGCCGAGCCAGTCCCTCGTTCATCGTTTGAGAAAGATAAAGGCGATACGCCTCGCCTGCGTCGATGATGTAGTCGGCTCCTCCGACCGTCACCGCAATACCGATCCGAACTACCGGATTCGCAGGGGTGTCGAAGCTCAGCAAACGCATCGCTGCTGTCTCCTCTCGGCCGGACGGAACGTTTCCCTGAGGTTTCCGTTCGCGAACGAGCCGATCAAGGGCCAAGATGGAAAGACACTGATTGACATGGCCTATTAATGATTCCCGAACCTGGAGGCGTCCGCGGGTGAACCTGCGCCAGTTGGAGTGCTTCTACGCCGTCGCCGACGAACTGCACTTCGGCCGGGCCTCCGCGACGTTGCACCTCAGCCAGGCGAGTGTCAGCCAGGCGGTCGCTCAACTGGAGCGCCGGCTCGGCGGCCAGTTGCTCCGGCGAACCACCCGGCGGGTGCAGGTGACCGCGTTCGGCGCGGAGTTCCTCGCGGCCACCCGTCCGCATTACGAGCAACTGCTGGCCGCGTACACGTTGGCCAGAGTGCGCGGCCAGGCTGACGACGAGGTGGTCGTGGCGCACACCCCAGAGCTCGGTCACTTGCTCCTGCCCGGACTGGTCGCCACCGGCACGGGTACCGATGAGGCGCCGGACCTTCCGGACTGGAGGCCACTGGTCCTGCACACCCACGCGCAGATCCGGGCCGCTGCCGACGGCCGCGTCGACATCGGTCTGTGCTGGGTTCCCAGCGTCACCGCACCGGTGACGGTCACTGTCCTGACTCGGTGCCCTTTCGCCGTCGTCCTGCCGGAGGGGGATCCGCTCGCCGATCGCAACCAACTGCGGCTGCCGGATCTGCACGGCCGCAAGATCGTCGTCTCCTCCCGGCAGGACAACCTGTTCATCGACTCCCGGATGCAGGCCGCGTTGCTGCAATCGGGACTGGCCTCCTCGAACCTGGACGAGGTCGGCAGCTACGACGAACTCGCGCTGCGCGTTGCCTCCCGAAAGCAGGTGGGAATCCACCCGGCAACGGTCGCGCTACTGAATCGGGTTCCGGGCGTCGCGTTCCGGCTGCTGGACGAACCGGGCCTGATGCTCGATGTCTGCGCGATCCACCTCAGCGAGCCCGGCGACGGAGTGCGTCGATTGATCCGCGAGTTGCAACAGGTGTCCGAGCGGGTGATGGGCGACGTTCTCGGCTCGCTCAGCGGGCAGCCGAATCCGACCGGCCCGTAGCCGCCGACCGCGCGGCGCTCGAACTCGCCGACCGGGTTTCGGTTAGCCTGCGCGTCATGGATCGCCGGTGGGCACGACCGTGGTTCGCGGTGACGGCTGCCTGCGTCGCGGCCGGCATCATCATCCAACTACCCGTGTCGGCCAACGCCGAGCAGATCTTCGGCGGCAGTCCGCTGAACCGGGCGCTGAACATATTCGCCTACTTCACCATCCTGTCGAACATCCTCGTCGGTGTCGCCTGCCTGCTGCTGGCGCTGAACCTGAACCGCGCCGGGACCGTGTTCGCCGTCCTGCGGCTGACCGGGCTGATCTCGATCACCGTCACCTTCGTGGTGTTCCATGTCGCGCTGAGCCGGCTGCTGGATCTCGACAGCTGGGCGCAGGCGGCCAACCAGTTGCAGCACACCGTCGTGCCGGTCCTGACCGTCGCCGGCTGGGTGATGTTCGGGCCGCGCCGGCTGACGCCCGGTTTCGTGGTAAGGCTGACCGTCATCTTTCCCTTGCTGTACATGGCCTTCACGATGATCCGGGGACCACTCGCATCCGATTTCTACCCGTACCCCTTCACCGACGTGCACAGGCTCGGCTACCTGCCGGTGGTGATCAACGGGGTGTGGGTGGCGTTGCTGTTCATCGGTGTCGCGGCCGGGGCAAGTGCGTTGGACCGAAAGCTGCCCGTCCCTACCGGATCGTCAACCGGCTGAGCGGTCAGCGGGACGAGCGGCGGCCAGCGCCGCGAACTCCGTAACGGCCAATGTCTCGCCGCGCCGGGTCGGGTCAATGCCCGCGGCCCGCAAGGCGGTCTCGGCGGCCGGTGCGGAGCCGGCCCAACCGGCCAGCGCGGCGCGCAGGGTCTTGCGGCGCTGCGCAAAGGCGGCGTCGATCACAGTGAAGACGTCGGCCCGTGAGGTGCCGTCGGCCAGGGCGGGGCTGGGCCTGCGCACGAACCTGACCAGCCCGGAGTCGACGTTCGGTGCCGGCCAGAAGACCGACCGGGAGACCGCTCCGGCCGGCGTCGCGGTCGCATACCAGGCCATCTTGACGCTGGGCACGCCGTAGACGCGCGAACCCGGCGCCGCGCAGATGCGATTGGCAACCTCGGCCTGTACCAGTACCAGGCCGTGCGTCAGGGCCGGCTGGGTCGCCAGCAGGTGCAGCAGGACCGGCACCGCCACGTTGTACGGCAGGTTGGCCACCAGAGCAGTCGGCGCGGGCACGGGGAGCGCCCCGAGCCGGGCCGCGTCCTCGGTCAGCACGCTGAGGCCCGCACCGCCATGCGCTTCGACCGTTCCCGGCAGGGCTGCGGCCAGACCGGGATCGATCTCCACCGCGGTGACCGTTGCCCCGGCATCGAGCAGGCCAAGGGTCAGTGACCCGAGCCCGGGACCCACCTCGAGGACATGCTCGCCGACGCCGACCTCAGCGGTTCGCACGATCCGCCGGATGGTGTTGGCATCGTGCAGGAAGTTCTGCCCGAGCGATTTCGTCGGGCGTAGGTCCAGCTCAGCGGCCAGCCGCCGGATCTCGACCGGCCCGAGCAACTCCACAGCCAGTCAGTCTGCCTCAACCACGCCTGTCAGGCCGACCGGCATCACACCGCCGACCGTAGGTCCAGGCGGTCGCGTCCGCGCCGAGCCTGCGAGGCCGGCGCCATAAACACCGTGGGTTAGTACCAGTTGGAGGCTTGCGAGTGCGCCCAGGCGGCACAGGGAGTGCCGTAGCGACTGGAGATGTACCCGAGCCCCCACTTGATCTGGGTGGTCGCATCGTCGTGCCAGTTCGCGCCGGCCGACGCCATCTTGCTGCCAGGCAGTGCCTGCGGGATGCCATAGGCACCCGAAGAAGGGTTGCCGGCGTGAGTGTTCCAGTGGCTCTCCTTGTTCCAGAGATTCACCAGGCAGCCGAACTGTCCGCTACCCCAGCCGTGCGCGGCGACGAGCTTCTTGCCGATCTCCTGTGCCGTGCCGCTGGGCGTCGGGTCGCCGCCGCTACTGCCGCTACTGCCGCTACTGCCGCCACCGCTGGAACCGGTGGACGTCTTCGGCGGGGTCTTGGTGCCGACCTTCTGCACCTGAGTGCGGGGGGACGAGCCGTTGATGACCCAGACGACCCGCTTACCGATGAGCTTCCCGTCCAGGTAGATCAGCTGGTAGGTCACTCGCTTGGAACCAGGTTTGCCCGGACTGATCACGACGGTGTGGCCGCGATAGGCAGACGTGTCCTGTTTCGACTCCGTCTTGAACGGGACCTTCACGGAGACCGTCTGGGTGCGCATCAGGACCCGGCGCACCACGACTGTCATGCCGTCCGTGGGGCGGGTGCTCATCGGCACCGAGACCTTGTCAGCCGTGCTGACGTTCAGGTTGAGCGAGGCCAGCATGTCCGACACGGAGCCGGCCGTCGTGACGACCACGCGGGTCTTCTTGTCCACGACGACGGTGACGCGTTTGGGCATCACGAGCGTGATCTGCGTCGGGGTGAGCGGGAGCCGGGTGGAGCGGGACACGCCGTCGGTGCGACCCGAGCCGTAGCCCAGGTCAGCGAGTGCCTGATCCACCGTGGGGTCGGTGGTCCACACCTCGCGCTGCGTTCCGTCGACGTTCAGCTGCAGCAACCGGCCGCGGCGCAGCTCGACCACCGAGCCGCTGTGCACCGAGGACTTGATCGACGGAGCGACGACATCGTGTGTACCGACGGTCAGCTTCGCGTCTTTGAGCGCCCCTCCAACAGTGGAGGCCACCGTGTGCACATGCCGAGTGCTGCCGTCGACACTGACAGTGACGGTCTTCTGGCTGCTGTACCAGGCGGTCGATCCACCGACCAGCCCTGCGAGCACCAAACCGTACAGGCCCAACTTTGCGCTTTTGCGCACCAACACTCCCTCGTCGTCCGACAATTACGTCCACCCTGCTCGTCATCGATGCACGGGCGGATCCCACGTCGCGGCGGGCAACTCAGCGATTGGGGGAACCTCACGCAAAGTCACGGAACCATAACGCGCCGACCAGCATCTGGCAAAGCCGGGGTGGTGACTGTGGATCAGCTGGATAGCTGTCCAGATAAGGACATTCGACGCCTACCTCCGAACGTGCCGACCTCGCCGGGCGACACGGCAAGCAACCATCAATACCAATTCGTTGCCTGCGAATGACCCCAGGCGGCGCACGGTGTGCCGTAGACGCTGCCGATGTACTTCAGCCCCCAGGCGATCTGGGTACGGGCATTGGTCTGCCAGTTCGGTCCGGCGCTGGCCATCTTCGAGCCCGGCAACGACTGCGGGATGCCGTAGGCGCCGCTCGGGTTCGCGGCGCTGACCCGCCAGCCGCTCTCCTTGTTCCACAGCGACTGCAGGCAGGAGAACTGTCCGCTGCCCCAGCCCTTCGCGGCGGCCATCGTCCGGCCGAGCGCCCGGGCGGCGTCCGGATCAGACGCGGCGGCCGCCTCGACCGACTTGGTGCCGACCTTCTGTACCCGGGCGACCGGCTTCACCAGGACCGTCGAGGTGACGACGCGCTTTCCGGAGAGCCGCCCGTCCACGTACACGAGCTGGAAGGTCACTCGCGCCTTGCCTGCCTTGCCGGCCGTCAACACCGTCGTGCTGCCCTGGTAGGCCGACGGGTCCTTTTTCGAGGTGGTCGGGTAGGGGATCGCCTGCAGGCCGGTCACGTTCTTCATCCGGACCCGGGTGACGACGATCTTCATCCCGGCGACCGGCTTCACCGTCGCGGCCGGGGCAACCCGGTCGGTCGAGGCGAGGGCAAGGTGCGCGCCCTGCACCGCGTCCTGGACGGTTGGTGCAGTCGTCACAACGTGCATGGTCTTCTTGTCCGCGACGATGGTGATCTGCTTAGGCATCACCAGCGTCAGCTCGGTCGGCGATAGGGGGAGCCGCTCACTGCGTGAGACGCCCATGGTCCGGCCCTCGCCGTAACCCAGGTCGGCCAGCGCCTGGTCGACCGTCGTGTCGGTGGTCCAAACGTCGCGGGACACTCCGTCGACATCCAGGTGCAGCAATCGGCCGCGACGCAACTCGATGACCGAGGCTTTGTGCACCTTGACCGACGGCGCCGGCGCCACGATGTCGTGCACACCGACCTTGAGCTTGGCGTCGTGCAGGACTCCGCTCACCGTCGCTGCGGTGGTGTGCACCGTGTTGGTCTTGCCGTCGACGCTGACCGCGATTGCGCGGTCGGCCGACGTAAAGGACAAGGTGCCTGCTACCAGCCCAGCGAGGGCGACCCCGTAAAGGCCCAACTTTGCGCTGCGGCGCACGAACGCTCCCTTGTTCTGTGATTCCTCTGGCTGTGCTCACTCGCAGGTGCCACTCGCTGGACACCCGGCACGCCCGCTGCAGGTTCGGCACACTGCCGAACGCTGGCGGCGGGCCAGATCGGTCACAGGAAGGTAACGCGAGGTTGAAAGCTCAGCCAAGCTGACGGGCTCATTCCCAGCCGAATAGTCGGCGCCCGGTCGCCTCTATCCCCCTCGCCGCGGCGGGCACGTCGGTCCGGGTGACCTCGGCCACGGCCCGCAGGGTCAGCGGGACCATAACGGGGGAATTCGGGCGTCCGCGATACGGATGCGGGGTGAGGAACGGGGCGTCGGTCTCCACCAACAGCGAGCCGATCGGGGTCACTGCGGCAGCTTCGCGCAGCGCCGGAGCATTGCCGAAGGTGACGATCCCGGAGAAGGACAGCACGTACCCCGCCTCGACGCATTCGGCTGCCATCTCCGCATCCCCGGAGAACGAGTGGAAGACGGTGCCGGCCGCGGGGGCGCGCTCCTCGCGCAGGATGCGCAGCACGTCGGCGTGCGCGTCCCGATCGTGGATCATCACCGGTTTGCCGACCTGCTCGGCCAGAGCGAGGTGGCGGCGGAAGTGCTCCTGCTGGGCGGCGGGTTCGGTGCGGTCCCAGTAGTAGTCCAGGCCGGTCTCCCCGACCGCTACCACCCGGTCGTCGGCGGCCAGCTCGGCGAGTTCGGCGTACCCGGCGTCGTCCAGACCGTCGATCTCGGTCGGGTGCACGGCCACAGCTGCATAGACGTCGGGATGGCCGTGCGCGGCCTGGACGCACCAGCGCGACGACCCGAGCGTGTCGCCGACGGTGATGACCCGGGTGACACCCACTGCCCGCGCCGCGGCCAGCACCTCCGCGACGAACTCGGCGTCGGGCTCCCGACCAGAGCGCTCTGCCATCGCATCGAGATGACAGTGCGCGTCGAACACCGGCGCCTCCAGCGGCTCCGGCGCCGGCGGTAATTCCGGTTTTGGCCGCTCAGCCCGCATATCGACGTCCGGCGGCCAAAACCGTTCGGCCGCTGCCGTTGCCTGGCTGCCGGACAGGCTCGGTCATGGCGCCGGCGTCCGCATCCGGGCCAGCTCGTCGTCCACCACGGACGGGTCGAGCTTGGTGAAGATCGGCTTCGGCGGGCTGAGCGGCCGGCCGGCCGGCAGCGGCATCGACGCCCACGGCGGCGTCTGGGTGTAGTCACCGGTCAGCACCGGGTAACTCGGCGAGCCGATCGCCGTCTCCTCCTCGACCTCGACGAGCTCTGGCATCGGCGCCCAGCTGCCCTCGCCACCGAGCGCGGCATGCGCCTGGCTCGACGACGACGGCAGGAACGGGGTGAGCAGCGTCTTCGCGTCGTCGACCACCTGCAAGGCGGTGTGCAGGACGGTGCCCATCCGGTCGCGGTCGGTGTTGGCCAGCTTCCACGGCGCCTGGTCGGAGAGGTATTTGTTCGCCTCCCCCACCAGCCGCATGGCGTCGGCCAGCCCGGCCTTGAAGTGGCACCCGGCCAGCTGCTCGCCTACCGAGCCGAACGCGGCTTGCGAGGTGGCCAGCAGCGCCTTGTCCGCAGCCGTCAGCTCGCCCGGCTCGGGGACCGCGCCGAAGTTCTTCGCTGTCATCGAGACGGTGCGGTTGACCAGGTTGCCCCACCCGGCGACCAGCTCGTCGTTGGTGCGCCGGACGAACTCCGTCCAGGTGAAGTCGGTGTCCTGGTTCTCCGGCCCGGCCGCGTTGAGGTAGTACCGCAGCGCGTCGGTGTCGTAGCGGTCCAGGAAGCCGCCGACGTAGATGACCACGTTGCGTGACGAGGAGAACTTCTTGCCCTCCTGCGTCAGGAACTCGCTGGAGACCACCTCGAAGGGACGGTCCAGCGCGCCGAGTGACCCGACATCGCCGTCCTTGGTGCCGATCCCGGAGTAGCCGAACAGCATTGCCGGCCAGATCTCGGAGTGGAAGACGATGTTGTCCTTGCCCATGAAGTAGTAGGCGCGGCGTGCGTTGTCTTCCGCGTGCGCGCCCTGCCAGAACGGTCGCCACGCGTCGGGTTCGCCAATCCGCTTCGCCCATTCGATCGACGCGCTCAGGTAGCCGACCACAGCGTCGAACCAGACGTAGATCCGCTTGTCCGGACGGTCCTGCCAGCCCGGCAGCGGAACCGGCACGCCCCAGTCCAGGTCGCGGGTGATGGCGCGCGGCTTCAGGTCGTCGAGCAGATTGCGGCTGAAGCGCAACACGTTGGTGCGCCAGTTCTGCCGGGTGTCCAGCCAGTCGCCGAGTGTCTGTGCGAAGGCCGCCAGGTCGAGAAAGTAGTGCTCGGTCTCGATGAAGGTCGGCGTCTCACCGTTGATCCGCGACACCGGGTTGATGAGGTCGATCGGGTCGAGTTGGTTGCCGCAGTTGTCGCACTGGTCGCCACGCGCGCTCGGGTAACTGCAGATCGGGCAGGTGCCCTCGATGTAGCGGTCCGGCAGGGTCCGCCCCGTCGACGGGCTGATCGCCCCGAGCTGCGTCCTCGGAAAGATGTAGCCGTTGTGCAGCAGGGCCTTGAAGACCTCCTGCGTCGTTGCGTAGTGGTTCTTCGTCGACGTGCGGGTGAACAGGTCGTAGGACAGGCCGAGCTTCTGCAGATCCGTGGCGATCACGCGGTTGTACCGGTCGGCGAGCACCTGCGGGCTGACGCCCTCCTGATCGGCCTGGACGGTGATCGGCGTGCCGTGCTCGTCGGTGCCGCTGACCATCAGCACCTTGTTCCCGACCATCCGTTGGTACCTGCTGAACACATCGGAGGGCACGCCGAATCCGGCGACATGCCCGATGTGGCGCGGGCCGTTGGCGTACGGCCAGGCGACTGCGGTGAGGATGTGGTCGGTCACGGGTTCACCCTAGTGACGGCGCAGCGCCCTATTCGGCGGTGTCGGAAAAGTGCCTCATCCGACGCCGAGGTCGCCTCATGGGTGCCCAGGCGAGCGGACGCGGCACTTTTCCGACACTCTCTGTCAGCGCCTCGGCAGAGTGAGGTCGGCGACCTCGGGCCGGTGGTCGGACGCGAGGGTGTCGATGATCGACGCATCCTTCACGCCGAAGCCCTTCGAGACCAGCACGAAGTCGATCGCGTCGCTCGGCGTGGAGGCTGGGTAGGACGCCGGATGCGGCTGGCCGAGGATCGACCACACATCCGTGATGTCGGCCAGTAGCGGCGCCAGCTCCGGCGACTGCGGGTTGGCATTCAGATCGCCCATCAGGATCTTCGGCGCCGGGTCGTTGTCGATGTACTGCCGGGTCTCGGCGACCTGGGTGACCCGCACCGACGGGTCGGCGCGGTAGTCGAGGTGGGTGTTGTAGACGTGCACCGCGACGCCATGCACCCTGATCGCGATCTCAGCGAAGCCAGGCGCCGGCACCGGCACCGCGTTGGGGACCTGAGTGGAGAGCCGGGTGATCTGGTGATCCTGCGACTCGAGGATCGGGTACTTGCTCAGGATCGCCACGCCATAGCGCTTGTCGGCAGCGCCCAGCGAGGTCGGCGGAGTGTCGTAGATCGGTGCGAGGAACGCGTACATGTGCAGTGCGCGGGCCAGCGCCTGCGGCTCATCGACGTAGTTGCTGCGGGTGTCCCAGGTGGCATCGACCTCCTGGAGCGCGACCACGTCCGGATGCTGCGCGCGGATCGCTGCGGCGGTGCGGGCCAGGTTGAACACGGTGTCCGAACCGGCGCCGTGCTGGATGTTGTACGTCATCACGCGCAGGCCGGCCGGTTGCGGATGATGGTCGGGTTGACCAAACACCGGCTGCGCGCAGGCGAGCGCCGCGACGAGCGCGACAGCCAGTCCGGCGGCGACGAGGAG
This sequence comes from Jatrophihabitans sp., assembly GCA_051001975.1. Classification (GTDB taxonomy): domain Bacteria; phylum Actinomycetota; class Actinomycetes; order Mycobacteriales; family Jatrophihabitantaceae; genus DATAEG01. Next base: position 9,958 of record JBPCMU010000115.1, read on the forward strand.
GGGCCGGCAGGCGAGCCGGGAGAGGGCAGGGGGATTGGACACGGGAGGCCTCGCATTCGAGATCGGGGGGTCGATACGTCTGCCTCATCGACCCTGCCCTGCGCCGCGGAATATGTCTAGACCATTCACCAGTTCGGCGGATCCCGTACACCCCGCCCGCTCAACCCTCGACCCGCTCAGCCCCCTACCCAGATGATGATCAAGGCAGGTGGCCGGCCAGGACCGGTCGGATGCCTTGATCATCGGGGATTGGGCATCGGGGACTTGAGCGCGGGGCTCAGCGGGATTTGGCGGCGACGACGGCGTCGAACACGGCTCGCTTCGGGATGCCGTGCGCCGCGGCGACAGCGGCGATCGCGGACTTGCGGTCCTCGCCGAGGTCGACGCGCCCCGCCACTGCGGCGGCAAGAGACTCCGGACGGGCCTCCTTCGCAACGGGTGCCGCGCCCGCCACGACGACGGTGATCTCGCCACGCACCTCGCCGGCGGCCCACTCGGCCAGGTCGGCCAGCGACCCGCGGCGCACCTCCTCGTACGTCTTCGACAGCTCTCGGCACACCGCTGCGGGTCGATCCGCGCCGAGCGCCTGAGCCGCGTCGACGAGCGCGGCGCCGAGACGGTGCGGCGACTCGAAGAACACGATGGTGCGCGACTCGCCGGCCAGCGCCGCCAGTGCCCGCCGCCGTTGGCCACCCTTGCGCGGCAGGAAGCCCTCGAAGCAGAACCGATCGACCGGCATCCCGGAGACCGCGAGCGCGGCCGTCACTGCTGACGGCCCGGGCAGCACCGTCACCTCGATGCCCTCGGTAACCGCGGCCGCTACCAGCCGGTAACCAGGGTCGGACACCGACGGCATGCCGGCATCGGTGACGACCAGCACGTCCGCGCCGCCGCGCAGGACGTCCAGCAGAGTGTCGAGCCGGGCCGATTCGTTGCCCTCGAAGAAGGACAGCACTCGACCAGTGATCTCGATGCCGAGGTCCGCCGCCAGGCGGCGTACGCGGCGGGTGTCCTCGGCAGCCACCACGGCCGTCTCGGCCAGTGCCTGCGCCAGTCGCGGGCCGGCATCACCGACGTTGCCGAGCGGCGTGCCGGCCAGCACCACCCGCCCTCGCGAACGGTTTTGGCCGCCCAGCTTTCTATCCGACGGCGAGTGGCCAAAAGCGTGGATCACAGCGGCTCACCTTACGATCAGTGCGTGACGGTGACTGAGGAGGCGTCCGCCGCCGTCCACCCGGCTCGCGGGCACGGCGCCGATCGGGTCGATCCAGGTCCCGCCGATCCCCCGCCACCACGGCGCCGGTACGCGATCCCCGAGCCGCTGCTGCCGTGGCGCGGGCACGATCCGTTCAGCGGCTGGATGATGACGCTGATCGTCACCGCGATCGCCGGGGTTACGCGGTTCTGGAACATCGCCGGCCCGCAGGGCACCGTCTTCGACGAGATCTACTACGCCACTGAATCGCACGAGCTGCTGCAGTTCGGCTACGAGAACAATCCCGGCTTCACATTCATCGTCCACCCGCCGATCGGCAAATGGATGATCACCGTCGGTGAGCAGCTGTTCGGGCACTGGAGCACCGAGTTCGGCTGGCGCTTCAGCTCCGCGGCGGTGGGCACGTTGAGTGTGCTCATCACCGTCCGGGTAGCCCGGCGCATCTTCCGCTCCGACGTGCTCGGCGCAGTGGCCGGACTGCTGCTCACGATGGACGGCGTCTCGCTGGTGGAGTCGCGGCTGTCGCTGCTGGACATCTTCATGCAGTTCTTCGCGATCGCTGCTTTCGCCGCGATGGTGCTCGACCGCGACCAACTTCGACTACGGCTGGCGATGCTCCTGGCCGACGGCGTCGACATGACCGACGGACCACCCGCGCTCGGTCCACGGCCCTGGCGGCTGGTCGCCGGCATCCTGCTCGGCTTGCTGTGCGCGGTGAAGTGGAGCGGGCTGTCCTTCTGGGTGCTCTTCGCGATCATGTCGGTGGTCTGGGACCGTGGCGCATTGCGCTCCGCCGGGGTGCGTTTCCCGTGGTCGGCCGTGGTGCTGCGATCGATACCGGGAGCGTTCTGCTCCTACGTGCTCGCCACGGTCGGTGCGTACTTGCTTAGTTGGCTGGGCTGGATCGTCGGGGAGAACTCCTGGAACCGGCACTGGGCCGAGACGCACAAGGTGAGCGGTGTCGACGCGCTGCTGCCGAAGTGGCTGCAGTCGCTCGCGAACTACCACCACGTCGCGTACGACTTCCACATCGGACTGGTCCAGCACCATCCGTACGGTTCCAAGCCGTGGTCGTGGCTGATCCTCGGCCGACCGACGAACTACGCTTTCTACGGCACTCCGCAGGGCGTGGACGACCACGCCCGCTGCGGCGCCGCCAAGTGCGCCAGCCAGATCCTGCTCATCGGCACGCCACTGATGTGGTGGGCATTCGTGCCGGTGCTCATCTGGCTGGCCTGGCACTGGGTGACCACCCGGGACTGGCGTGCCGCCGCGGTGCTCGTCGCGTTCGTGGCCGGGTGGGGCGTCTGGTTGAAGAACACCGACCGGACGATGTTTCTCTTCTACATGACGCCGCTGATGCCGTTCCTGATCCTCGGACTGACGCTGGCGTTCGGAGCGCTGGCCGGCCGGTCGCAACGGCCGGACTGGGGCAGCTTCACACCGCGCCGAGTCTCCGAACGAGCCCGCGCGACCGGCGTCGCAGCGACCGTTCGCACCATCGACTGGCGATTGATCACTGCGGTCGTCTACTTCGGCGTCATCGTCGCCGACTTCATCTGGATGTGGCCGATCTTCACCGACGTGATGCTCACCCACAACCAGTGGCAAGCGCGGATGTGGTTCAACAGCTGGATCTAGCCGTTCGTCCGGAGGGTTCACCGAGCTCGGGGCGCGGCGTTAGGGTTCGGCCAACACCTGCCTGGAGGCTGATCCATGTTCTTTCCGCTGACCATCAAAGACTTCATCGATCGGGCCGAGGCGACCTACCCGGATCGGATCGCGGTCGTGGACGAACCCATGCAGCCGGCCGAGTCGTGGGGCGAGGTCACCTACAAGGAGCTGGCCCGACGGGCGAAGGCGCAGGCGGCCAACCTGGATCGGCTGGGTGTTCCGACCGGTGGCCGGGTGGCGATCGTCTCGCACAATTCGGCTCGGATGCTGACCTCGTTCTTCGGCGTTTCCGGCTACGGCCGCATCCTGGTGCCGATCAATTTCCGGCTCTCGGCTGCCGAGATCGACTACATCCTGAAGCACAGCGGCGCGACGGTGGCGATGTTCGACCCGGCGCTGCGCGACCTGGTCGCCAAGGTCGGCACCGACCACAACTTCATCCTCGGCGAGGACGACGACAAGATCTTCGGTGGCGACGCCGACCCGCAGCCGTGGGACGGCGACGAGGCCGCGACCGCCACCATCAACTACACCTCGGGCACCACCGCGCGACCGAAGGGCGTGCAGCTGACGCACCGCAGCCTGTGGTTGAACGCGGTCGTGTTCGCCCTGCACAGCAGCGTCAACGAGGACGACGTCTACCTACACACGCTGCCGATGTTCCACGCCAATGGATGGGGAATGCCTTATGGCGTAACCGGTCTGGGCGTCAAGCACATCGTCATTCGGCAGATCGACGGTGCCGAGATCCTGCGCCGGGTCGAGCAGCACGCAGTGACGTTCATGTGCGCGGCGCCGGCCGTGGTGAACGCTGTGCTCGACGCGGCGGAGAGCTGGGACGGCGAGATCCCCGGCCGTGACCGGGTCCGTATCATCGTCGCCGGCGCGCCGCCGCCGACCCGCACGATCGAGCGGGTCCGCGCGGAGCTGGGCTGGGACTTCCAGCAGTTGTACGGCCTGACCGAAACTGCACCGTTGCTGACCACCAACCGGATGCGCTACGAGTGGGCCGACCTCGACGCGCACGAGCAGGCCAGACTGCTCGGCCGGGCCGGCGCACCGGCGATCGGCGTGCGGCTCTCCCTGGACGTGGACGGCGAGGTGTTGGCGCGGACCAACCACAACCTCGAGGGGTACTGGGAGCAGCCGGAGGAGACCGCGGCCGCGCAGGCCGGCAATTGGTTCCACACCGGCGACGGCGGGCGCATCGAGGACGAGGAATTCCTGGTGATCGCCGACCGGAAGAAGGACGTGATCATCTCCGGCGGCGAGAACGTCTCCTCCATCGAGGTCGAGGACGTGCTGAGCAGCCACGACGCGGTCAAGGAGGTGGCGGTGATCGGCATCCCCGATGAGAAGTGGGGTGAGATGGTCACCGCGCTCGTCGTCGCCGACGGGTCGGAGGTCACTGAGGCGGAGTTGATCGCGCATTGTCGCGAGTCGCTGGCCGGTTACAAGTGCCCGAAACGCATCGAGTTCCGCGACGAACTGCCCCGCACGGCGACCGGCAAACTGCAGAAGTTCAAGCTCCGCCAGCCGTTCTGGGAGGGCCAGGGGCGTCAAGTCAACTGATCCCCCTCCCGCGATGATCAAGGCATCCGACCGCCCAGAGCCGGTCGGGTGCCTGGATCATCGCGGGATGTGGGCCCGGGATAACCTGCCGGGTGACATGACTACTCCGCACGACGAGCTCGATGCCGCCGTCCGCGCCGAGCTGGCCGCCCTGCCCGGCGCCGAGCCGGCCGCCCGGCACGCAACCGAGACAGCGTTCGCCGCGTTCGACGCGATGGCCGGCAGCCGGCATCTGGACATCGAGGCGCGCCGGATGCGCGAGCGCGGTGAAGGGTTCTACACGATCGGCTCGGCTGGGCACGAGTCGAACGCGCTGGTCGCCGCCGCGCTCCGGGCGACCGACCCGGCGCTGCTGCACTACCGGTCCGGTGCCTTCTACTTGGCCCGCTCTCTGCAGGCCGGCCGGTCGCTGGCCGACGGCCTGCGTGACGTTCTCTACGGGCTGGCCGCGGCGACGGCCGACCCAGCATCCGGCGGCCGCCACAAGGTCTTTGGCAACCCGGCACTGGCCGTCATCCCGCAGACGTCCACCATCGCCTCGCACCTGCCGCGCGCGGTGGGCGTCGCGTTCGCGCTGGGCCGGGCGAAGCGGCTCGGCGTCCCGACGCATTGGCCGACCGACGCCATCGCGGTCACCAGCCTGGGCGACGCGAGCCTGAACCACTCGACGGCAGTCGGTGCCCTCAATACCGTCGGCTACAGCTCGCACCGCGGGCTGCCGATGCCGCTGTTGATCGTCTGCGAGGACAACGGCTGGGGCATCTCGGTACCGTCGCCGGACGGGTGGGTGCAGCGCGCCGCGCAACGCCCCGAACTGCGGTACCTCGCCGCGGCCGGCGACCACCCGGCCGAGCTGCGCGCAGCGGCTGCCGAAGCGGTGCGTTACGTCCGCACGTCCCGTCGACCGGCGCTGCTGCACCTGCGCACCGTGCGCTACCTCGGCCATGCCGGCACCGACGTCGAAACGGCCTACCGCAGCGTTGCCGATCTGGCCGCCGACCGAGCCCGCGATCCGCTGCTCGCCGAGGCGCGGTCACTCGTCCGCGCCGGCACGACGAGCGGCGTGGCGCTGGTCGACCGCTACGACGCGATCGCCCGGCGGGTGCATCAGCTCGCCGGCGAGGTCGCCACGCTGCCCAAGCTCGTCAGCCGCGCCGAAGTGATGGCGCCACTGCATCCGACGGGCGAGACGTCCCAACCGGTCGGCGACCGCACCACAGCTTTTGACGGCAAGCTGCCCGAGGACGGCGGCGAGCTCACTCTCGCCCAGTCGATCAACGCCGCACTGACCGACGAGCTGGCTGCCCGCCCGGAGGTGCTGGTGTTCGGCGAGGACACCGGGCGCAAGGGCGGCGTGTACGGCGTCACCCGTGGCTTGGCGACCCGGTTCGGCACGCCGCGGGTCTTCGACACCCTGCTGGACGAGCAGGCCATCCTCGGTCTGGCGCTGGGCTCTGGATTGAGCGGTCTGCTGCCCGTCCCGGAGATCCAGTACCTCGCCTACCTGCACAATGCGCTCGACCAGATCCGCGGCGAGGCGGCCAGCCTGCGCTTCTTCTCCAACGACACCTTCCGCAATCCGATGGTGGTCCGGGTCGCCGGGCTGGCCTACCAGAAGGGCTTCGGCGGTCACTTCCACAACGACAACGCCGTCGCGGCGCTGCGCGATATCCCCGGCCTGGTGGTCTGTGTGCCCGCCAATCCCGCCGACGCCGCCCCGTTGCTGCGGACGTGCATCGCGGCCGCCGCGGACACCGGAACGGTCAGCGTCTACCTGGAACCGATCGCGCTCTATCACGAGCGCGATCTTCTCGAACCGGGCGACCGCGGCTGGTTGGCCGCCTACCCGGCGCCCGGGACCGTCGACGCGCCGATCGGCTCGGTTCGCGGCTACGGCGTCGAAGCTGCCGACAGCGAATTGACGATGTTGACCTTCGGCAACGGACTGCGAATGAGCCTGCGGGTGGCCGCCCAGCTAGCCACCGAAGGCACCCGGATTCGGGTGGTGGACCTGCGCTGGATCTCGCCGCTGCCGGCCGCCGCGATCGCCGCGGAGTGCGGGCGGGTGCCGCGCATGCTCGTCGTGGACGAGACGCGACGCAGCGGCGGCGTCGGCGAGGGCGTAGTGAGCGCGCTGGTCGAGTGCGGCTATCCCGGTCGGATCGGGCGGGTGGCCAGTGCGGACAGCTATATCCCGCTGGCCGACGCGGCCAATCTCGTCCTTCTGGGTCAGGCCGAGATCGAGGCTGCCGCCCGGTCGATGCTCGGTGAGCGGGCCCGCTAGACTGCGACCTACTGCTCGTCTCAGGCCCGGCCATTGATCAGTCGGGCGCAGCCGCCGATAGCCGTCGGCAAACAGCGGCGAGGAGACCAACGTGTCCGCCGTGGCCAGGTTGCGGGCCACCGGGATGTTCCAGACCGCAGCGAGCCGCAGCAGCGCCTTGACGTCCGGACCCTCGGTTGCGCCCGCGTCAGTGGGTGGCAAGGTGGTAGTAGTAGATCCACGTTCTGCCCCAACGGAGGCCCCCATGTCCCTGGCTGCCAAACTCCGCCGCGCTCCCGGCCGCATCGCGGCAGGAGTGTTCCTCCTGAACGCCGGCACCGGCAAGGTACGGAGCAAGAGCGAGGAGCAGGCGAAGGGCATCCACGGCATGGCCGCCGGCGCGTATCCGTTCCTGGCCCACGTCGAGCCGAAGCTGTTCTTCAAGGCACTCGGGGCTGCAGAGACCGTGCTCGGCGCCGCATTGTTGCTGCCGCTGGTACCCGCCGGCCTCGCCGGGCTCGGCGTGACCGGGTTCGGTGGCGGCCTGCTCGGTGTGTACGTACGCACGCCCGGCATGCATGACGACAAGTGGCGGCCGACCCAGCAGGGCACCCCGATCGCCAAAGACGTCTGGCTGACCGCGATCGGCGTCGGTCTCGTGATCGATGCCGCGCTCTCGGAATCTTCGAAGTCCGGCACGAAGGCCTGACGTGCACATCGCCCGCGCCGATCGCGTCGACGCCGCCGAACTGGCCGAGTTCGTCCGCGATCGCCACCAAGCCATCCTCATCACCACCAGATCCGACGGCCGCCCGCAGGCATCCCCGCTGACGTGTGGCCTGGACGCGTCTGAGCGGCTGGTGATGTCCACTTACCCAGAACGGGCGAAGGCGCAGAACGCTCGACAACGGCCGGAAGTCACCGTGCTCGTGCTCTCCGACGACTTCGGCGGAGCCTGGGTGCAGGTCGACGGAACCGCCGAGGTGCTGGACATGCCCGAGGCGCTGGACGGGCTGGTCGACTACTTCCGGGTGATCTCCGGTGAGCACCCGGACTGGGATGACTACCGCGCCGCGATGGTGCGCCAGAACAAGACGCTCATCCGGGTAACCCCCACCCGCTGGGGACCGATCGCGACCGGGGGCTTTCCGCCGGAGCTCGCCCGATAGCCGCTACGCCACAGCCAGGCGCTGGCCGACGGCCAGCAAGCACGGGACCGGCCGGCCGAGCACGGCGATGGCGGCGGATCAGCCCATGACCTCCGCGCCTTGGACCAACTCGACGCGCCCCGCGCCGAGCAAATGGCCACGCAGCAGCGATAGAAACCCGAGCTGGCTGAGCACCTGCCCCAGCCACATGGTCGGGCTGTCGACCACCATCGCGCAGGCGGCGAGCAGGTCGCCGGCCCCTAACGCCACCAACGGCAGCCACCCGGACGCGCCGCTCGGTCGATCAAGTAACAGGGCGACGGCCCCCAACTGCGCGACGAACAGCGCCGAAGCGATCGCGATGTGTACCAGGTTCACCAACCCGCTGAGGGTGAAAGGGGTGAGCACGATACCGATCATCAGCAATCCACCGAGTGACATCAGCCGACTCAGCACCGGCTCCTCGCTGCGCAGCAGCCATCCGATGCGCAGGAAGCACCAGCTCAGGGCGACCATCCCCACCGCGAACGGCAAGATCGTCTGCGCCCGAGTGCCGTACAGGCACAGCCCGGCCTCGGCAACAGGTTGGGCCGGCGCGATCATCGTCGCCCAGGCCAACACGGCGACCGGGAAGATGACCAGCGCAAACCCGGCCATCCGGGTCGCGGCAGCGCGCGGGTCTCTCAGCTGAGGTATCGCCGCTGTCATGCCGGACGCAGGAAACGAGTAGAGCACGCTCGCGAGTTGAACGTTGTCAGACACACAGTGAACAGATCGTAGCGACCGCCGCGGTTATTCCCGGACCTCACCGGGCCGGCCGATGCCGTTCACCCGCCAACGTCCTGCGTCGGAGGTCGTGGCTAGATTTCAGCATGTGATCCGCGACGAACCCCTAGGTCTCATAGACCGTCCGACCGCCCCGAGCAGCCCGCTCGCCTCGGTCGGATGGGTACATACGTCCGGTGGCCGGCTGCTGTCGGTGCGGGCCCGCGACCGGGATCGATTCTCCCTTCCGGGCGGCAAGTTGGAGCCCGACGAGACCCCCGAACAGGCCCTCGTCCGCGAGGTCGGCGAAGAACTCGGGATGACGCTGACCGAGCTGCGCCCGGCGTTCACCGTGCGGACTTCGGACCACGGCACCGACCTGCTCACGGAGCTCACTATGTACTGCTACTACGGCGTCGCGACGGGGCACGCCAGACCGGCCCGGGCGATCGCCGAACTGGCCTGGCTCAGCGAGCACGACACCGACCGCGCCGCACCGGCTCTGCAGCTGGTGCTGGGCCGCCTCGCCGGCGATCGGGCCGGCGCCCGGCCCGCCTAGCCGGGCCACCCGCGTTAGAGCGTGCCGCCGCTGGCCGCGAGGTCCACGAGGGACTGCGGCGGCGCGAAGTGCTCGCCGTAACGCTCGGCCAGCTGCTGTGCTCGGGTGACGAATCCGGCCACACCACCCGGGTAGCCGTTGATGTACTGGATGACCCCACCGGTCCACGGCGGGAAGCCGATGCCCATGATCGAGCCGATGTTGGCGTCCTCGACCGATCGCAGCACGCCCTCGTCCAGACAGCGCACCGACTCCAGCGCTTCGGCGAACAGCATTCGTTCCTTCATGTCACGCAGCGACTCTTGCGGCGCGACCGTGTTGTCCAACGGGATCTGCCCGCCATCCTTGGCGAAGGCGTAGTGCAGGCCCGGCCAGAGCGAGGTGCGCTTGCCATCGGCGTACTCGTAGAAGCCCGATCCGGTCGACCGGCCTTTGCGGTCGAACTCGCCGACCATCCGGTCGATGACGTCCTCGCTGCCGTGCGACACCCACGTCTTGCCGGCTGCCTCGGTCGCGGTCCGGGCCTCCTTGCGGATCTTCTGCGGCAGGGTCAGCGTCAGCTCGTCCATCAGCTGCAGCGGTGGCGCCGGGTAGCCGGCCTGCGAGCCGGCCTGCTCGATCGACGCCGGCGCCAAACCTTCGCCGACCATCGCGACGGCCTCGTTGAGGAAGGTGCCGATCACCCGGCTGGTGAAGAATCCGCGGCTGTCGTTGACGACGATCGGGGTCTTGCCGATCTGCTGCGCCAGGTCGAACGCCTTGGCCAGGGTGGCATCGCTGGTCTTCTCGCCGACGACGATCTCCAACAGCGGCATCTTGTCGACGGGGCTGAAGAAGTGCAGGCCGATGAAGTCCGCGGGGCGCTGGACCGCGTCGGCCAAGATCGTGATCGGCAGCGTCGAGGTGTTCGAGCCCAGCACCGCGTCGGCGGGCAGCAGTGGCTCGACCTCCTTGAACACCGTCGCCTTGATCTCGACGCTCTCGAAGACCGCCTCGATGACAATGTCGCAGTCCGCGATGTCGGCGTAGTCGGCGCTGGCCTTGATCCGGGCCAGCAGCGCTGCGCCCTTCTCCTGGGTCAACTTGCCACGCTCGACACCCTTACCGACCAGCGCCTCCGAGTATCCGAAGCCGTTGTCCGCGGCCTCCTGTGAGACGTCCTTCAGGACGACCTCGATGCCAGCCTTGGCGCAGACGTAGGCGATCGCGGCACCCATCATCCCCGCGCCGATCACCGCGACCTTCTTGGCGGCCCACTTCTCGTAGCCGTCCGGACGACTCCCGCCTGAGTTGATGTGCTGCAGATCGAAGAAGAACGCCTTCGTCATGTTCTTCGAGACCTGGCCGATGGCAAGCTCGGTGAAGTACCGCGACTCGATCGTTCCGGCGTCGTCGAAGTCGACCTGGGCGCCCTCGACGGCCGCGGCCATGATCGCCCGCGGCGCCGGCATGTTCGCGCCCTTCAGCTGCTTGCGCAGGTTGGCCGGCAGCGCCGGCAGGTTCATCGCGAACGACGGAGTGGACGGCGTGCCGCCGGGGATCTTATAGCCCTTCACGTCCCAGCGCTGCACCGCCTCCGGGTTGGCCGCGATCCACGCCTTCGCCGCGGGCAGCAGCTCCTCGACGCTACCGACGACCTCGTCGACGATGCCGATCTCCTTAGCCTGCGCGACCCGACTGCGCTGGCCGAGCAGGAGCACTTTCAGTAGTGCGTCGACGATGCCGAGCATCCGCACGGTGCGCACCACGCCACCGCCGCCGGGCAGTAGGCCGAGGGTGACCTCCGGCGTACCGATGACCGAGCCCTTCACGTCCGCGGCGATCCGATGGTGACAGGCCAGCGCGATCTCCAGGCCGCCACCGAGCGCTGCGCCGTTGATGGCGGCGACGACCGGCCTGCCCAGTGTCTCGAGGCGACGGAAGTACGACTTGATCTGCTGGGTCTGGTCGAAGACTCGCTGCGCATCGGCCGGAGTGGCTTGGATCAGATCGTTGAGATCGCCGCCGGCGAAGAACGTCTTCTTGGCCGAAGCGACGACGACACCGCTGATGTCGTCCTTCTCGCTCTCCAGCCGCTCGACTGCCGCGCCGAAGGACGAGATCCAGTCGGCGTTCATCGTGTTGGCCGACTGGTTCGGGTCGTCCATCGTCAGGATGACGACGCCGTCGGGGCCTTTCGCATACTCAATTGTGTTCGTCATGGGCCGGCTCCTCAGACTCGCTCGATCAGGGTCGCGACGCCCATGCCGCCGCCGATGCACAGAGTGATGACGGCCCGACGCAGGTCGCGGCGCTCCAACTCGTCGATCATGGTGCCGAGGATCATCGCGCCGGTGGCACCCAGCGGGTGGCCCATCGCGATCGCCCCACCGTTCACGTTCAGCTTGTCGTCCGGGATGCCCAGGTCCTTTTGGTACTTGAGCACCACGGCGGCGAACGCCTCGTTCAGCTCGAACAGGTCGATGTCATCGACGGTCAGCCCGGCCGTGCGCAGCAGCTTCTGCGTCGCCGGAGTAGGACCGGTCAGCATGATCGTCGGGTCCGAGCCGGTGGTCGCCGCGGCGACGATGCGTGCCCGCGGGGTCAGCCCCGTCTCGCGGCCGATCTCCTCGGAGCCGATCAGCGTCAGCGCGGCGCCATCGACGATGCCCGAGGAGTTGCCCGGCGTGTGCACGTGGTTGATCGCCTCGACCCAGTGGTACTTCTGCAGCGCCACCGCATCGAAGCCGCCGTGCTCACCCATCATCGCGAACGACGGCTTCAGCGCGCCGAGCGACTCGACGGTCGACTCCGGGCGCATGTGCTCGTCGTGGTCGAGCAGCAGCAACCCGTTCTGGTCGTACACCGGAATGACCGAGTTCTTGAAGTAGCCGTTAGCCCAAGCCGCCGCGGCGCGCTGCTGGGACTGCACGGCGTACGAGTCGACATCGGTGCGACTGAAGCCCTCGACCGTGGCGATCAGGTCAGCGGAAACGCCCTGCGGAACGAAGTACGTGTCGTAGCTGGTGGTCGGGTCCATCGCCCACGCGCCGCCGTCGGACCCGATCGGGACCCGCGACATGCTCTCCACACCGCCGGCGACGATCAGGTGATCCCATCCGGAGATCACCTTCTGCGCGGCGGTGTTCACCGCTTCCAGCCCGGACGCGCAGAACCGGTTCAGCTGCACACCGGCGGCCGTGTCCGGCAGCCCGGCGACGAGCGCGGCAGTGCGTGCGATGTCGCCACCCTGGTCACCGACGGGCGAGACGACGCCGAGCACTACATCGTCGATCCGGTCGGTGTCGAGAGTCGGCTGGCGCTTGCGCAGCTCGTCGATCAGGCCGACGACGAGGTCGACCGGCTTGGTGGTGTGCAGCGATCCATTCTTGCCCTTGCCTCGGGGCGTGCGGATCGCGTCGTAGATGAAGGCCTCGGCCATCGTCAGCTCCTCGGAATAGGGCGGCGGCTGCCCCGCCCACGGTAGCTGCCGCACGAAGGCTCATCAACACTTTCAGTCAACTCTGACTGTTATTTTGCCCACGGCTCAGGATCGGCAATGTTGCGCGGGTCGTGATCGGCGGTGACCCGGGCTCGCTCAGCGCGGTGCCATCCGGATCGCGCCGTCGAGGCGGATCGTCTCGCCGTTGAGCATCGGGTTGCTGATGATGTGCTCGACAAGTGCGGCGTACTCCGCGGGCTTGCCGAGCCGACTGGGGTGCGGCACCTGCGCGCCGAGCGACTCCTTCGCCGCGTCCGGCAGCGCCGCGAGCATCGGTGTCTCGAACAACCCGGGAGCGATCGTCATCACCCGGATCTGATGGGTAGCCAGCTCGCGGGCGACCGGCAGGGTCAGCCCGACCACACCACCCTTCGACGCCGCATACGCAGCCTGGCCGATCTGACCGTCGAAGGCGGCGATCGAGGCGGTGTTGACGATGACTCCGCGCTCCTCGCCGATCGGCTCCTGCCTCGCGATGCGCTCGGCGGCCAGCCGGATGACGTTGAAGGTCCCGATCAGGTTGATCTGCACGGTGCGGGCGAACAGGTCGAGGTCGTGTACCCCGTTGCGGCCGAGCACCTTGGCAGCGGGACCGATACCGGCGCAGTTCACCGCGACCCGAAAGCTGCCCAGCTCGTCGGCCGTATCCAGCGCGGCGCCGACCTGAGCGGCGTCGGTGACGTCCGCACCCACGAATCGGGCGGCGGCGCCGAGGCGGGCAGCTTCGGCCGCTCCATTCGAGGTGGGTAGGTCTACAAGCACCACCCGCGCGCCGGCCTTGGCCAGCCGGGTCGCGGTGGCCAGGCCGAGTCCAGATGCACCGCCGGTGACGACCGCAGTGAGCCCTGCAGGATCCATTGAGCTGACACCCTTCGTGTCCGTAACGCCAACCGTATCCGCCGGATGCGAATCGGCCAACGCAATCAGTCAACGCTGACCGTTACTTGTGCCGCCCGGCCGTACCCGTGCTCGTGGGGCCAGCCTGGCACGAGCCAGCTCTTTCCAGGTCGCCAGGTGCGGATCGGTATCAGCGTCGCGGGGTTGGAACGCATAGGTCAGCGCGACGCCTCGCATGCTGGTGTTCAGTACCTCACGCAACTCGGCGAACCCGGGCTTGTCGACGAGCTTGGCGCCGAAGAACCGGTCGGTGACATCGCGGACGAAGGCCCCGAGATCCCGCTCCGCCGGCAACAACGCCTCGCGCAGCGGGGGATGCGCCCGGGCGGCCAACCACAGTTCGGTCGCCGCCCAGAAGAACGGTTGCCGGTAGGCCAGCCACATCGTCTCGACGGCCGCGTCGATGCGCTCGGCGGTGGTGTCCGGCCACTCCCGTTCGGCGATCGCGGAGTCCATCTGCTCGCGGGCCAGGTGCTGTACCGCAGCGACGAGCAGGTCGTCGCGGGACGGGAAGTGGTACAGCAGTCGACCGCGCGAGACGCCGGCCAATTGCTGGATCCGGAGCGTGGTCGCGCCTGCATAACCGTGTTCGGTCAGCGCAGTGATCGCCGCATCGAGGATCTGTGCACGGGTCTGCTCGCTACGTTCGGCTTGGGTGCGCCGTTGCGGCCCGCTTTCCGACATGACCATGCAGCGTAATCTGCGCGCCGTCGGCTCGCGTCTCGTCAGACGCCGTGAAGCGTCAGGGTGATGTCGACGCTGGCGGGTGCCGATCGTGGCGCACCGGCCGGCGCGTCCGTGGCGGCGTCGAGTCGCCATAGTCCTAATGCAACTTGAACGTCTGTGACGAGGACGAGGCGGCTGCGCGCATCGGTCGCCGGGCCATCCTCCCCGCCGAGCTTCTCGATGAAACGAGAATTGGCAGACTCAACGGCGCTGCAGAAGCCCTCGGACGTAGGCGGCTTGGCCGGCATGCTGCAGGTCGTCGGAGAACACGCTGACCAGCCGCACGGAAAGGGTGACCGGCGGATCCCAGTCCGCGTCCACTACTTGCTCGAGATCGGCGTCGGACAGACCATCGAGATACGCGACAGTCCGGTCGTGCACGGCATCGTGATAGGCCAGCAACTCGCCCGGCTCGGCACGAACCTGGCCGACATCATCGGCCGACTGCGCATAGCCGGTCGCGTGGTCGTCGAACGGCAGGGCGAACCGGCCGACCCAACCGTCACTGAGCCAGACCTGCTCGGACCCGGCCGCCGCGGCGATGTGGTCGTCCTGCACCCGGGTGAGATGCCAGATCAGCCACGCGATCGAGTTTGCCGAGTCGTCGATCCGGTAGGCGAGCTGGTCGATATCCAACCCGTCGACGGTTGCGTGCACGACTTCCTGGACCCGATGGAACCCGTCGGTGAGTAGATCCGCTCCGGACACTCGAAGCCCCTTTCAGTGGTGGATTACGACGCTACGCCGGGCCGCTCACCAGACCGCCGGGAGGCCGAGGACAATTGACGATGGCGGTCGTGGTCACCACCGTGGCCGCGATACGCAGACGCGAACAGAGAGACGGTGCTCGATGCGCTACACCAAACTCGGCTCGACCGGCCTCGACATCTCAGCCGTGTGCCTGGGATGCATGAGCTTCGGCGATACCAGCGCTGGCGGGCACCAGTGGGTGCTCGACGAAGACAGCAGCCGAACGATCATGCGCGAAGCGCTGGAGTCGGGCGTCAACTTCTGGGACACCGCGAACGTCTACTCCGCGGGGACCAGCGAGGAGTTCGTCGGGCGCGCGCTGCGCGACTTCGCTAAGCGCGAGGACGTCGTGCTGGCAACGAAAGTGCACGGTGCCATGCGCCCCGGGCCGAACGGGCACGGCCTGTCCCGCAAGGCGATCATGGCCGAGATCGACAACAGCCTGCGACGGCTGCAGGTCGACTACGTGGACCTGTACCAGATCCACCGGTGGGACTACGAGACTCCGATCGAGGAGACGCTCGAAGCGCTGCACGAGGTAGTGAAGGCGGGCAAGGCGCGATATATCGGAGCATCGTCCATGCACGCCTGGCAGTTCTCCAAGGCCCAGCACCTTGCCGAGCAACACGGTTGGACCAAGTTCGTCTCCATGCAGAACCACTACAACCTCATCTACCGCGAAGAGGAACGAGAGATGCTTCCGCTCTGCGTGGATCAGGGCGTCGGCTCGATTCCGTGGAGCCCGCTGGCCCGGGGTCGGCTGACCCGTCCGTGGGACACCGAAACCGCCCGCGCCGACACCGACGAGTTCGGCAAGTCGCTCTACGTCGCGGGCGACAAGGTGATCGTCGAGCGGGTCGCCGAGGTGGCCGCACGGCTGGGTGTCCCGGCCGCGCAGGTCTCACTGGCCTGGCTGCTGCGCAACCCGGTCGTCAGCGCGCCCATCTTCGGCGCCACCAAGCCCGAACACCTTCGCGACGCGGTCGCCGCGGTGGATGTCGAGTTGACCAACGATGACGCTGAGTACCTAGAGGCCGAATACACACCGCACAGCATCGCCGGCTTCCGCTGACCAGGCATCGCCGCAGAGGAGGACGCACCCGATGACTGCAACCGCCAGACAGGCCGGCACGTTCGGCATTGGCGACGACCGCACAGTGCACCGACTCGGCGACGGCGCGATGCAGTTGACGGACGCCGACGTCGACGCGTTGACCGACGCGGTCGGTTGAGACCCCGGCGACAGAGGCGAGACGACGATGGTGTCCATCCCGGCGCTGCCCGGTCATCCTGACGCGATGCGCGCTCTTGAACTGGTTCGCAGTCACGAGCGGCCTGCCGTCGCCAACCACAGCGTGCGCACCTATCTGCACGCCGTATTGGCAGCGCGAGCTCGTCAGATGACGCCCGGCACCGACTACGACGGGGACCTGTTGTTCTACGCCTGCGTGCTGCATGACATCGGCACTTCCGACAGCTACGACGGGCCGAAACGCTTCGAGGTCGAAGGAGCCGATGCCGCCGCCGCGTTTCTGACCGAGGCAGGCATCGCTGCCGAACGGGTCGATCAGGTGTGGGAGGCGATCGCGCTGCACACGTCCCCGCAGATCGCCGAGCGCCGCGGACCGATCACCCTGCTCACCCGGCTCGGGATACGAGCCGACTTCAGCGGGCCAGGTGCCGACCGGTCGCTGCTCGAGCAGCACTACCCGCGGCTGGACGTCGAGCGGGAACTGACCGCCGCGGTGATCGGCCAGGCCATGCGGCAACCGGACAAAGCCCCGAACAGCAGCTGGCCTGGCAACTTGTTGCGCGCTCACCTAGCCGCGCCGGACGACCCCGACGCGCGCCTGAAAGGCTTCTAGCAGGGAGGCAATCGCCTTGCTGAAGGGCCCATTCCTGCTGCCTGTTCGAGCGGCCCGGCCGGTGAGACCCGAAATTGGGGCTAGTGTTATGTCATGCCCGTAGACCTCGAAGACCAAATCCTCAAGATCCTCCGAGGCATGCGTGCAAGTGATCGTCCTGCGACGATCGGCGACCTGGCCCGCGAGCTCGGGGCCAGCGGATCGCTGATCGGAGCGACCGCCCGTCGCATGGTGGACAAGGGCCTCGCCGAGCCGGTGATGGTCATGAACCACGGCACGCAGACACTGCGCGGGCTGTTGCCGCAGCCGAAACTCGCCTCGAAGTAGTTCTGCCGCCAACCCGGGTTGTGTACCGAGGGCCGGGTCGGACGTTCCCCGTTCAGGCAAGGCAACAACGGAGTTGGACGATGTCGGTGACTGACTCCGCGACCCTCACCGGTGCACCGCCACCGACAGCCGGCCTCTACGACTCGGCACGAGACCTCTTCTACGCCAAGCCCGTTCTCCGGGGCTGGATGCACCTGCTTTGGTTCGAAGCCTCGCTGGTCGTCGGCACCCTGCTCATCACCGCCTCCCGCGGCGCGGTTGAGATCAGCGCAGTCGCCGTCTATGTCGCCAGCGTCAGCTGTCTGTTCGGGGTCAGCGCGCTTTATCACCGCGGGACGTGGTCGCCGCGCAACAGCATGATCCTGCAGCGGCTTGATCACACGATGATTTTCTTCCTGATCGCCGGCACCGCGACCCCCGCGTTCCTCATCGCCGGTGGCACCTACGGCGTCGTGTGCATGATCGTGCTGTCGACCCTCACCGTCACCGCCACCGTCATCCATCTGGCGTGGATGAGCGCGCCGGAGAAGCTGGTCGGCACGACGTTCCTGGCGCTCGGCTGGCTGGCCGGGATGGCGATCCCGGCGGTCTGGATCAATGCTGGTGTCGCGCCGGCGGTGCTGATGTTGACCGGCGGTCTGCTCTACACCGCAGGCGCGATCTCCTATCACCGCCGCCGACCCGACCCGCTACCGGCGGTGTTCGGCTACCACGAGGTATTCCACGCCTTCGTCTGCGTGGCCGCGGCGTGCGAGTACGTCGCCGTCACGCTCTTGGTGGTCTGAGGACGTCACTCCTGGATGAACGGCCGGAGTTCCAACAGACCGAAGCCGGCGACAGGGTGTTTACCGGCCACCTCGATCGCCTCGTCGAGATCCGCGCAATCCAGGACGTCGAAACCGGCGATGTGCTCGGCCGCTTCGGCGAACGGCCCGTCGGTGACGAGTCGCTTGCCATCGCGCACGCGCACCGTCGAGGCGGCCGAGGCGGCCTGCAGCTGCTGGCCCATCACACGCACCCTGCGAGCGTCCATCTCGGTCACCCAGGCATCGGGATCAGCCGGCGCATCCGGGCCGGGGGTGGCGCCGGGTGGGACTACGACCAGCATCAGGTACTTCATCGGTTCTCCCAGGGGATCGCGGTCGCGGCGCTACTGCCGCCGACCTCATATCGACTACGACGAACGCCGGCCGTGTCAATCGACGTTTTTCCGCTGACCGATCTGGCGAGGCGTCGGGCAGTTCATGCTGCGGGTTCGTCGATGGCGCAGCGGAAGCCGAGATGGCCGCTCGAGCTGTCCGGGGTGTTACGGGTCCGGGCCGCGACGCGGTACCTGTTGCAGTAGGACTCGTGGCACAGGTACGAGCCGCCACGCATCACCCGGACCTCACCGTCAGGCGGTCCGGCCGGGTCGATGCGCGTCGCCGTGGAATCGGCGGCGTGCCAGTCGGGGCTGAACCAGTCCGCGCACCACTCCCAGACGTTGCCCGAGGTGTTGAAGAGGCCAAACGCGTTGGGCCGGAACGCGGCGACCGGCGCGGTGCTGAGGAACCCGTCGTCGCCGGTGTTCTGCCGCGGGAAGCTGCCCTGCCACGTGTTGCACCGATACTGATCGCGTGGGGTGAACTCATCACCCCACGGGAATCGCTGCCGGTCCAGCCCACCACGGGCTGCCTTCTCCCACTCCGCCTCGGTCGGTAGTCGCTTGCCTGCCCACCTCGCATACGCACTCGCGTCGGCGTGGGACACATGCACGACCGGATGGTTGCTCCGGGTCCGCACATCCGAACTCGGACCCTCAGGATGGAGCCAATCCGCACCCGTCACGCCCAGCCACCACGGGGCCTCCGGGACTCGCGCGTTCATCACCGCGGCCCGGTCCTGCGGATCGACGAACTGATGGAACACGAACGACCAGCCGAACCGCTCCGCCTCCGTCACGTACCCGGTCGCCTTGACGAAGCCGGCGAACTGAGTGCTCGTCACCGCCTTCGCATCGATCCGGAACGTCGAAACGGTCACCTCACGAACCGGCCCCTCGCCGTCGTCCGGAAAGACATCCTGATCCTCGCTGCCCATCCAGAACGGGCCGGCCGGGACACCCACCATCCCCTTTGCCACGACCCGCGGGTCCCGGGCCGGAACGTCGAACGCCGCCGCAGCCTGGGCCGGCGCCTCGTGCCCGGCCATCGGCCCGCAGCACGCGCTCACATCGTCACCTTGCTCACACCGCGAAGTCTACGGACGTCCACACGGCGATCTTGTTCCGATCGAGCGGTCCCAAGCGTCGAATCGTCACATCATCACTACTTCAAGCGGAGCCCAGCGCATTACGGTGAGTGACTTCAGGTCTTCCGAGGGGTGCACATCATGGCGAAGCTCATCTACTCGGTGATCGCCTCACTCGACGGGTACATCGAGGACGGGGAGGGCAACTTCGACTGGGCGGCGCCGGACGAGGAGGTGCACAAGTTCGTCAACGACCTGGAAGCCCCGATCGGCACCTACCTCTACGGCCGGCGGATGTACGAGACGATGGTCTACTGGGAGACCGCGCACACCCTCCCCGACCAGCTACCTGTAGCGCGGAAGTTTCAGCAGTTGTGGCAAGCCGCGGACAAGATCGTGTACTCGACTTTGCTGGACACCGTCTCCAGCGCGAGAACCCGCATCGAGCGCGAGTTCGACCCGACCGCGATCCATGAGATGAAGGCCGCCCGGGACAGCAACATCACCGTAGCCGGCGCTGCCGGACAACCTTCGCCTTGACCTGGAACTGCTGGACGAGCGCCGCTTCCGCAGCGGCGTCGTTTTCCTTCGCTACCGCATCCCGTCGATCGCCCCGGCGCGCCGCTGAACGCCGATAGGTGGCCGGAGGCGCGTCAGGCGCGGGAAGTCACGTCGCCGATCGCCTCGTCGAGAATGCTCAGGCCCAACGCGATCTCCTCGTTCGTGGCGGTCAACGGCGGCGCGATGCGGAACACCCCGCCCATGGCGGGGAGCTGCACGATATTCATGTGCAGGCCGAGTTCGAGGCAGCGCTGAGTAACTGCGGCGCCAAGCGCGTCCGAGCTCTGCTTGGTCTCGCGATCGACGACGAGTTCGAGTCCGACGAGAAGCCCGCGACCGCGCACGTCGCCAATCACCGCGTGACGTGTTGCGAGCTCACGCAACCCATCACTGAGCACGCCACCCAACTCATCGGCGCGCCGATCGAGCCCGTCACGCTCCAGCACGTCCAGCACGGTGTTTCCCACCGCGGCCACCAGCGGGTCGGAGACATGCGTGGTGAAGAAGAGGTAGCCGCGGTCGTGAGCGGTCTGCTCGATCTCGGGTGTCGTCACGACGGCGGCGAGCGGCAGGCCGGCGCCGAGGGTCTTGGAGAGCGTGAGGATGTCGGGCACCACGCCGTCTCGCTGGAAGGCGTACCAGGTACCGGTGCGGCACAGCCCGGTCTGCGCCTCGTCCAGGATCCGCAGCATGCCGCGCTCGCGGCACTTGCGCTGCAGCGCGGCGAGGTAGCCCGGCGGCGGTTCGAGCACACCGCCCGAGCTCAGAATCGGTTCGACGATGCAGGCCGCGAGACTGCCCACCGACTGCGCGTCGATGAGGTCGAAGCCGAAGTCGAGTTGGCGCTGCCAGTCGAGCTCGCCATTCGAGGTAGTGAAATCGGGGCGGTAGGCGTTCGGCGTGGGGATCGCGAAGTTGCCGGGTGCCGCCGGCCCGTAACCCTTACGGCCGGAGCTGTAGGTGGCACTCGCCGCGGCCTGGGTCATCCCATGCCATGAGCGGGCAAACGAGACGATCTCGTGCCGGCCGGTGACAAGTTTCGCCATCCGGATCGCGGCTTCGTTCGACTCCGCCCCGGTGGTCAACAACAGCACCTTGTCCAGCGGATCGGGCAGCGAGTCGGCCAGGCGCTCGGCGAGTTCGACCACCGGCCGGCTGAGCATGCCGCTGAACAGGTGGTCGAGCGTGCCGATGTGCTCGCGGACGGTGGCAACGATCTCGGGGTGCGAGTGGCCGAGGATCGCGCTCATCTGACCCGACGTGAAATCGAGGATCCGGCGGCCGTCGGCGGTGGTCAGGAAGCTCCCGGCCGCCGACTCGATGATCTCGCGGGTGAAGCCGCCGGCACCGGAATATCGGACGAGATGCCGGTCGGCGCTGTGCCAGAAAGCGTCCGAGACGGCGGGGTCGGTCTGTGCGGGAGCGATCATGCAGCCACGCTAGGACGACCTACGGCGTCACGTCCATCGCGCGCTTCTTGACACAGTCTTTCTAGGGTGGGCCGAGAAGGACGCCGGCCCACTGATCGGTGGGCAGTTCGCCGCCGGCAGTGGCAAAATCCCGCATCACCTGGCCGAGATGGCGTCGACTCTGCGGCCTCATCTTGGCCACGACGCCACGAATGGCCTTACGACGCTGCGCGCTGACCGAACGCAGAAGTCGGGTCCCCGCCGCGCTGGGCGCGAGGAGAAGCCGTCGTCGATCGGCTGGATCCTCGTTGCGTTCCACCAGTTGCAGGGCAACAAGTTTGTCGCACGCACGGGTGGCGTTCGAAGGATGCACTCCCATGTGATCCGCGAGTGCGTTGAGATCCAGAGGGCCTCGACTGGCCAGAATCACCAAGACCCGGAATTGCGTGAGTGTGACCCCCTCGTCAACCGCCGACAGAGACTGGCTACTGACAGCAACCAGCACGCGCGAGGCGTCCAGCACCGCCTCGATCTGCTCGCTCATCACCTGATCAGGCGAAGAAGCACTGGGGCTGGGCACGCGCTGAAGGTACCGCAATGATTGCGGTCTCGCAATCATTGCGCATATGATGACGGTATTGGATTCCAACGGCCGACGCATCGCAGCGGCTGTCCGGTCAGGCCGGGGATCGGCGTGCCCACCTTAACTCGAGCTCTCAGTCACCCGAAAGGACAGCATGACCAAGAGATCGTCGGCCGCGCACCGAGACGACCTGGGCTTCGCTGCGATCGGCGACTACGGCGTGTTGGGCGACGGCCACTCAGTGGCACTCGTCGCGCTCGACGGGTCGGTGGACTGGTGGGCCATCCCGCGACTGGACTCGACACCCTCGTTTGCGGCCCTGCTCGATCCTGTCCGTGGTGGACGCATCGAACTACGGCCGGTCGATCCGGACGCGAGTGTTACCCGTCGCTACCTTCCGCACACCAACATCGTGGAGACGACCTACACCTGCGATAGCGGTCAGGCCAGGGTGACCGACTGCCTGAACTCCGGCAACGCGGGGGCACTGCCCTGGACCGAACTGGCTCGCCGGATCGACGGCGTCAACGGATCGATCGAACTGATGTTTGTCGTCGCTCCCGGTGACGGCCTGGCCTCGTGGGAGCCGTGGTGTGAGCTGGACCAACGGGGTCCCGTGCTGCACGCCGGTGATGTGACGATGGCGGTGCGGGCCAGCGCCTGCGTCGAGTTGAGGGTCGATCACGCGCAGGTGAGCGCCCGGTTCAGCATCACCGGGGGCGATCGGATTGTGCTGGCGGTCCTCGCCTCGGAGGCCGAGCCGCTGTACCTGGCCGGGGTGGACTCCATCGACGCCCGCCTGGATCTGACAGCCGCGAACTGGCGTCACTGGTCAACCCAGGTGCAGTGGGAGGGTCACGGCCGTGAGCAGATCGTGCGCAGCGCCTTGGCGTTGAAGCTGCTGATGATGGCCCGGACCGGCGCGATCGCGGCCGCCGCGACGACCTCGCTCCCGGAGCGCATCGGCGCCGACAAGAACTGGGACTACCGCTTCTCCTGGATCCGCGACGCCGCGCTGACGATCGACGCCCTGTCGGCTTGTGGTCTGCAGGAGGAAGTGCACGCCGCGGTCGCATGGCTGCTGCGCACCATCCGCGAGAACGGTCCCGACGTCCATGTCATGTACGGCCTGGACGGTACGGTCCCCACCGGGAGTCGGCACGCCCACGTTCCCGGATACAAGAACAGCCAGCCTGTGATGATCGGCAACGACGCGGCCTCGCAGGTGCAGTTGGGCGTCTACGGGGATCTGTTCGGCACCGTCGCGGACTGGGTCTTCGGCGGTCACGTCCTGGACGTCGCTACTGCACGGGAGCTGGCCGACCTGGCCGATCAGTGCGCCGACACGTGGCGCCACAACGACGCGGGCATCTGGGAACTGCAAACGAACCGGCCGTATGTGTCCTCCAAGATGAACTCCTGGCGCGCTCTGGACGCCGCCGCGCGACTGGCGGACGCGGGGCACATCGCGGGGTCGGCCACCCGGTGGCGCCACGAGGCTGAGCTGGTCCGGGCCTGGGTGGAGGAGCACGGCTGGTCGGAGACGAAACGGGCCTACATCTTCTACGCCGGGAGCGACGACCTGGACGCCTCGGTGCTGCTCGGAGCCAAGTTCGGCTTCGATGTCGGCCCTCGGATGGCCTCGACCATCGACGCCATCACCACAGAACTGGGCACCGGAGCGTTGCTCTACCGCTACACCGGCGTGCAGGCCGAGGAGCAGACCTTCATCGCCTGCGCGTACTGGCGCGTGCAGGCACTGGTTCATGTCGGGCAGATCAAGGAGGCGGAGAAACTGATGGCCGAACTGGACGACGTCGCCAGCCCCCTGGGGCTGCTGGCCGAGATGAGCGCGCCGGGCAGCGCTGAGCTGGTCGGCAACTTTCCGCAGGCCTTGAGCCATCTGGCGCTGATCAACGCGGCCGCAGCCTTACGCGCCGCCCGCGCTCCCCACCCGAGCACCACCGATGACGGAAGTGAGCCCCGATGACCCAGACCGATACCCGACCCGTGGCTGTGGTTACCGGCGGTAGCGCCGGGATCGGGCGGGCCACCGTCCGGGCGTTCGCCGCCGCCGGTTACGACGTGGCCGTGCTGGCCCGCGGACAGACGGGCTTGGCCGCGGCTGTCGCCGACGTGCAGCAGACCGGTCGACGCGGGCTGGGCATATCGACCGACGTCGCGGACGTGGACCAGACGGAGTCGGCCACCGACCGAATCGAGGCCGAACTGGGCCCGATCCAGGTCTGGGTCAATTGCGCCTTCGCCGGCTCGCTGGCTTTCTTCTGGGACACCACCCCCGCGGAGTATGAGCGGATGACCGCTGTCACCTACTACGGGCAGGTCAACGGCACTCGCGCCGCACTGCGGGTGATGCGCGCTCGCGACCGCGGCGCGATCGTGAATGTCTCCTCGGCGATGGCCTACCGGGCGATCCCGCTGCAGTCGGCGTACTGCGGCGCGAAACATGCCATCAAAGGCTTCACCGAGTCGGTGCTCACCGAACTGATCGCCACCAAGAGCGGGGTCACGATCGGTCTGGTCACCCTGCCCGGGGTGAACACCACCCAGTTCAGCTGGAATCTGAACAAGATGCCCGGGCACCCCCGCCCGGTCCCGCCGATCGTCCAACCCGAGGTGTGCGCCCGATCGATCCTCTTCTCCGCCCAGCATCCGCGGCGGAATATGTGGGTGGGTCTGTCCACCGCGTACACGGTGCTGGGCAACCGCGTCGCTCCCTCGGTCGTGGACTGGTACCTCGCCAAGACGGGGGTGAAGTCCCAACAGACTCACGACGAGCTTCCGCGGTGGGGGTCGAACGTGTTCCAGGCCCAAGACGCCGAGGCCGACCGGGGAGCGCGCGGATCCTTTGACTCCACCGCGGCCGAACACGACCCGGTGTCGTTCGTGGCCCGCAACCGCATCGCCTCCCTCGCGGCCGCAGGAACGACCGTCGCGGCGGCGGCGATCGCCGCGACGCGGCACCTACGGCGGCGCTGAACAATGGCGGTACGCAAGATCGAGATCCTCCGGGCTGCGTGGGGAACCGCGCTTCTGATCGCACCGGAGCGGGTGCTCACCGACGTCCATCACCTCACCGTCGATACCAAGAGCCTGGTGATCGCTCGCATCCTCGGCGTGCGACACCTCACCCAGGCCTTCCTTTCGGGTGTCTCGCCCAGCCCCGAGATCCTGGCTGCGGGCGTCTGGGTCGATCTCGCGCATGCCAGCACCGCCGTAGGCCTGGCTGCGGCGGACCGCTCCCGAGCCCGAGGCGGGCTGACCGACGCCGCCGTCGCCGGCGCGTTCGCCGGACTCGGCTACCGCGACCTGACCACCTCCTCCGCCGCGGTGGCCGGGCACGACCGACGCCGCGACGCCCTGGCCCGCCGGGTCCTGCGATGTCTGCCAGGTGGCCGAACGCTCCTGCGCACCGCCACCACCGCATCCCGGTCGTCGCGCTCATCGATGCGCGCCTAGCCGCCGGAGAGACCGACGGCAGCCGCACCAACCACCGGCTCCGCGCGGAGTCGACCGGCATGGGCTGCCCGTGGCCCGCTTCGACTACTCGCTGGGCGCGAACGACAAGGCCCTCATCGCTGCTGCGACCGACAGCATGGAGACCATCCTCAAAGCGGCCGGCGCGCAAGAGACCATGACCATTCAACGATTCGCCCACCTCGTCGGCGGCGCCCGCATGTCCGCCCGATCCGAGGACGGTGTGGTGGACTCCGATCACAAGGTGTTCGGAATGGACAACCTGTTCATCACCGACGGCTCCACGCTGCCAACCCGGGCCTGACCATCATGGCGCTCGCCGCCCGAGCCGCCGACACCCTCACCCGCCTCAGCCGTCGGGGGTGATGGCGCCGGTCGCGGCCACGGACGGCAACGTGTTCCATCCACACCACGAGCCGATGTGGTCTCCCGGTTGCTGGTCGGGCCACCTGAACGGTGCAAGCACGTCGAAGATCACTCGGGACGCGGGCGCCATCGGCCATCCGCGGAGGCCACGACTTGATCGCTGAGCGCGGCGAGGTCGGCCCGCTCGACGGGATCGAAACCTTGAGCGGCGACCGTCGCGTCCAGCCTGCGCCGCTGAGCGTCGATGACTTCGCGAGCACTCGACCGGCAGACCCAGCCAAGTTGCCTGAGCAGGGTGTAGATCTGGGCCAGGACGGCGGGGTCGCTCGCGCCGTAGCGGCGGGGCTGGCTGATGGCAAGCTCCAGCAAGTCGGCCAGATCCGGTCGGCGCATCACCACCCGCGTGACACCGTTCTCGTCGGCGACGACGCGGGTCCCGAGATCGCGGTCGGCGATCTCGCAGAGCAGCGCCGCGGAGTGTCCGAGCGCATGGACCGCGGTCGTGGGGTCGTTGATTCCCGGGGACACGGCCTTGTTGGCGACGTCGGTGAGTTGCCTGAGCCCAAACCCGATGTCCTGTGTGTCGGTCCGTTCGAACCCCACCGAAACACTTCGCTCGAAGCTGCCGGTCAGCTGCTCCAACACGTCAGCGCTCAGGTTCTGGCCGGTTCGCGACCAGACCCAACCGGCGGGCGTACCGGCGACGATCGCATCGCCAGGATGCGGATCGACGACGATCACGGCATCGGCGTCGACCGCGGCCGCGCACAGCGCCTCGGCGTCGACCCCGGTCAGAAATCCCGAGCGGGTCACCGCGATTGCCGTCGCTGAATCGGCAACCACCGGCGCCATCACTGCCGACCGGCTAGCGTCTTGGTGGTTCAGCATCCGGTCGGCGGTGTCAGTGGCGTCGGCATGAACCTTGCGCAGCATCGTCTCGACCCGGATCTGTTGAGCCAGGTGGGCCAGGAACAGCACCAGGCCAAGCACGCTGACAACAGCAAGGACGAAACCGATCGTCACCGACAGACGCGGCACCAACGCCGATTGGCCCGAGCCTGCCGTTCGTACGCTGCGTAGCACCGTCAGCGCATAGGTGAAGGTCGCCAAGAACAGCGCCAACGTCGCCTGGACGAACAGATCCCGGGTGAAGGTCCGCAGCAACCGCGGCGAAAACTGCCCACTGGCCAGCTGCAATGTGACAACCGTCAGGGAGAAGGTCAGCGACGTGACCGTGATCAGCGAACCGGCGACTGCATCCAACAGCGTTCGGGCTGCGTCGGCGTCGCCGCCGAACAGGTACTGAGTCGACCAGGACGGCAGATGCGCGTCGACACGGCGGTCCAGACGTGGGAGGCCGACGCCGAGGCCGAGCGCCACGATCACGCCGACGGTGGGCAGCGGCCACAACTCGGTCCGGACGGCATCCCGTGCGGCGGCGATGCCGTTACGCATTGCGGTCCACTGACGGCAACTCGGTATATGCCTGGCGGCTCATCGGCTCAGTGTGTCTGAACAATGGCCCGCCAGCGATGAGGTCCCCCCGCTCGAGTGAGGTGCGTCTTCTGAGAAACATGATCGGCGGTTGCGGTGCGCTGGTCGGCGATGAGGACCTGTCGCAGCGCTCCCGCCGCGGCTCGGCCGTGGCTGCTAACCGATGCTGCCGGTCGCGGCGTGACCTCAGCCAGGATTCCGGACAGTTCCGCCCAGAGGTGATTCATCGTGGCGGCCGTAGTCGTCGAGGCGGGGTGCCCGCCTGGTTCGATACTGAGCTTGCGCCGATCGCGGGGCCGAGGAATGGAATGCGCGACCATATTTCGAAGTAGTCAACAACTACGAAGATGGAGTCGGTATGACGAGCCAACCTGTGATCGTGGATGTGTTCGTGTCCGTAGACGGCTGGGCAGGCAGCGACAATCTGCCGGGCTACTTCGGGTACCACGGACCGGAACTCGAACAGTGGATCAACGCCGAGCTGGCACTGCCGCAGGTGTACCTGGTGGGTCGGCGCACCTACGAGATGCTCTCCAGTCTGCCCGCCGAAGGCCTCGACGACTCTTCTAACCAGATGTTCGCGGCGGACAAGGTCGTCTTCTCGCGCACCCTGGAGACGGTGGACTGGCCGAACTCTCGTGTCTGTCGTGACGACGTCGCTTCTCACGTCGAGCACCTCAAGACCACAAGCGACGTCCGGCTGCGGACGATGGGTAGCTTGTCGATCGCACGGCAACTGCTCAACGCAGGATTGGTCGATCGGTTACGGCTCCTGATGTTCCCGCTGCTGGCTGGCCCCGACGGCCGTGAGCCCTTCTTCGCCGACATGGCGTGTGCCGACCTGGAACTGGCTGACCACCGAGTCCTGGATGGTCGCATCCTGTTGGCCGAATGGGTGCCCACCGGCCGCGATATCCCTCGCGTCTGACGCGTGACCTGCCGACGTCGGTCGCTACAGACGCCGCTGCACCAACGTCGAGCCACCAGATCGGGTGCGACAACTGAGCTGTCATTCGCTCTGTCTGACGACTAGCGAGAAGCGCTGCGGGTGTCGGCGGCGAGCTTCCTAAATGGCAATGAGGCCGAGGTAGGCCATGCCCAAGATTCCTCGGTATCCGCCGAAGTAGCTTGCCCGTTGCCGGGCGGCCCGCTCGCGAACCTCGGCTGCATCCACATGGTCCGGCCCATGATCCGCGAGCCATGTTGCGTAGCAAGCGCTGTAACCGGATTCGAACTCGTCCCACTCGTCGATGGTTGCTTCGTGAACAGCGGCGGGCATGAACCCGTGCTCGACGGCGAGATCGATCAACTCCGGGAGGGTCACCAATTCGTCGGGCCGGCCGCTCAATCGCGATACGGCTTCAGGGGTCGGTGGACGGGACCAGATTCCTTCTCCGTAGAGGACCCGTGCATGCCGTGACACCTTCCCGCGAATTGCGCTCAGCGCACTGGAGTAGTCAAGTGGCTGGTTGGCTTCGACCGGCGGGCCCCAAATCTGACTGGCGCCGATGCAGATCACGGCGTCGGCGTGTTCGGGCGCCGCCATCTTGGCGTCGCCCACGAGGAGGGTGACGCGATCGGCGAGGTTTCGGTGCTGCGCGAGCAGCATTCCCTGTCGGATCGACGCCTTGTCGCTGTCCACGCCGATCCCGCGGGCGTCGGGGGCAGCCTCGAGCACGCGGAGCAACAGCTCGGCCCATCCGCATCCGAGATCGAGCATCGTCCCGTCCAGGTCACCGGACGCGAAGCGGACAAGGCGCCGAGCGCGGCCTTCGGAGAGTGGAGTCATAAACGTGAGATCTTCAAAGGGCTCGCGCAAGATGATGGGCATGTCCCCAGCCTCGACGGAACGGGCCTTCGGCTCAACTCAATTCGGTTCAGCTCCGGACGCTTGTTCCGGACCGGCCTGAAGCCCGCGAGTTCACTCAGAGGGCGAACGGCACGAGCATTTTTGTCGAGCGTTTGTACGCCGGGTAGTCGTGCGGGAATTGCTTGGTCAGGTAGGCCTCCTCGACGGTGGCGCTGTAGACGAAGTAGAGCCCGACGAGCACGATCGCAGTCATCCACAGCCAGTTCAGCGCCACTGCGGTGCCGACCCCCGCGACCACCAAGCCCGAGTAGATGGGATGGCGCACCAGCCGGTACGGGCCGCTGGTGACAAGCGCTGGCTCGTCCTTCTGCGTCATCGGGGTACCCCAGTTGCGCCCGAGGTGCAGGCGAGCCCAGATTGCGAATCCCAGCCCGAGCGCGCAGAGGACGAGCCCAAGACCGCCGCGCCACAGATCAGTGTTGAGGCCGTGGTTGCGGAACGCTCCCAAGCGAATCAGGACGATCACGAGGACGGCGATCACTGCCCTGATACCCAGCTCCCGAGACCACAGGATGCGCCCGCGCTTCATCGAAAAGGCGGCCACCAGCCAGTACAGCCAGAACGCCGCCCATCCAGCAGCGAACACGATCTCGATCGCGCGCATTGCCCCAGGTTCTCACAAGATCCACGCGGCCCGGCGTGACAAGTCCGCGTTCTTTCCGTGGTTGGGCCGCGGGCAGGCGAGACTCAGCCGGCCACCGCATCGATCGGATCCGCCGCGCAGTGGCCGACCACGACGCCGCGCTGTAGGCCATTGGAGCGAGGCTGGCCTCGCCCGCAGCGGCCGCCGCAGGGAGGTCGCCGACGAGCTAGCCCTGAGGTATTCCGCGCCGACGGAAGGCCGCGAAGCCGACCACGACGAGGGCCGCGGCGACGCCGCTCATTACGGTGAGCGCGCCGGTCTGGATCGCGTTCGTGGGTGGGTTGCCCACGTGCGTGGTCGGCGAGATGTCCAACACCCACTGGCGCAGCTTCAGGCCGGGACCGAGGAACGCGATGAAGGTCACCACGGCGTAGCTGGCCCACGCGAACCCGAACAACCGAGGACGTAGGCCGTAGACCGCGAGCGCCAGCCCGGTGAGCACGAGCTCGGCCGGAAGGTAGGCCAGTCCGGATCTCAGGATGGGTCCGACCTCTTCCATGTCACCGACCGACAGCGCCGTCGCGAGGCCCAGGATGAGCGACGAGCCGAGCACGACAATCACGAGGCCGCCCAGCACCACCAACGCATGCGAGGCCAGCCAGCGGGCACGGGACAACGTGCCGCACAGCCGCATCGCCAACCTGCCACTCGCCTCCTCGGCCCGTAGCGTGCCGATCGCCTGGACGACGTAGCCCGCCGCGATGACGGCCAGGTAGAGCTGGACCACCGCGACGAGGCCTTCGATGGGCCGACCGTCGGTGATGCCCATCGCGGTGGTGAGCGCCGGGTTGCCGGCCATCGCGTCGAGCAGCTGCTGGGAAAGCGCGCCCATCGTCGCGGTCAGCAGCACCCCACCGGCGAGCCAGCCGAGGATGGCGGGCCGATGGATCCACCCAGCGAGTCCGATCGGATTTCGCAGCCGCGCGGCAGCGTGCTCAGGTCCGGACCCGCCCCGGATGAGAGCGCTGCCGAGGTCTCGCCCGGCAGCCAGCCGTAGCGCCACGACACCCAGTGCCAGCCCGACCGCGATCGGGATGACCAAGGCCCACCAGCGTTGGTCCCCGAATGGCCCGGCCTTTTCCGCCCAGCCGAGCGGGGAAAGCCAGGTGATCCAGGTGCCGGTCACGTCGCCGAGCCCGCGCAGCAGGTACGACGCGGCGAGGACGATCAGGCTCCAGGTGTAGACCCCCCGGGCGTGCAGGGTGAGCTGCGCCAGCAGCGCCGCTACCCCCGCGAAGACGAAGGCCAGGGAGCTGAGGGACGCGGCGTACAAAAGGGAGCCGGCGACCGGAACGCCGGAACCGATCAACCCAGCGGCGAAGAGCGCACCGGTGATGCCGATCGTGGCGGTAGCTCCGAGCAGCGCTGCGAGGGTCGGCTGGTGGCGGGCGATGCGTCCGCCGAGCAGCAGCTCGAGGCGTCCGGACTCCTCCTCGCGGC
>JBPCMU010000116.1:0-29536 GCA_051001975.1 Jatrophihabitans sp.
GACGTAGGGAGTGCCTTTTTTTCTGGTCGTGGGGGCGTTGGTGGGGGGGTGTGTTTTGTTGTTTTTCTTTTTTTTTCCCCTCCCCCCCCCCCCCCCGACACCGGCCGTGCCCTCGACCCAGACCAGCGCCGGATCTGCGACGGGCAACAAGGGGGCGTAACCGGACACCGACCCGTCCGATGTCGCGAACAGCTGCGCGTGGGTCAGGGCAGCACTAGCCAGGTCCGGTCGTCCGATGGCATCCAGGAAGATCGCTCCCCACGAGTTCACGTCCAGTGCCTCGGTGGGGTCCGCACCGGACGGCGTCCAGCCCTGCAGGAACCGCCCGGCGGAGTAGTCCCACAGCCGGCTCACGATGGCATCCTGCAATCGATTCGCGGCGGTGCGGTCATCCGGGTCGGCGAGGACCGTCGATGCCAGCGTCAGCGTGTGCCAGGCGTCGAGATCATGTTCTGTCGCGCTCCACGTGATCACCGCGTCCGGATCGAACATCGACCCGTCCGTCGAGTAGGCACCTGCCCCACCGGTGACCAGTCCCGCCATGTCACCGGAGCTCACCTGCCTCGCGCGCAGCCAGTCGACGGCCCGCCGGGCATCCGCAACGAGGGCCGGACGGCTCGAGTCCGACGCGGGCAGCGACTCGATGTAGCGCAACAGTGCGTAGGTGGCGACGCTGTGGTTACCCGTCCGGTACTCCGGCTGCGCGGCCGCCGGATTGACCGCCGCCGCGGAGGAGACAAAGCCGCCGTCCTGCGCGCCGCCGGTCGTCTGCAACATGACCAAACCGGACGCCACGGTCGCAGCCGTCGCGGCATCCCCGACCGACAGCGCGGACAGCAGCGTCAAGGCCTGGTCGTAGGTGTAGGTGACTCCCCTGCGGAGATCTCCGACCGGCACGTCGTAGGAGCGGACCAGCCCGAGGCTGGGCGTCCACTCGGCGAGCACTGCGCCGGATCTGGTATCGACGAGTTGCACGGTCTTCGCGCCGGGCGAGCTCGAAGGAAAGCTGAAGGTGCCGTCAGCCAGCGCGGGCGCGGTGCCGATCAGGTAGGCGGTGTCGGTGGTGACGTATTGGCGCACCTCGAGCCCGCGGTAGGCGCCAGGCGTCGGCCAGGCCGGCCCGGTCGATGCGTAGCCGTGAGCCGCGTCCAGCACCTCGAAGCCCCACCCGCCGTCCGGCTGCGCGGGAACGGCGGACAGGTCGAGTGCGAAGGTCCCATCCGGTGCCACGAGCGTCTGCAGCGGGACCTGGACGGTCTGCGATCCGGTCGAGCGGAGAACCTGGATGATCCACCGACCCTGCTCGGCGGGGAGGGTGACGTGGCCGGTGACGCTGGCTCGGTAGTCGCCGGGCAGCGGGTTCGGGCTGTCCACGACGAGACTGGCCGCACCGTCGATCGGAGGGACATCGACGCCGGACAGATGGAATGTGCCGGTCACCGGGCCGGTCCAGGACGGTGGGTACGACGTGGACGGAGCAATCGTCGAGGCGGAGACAACCGTAGTGGCGCTGGCCAGCTGGCCGTGCAGCCATCGCCAGGCCGCGGTCACGGTTTGACCCGCGGTGGGCTCATCGGCGCTGGCAATGGCAGGGCTGCCGAGCAGTACGGACGAGCAGGCGAGCACAACAGCCACCACAAGGGATCGGGAGCGCAGGGTCACTAAAGGAATCCACATCGTTCTGCCCCGTACTGAGGCGGAACTCTATCCCACCTAGAGATAGTGCATGGGAGCGCTTCGAGAACTCCCATATGATGCCGGAGGCGGCGGGGCGCCACATTGTGGTGAGTGATGGGAATGAGGGTTTCGTGGTCCGCTCGAGCGACGCGCCGCGCAGTGTTGCTGCGGCGGAGGGCGGCGACGGCCCGGTGGACTCCACCTTCGATACGGTGCTCGTCGCGCGGGCTTGGCCGGCCCGTACCGCCCTCGTCGTAGGCAGCGCGATGCCGCACCACGTGGCCGCGAGCCTCGAGCGACGCGGCCTCACGATGGTGACGACGAAGCTGGGCGACGCACCCCAGGTCGCCGCCCGCACCGGACCGTTCTCGCTGCTGTTGCTGGACGCGCTCGTCCTCACCGAGCGGAGTGGATCGTCGGCCGTGCAGTCGCTGCTGGACATCAGCCCGAGCGCCCGCATCATCCTGCTGGGCCGCGAGTCGCGGTTGCCTGCGCGGACGCTGGTCCAGGCGATGCGTCTGGGCGCTACCGATCTCGTCGATCCGACCAAGCCCGCGGATGTCTCCCGGGCGATCATCGAGCAACTGACGATGGCCAACCGGCGCCGGCACCGCGTCCTGGCCATCGGCGCACATCCCGACGACATCGAGATCGGCTGCGCCGGGACGTTGCTCGACCACCGTCGCCGCGGCGACCGGATCTCGATGTTGACGCTGAGCCAGGGCGCGGTCGGCGGCGACCGCGCCGACCGAGCTCGCGAGGCCCTGGCGGCGGCCGACGCGATCGGTGCTCAGCTCGTACTTGGCGACCTGGTCGACACCAGGATCGACCCGGGCATCGAGACGATCCGGATGATCGAGGAACTCGTGCAGCGTCTCGATCCGACCGTTGTATATGTGCACTCGCAGCACGACAATCACCAGGACCACCGGTCGGTGCACATCGCCGCGATGAGCGCGACCCGCGGGGTGCCGAAGGTGCTGGCCTACCAGTCCCCGTCGGCGAACAACGACTTCGCGCCGAGCAAGTTCATCGCGATCGATGAGGTTGTCACCGCAAAGGTAGAGGTGCTGGGGCTGTTCGACTCCCAGCACGATCGCAGCTACCTCGAACCGGAGATGATCATTGCCGGCGCGAGGTACTGGGCCCGGCATCTCGCGCCGCGGGCCCGGTACGCCGAACCGTTCGAGGTGATCCGGGCTCTGGTGCAGGGCTCGGACCGCGGCGCTACCGACCGACCCGGGCAGCCCGAACGCGCACGGCCCGCCCGGAAACTGAGCAGCGTCCCGCCGATCGTCCAGGAGCGTAGTGAGATGACCGCATGACGACACAGACGTCCTCTCCCGTCCTGCCCGAGAACAGCGCGGTGCTGATCACCGGCGCGGGTGGGGCCGCAGCGGTAACGCTCATCAGAGCGTTGACCGGCCACGCCCGCGTGGTGGCCGCGGATATCGACCCGTTGGCGGTGGGGCTGTACCTCGTGCCCGCCGCGCAGCGCATCCTGCTGCCGCGCGGCGACGACCCCGGCTTTGTCGACGCGCTGCTGGCCAGTGCGGTCGAGCACCGCGTCGGTCTCGTCATCCCGACCGTCGATATCGAGTTGCGTGACGTGTCCGCTGCCCGAGGTCGCTTCGCCGAGCACGGCATCCGGTTGCTGGTGGAGACCACCGGCTGCCTCGACCTCTGCCTGGACAAAGCAGCGCTGGTCGCGCGCTGTGCCGATCGTGTCCGGGTGCCCCGCACGGTGGTGCTCAGCCAGTCGACGACAGCGGCAGACCTGGCCGGCCTCGGTGCGCCGTTCATCGTGAAGCCACGGCAGGGCGCGGGTGGCCGCGGGTTCGCGGTCATCAGTGAGCCCGGCGACCTGGACCGGGTACCCCACGACGAGACGATGATCGCGCAGGAGAACTTGCCCGGCACCGAGTACTCGATCGACGTGCTGTGCCGGCCCGACGGGCACGTCGTCGCCGCGGTGCCGCGGACTCGCGACAAGGTCGACTCCGGAATTGCGGTGGCCGGCCGGACTGTCCGCGACGCCGGCCTCGAGAGCTTCGGGCGAGGAGTGGCCGTCGCGATCGGCGCGACCGGGGTGATCAACGTCCAGGCTCGTCGTGCCGTGGACGGCGCCCCGGCGCTGCTGGAGGTGAACGCCCGATTCCCGGGCACGATGACGCTGACCATGCTGGCCGGCATCGACATGCCCTTGCTCGGGACAGCTGCCGCGTTCGGCGCCAGCCTTCCGGATCGGATCGACTTCCAGGAGCTGGCGGTGGTGCGGCACTGGGCTGATGTCGCGGTGCCGATCGACGAGTACGGCGTGATCGGCACGGGCCCACCTGTCGCCACGGCAGCCGGCGCACCATGACGCTCACCCTCGACCTGACCAGCGATCTGCACACCCACTCGTCGCTCACCGATGGCGCGGATACCGCAGCGGCGATGGCCGATGCGGCACTGGCTGCCGGACTACGCACGTGGGGGCTCAGCGATCACGTCCGGGCCGACACCACGTGGTTGCCGGACTACGTGCGCACCGTCCACGCTCTTGATGTGGGCGAGTTGGTGATCCGCTGTGGCGTCGAGGCCAAGATCCTCGATCAGGCCGGCGCACTGGACCTCCCGCCAGGTTCGCCCGCGCTCGACTACATCTTGATTGCCGACCACCAGTTCCCCGGCCGGTCCGGACCGGTGCACCCCACCGAGATCGGCGGGCAACTCGCCGACGGGTCGCTGACACCGTCGGCGGCGCTCGAGGCGCTCATCACTGCGACCTGCGCCGCGGTGCGGACCAGCCCGGCCCCCCCGATCGTGGCCCACCTCTTCAGCGTTCTGCCGAAGTGCGGGTTGACCGAGGATCAGGTGGACGGCGAGCTGATCGATGCCCTTGCCAAGGACTGCGTGGCCGCTGAGGCGCGCGTCGAGGTCAACGAGAAGTGGCGCTGCCCGAGCCTTCGGGTGATCGACCGGCTGAGCAACGCCGGAGTCGTCATCGTCGCCGGCAGTGATGCCCACCGTTGCGCCGATATCGGTCGTTGGGACTACGCCACGTCGCTCGACCGGTCGGCCGGCCCATGATCCACTTGGTTCGCACCGGCGCGATCTGGATCCTGTGCATCGCGATCCTGCTCGGTGCCGTGCCGACGCTGGCCACGGTGTACCAGTATCTGCTGGTGATCGGCCATCGGTGGCGCGATCACTACGGCAACGTGGACCTGGAGCTGCGCCCGCGGATCGTCGTCCTTGTGCCGGCCTGGAACGAGGTCGCAGTGCTGCGCTTCAGCGTGGACCGGATGATGGTGATGGACTACCCGGCCGATCGTCTCCGCCTGGTCGTCATCGACGACGGTAGCAACGACGGCACGGCCGAACTACTTGCGGCCAAGGTGGCCGAGTACCCGGGTCGGGTGATCGCGCTGCACCGGGAGAACGGCGGCCAGGGCAAAGCCCACACGCTCAACCATGGTCTGCGCAGTGTGCTCGCCGATCCGTGGGCGGACGCGGTGCTCATCACCGATGCCGACGTCGTGTTCGAGCCCACCGCGGTGCGCCGGATGGTCCGGCACTTGAACGACGAGACCGTCGGTGCGGTCACGGCGTTCATCCGCGAGGCAAGCGAGCCGGCCAACTGGATGAACCGCTACATCGGCTACGAGTACTGCGCTGCTCAGGCGGCCGGTCGCCGCGCCCAGGATGTGGTCGGCGCGCAGGGCTGTCTGGCTGGTGGTGCACAGCTGCTCACCCGGGCGAACCTCGGGTCGCTGGGCGGACAGATCGACACGACCACGCTCGCCGAGGATACGGTGACGACGTTCCTGACCCAGATCAACAGGCGCAAGGTCATCTTCGACGGCAACGCCGAGTGCTACGCGGAGGAACCGGCGGACGTCACCGGACTGTGGAAGCAGCGGCTGCGCTGGGCGCGCGGCAACGTCCAGGTGAGCCGCCGATTCCGCAAGGTGTTCCTGCACCCGTCCCGGGACCACCACCTCGGTCGGCCGTGGTTCGCCGCAATGTGGTTCTCGACGTTGCTCCTGCCGATCCTGATGCTCGTCTCCTCCGCAGCGCTGGTCATGCTGTGGTGGCTGCACGCCGACAACGCCCGGCTGTTCTTCCACCTGCTCTGGATCATCAACGCGATCGGCTACGTGTTCACCACGGTGTTCACCTTGCTGATCGACCCGAGCGTGGCCCGGCACAGTTGGCGGCAGGCTTTGCTGTTCCCGGGCGTCATCAGCCTGCTCATCATGCTCTCGGTTCTGGCACCCCGACCGATGACCGATCTCGGGCGCGATGCGTTCCATGCCGTCGGACTCGGCTGGAACCACACAGCGCGTTCCGAGCTGCTGTTCTGTGCCTATCTGTGGGTGAGCGTCTGCATGCTTGCGGCCTGGTTGATCTATCGCCTGGACCGGTCCAAGAAGGCCGCATGGCTGGTCCATCCGCTGGTCGTGCTGGTGGGGTACGGCCCGATCCTGTGCGCCATCACCTTTGCTGCCTATGTAGCCGAGGTCAGGGGCACCGCGATCATCTGGGAGAAGACCGTCAAGACCGGAAAGGTCGGGGCTCGATGACGATTGGGCAGCACCGCGCCGACTCTGTGCGCAGCTCCCCCGCCGAGGAGCTCGCGCATGACATCCGGCGAGAGAAACGGATCACCTGGAAGGGTCTGCTCGCAGTGGTCGTCGCAGCCGTGATCGCGCTGGTCCGGCACCGGTGGTGGGTGTGAACGCCAGCCGGTTGCGGGGGTACCGCGTGCCCAGCGAGGTCAGCCTCACCGGACTCAGCCGCTCCATCGTGCGCCGGGGCGAGCCGGTACACCGGCACCTGGCGGCCCGCGCGGTGGCCCGCGTCGCCGTTGAACTACTCCGCCGTCCGGACAGGCAGGAGGCGTCCCTGCGCGGGCTCTCGTACGGTCAGCTCGGATTGGCCGACCTGAGCATCTCGCAGTTGCGCGGCCTGGGCACGCTCGCCCGGGCAGCCGAGTTCGTCGACGCAGGGCACGCATTGATGCACCGGGCATCGGCCGTTCCCATGCCGGCGGATCTCGACTTGCGTTTCACCCTCAAGTTCTTCGACGACCAGGACGATCCCGATCGTGAATGGATCTACGTCCTGGTCGGAACGGCGAGCGCCGAGCTGGAGACGGCCTGGCGGGAGGTCCGCGGCGTCGAGGCGTACCCGATCTCCATCGACGGCCAGCCGGCGGCGAATGTCGCCGAGGACGACGACACCCTGTCACGCCAAGCCGTCTGGGATCGGGTGCTGTCTCCGTTCGTGCGATCGGCGCCGTTGAGCTGGACCGCATCCGAGCCCGAACTACTCTTCGACGTCATCGAGTCCCTGCGTGATCCTGACGTCGATGAACAACACGAGGGGGGCGCCCGTGTCACCGCCGGCCTGGTCGTCCGGGAAGTGCAGCGGATCCGGCGGCTGGCCGGCGAGGACGACGACGTCTACGACGCGTTGGTGAGGCGCACTGGCGAGCCGCCCGTATCCGCGACGTGAGGGCCGAGCAACCGCCGCGGTGACGGTCAGTCCGCGTCCCCGTCGGTGCGCAGGTCCGTCACGCTCGCGATGTCCTCACCCGTGGATCCAGCACTCTTCGGCTGCTCGCCGATCCGCCGGTCGGTGACCAGCGTCCGGACCGCCTCGAACGGCTCCGCGTAGCGAGTACGGGGCGCCAGGTGCCGGGCCCAGTACCGGGCCCCGGCCAGCACCGCATCGGGTTCGAGGTAGGCCCGCTGGCTCTGCGAGTCGAACATGCTCAGCACCTCGACCTTGCGTGAAATGACGTCGTCGATCGCGACGAAATTGGTCGGCAGGAAGTCGTTGGTCGCCGACGGCGACTGGTAGGCGAGGATCTTGGGCACCCTGCGGCTGGCACTGATCACCGCGATGTGCACTGCACGGTGATCCTGGTGGTTGTCGTTGCGGGAGTGCACGTAGATCACCGTCGGGTCGATCGCGGTCAGCACGCTCTCGATGAGCCGGATCGTCGAGACCCCTGCGTCCACCTGGGTGTCCGGCAGATCACCCAGCAGGAGCCGGGCGCCGACCAGCGCTGCCGCGTCGACGGACTCCTCGACCCGTTGCGCGGTGCTGCCGCCGACTCCACCGTGGCTCATCGTGAGGATGGTGATCTCGTCGCCGAAGGCACGGTGCTGCAACAGCGTCCCGGCACACCCGATCTCGACATCGTCGGGATGTGCCCCTACCGCCAGCACGCGCTCCCGCGTCCCCCGAGCCCGGGCCAGCAGCGCGCCCAGTATCGAGCGCAACGCCAGCGGGTTCGCCGGATCGACCACATCGGAGATGCCCGCGCGCATGGCCGCCAGCAGCGTCGACGGGTCCAGCCCGTCGCTCGGCGTGGCGAGCAGGATCGTTGCCGTTGGGTGAGTGCGGCGCAGCTCATCGATGAGATCCAGGGCCACCTCGTCGAGTGAGTCGCCGGCGTTCAGCAGTACCAGTGCGAGCGAGTCGAACTCGGCGCATCGCGCAGCGGCGTTCTCGTCGTCGACGAACACCGGTTCCAGCCCAGCCCTGGTGACCGCGCTCATCAGCTCCGTCGACGCCGCGATCCCGACGAGTAGTGCGACGTCGACCGGCGACTCGAGACGCTCGACTATCCCCGCCGGCAGCGGACCGAGATCCGACGCCCAGCCCGGGGTTCCGGTGGCAGCGCCTCCGGTCATCAGTGCCTCCAGGGGGGCGCGGCAGACAAACGGGAGTGGCCGCGGCGAGGTCGAGGGTTCGATGTCCAGATCATAACGAGCGACGTCGGCTTCACCCGGTCGACTGGCCCGGGAAGAACAGCTCGGGCATCGATGTTCGTAGTAGATTTCGCACCACCGTCTGGTGGGCCTCGTCGCAACGCGACAGGACATGTGGAGGCCATTATGGGAATGCTCGACAAGGTCAAGTCGATGCTCGGCAAGCATTCGGATCAGGCGAAGGGAGCCGTCGACAAGGGCGGAGACGCCGTCGACAAGAAGACCGGCAGCAAGTACTCCGGGCAGGTCGATCGGGGCCAGGACGCAGCGAAGAAGGCCATCGACGACAGCAAGTAACCCCGCCGAGCGCCACCGGCGATCGGCCGACCCAGCCAGGCATTCGCCGTTGCGCCTGGCTGGGGTCGGGGATCTCGGCCGGTTGACCCCTCGTCCAGCGGGGCGCGCCGACCTGCGGTACTGATGAGGACATGTATCTGCCAGCCAGCTTCGCCCGGATCGATGTGCCGGTCACCATCGTGGGCGCCGGTCTTTCCGGCGCCTCATGCGCGCACGCACTTCACGCCGCGGATGTTTCGGTCCGGGTGATCGACCGCTCCCGCGGGTCCGGCGGCCGGATGGCCTCACCGACACTGCACGGGCGACGGGTCGACATCGGCGCGGGTTATTTCACCGTTCGCGACCCGGCGTTCGCAACGGTGGTCGACCAGTGGCGGGCTGCTGGCCTGGCCAGACCATGGACCGACACGTTCAGCGTCCTGTCCCCCGGCGCGCCGCCAGCACTCAAGTCCGGCCCGATGCGCTGGGCGGCGCCGGGTGGACTGCGCTCGTTGGTCCGCGCCGTGTTGGACGAGGTCGACGTGGAGTATCAGCAGCCCGTCGACGTGCTGCCCGGCGGTCCGGTGATCCTGGCGATGCCCGATCCACAGGCGGCCCGAATCGTGCCGATACCCGACGCGGTCGAATACTTGCCGGCCATTGCCGTCGTCTGCGGATTCGCCACTCGCAGCTGGTCGTTCGCCGATGCCGCATTCGTGCACGACCATCCGGACATCGAGTTCCTCGCCGACGATGGAGCCCGCCGAGGCGACGCGGCACCCGTGCTCGTCGCTCACACCACTGCTGCACTGGCGCGGCG
The DNA here is from genome assembly GCA_051001975.1 of Jatrophihabitans sp. Lineage (GTDB taxonomy): Bacteria > Actinomycetota > Actinomycetes > Mycobacteriales > Jatrophihabitantaceae > DATAEG01. The sequence continues at coordinate 9,544 of JBPCMU010000116.1, forward strand.
GCATCTGGACGACCCCGCCGGCGCGATCGCACCGGTCGTCGCGGGCCTGCACGAATTGCTCGGCGTCGGTGATTCAGCCTGGACGCACCCGCATCGTTGGACCTTCGCGAAGCCGGCCGAACCGCATCGGGCACCGTTCGGCGTCATCGAATCCAACGGTGGTGACGTCGCGCTGATCGGCGATCAATGGTGCCCCGATGGAGCGCCGCGGGTCGAGAGCGCCTGGCTCTCTGGGGCCGAGCTCGGTGCGGCGATCGTTTCCGCGCGACGGTGATTCGCCGCAGTCCAGCGCGCTCGACCGGCCGAGTACGTTCGGGACCGTGAGCGAGTCAGTCGAGGAATCGGTTGGCGTCGATCTGAATCGGCACGTCTATGGCGCGGCCGACGCACCGGTCACCGTGATCGAGTACGGCGACTTCGAGTGCCCCTACTGCGGCGCCGCCGCGCCGGTACTGAAAGAGCTGATCGACACCTCGAGCGGCCGAGCCCGCTTGGTCTTTCGGCACTTCCCGCTGTTCACGGTGCACCCGTTCGCACTGACGGCAGCGCTGGCCGCCGAGGCAGCCGGCGATCTCTTCTGGGACCTGCACTGGGAGCTGTTCGAGCACCAGAGCCGCCTCACCGACGCGGACCTGCAGCGCTACGCGACGTCCGTAGGCGCCGGAGCGGTGGTGGGCGATGCCCCGCAGGATTTCCGCGCGGCGGTGGAGACCGACTACGCCTCGGGTGTGGAGCTCGGCGTCCGCGGCACCCCGACGCTGTGCATCGACAGCCGGCTCTACACCGGCCGGGTCGAGCTGCGGGCGTTGCGCGCCGCGATCGGGCTGAACCGCTGACACTCAGCCGAGCGACGGGTCGCGCCACGCGCCGATCGGCAAAGGCGGCGGTCCACCGGCATCGTCGACAGTGCACAGCGGCAGCCGGTCACCGAGATAGCGCAGCAACAGCGAGCCGAGCACGGCGGCCAGCAGCGAACCGGTCAGCACGCCGATCTTCGCGTCGCGGCGCAACGCGTCGTCGGTGAACGCGAGATCGGTGATGAACAGCGAGATGGTGAAGCCGATACCGGCCAGCACGGCACCGCCGATCAGATGGCCATACCGAACCCGTCCGGGCAGCGCACCCAGCCCGGTACGCAGCGCAATTCCGGCGACCACCGAGATGCCCACGGCGTTGCCTGCCACCAGCGCGACGATCACGCCGATCGTCACGCCGGAGGTCGCGGCGTTGCGCAGGGTGTGCCAGTCCAGCGGGACACCCGCGTTGGCCAGGCCGAACAGGGGCAACACGACGTAGGCACTGGTCGGATGCAGTGCGTCCTGCAACCGGTCGTTGGCCGACACGGTTGCCCGGGCGGCGGCGGTGGCCAGCCGGACCCGGGTCGGACTGGCCGCCTCGATGACCGCGCGGCCATAGAAGGACAGCCGCTGCCGATGCCTCGCGTCGACGGCGGCGGCCGGCACGATCAGGCCGATCAGGGCGCCGGCCAGCGTCGGGTGGACGCCGGACTCGTAGACCGCGACCCACAGTCCGATGCCGACGAGAATGTATGGCGCCAGTCGCCAGACACCGGCGACTCGCAGTCCGACGAGCACAGCCACCAGCAGCAACGCGATCACGAGCGCCTTGATCGAGACGTGATCGCTGTAGAAGATCGCCATCACGCTGATCGCGCCGATGTCGTCAACGATCGCGAGGGTCAGCAGGAACAGTCGCAGTTGGTCCGGGCAGGCCGGGCCGGACAGAGCGAGTACCCCGACGAGGAAGGCGGTGTCGGTCGACATGGGAATGCCCCACCCGGCTGCGGCTGCCCCGTGATGCTCGAACGCGAAATAGAGCAGCGCCGGCAACACCAGGCCACCCAGCGCTCCGAGTGCCGGCACGATGACGGTGCGTCGGTCCCGCAACTCCCCGACCGAGACTTCCCGGCTGATCTCCATCCCGACGACGGCGAAGAAGATCGCCATGGCCGCGTCGTTGACAACGTGCTGCAGGTCGAGGTCCAGCGACCAGGTGCCGACGCGTAGCTCGGTCTGGGTCCGCCAGAACGTCTCGTAGCCCCCGCCGGGCACGTTGGCCCAGCCCAGGGCGAGCACGGTGGCTGCGAGCAGGATGGCTGCACTGCCGGCTTCCTGGGAGAGGAACCGCTTCACCGAGTCCGACAGGTACGGTAGCGCGACGGTCATTCGCGGCGCCGTTCCCGGGCGTGCCGGCAGAGGCAGCAGGCTCTCGGCGCTCACAAGCCCCGATCCAACACCAGAGCGCCCAGTCTGTGCGCACCCGAACCCCCCAATGCGTCATCATTGGTGGATGACTCAGCGCGAGGGTTCCCTGCTGTCGATCAAGTCGGAGGACTCCATCCTGAGCATCGGCTCGCGTGGCTCGATCCTGTCTATCGGCTCGATTGGCTCGGTGCTGTCGATCGGTTCGGTCGGGTCGTTCCTCTCCGCGTTCTCGATCGGGTCGTTCGCCAGTGTGGCGTCGGTGCTGTGTGCAGCCGCGTACCGTTCGGTGCTGTCGTGGTGGTCGCGGAAGGCGATCCTGTCCGGCCGGCCCGAGTAGCTCCACATCACTCAGCGCCGTTCGACTCCGGCCCTTCTACGCTCGGAGGCGTGGCTTCGCGTCCACGATGGTGGTGACGAGACCGGTTTCCACGTCGTACACATGACCTGAGACCAGGACGTTCGACGAGATCTCCGGAGCCCACAGCAGCCTGTCCACGTCCGTGCGCACCGTCCGCGCCGGATCGAGCACCGGCGTGTCGGCCAGCTCTCACTCGTCGACACCGATCTTCATCGCGAAGGAGTGCCGAAGCTCGTCGTCGGCGAGGAGCGTCGAGCCACAATCGGTGTGGTGGATGACGGCGACCTCGAACCACGGCCGTCCGGCGCCTTCGTCTCGACCAGATGGCTGATGTAGGCAACGTCGCGGATCACGGCGGGGGTAACCCGGCCTCCGATGTCGCGCTGGACGATGGCGTCACCCAGTTCGACGCCGAGGAACGGTGGCGCGACGAGTGGCAGTAGTGCCGCATGTCGGAAGGATCCAGCCGCCATGGGCGTCGCCACCAGAAAGGATCAAGAGATGCTGCTCGCTGCAGCAACAATGAGCTCGGAGGTCTCGACGGGATGGGCCACCGGGGCCGCATGGGACGAATCGAGTTCACGCACCGTCGACCCGGCACGGTGGGCCATGAAGCGCAGAGCCTCGGTCGGTGTCGAGAAGTCGGCGGTCGGGACAAGGGCCCACGACGGCAGGGACCGCCACGTGGCCAGCCCGGTGAAGGTCTCGCCGAGGGCGGAGGGCTCAATGCAATCGTGCGCCGCCGCATGGGTGCCAACTAGTGGCGGAAGTGCCGTTCGGCGATAGGATCGTGCCATGCGTCGTCATCGAATCGTGGTGCTACTGCTGGAGCAGGTGTTGCCATTGGACTTCGCCATTCCGATGCATGTCTTCGCCCGCGAAGCGCCGGAGTTCTACAGTGTCGCGACCGCCACCGTCGATGGCGACACGGTCGGCCTGGCCGGTGGGCTGAGCGTGATTCCCGACGGCGATCTCGAACTGCTGCGCACCGCACAGACGGTGGTGGTCCCCGGTTACGGAGCCGCAGCGCACACCCGGCTGGACCAGATGTCCCTGGGCATGCTCCGGTCGGCGGCCAAGCGCGGCGCCCGGATGGTCTCGATCTGCTCCGGCGCGTTCGGCCTCGCCCAGGCCGGTTTGCTCGACGGCCTGACGGTGACGACGCACTGGTCGCTGTGCGCCGAACTTGCCGACCAGTACCCGAGCCTGACTGTCGACCCCGCCGTCCTGTTCGTCGACAACGGACGCATCCTGACCTCCGGTGGTGTCACCGCCGGTGTCGATCTGGCGCTGCACATCCTCCGGAAGGATCTCGGGCCGTCGGTCGCGAATCACGTCGCCAGACGGATCGTGATGGCACCGCGAAACGTCGGTGAGCAGGCGCAGTTCATCGAGACGGTGCCCATCCCGCCCGGGGACGACGCCCTTGCGGCCGCTCAGCAGTGGATGCTCTCCGCGCTCGGTGAACCGATCACCGTGGCGCAGATGGCGTCGAAAGCACACATGTCCCCCCGCACGTTCCACCGCCGCTTTCGGGAGTCGACGGGGATGACGCCGCTGGCCTGGCTGCACCACCAGCGGGTCGGGCGGACCAAGGAACTCCTGGAGACCACGGACCTCACAGTGGACGAAATCGCAGCGCAGGTCGGTCTCGGCTCGCCGGCAAACCTACGGGTGCACTTCCGCCGCGCGACGAGCCTGTCGCCGATCCGCCATCGGCAACTCTTCTCTGAGGTCGCCGAGCAGCGGAACACTGGTTAGCGGTCGCAGGCCCCGACGAGCCGCACCGGGTAGCGGCTCGACATCGCTGCGCTCAGCCGAGCACCGGCACGATCTCCGACCAAATCGCGTCCAGGATGTCGGTGGTCGGCCCTTGATAATGGGAGGTGACCGTCACGCAGGCACGCTGGTGAGGAAACACGATGCTGAACTGGCCGTAGATGCCGTCCATCCGCCATGCGTCGTCTCGGTCGCACAGCCACACATGGCGGCCGTAGCGGGCGTTGTCCGGATGCGGTTGCGTCGCGCCGGTGGCGAGGTGCTCTCCCGTTGACGTCGCGTCGGTGACCATCGCGCGGACGTACTCGGGCGTGACGAGCTGCCGGTCCTTGTACCGGCCTTCGTCGAGCAGGGTGCGGCCGAATCTGGCGATCTCCTCGGTGCGCAAATGCAATCCGACCGCACCGAGGGAGTACCCCCGCGGGCAGCGCTGCCACTGCGGATTTCCTACGTCGAGCGGAGTGAACAGCCGCGGGAGCAGGAAGTCCCGCAGCTCCTGCCCGGAGCACGCGTGGATGATCCGGCTGAGCAGGTAGGTGTTAGCGCCCCGGTAGGCGAAAGTGGTGCCGGGCTTGGAGCCGAGCCGTGCGGTCAGGATGTCGCATGCAGCGTCACCGTGGTGATCGGCGTCCGGATCATCCCAGCGGTAGACGATCCCTGACGACATCGTGAGCAGCTGTCGGATGGTGATCGCATCGATGCCTGGCGCAGCAGCCGACACCAAGTGCCCGAGATGAGCCAGCACTGCGTCGTCGGTGTCGAGTAGCCCCTCGGCCTGGGCGATCCCGACGGCCACCGAGGTGAAGGTCTTCGATACCGAAAAAACGTCACGACGGATGTCGGCCACCCAATGGCGCTCGACCGGCCGGCGGCCCTGGATGTGAACGTGGATGCCCTCGACGCCGAGGCCCCGTCCGCCCACGGCCTGGACCCCGGCCACGAGATCGGAATCAACCGACGAGTCTGTGCCCATGATCTACGGATGCTAGGCGGTGAACCCGGAGGCAATCTGTTGACGTCGCTTCGTCCGGGTCAGCGACTGCTCGACCTCGGGCGCTGCAGCGCCTGAGACGATGGTCGGATGGACGCCTCCAGTGGTGCGGACGACCGGTACATCCGGGTCCGCGGGGCACGGGTGCACAACCTGCGCGAGGTCGACGTCGACATCCCGCGGGACGCGTTCGTCGTCGTCACCGGGGTATCCGGCTCCGGGAAGTCGTCATTGGCGTTCGGGACCATCTACGCCGAGGCGCAGTTGCGGTATCTCGAATCGGTCGCTCCGTATGCCCGTCGGCTGATCCATCAGGCCGGCGCCCCCGAGGTCCGGGAGATCACCGGCCTGCCCCCGGCGGTCGCACTGCAGCAGTCCCGCGGGGTGCCCGGCTCGCGGTCGACGGTGGGAACCGTGACGACGCTGTCGAACTCGCTGCGGATGCTGCTGTCCCGGACCGGCACCTATCCCCCGGGCGCACCTCGACTCGACTCGGACGCATTCTCCCCGAACACCCCGGCCGGCGCCTGCCCGCGATGTCACGGACTCGGCCGGATCCACGAGGTCAGCGAGTCATCGCTCGTGCCCGACCCGTCGCTCAGCATCCGCGACCACGCCGTCGCCGCGTGGCCCGGAGCCTGGCAGGGCAAGAACTACCGCGACATCCTGGCCACGCTCGGCTATGACATCGACCGGCCGTGGGGTGAACTCGACCAGGCCGATCGCGACTGGATCCTGTTCACCGAGGAACAGCCGGTCGTGACCGTGCACGCCGAGCGGGAGGCGCACCGCATCCAGCGGCCGTACCAGGGCACGTACCAGAGCGCCCGTCGCTACGTGCTGCGCACGCTGGCGAACACCGGGAGCGCGGCGTTGCGGCGGCGTGCGCTGCAGCACGTCGACGTGACGGCGTGCCCTCTGTGCGGCGGCGCCGGTCTCGGCGCGGCCGCACTCGCGGTGACCTTCGCAAGGCGCACCATCGCCGAACTGGCCGGCCTGTCGCTGACCGCACTCGCTGCCGAGCTGCGCACGGCGGACACCGCCGGCGACGTCGCGACCACGATCGTGCCGGACCTACTGGCTCGCCTGGACGTGCTCATCGAGCTCGGCCTCGGCTACCTGAGCATGTCCCGCCACACTCCGACGCTCTCGTCCGGCGAACTGCAGCGGCTGCGGCTGGCCACTGCGCTGCGGTCCCTGCTGTTCGGTGTCGTGTACGTCCTGGATGAGCCGTCCGCGGGGCTGCATCCGGACGACACCCGCGCGCTGTTGACCGTGCTCGCCCGGCTGCGCCGTACCGGGAACTCGTTGCTCGTCGTCGAACACGACGTCGAGCTCATGCGGCACGCCGACTGGATCGTGGATGTCGGTCCCGGCGCCGGCGTGCTCGGTGGACGTGTGCTGCACAGCGGGCCGGTCGCCGAGCTGGCCGACGTTGCGGAATCGGCAACGCGTCCGTATGTGTTCGAGCCGTCCGGACCGGCGCCGAGACCGGCGCGTGCCCCCCGAGGCGAGCTGGAGATGCGCGACATCACCCGGCACAACCTGCATCACCTCGACGTCGACATCCCGCTCGGCGTGTTCACCGCCGTCACCGGGGTGTCCGGGTCAGGTAAATCGACCTTGATCTCCGGCGTGCTCGCCGAAGCCGTGCGAGACCATCTCGGTGCTGAACCTGACGTTGATGACACCGAGGACACCGACCCGGCGGAGGTTCGACAACCGGGTGCCGCCCGAGTCCGCGGGCTTGACTCGATCGACCGGCTGGTGCAGGTCGATCAGAAGCCGATCGGTCGGACACCCCGGTCGAACCTGGCCACCTACACCGGCCTGTTCGACGGAGTGCGCAAGATCTTCGCCGCGACGGACAAGGCCAACCACCGTGGATATCCGGTCGGCCGGTTCTCCTTCAACGTCAACGGCGGTCGCTGCGAGAACTGTCAAGGTGAGGGCTTCGTCGCTGTCGAGCTGCTCTTCCTGCCCGGCACGTACTCGGCCTGCCCGGTCTGTCACGGTGCGCGCTACAACCCCGAGACGCTCGAGGTGAAGTACCGCGGCCGGTCGATCGCGGACGTGCTCGCGCTCACTGTCGATGACGCTGCCGAGTTCTTCGCCGATGTGCCGGCGGTGGCCCGCAGCCTCCAGACGCTGCGCGACGTCGGCCTCGGCTACCTGACTCTCGGCCAGCCGGCCACCGAACTCTCCGGCGGAGAGGCACAACGCATCAAGCTGGCCACCGAACTGCAGCGCTCACGGCGCGGGCACACGCTCTTCATCCTGGACGAACCCACCACCGGCCTGCATCCCGCAGATGTCGATCTGCTGATGCGCCAATTGCAATCGCTCGTCGACGCGGGGAACTCGGTGATCGTCATCGAGCACGACATGGCCGTGGTTGCAGGCGCCGACCACGTGATCGACCTGGGCCCGGGCGGAGGCGCGGACGGCGGGCGCATTGTCGTCACGGGCACGCCCGCCGCAGTAGCCGCGTCCGCTACGAGTCGAACGGCGCCGTATCTAGCTGGGGCGCGCTCGTAGCGCAGTCCGGCCGGTCGAGGCAGAACTGCTCGCACGTCACGCCGCCATCGCCGCCGGGTCGGATCCCAAAGATCAGCGAGATGGTGGGTGTCCATAGCCGATCAGACAATGCCGCCGGGCAAGCTCTTCGGTCCGCACCGAAGTACTGCGGTGGGGCATGATCAGCAGATGGCCAAGGGATATTGGATCGGACGAGTATCAGTCAGCGACGCCGAGCAATACGCGAAGTACGTCGCAGCGAATGGCCCGGTGTTCGCCGCACATGGTGGCCGGTTCCTCGTGCGAGGCGGCCAGTACGAGTCAGTCGAGGGACGGGCCCGGGACCGCAACGTGGTGCTCGAGTTCCCGAGCTACCAGGCTGCCCTGGACTGCTATCACAGCCCGGAGTACCAGCAGGTGCTAGCGATGCGTGCGTCGGCCAGTGAGGCAGAGATGCTCGTCATCGAAGGCTACGAAGGCGCCCAGCCCGGCGACTGACCGAACCCTTCTGCGCACACTCCTACAGTAGGGGTGGCGCGAAGCGGAGCTGCGTCAATCGCCGATCGCGTCGAGTTCGGCGATCGCTTTGGGCGGTAGGTGGAGGCCCTCGCCGGCGACGTTCTCGCGCAGGAGGGCTACCGAAGAGGTACCGGGGATCAGCAGGATGTTCGGCGCGCTGCAACAGCCAGGCGAGCGCGACGGCCATCTGACTCGCGTGCAGCCGATCGGCGACCGCCTGCAACGCATCCGCCTGTAACGGCGAGAACCGACCGAGTGGGAAGTACGGCACGAACGCGATGCCTTGGGTGGCAAGGTTTTCGAGGAGATCATCGTCTACGCGGTGGGCGAGGTTGTAGAGGTTTTGTACGCAGACGAGCAGCGCGATCGACCGCGCTTCGGTGACCTGCTCGGCGGTGACGGTGCTGTTGCCGAGGTGCCGGATCAGGCCCTGCTGCTGCAGCTCGGCGAGGGTCTCGTACTGCTCCGCGATCGAGCCCGGCTCGGGAGCCTCCACGCCACCGACGCGCAGGTTGACGACGTCGAGCACCTCGAGCCCGAGGTTGCGCAGGTTGTCGTGGACCTGGGAGCGCAATTCGGCGGGTGTGCGGGCGTGCGGCCAGCCGCCCTGTTCATCGCGTCGGGCGCCGACCTTGGTGACGATGTGCAGCTCGTCGGGGTACGGCGCAAGCGCCTCGCGGATGATCTCGTTGGTGACGTGCGGCCCGTAGTAGTCCGCGGTGTCGATGTGGGTGATACCGAGCTCGACCGCCCCGCGCAGCACGGCGATCGCGGCGGCGCGGTCCTTCGGCGGTCCGAAGACGCGCGGGCCGGCCAGCTGCATCGCGCCGTATCCGACTCGGGTGAAGTCAAGATCGCCGACACGGTAAGTGCCGCCGGGGAGGTTGTGGGATGACGAGAAGTTGTCCACCGGCAACTCCGACGTCCAGGTATTGGTGATTTACCACGCGGAGCAGAACTCGCACGGCGCCAGATTACTCGCCCTGCTCGGGTCGCTTGCCGCCGCCGATCAGCAGGCCGCCGACGAGAGCCGCGTACGGCCGGGTCTGCGGATCAGGGAACCAGTCGGAATGCAGGTGCGCGGGTGGTGGGCTCGGATTGCCGTCCAGCCAAAGCACCGGCGGGTCGAGGATCTCGTGGTCGATCTCCGATGAGGTCGAGTCCGGCGGCGTGGACGGCGGCTGCACAGCCCAACCACCGATGTAGTCGCTGCGGCGGACCAGATTGCGCCAACGGGTCGATCCGGCCTCGGTGAGCGAGTCGCTCAGCAACTCGAGCTGCTGCGGCCCGTAGTACGCCGGGAACGTCCGGCCGTAGAGCCGACGGATCGGGGCGGCCAGCGTCAATAGTCCGACCCGGGCGCGCGCGGCGGCGGGTAGCTGCGCCATCACTGCGACCGCGATCGGCGAACCCTGGCTGTATCCGCAGAGCAGCACCGAGCTGTGCGCCTCGAGCGGACCGTCAGGATGCGGTGCGTACCCGTCGGCCAGTTGCTGGGCCAGCGCCGGGTCGTCGTCCCCACGCACGTCGTCGCCGATCACCCGGCGGATCCGGGTGACCACCTCGGGCACCGACCGCTCCGCGTAACAGGGCGGCGCGAATGGATGACAGGCCCGCGGCCAGAACGTCCCCACGTCCCAGACGAAGCTGAATCGCTTGCGGCCACTCGTCGTCAGCAGCGCTGAGCGCAGCTTGGCCAGAAAGTCCCGCCGAGCGACGACAGGGACTGCAACAACCGCGCGCCCGGATTGCCGGTGACCGCCAGCCACGACTGGTCGGCCAGCACGGCGATCGCGGTCGGGACTGCGATAGCGGTGAGCGCTCCCGCGGCGAGGTCGGTCAGCTGCGACCGTGCCCAGATCTCCGCAACGGTGTGCACCGAATCAGATCCACCTGGACGCGGATACCGCGCACGGACCGAGCCCGGCCCATCGTCAGCTGCGAGAAGTGCTCGACGGTGCCTCATCCACCGGTACGCCCACACCCCGAAGAGCAGCGTCGACACGATCGTCGCCAGCATGCCGATGCCGCCGGCGTAGACCGTCGATGGCATGTAGAGCGCGTCTGGTGGGCAGCTCGGCAAGCCTGCGCAATCGGTCACCTTCGGCGAGCCGAGCAGGTTAGCCACCGTCAGCGTCAGCGCAGCCCCGAAGATCGTCGCGATCATCGCGGCGAGCGTGCCGAGGAGGGCTGCGGCCATGCCCTTGCCCATCACGTCGGGCTGCCGCCACGGCCGCTGCATCCACAGCACGATGGCAAGCAGGAGTAGCACGGCGAACTCGGCGAACACGATGCCGGTCTGCAACGGCTGGCTGCCCGGCAGCGCGTGCGCCGGATCGTCCGGCCGCCACCAGAAGCGCGACGCCGCGAGCACAGCAGCAAGTCCGACCGCGACGACAGTGACCCAGCGCCCCACCAGGTCGGATGCGGCTTCAGCGCCGCCGGCGGTTCGGATCCGATCCGACCAAGGTGATGCGACCGCGCACACCGCGGCCAGCGCCAACCCGGCCGCTACCGACACCGCGACCACCCGCAGGCCCAGGGCGGACGAGTGCGGCATCGCCGCCGCGAACATCACTCCGGCCGCCCCCACCGTGATGTGGCAGTACCGCTGCCGGACAACGGTGCGCTCGCCCCGCCAGAACTTGCTCGCGGACAACGCCCACGCCGAGTTGTCAGGCGCGCCGAGCCCGGCGTCCCATTTTTTCTCGTACGACCGGGCTGTGCGCACGCTCAGCACCACCAGAACTCCGAGCACGGCGAGCACGCCGAACAGCGCGATGGCCATCCGTGGTCCGGTCCCGAGTTGCGCGTAGGCGTGCAGCCAGCTCGGCAATGCGCCGCGGGCCGGTGCCTGCCACGCGACGAGGTCGACGAGCAGCGTGATCGAGGTCCCGACGAAGGCCGCGGTGAAGCTCAGTGCGAGCACCCGCAGCAGCGCACGGCTGGTGGCGTTGCGAGCGGCGCCCGCGTTGCCCGGTGCCGTGGCCGGCAGCGTCCAATACGCGACGTTGACGATCATGAAGCTGATCAGGAGTAACCACAGCGCGCGTGATGCGGACCGGTAGTTCAGCTTGCCCCAGCAGTAGGCCTCGCGCCGCACATCGGTCGCCGCCGGGCGTCCGCCCGGGTACCAGGGCCGGTAGAAGCCGGCTGTGGAGTCACCGGCCTCCTGGAGGGTGTCCGGCGTCTCCAGATTGTCCGATGCCGGAGCTCCGCCGACCCCGTGGATGCGCAACTCCAGGACCGAGTCCGGCTGCGCGGTGCCCAGCGGCAGGTAAGGCACTTCGCCGCGCAGCACTGCCGCGCGGGGACTGGTCAGGTCGTCGCCGGAGTAGCCGTAGCTGCCGCCAAGGCCCAGGCAGATCGGATCGAGCTGGGTCATCGGATCGACGCTCCCCTCGCGTCGGGCTCTCGCTGCGCCGAATGATCCTCATCCCGCGCCGTGGCAGCAATAGCCCGCTTCATCGTCCGAGAGGAGGCGGAGCTGGCCGGTGATACGTCGTAGCGCCTATCGCGTGGCGATCGCGAGGGTGGGCACGCGATCGTGGCGGTGCTGACCCCTGCTGCAGGCCGAGTTGCGCGGGCGAGCAGGCTGGAGACATGGAATTCACTCACTTGGGCCGTACTGGCCTCACCGTCAGCCGCCTCTGCCTCGGCACCATGAATTTCGGGCCGCACACCACCGAACCCGATTCGTTCGCGATCATGGACGCCGCGCACGACAACGGCATCAACTTCTTCGATACCGCGAATGTGTACGGCCAGGACAAGGGCAAGGGCGCAACCGAGACGATCGTCGGCAACTGGTTCGCCCAGGGCGGCGGTCGCCGTGAGAAGACCGTCATCGCCACCAAGATGTACGGCGACATGGGCGATTGGCCCAACGAGGGCAAGCTATCGGCGCTGAACATCCGTCGTGCGCTGGACGCCAGCCTGAAGCGGCTGCAGACCGACTACATCGATCTGTACCAGTTCCATCACGTCGACCGGTTGACCCCGTGGGACGAGATCTGGCAAGCCATCGAGGTCGCCGTCGCGCAGGGCAAGCTGCTCTACGCCGGCAGCAGCAACTTTGCTGGCTGGCACATCGCCCAGGCCCAGGCTGGCGCTGCGCAGCGCAACTTCACCGGCCTGGTGAGTGAGCAGTCGATCTACAACCTCGCCGAGCGCAGTGTCGAGCTCGAGGTGCTTCCCGCGGCACAGCACTACGGCCTCGGCGTCATCCCGTGGTCACCCCTGCACGGCGGCCTGCTCGGCGGCGTGCTGCGCAAGGAGAAAGATGGTAAGCGGCGCCTCGGCGGCCGGTCGGCAGAGATGGTGCAAAACAACCGGGACCAGATCCAGCAGTACGAAGACTTCGCCGCCGAGCTTGGCCATGAGCCAGGCGATGTCGCGCTGGCCTGGCTGCTGCACCAGCCTGCTGTGACCGCGCCCATCGTCGGCCCGCGCACGATGGAGCAGTTCGACTCGGCCGTGCGCTCGGTCGACGTCCAGCTCGAGGAGAAGGCGCTGGCCCGCCTCGACGAGATCTTCCCCGGCCACAAGACCGCGCCCGAGGACTACGCCTGGTAGCCCGTCTGACCCGTTCGGGGGTTGGCAGAGCACTTGGGTGGCCCCGTAGCAGGGACGACGCGCCGAGAACCACCCTGCTATGGGCCAACGAATCATCCGACTGCGACGGGCGAACAACGGCCGACGAGTCAGTCGCTCTTCTCGGCAGCGCGCCGTCGGTACTCGGCCGCTTTCTTCTTCCGTCCGGGGGTTGCGTACGGCGCCTTCGCCCGGACGTCGGCCATGACCCGCTTCGTCAGGCCCATTGCGCTCTCTCCCGGCTTCGCAGGCCCCTCCCCCGGCGCAAAGAACTCGACGCGGATGTGCGGCCGCTTCGGGAAGCGCACCACGTCGACCGAACCCGTCACCGCGGCACACACGATCTGGGTGTCGGGAACCGCGAGGACTAACCTGCCGGCGCCACTCAGCGCCCGCAGCGGTGCGCCGCGGGACACGGTCCCTTCCGGGAAGACGCCGATGCAGCCGCCGGCCTCGAGCTGTGTAATCGCCGCTGCCAGCGCGCCGGTGTCACCGCGCCCGCGCTCGATCGGGATCTGTCCCATCCCGTTCAGCACCCACCCGACGATGCGCACCTTCCAGAGCGACGACTTCGCCAACGCCCGCAGTTGTCGGCGACGCAGCGCGGCGATACCGAGCACCAGTGGATCCCAGGCCGAGTCATGGTTGGCCATCAGGACGGTCGCACCGCGTTCTGGCAGGTGTTGCTCGCCGACCACTTCGATGCGACCCCACCAGCGCACGATCGGCGTGGCGCAGGCCATCACCACCCGGTAGGTCAGCGAGATCTTCTCAACAGGCACTGCGGCATCTTCGCATCCCGCCCTCACCGCTTGTCGGCCTGACTGTGTCGTCACTTCCGCACGCCGCTGCCGTCCGCGTGCCGCGACCGGGTGCGATGGTGGATCGGTGGGGCACTCAGCGACGATGCCATAGTTGGGCCCATGAAGACGCCGGTCGTGGGGCTGCTGCATCCGGGCCAGATGGGCACCGCGGTGGCCGCGGCCGTGCGCAGTCACGCGGGACCGGTCCTGTGGGCCGAAGCGGACCGCTCCCGAGAGACGGCCAAACGCGCCGAGTGGGCCGACCTACTGGCTGTGCAGACGGTCGCCGACGTGGCCCGGCGCAGCGACGTGGTCATCTCGTTGTGCCCGCCGCACGCCGCCCTCGACGTTGCCCAGCAGGTCGCCGACGCCGGCGGGGTGGACCTTTACCTCGATGCCAACGCGGTCGCTCCGTCCACCGTCGTGCGTATCGCAGCTCTGCTCGGCGCCGAGTACGTCGTCGATGGTGCCGTGATCGGACCACCTCCGTGGAAACCGGACAAGGCCGTGTTGCACCTCGCCGGCGCCCGGTCGGCCGAGGCTGCCGCCCTGTTCGACGCGGGCCCACTGGCCACCCGCATCGTCGGTCCCAAGGTTGGTCTGGCCTCCGCGGTGAAAGCGTGCTTCACGTTGCAGAGCAAGGCGGCGCACACGATGTGGGCAGTGCTGGCAGCCGCCGCCGCGGAGTACGGCGTGGACGCGGAGGTCCGTGCCGAACTACAACGCAACGGCGTCGACCTCGACGCCGAGATGACCCTCCTCGCCGACCGGGTCACCCCGAGTGCATGGCGCTTCGCAGGCGAGATGGACGAGGCCGGTCGGACATTCGCCGACGCCGGCCTGCCAGACGGGATCTCGCAGGCCGCAGCCGAGGTGTTCCGGCGGGTCGCGGCGGTGTTGCCGCGGGACTCGCCGGCCACCGGCGCCGACTGGATCCAGGCGGTGCGAAGGACCGAGGGCTAGTCAGTTCATAACGAAATGATTACGGTGAAGCTGCGGCACCCCCCAGCCGCGCAAGGAGGCACTGACCGTGCGCAGAATTTCCCTCCTCACAGCACTGGCCACCGCGGCGATCGCGGTCCTCGGCCTGACTCCCGCGCTGGCTCAGGCAGCACGGCTACAACGAGAACGGCTACAACTGGTCCGGTTGGGCCGTGCAGGGTTCTGGGTACACGTCGGTCTCGGCGAATTGGACCGAGCCGGCCGTCACCTGCAACTCGACGAACGACCTCTTCGCGCCGTGGATCGGCATTGACGGGTACGGCAGCAGTTCAGTTGAGCAGACCGGCGTCGCCACCGACTGCTCATCTGGCTCGCCTGCCTACTCCGCCTGGTACGAGGTGTACCCCGCAGCGCCGGTGTACTACAGCAACTCGGTGGCCGCGGGCGATTCGTTCACCGCGTCGGTGAACCGGAGCGGAACGAGCTACACGCTGCGCATCACCGACAACACCCAGGGTTGGACGAAGACGACCACCCAGTCCTACGCCGGTGACAACGCGTCGGCCGAGTTCAT
This sequence comes from Jatrophihabitans sp., assembly GCA_051001975.1. Taxonomy (GTDB): domain Bacteria; phylum Actinomycetota; class Actinomycetes; order Mycobacteriales; family Jatrophihabitantaceae; genus DATAEG01. The sequence continues at coordinate 24,845 of JBPCMU010000116.1, forward strand.
CCTCGAGTCTCCGACCGGCGCGTACCCTCCTTCGGCTCGGTGCAATTCACCGACTGCGCGATCGACGGTGCGCCGCTGGGCGACGCGGGTGGTGTGGCGCTGGACGCCAGCAACAGCTCCGGTTACGAGGACCGCACCAGCCCGGTCAGCAATGGCACGGACTTCACCGTCAGTTACCTGCAGGAGTAGGCCATCCGGCGGAGGGTGTGGCGACTAGGAGCCTGGTCGCCACACGCTCCGTCATCGTGCGGACCGCTGGTAGACGCCGACCAGCACCCCGTAGCGCGGCGCGCCCCGACCGGCGTCCACGGCCTCGTCGACGAGCGCACTCAGCGTCTCGCTCAGCCGCGCCGCCTGCCCGACACTGAGCCGGACATGACGCAGCTGCAGCAGCGCATCGTCCTCAGCTGCGGATACCTCCAACGCGACGGCGCCGAGCATCGCGGCGGTGGAGTCCGGCTCGCTCATCGTCGAGACCAGCTTGCGGGCCACCCTCTGGTAGTACTGCTCGGTGCCGCCGCGCACCTGGCGATGTTCCCCGACGCGAACGATCCCAGCATCGCGCAGCACCTTCAGGTGATGCGCGACGTTGCCCTTCTGCACGCCGAGCTGCGCAGTCAGCTGACTGATCGTCGCCGGACGCTCGCCGAGGGCCCACAGCAGCCGTTGCCGTAACGGATGGGCCAGCGCCTTGTACTGCTCCGGCGCGCTGATCTCCTGGACTTCCGCGACCACTTCGCCGGAACTCATACCGTCAAGTGTCAAGAGCGATTGACACTTTGTCAATGGACTGCTTCACTCTGCTGCATCGCCCACCGCCTCGAAGGAGAGTCCGTGCTGCAGGCCGAGACCGCCGACATCGTGTCCCGCTCCGCCGATCTGGTCGCGGAGCATTACCTCTTCGCCGACGTCGGTGAGACGGTGGCCGGGCTACTGCGCACGAACCTGATTAACGGAGGTTACGGCTCGGCCGGCTCGGCTGAGGAACTTGGCGCGCTGGTGACGGCAGATCTGCAGTCGGCGAATGACGATGGCCATCTGCGGTTGAAGTTCCATGCCGAGCCGATCCCGGACATGAGCAATGACGAGGACCTGTACGCGTCCTACTTGGCGCAGTCTCACGCGGCCATGCACGGCGTCGCGAAGATCGAGCGGCTCAAGGGCAACATCGGGCACCTGGTCATTGAGCCGGTGCTGTTCCCCGCAGCCATCGCAGGCGATGCGCTGAGCGCGGCACTGCGGCTGATCGCCGACACGGAGGCGATCATCCTCGACCTGCGCGGCCTTCGCGGCGGCGACCCCGGCACGGTGGCGCTCATCTGCAGCTACTTTGTCGACGAGCCGACGCACATCAACACGATGCACGACCGCGGCAATGCCACGGCGGCCCAGTCGTGGACGCTCCCCTACGTACCCGGGCCTCGGTTCGGCGCGACGAAGCCGATCTGGGTGCTCACCAGCAAAGCCACGTTCTCGGGCGGCGAGGAACTCAGCTACGACCTTCAGCAGATGGGTCGCGCCGCCGTCGTCGGCGAGACGACCGGCGGCGGCGCGCACGCGCGTATTGGCTTCACCGTGCATCCGCATCTCGAGCTGACGGTGCCGGTGGTACGCGCGGAGAACCCGAACTCGAAAGCGAACTGGGAAGGCACCGGCGTCCTCCCAGACGTGCCGGTCCCGGCCGAGGACGCATTCGCCACCGCGCTGCGGCTCGCGCGGGACCACCTGCACCAACCCGCGTGACCGTACCGCCCGCCCGCCCGCCGTCACATGGTCACTCGCTGAGTGCCAGGCCGATCATCAGCATCGTGCTCGCCGGGTTGAGTAAGCGAGTGGAGCCATCCGCACTACGATTTGCCGCCGGGTCTCAGCCTGCCGCCAAGGGATCCTGCCTCATTCGATGGTGTGTCTGCGTACTGGTCGAGCAACGAGGGCCAGCGTTGCGATGCCCAGTGCGACCATGTCTTGTGCTGTCGTGGCGCCGGTGGAATCCGAGAACCGTGCAGTTCGTTGTCGTCGGGCACTTGGAATTGCGCTCGCCATTGTTCGAGCTCGACGTCGCTCATGTGGAAGGTCTGATCCGGGGTTGTGGCGAACCGAGTGGTAACACGGCTGCGTTGCTCCTCGGGGTCAATCGGTAGATACACGACTTGGCTACGCGCGCCGACAGCGGCCGCGATCCAGCGCAGCGATGACCGTTCATCCTTGCCCCAGAAACCGAAGTCGAAGACGACGTTGATGCCTAGCTGCGCCGCCCGCATGCCGAGCTGAACGAGCCTGCCCTCCACAAGATCGCGCTTGTCCGGCGGATTCTGATCGCCGAAAAGCGAGATCTGCCACTCGTCGGGCGTCAGACGAAGCGCAGACTCACTGGTCTCGAGTTCCTTCGCACGCGTTGTCTTGCCCGCGGCAGGAAGGCCGACTATCAAGTAGACGACGGCGCGCAAATCGCTAAGTCCGTTCTGCCCGAGCTCGCGATGCCCGGGGTATCTGTGTGCGCACATGCGGCAGCTCCTCAGAGGTGACAGGGAACCGGGCAGCAGGAGATGGCCGCCCGGCCGGGAGGCCGACGGCGTGGAACCCGAGGTAATTACCTACAGACTGTTCCGGCGCCGTCAGCGGGCACGGTCGGGACGAGTCACGCACGCGGCTGCACACACGCTCAGCACCCTATCGACGAACCAGTCGGGCCGCCCATCTCGCGCAAGCAAACGCCCGTTCCGACGATGTCGAGTCCGCGTGCTCATAACCGGGTCGAATGCTGCCGCTCTCGCACTGGCGCTCAAGGCGCTTGGGTGCCGGTGCCGGCTCGTCATCCGGCGCGTTGACCGCGCGCTGCGGGCCGTCAGCGGCCGTAGTCGTCTTCAACGCGGGTGATGTCGTCGTCATCGAAGTGGCCCCAGCAGACCTCAAGGACGCGCACCGGGGCGGCGGCGGAGTTCGCCATGCGATGGAGCTCGCCTACCGCGGCCCAGACCTTCTCGTCCCGATGTGCTGACCACGTCTTCCTCCCGACAGTGACGTCGATCGGACCGTCGAGGACCTGCCAGAACTCGGCCCGGTGTTCGTGGGACTGCAGCGAGATGCGGTGACCAGGGTTCACGGTGATGGTTTTCACCGACACCCGCTCATTGAGGCAGAGCTGTTCGTAGCTGCCCACGGCCGTTCGATGCTGAGCATCGCCTCGCGCGGGTCGTTCGAGATGGCAGTCATAGGCTTCCCTCGATCAATGTGCGGAGTTGGCTCGATAGACCCGCCCGATGGCGTGTCCGGTTGTGGGGGTCCGCGGTCACCATAGCTAGCGCACCCAGCGGTAGTCGAAGCGCCGCGCGAACTCGCGATAGCCGCCGGCGGCGAAAGCGGTGCGCATCGGCGTGTTGGCGCAATCGGTGTCGCTGCGGATGAGCCCGAACCCGGCACCGGCGAGCAGTTCGGTGCCGTGGGCGAGCAGTTCGCCGGCGTATCCCTGGCCGCGGTGTGCACGGGCGACACCGAGCTCCGCCAGAATGCCGTCGGGTGCGTCCATCGTCGATGCGATCACGTACCCGACCGGGACGCCCTCCGAGAGGGCCAGCGCAAACCAGTCAGACGGACCTGGGTACAGCAGGAAATCGTCGAGCATCTGTGCCGCGTGCGCCTGTACACCGACGTCGGCTGCGCCCGTGCGCATCGCCTCGTCCAACGTTCCGTCCAGCACGTCGGTCAGGACGGTAATCAGCTCAGCTTCCGGCCGGTCCCTGGCCGGAACGAAGCTGAGCCTGCTCCGCCGCTCGGGCCGGCCGTACTCCTCGCGCCACTCCAACCGCACCCGCTCCACCGTGCGGCGGAACCCGGTCGCGGCAAGCAGCGCGGTGTACTCCGGATGCACCGCCTCGACGCTGCGCTCGTCCAGGTTAGGGATGGTCAACCCCACCCGAGCGGAGCGCAACTGCATTACGTCACGGCTCTGCTGCACGAGGGCCACCGACGCGGCGAGATCATCGCGCCCCATCGCGATCAACGTCGAGGGCTCCGCTGCGCCGGGCCGGCCCCACCAGTACAGGCAGGCCCGCACCGTCCCGGCGCCGTCCACGGCCTGCCAGCACCATTCGGGATGCAACGAGCCCTCGGCAAAGCAACCGGTGAGATCAGCTCGCCACCGGTCTGGGTCCGGGGTGGCGGCAACGAACAGGTCGACCTGTTCGGCGCTGGTGTCCGGCAGACAACGGAAGGAGAGATTCACCACCGGAGCGCTCAGTTGGCCCCTTCGTCGAGCAGCACCTCGCGCAGCACGTCCAGTCCGACAGAGCCGATGTCCAACGCACGGCGGTGGAACGCTGCCAGATCGAAGGCGTCGCCCTCGCGTCGGCGTACCTCGTCGCGCAGGTCCATCCAGATCCGCTCACCGACCTTGTACGAAGGCGCCTGCCCGGGCCAGCCGAGGTAGCGATCCAGCTCGAACTGCAGCATCTCCTCGCCCATCCGGCAATGCCTGGTGAGGAAGAGCCAAGCCTTGTCCGCATCCCAGGTGCCGCCGAGGTCGGCCGGCGCGGGCAACTGGAGGTGTACGCCGATGTCCAGCGCCACCCGGGCGGCACGGAACCCCTGCGCGTCGAGCATGCCGAGCCGGGGGCCCGGCCTGTCTAGGTCGGCGAGTTCGGCCACCAGCCGCTCGGCGGAGAGTGGCCAGCCCTCCCCATTTCCAGAAACCCC
>JBPCMU010000117.1:0-17168 GCA_051001975.1 Jatrophihabitans sp.
TGGTCGTCAGGCGAAGGCGCTCTTGCCGGTGATAGACCGACCCAGGATCAGCGCGTTCATCTCCCGGGTGCCTTCGTAGGAGTAGAGGGCCTCGGCATCGTTGAAGAAGCGCGCGACGCCGTAGTCCAGCAGGATGCCGTTCCCGCCGAACACCTCGCGCGCCCAGGCCACCGTCTCGCGTAGCCGGCTGGTGCAGTACGACTTCGCCAGCGCCGCCTGCTCGTCACGGAACGTACCCTCGTCCTGCAACTGTGCGACGCGCACGGTCATCCCGAGTGATGCGGTGATGTTGCCGAGCATCCGGGCCAGGAGATCCTGGACGAGCTGGAAGTGCCCGATCGGCTTGCCGAACTGCTCGCGCTGCAACGCGTAGTCGCGAGCCAGCTCATACGCGCCCAGCTGACAACCAACCGCGGACCAGGCGACGCCGCCGCGGGTCTGGCGCAGCACCGAACCGGTGTCCTTGAACGAGTTCGCATGGGCCAGCCGATTCGCCTCGGGCACTCGGCACCCGTCGAGCACGATGTCGGCGTTCTGCACGATGCGCAGCGCCAGCTTCCGCTCGATCTTCGTCGCGGTGAAGCCGGGCGTGCCTGCCTCGACGACGAACCCCTTGACCTGTCCGTCCTCGACGTCGCGCGCCCAGATGACGGTGAGGTCGGCGAACGTGGCGTTGCCGATCCATCGCTTGGCGCCGTCGAGCACCCACTCGTCGCCGTCGCGCCGGGCGGTGGTGGACAGTCCGCCGGCGATGTCTGAGCCGTGCTCGGGCTCGGTCAGCCCGAACGCACCGATCTGCTCGAGCGAGCGCATCCGCGGCAACCAGCGCTGCTTCTGCTCGGTGGAACCGCAGTGGTGAATGGTGCCCATCGCCAGCCCGTTGTGCACGCCGTAGAAGGTCGCCATCGAGGTGTCGACGCGGGAGAGTTCCAGGCCGAGGAACCCGGTGAGCAGCCGGCTGGCCGGCGGGTCGTCGTAGGACAGCCCCATGATGTCCAGCTCGGCGAACTCTGGGATCAGCTGGTGTGGGAACTCGGCGTTGGCCCAGCAGTCCTCGACGATCGGGGCCACCCGGTCCTGCATGAACGCCCGGGTGCGCAGCACGATCTGCCACTCGTCATCGGACAGCAGAGAGCCGTAGCCGTACAGGTCGCCCTCGAGCAGATCGCGCGCGTCGCCGGTCATGAGACCACCCTGCCGCATCGACGGTCGGCAAGTGGGTTGGATCGGTTCGTAGGCTTGCCGGGTCATGGCCTCCTCATCCACCCGACCTCGCCGACGCCGGCCGACCGGTGCGCGTCCGGACTACCCGGCGTTGCGGGCGGCGGCCATCCCGGCGATCAGCTATCCGGCCGAATTGCCGATCAGCCAGCGCCGCGCCGACATCGCTACCGCGATCAGGGACAACCAGGTCGTGGTGGTGGCCGGCGAGACCGGCTCGGGGAAGACGACGCAGCTGCCCAAGATCTGTCTCGAACTCGGCCGTGGGGTGGCCGGCATGATCGGGCACACCCAGCCGCGCCGGCTCGCCGCGCGCACAGTCGCGGCCCGGATCGCTGAGGAGCTCGGCGTCGAGCTCGGTGGCGCGATCGGGTACGCGGTGCGCTTCCACGACCAGACTGCCCGCGAGACGTCGGTGAAGCTGATGACCGACGGCATCCTGCTGACCGAGATCCAGCGCGACCGCGACCTGCGCGGCTACGACACGATCATCGTGGACGAGGCGCACGAGCGGAGCCTGAACGTCGACTTCCTACTCGGCTACCTGAAGCAGCTGTTGCCGCGCCGGCCGGATCTGAAGCTCATCATCACCTCGGCGACGATCGACCCGCAGCGGTTCTCCGAGCACTTCGACAATGCGCCGATCGTCGAGGTGTCGGGGCGGACCTATCCCGTCGAACTGCGCTACCGCCCGGTCGTCGATCCGGACGACCCCGACGCCGATCCCGATCGGGACGTCACGGTGGCGATCTGCGATGCCGCCGACGAGCTGGCCCGGCTCGGCCGCGGCGACATTCTGGTGTTCCTCTCCGGCGAGCGGGAGATCCGCGACGCGGCAGAGGTGTTGCGCGGGCACACCGCCTCGTGGCGCGAACCGGTCGAGGTGCTGCCGCTGTACTCGCGGCTGCCGGTGGCCGAGCAGCACAAGGTGTTTGCGGGGCACTCGATGCGCCGGATCGTGTTGGCCACCAACGTCGCAGAGACTTCGCTGACCGTGCCGGGCATCCACTACGTCATCGACCCGGGAACAGCGCGGATCTCGCGGTACAGCGCGCGAACGAAGGTGCAGCGGCTGCCGATCGAGGCGGTCTCGCAGGCCTCGGCCAACCAGCGCGCCGGGCGCTGCGGCCGAGTCGCCGACGGCGTGTGCATCCGGTTGTACAGCGAAGACGATTTCGACGCCCGGCCCGAGTTCACCCAGCCGGAGATCCTGCGCACCAACCTCGCCGCCGTCATCCTGCAGATGGCTGCGCTGGGTCTCGGCGAGATGGCCGACTTCCCGTTCGTCGAGCCGCCGGATCGCCGGCAGGTGGCCGATGGGGTGACGGTGTTGCAGGAGCTCGGTGCATTGCAGCCGGGCCGCGGTACGCCGGTATTGACGAAGGTGGGCCGGCAGTTGGCGCAGCTGCCGGTCGATCCGCGGCTGGCCCGGATGATCGTCGAGGCAGCGAAGCTCGGCTGCCTGCGCGAGGTGCTCGTCATCGCCGCGGCGCTGGCCATCCAGGATCCGCGAGAGCGGCCGCCGGACGCGCAAGAGGCGGCTGACGCCAAGCACCGCCGTTTCGTCGATCCGACCTCGGACTTCATGACGTTCCTCGGACTGTGGAAGTACGTGCGCGAGCAGCAGAAGGCCTTGTCCGGCAACCAGTTCCGTCGGTTGTGCCGTACCGATTTCCTGAACTACCTGCGCATCCGGGAATGGCAGGACGTGGAGAGCCAGTTGCGCCAGACGGCGAAGTCACTAGGCATGCAGCGCAATGACTCGCCAGCCGATCCGGACCTGGTGCACCAGGCCCTGCTGAGCGGGCTGCTATCGCACATCGGCCTGCGCGACGAGCGCACCCGCGACTACCAGGGCGCCCGCGGCACTCGGTTCTCGGTCTTCCCCGGCTCGGCGCTGGCCCGCAAAAAGATCGACTGGGTCGTCGCCGCCGAACTCGTCGAGACGTCTCGCCTGTTCGCCCGGGTGTGCGCCCGCATCGACCCGGAGTGGGTGGAGCCGCTGGCCGGCGATCTGGTCAGCCGGACCTACAGCGAGCCGCACTGGTCGCGCAAGCGCGGCAGCGCGATGGCCACCGAGAAGGTGATGCTCTACGGCCTGCCGATCATCGCCGACCGATCCGTCGGCTATGGCCGGATCGACCCGGTGGCGTCCCGCGAGCTGTTCATCCGCCACGCGCTCGTCGAGGGCGACTGGTCCACCCACCACGAGTTCTACCGTGCCAACGAACGGCTGCGCGGTGACATCGAGGGGATCGAGGAGCGCACCCGCCGTCGCGGGCTGGTAGCCGACGACGAGACGGTATTCGCCTTCTACGACGCGCGGATCCCGGCCGACGTCGTCTCCGCCGCGCACTTCGACCGGTGGTGGAAACAGGCGCGGCAGACCGAGCCGAACATGCTCGCGCTGACCGAGCAGGTGCTGCTGCCCGGTGAGGCGGACGAACATGTCGACATCGACTTCCCGCAGACCTGGCTGTGGGCCGGCGCCCCGCTGCGGCTGAGCTACGTGTTCGACCCGACCGACCCACAGGACGGCGTCACCGTGCACGTTCCGCTCGGCGTGCTCGGTCAGCTCGACGCGGAGCCGTTCGACTGGCAGGTGCCGGGCCTGCGTGAGGAGCTCGTCGTCGCACTGATCCGGACCCTGCCCAAGCAGATGCGCCGCAATGTCGTGCCCGCGCCCGATGTCGCCCGCGCCTTCCTCGCGGTGCCGGGCGCGGCCGGACCTGCGGCCGGCGAACTCACCTTGCTGCTGGCCTCCGTCCTCGGCGACTGGCGCGGCGTAGACATCCGCGAGGACGACTGGGCGCTGGCGCAGGTGCCGGCGCATCTGCGCATCACCTTCGCGGTTGAGGACGAGGGCGGCGAGTTGCTGCGTTCGGGCAAGGACCTGGGTGCGCTGCAGGATTCGCTCGGCGGTAAGGCACTGGCGCAGGTTGCGGCGGGCGCCACCGACGTCGAGCGCACCGCGATGACCGACTGGGCGATCGACGAGCTGCCGTCGGTGTTCGAGACGCAGCGCGCCGGGCATACGGTGCGCGCCTACCCGGCGCTCGTGGACGACGGCGACTCGGTCGCGGTCCGGTTGGTGTCCACGGCCGCAGAGCAGCGTCGGACGACCTGGCTGGGGGTGCGGCGGCTGTTGCTGCTCGCCCTGCCGTCGCCGAGCACGGCCGCGCTGCGCGCGCTGACCAGTGCACAGCGGCTGGCGCTGAGCCAAGCACCGCACCAGGACGCTGCTGCGCTGATGCAGGACTGCCTGCTGGCCGCACTGGACGCGATCATTGCCGCCGATGCGCTACCGCGGGACCGGGCCGGGTTCGACACGCTGCGGGAGCGGGCCCGTCGCGAACTGCCGCCCGTGTTCACCCGGGTGCTCACCGACGTCGCCGCCGTGCTGGACCGATACCGACTGGCCGAGGCGGCGTTCGCAGCGCTGCGGAGTGGGCCGCCTGAGGCGATCGCCGACGTCCGTCACGACCTCGACCGGCTGGTGTTCCCCGGGTTCGTGGAGCGCGCCGGCGCGGGGCGGCTGCGCGACCTCGCCAGGTACTGCCACGCCGTGGAGATCCGGTTGGAGAGCTTGCCGCGGGCCGATCCGCGCGATGCGCAGCGGTTGGCTCGGGCGCAGTTGTGGGAGCACGAGTACACCGACCTGCGGCGCAGCCTGCCGGCCGTCCGCCGCGACGATCCGGACGTGCTCGAGGTGCGCTGGCTGATCGAGGAATTGCGGGTCAGCTACTTCGCGCAGCGACTCGGAACCCGGGTGCCCGTCTCGGACAAGCGCATCCAGCGAGCCCTCGACGCGATCGAGCCCTAGCTCGCAGCCCCACGCGCCACCCTCGCGGCATGGCTTTCCTGTGCTCGCATCGGCGTCGTCAGCCGGTTCCGAGGGCCCAGGGCAGCGCCTGGGCGAGAGCCTGGCGCCAGACTTGGTAGGTGTGGGCGCCGGGGCGCGTCGTCATCGTGACGGTGAAGCCGCGGGCGAGCAGGGCCGGCTTGATCGCCGTCATCTCGCTGAGCACCTCGGGGTCGGACCGGCCGCAATCCAGCCAGATTCGCATCGACGGGGATGGGTTCAAGGCCGGTACGTACGCGGCCGGTGAGTTCAGCAAGGATTGCTGGCTCACGACGCTGGGATCGGATCCGAAGAGCTTGCTCGGGCCGCCGTGGTGAGTGGGCACGGTGAATCCGCTCATATCGATGATCGACCCGGTCAGATTACGGTGCCGCAGGCCCAGATTGAGGGCGCAGTAACCCCCGGCCGACATGCCGGCGAACACCCGCCCAGTGCGGTTCGCCTCGGTGCGCAACGCCTGATCCACTTGCGGGATCACGACGTCGGCGAAGTGCGTCTCTGCCCGCTCACGGATCCCGTTCACACATTCCGGGTCGTCGGTCCAGGCCAGGCTCATCTGCGGGGCGACGATGATCGCCGGCTTGCCCGCGTTGGCCGAGGCCAAGCCGACCGACGCCGCCCGCCCGCCGTGGAACCAATCGGCCGGCTTCCCCGGCGAGCCATGGAACAGGTACACCACGGGGAACCGGGCCGCCGCGTCGGCGAAGTACTGCGGGGGCAGGTACGCGATCGCTGCCGACCTGCGGAAGCCGTCCTTCGCGTCGGCGGGCAGCGGCATCCGGGTGGTCACTCCGTGCGGATAGCGCGTGAGCGCTTCGGCGGCGCTCATCCGGTCCAGCCGATCGAGCGTGGGCCACTGCCGATCGCCGTTCATCGCCTGCATCACGTCGCCGGCGGTCGGCAGATACTGGAAATGGACGTTGACCGTGTCGGCCGCCGTCGCTGTGGTCAGGACCAGCGGCAGCAGCAGCGCCGGCAGGAACCAGCGCCAGCGCAGCCTATGCATTTTGAGCACGATCACCATGATCCAGGCCAGGCCACTCAGCACGCTCAGGGTGATGATGGCCTGGGCGCAGATCAGGTCGAGACCACTGAGCACGCTGGTTGACCCTCCTGGTGCCGTGCTGTAATGAGGCCCGCCCGCCCGAGCCGGCGCACCGGCACCGATGCTAAGTCCTCCAGCGGACCGGATGAGCGTCAACCCCCGTCCCCGGCATTCATATCAGCAACGCAGAGCCAATCCGGCCCGCGGTCGAGCGGCTCACCGGCGCCGCGCCACCGCGCCTAGCCGAACGTCGGGGGTAGGTCTCGGCGATTTCGGCAGTGCTGGAGAGCTCGGCTGTGTGGTTTGCTGACCGCGATGCGCCACCACTCCCGCTTGCGCTGGTCGGTCGTCGTTATGACTGCCCTGGTAATGGTGGCCGGGTGCGGCGCGGCCAGCAGGATCACGGTGCCGAAGCGCCGGGCGGCCGGACCGGTGTTCGGCTCGCACGCTGTGCCCGTGCCGCAGCCCCCGCCGCAACCGGCCGCTGAGCTGGCGCCGTGTCGGATTGCCGGCACCACCGACGACCTCGACGAGGGCCACGACGTCGACCGCTCGGAATTCCTGCCGTCCCGCGGAACCTTGCGCATGGTCATGGTGTTTGTGGACTTCCCGGATGCCACCGCCGCGAAGGCGCCAGTTGCCTATCGCGATCCACAGCGCTACTACCGCGACATGGTGCCCGGCGCAGAGCAGTGGTTGTCGACGGTGTCCCGCGGCGCGCTGCACCTGTCGGTGCGGCTCGTCTCGCACTGGTACCGGGTGGACCGGACCAGCAAGAGTTACGGATTTGCCGACGGGATCAGCTACCAGGAGGACATCGGCTATCTGTCCGACGTGGCAAGGGTGATCGGCAACTCGGTCCGTCTCGGTAGCTACGACGCGGTCTACGTCGTCTCGGTACGCGGCGCTGTGTCGATGCCCGGCACGGCGACGTTCCGGTCCGGGACACCGACCACCCTGCCGGTGTCCGGCGGATACCTGCGGCACGCTGCCACCCTCGGCGAGGACGCCGCTGAAGATCCCAGCCTGACGCTGGCGCACGAGACGCTGCACATGCTCGGCCTGCCCGATCTCTACCTCTACGACTCAGCGGCCGACCAGTTCGCCCCCGTCGGTGGGTGGGACATCATGTCCGACCCGCACGGCGCCAGCCCGCACCTACTCGGTTGGGAGCTGTGGAAGCTCGGCTGGATCACCGATGTGCAAGTGCGCTGCCTGCATCGCGGGTCGACCGAGCCGACCCAACTCAGCCCGATCGAATCCCCGGTCGGCGTGACCGCGCTGGTGGTCCCGCTGGGCAAGGGGCGGGCCGTCGTCGTGGAGAGCCGCCGGTCGATCGGAGTGGACGCCGAGGCCTGCAGCTCCGGCGTGCTGATCTACCGCATCGACGCACGGAAGCTGTCCGGCAACGGCCCGGTCCGGGTGCTCGGCACGGGGGTGGAGTCCAACCAGCTGTGCCAGGCCTCCACCGGCCCGATCGACTACGCGACCCTCGGTACCGACACGGGACAGGTCGCGTCCTACTCCGACGCCGCGGACGGCATCGATGTGCAACTCGTTCCGACGAATACCGGCTACGACGCGGTGACGGTGACGGTGCAATGACATCCTTCCGCGCTGCACTGCCTTCCTTCCGCGCTGCACTGACTTCCTTCCACGCCGAGTACGCCTGGCTCGGCGACGAGACCGCGGCCCGCGAGGTGCTGATCGAGGTAACCGACGGTGTCATCACCTCGGTATCTGCCGACGCGACGCGACCGGAGGGAGCAGTGCGGTTGGCCGGCCTCACCCTGCCCGGCCTGGTGAACACCCACTCGCACGTCTTCCATCGGGCCATCCGCGGGCATACCGAGAGTGCCGCCGCGGACTTCTGGGCCTGGCGGGAGCTGATGTACCGGGTGGCCGGCCGTCTCGACCCGGACTCGTTGTACGCGCTGGCCCGGGCCACCTACGCGGAGATGGCGCTGGCCGGGATCACCACCGTGGGCGAGTTCCACTACCTGCATCACGGCCCGGACGGCGCCCGCTATGCCGACCCGAACGAGCTCGGCGCTGCGGTGCGCCGCGGCGCTGCCGATGCCGGCGTCCGGCTGACGCTGCTGGACACCTGCTACCTGCAGGCCGACGTGAATGGCACCGCGCTCGGTGGCGTACAACGGCGCTTCGACGACGGGTCCTGGCGGGCCTGGGCGGAGCGCACCGGTGCATTGACCGACGACCCGAGTGTGCGGATCGGGGCGGCGATCCACTCCGTCCGCGCGGTGCCGCGGACCGCGCTGCAGCCGATCGCGCAGACGGTTCGTCAGCGGGGCGCTCCGCTGCACCTGCATCTGTCCGAGCAGCCGGCAGAGAACGCAGCCACCCAGGCCGCCTTCGGCAGGACGCCGACCCAAGTGATGGCCGAGGCCGGGGTGCTCGGCGCGGCCACCACCGCGGTGCACGCCACCCATCTCACTGCACCGGACATCGCTCTGCTGGGCGGCTCGGGCACGTCGATCAGCATGTGCGTGACCACCGAGCGCGATCTCGCCGACGGCATAGGGCCGGCCCGGGCGCTGGCGACAGCAGGGTGCCCGATCGTGCTCGGCACAGATGGGCACATGATGATCGACATGTTCGAGGAAGCCCGCGGCGTGGAGCTGGACGAGCGACTGGCCACCGGCCGGCGCGGCCACTTCACGGTGCCGGAGTTGTTGAGCGCCGCGACGTCCGCAGGCGCCGCATCGCTGGGCTGGAACGCCGGCCGGATCGCACCCGGTGCGCTCGCTGATCTGACCACGGTCGCGCTGGACACGCCGCGCACCGCCAGGGCACGGGCCGGCGATCCGCTCGCGGCCGCGCTCTACTCGGCGACGTCGGCCGACGTGCGCACCGTCGTCGTCGGCGGCACGGTGATCGTGCAGGACGGTCGACACCGGTCAGTCGAGGACGTGGGCGGCGCTCTGGCCGACGCGATCAGCGCCGTGCTGACATGACCGGGCTGGCCGAGCTGTGGGGGCAGCTCGCCGACGTGGGCCGCGACCCGGGCACCGGCGGATACCGGCGCTTCGCCTGGACGTCAACCGATCACGAGTTGCGAGAGTGGTTCGCCGAGCAGGCGCAGAGCCGCGGCCTCGACCTCACCGTGGACCGGGCCGGCAACCAGTGGGCGTGGTGGGGTGACCCCGACGCCCGGCCGGGAGTGGCGGTCGGCAGCCATCTCGACTCGGTGCCCGACGGTGGTGCTTTCGACGGGCCACTCGGCGTCGTCAGCGCATTCCTCGCCGTCGACGCGTTGCGTGCTGCCGGCACGGTGCCGGCCGTGCCGATCGGGTTGGTGAACTTCGTCGACGAGGAGGGCGCCCGGTTCGGCGTCGCGTGCGCCGGGTCGCGGGTGATCACCGGGGCACTCGCACCGGACCGGGCCGCCGCACTGCGCGACGACGATGGCATCGCGCTGGGCGAGGCGATGACGGCGGCCGGTGGCGATGCCGATCACCTCGGTCGCGACGACGAGGCGCTGGCCCGGGTCGGCACGTTCGTCGAGTTGCACATCGAGCAGGGCCGCGCCCTCGTCGACCTCGGTGCGCCGGTCGGGGTGGCCCGGTCGATCTGGCCGCACGGCCGGTGGCGGTTTGACTTCGCCGGCCAGGCAAACCACGCCGGCACCACTGCGCTGGCCGATCGGCACGACCCGATGCTCGACTACGCCGCTGCCGTGCTGCGGGCTCGCGATGCCGCCGCGCGCAACGGCTCGCTGGCCACGTTCGGCAAGGTCGCCGTTGAACCGAATGGCGTGAACGCGATCCCGTCGCTGGTGCGGGCCTGGCTGGACCTGCGCGGACCGGACCGGGCTGCCGTCGATTCCACGCTGAACGATCTCGGCGGCGCGCCGGTCAGCGAGTCGTGGACCGACGAGACGGTGTTCGACGTGCTGTTGCGCGATCGGTTGGCCGGCTGGCTCGGCGGCGTGCCGGTGCTGCCGACCGGCGCCGGGCATGACGCGGGAATCCTGGCTGCCGCCGGTGTGCCGGCCGCGATGCTCTTCGTCCGCAACCCGACCGGGGTGTCGCACTCGCCCGCCGAGCACGCCGACGAGATCGACTGCGAGGCCGGCGTCGCGGCGCTCACCGCAGTGCTCACCGACCTGTCGGCCGCGCAGCCGGCGCGATGAACACCGCTGACCGTAGGTCCAGGCGGTTGGGTTCGGTGGAGTTTGTGGAGCTGGCGCGATGAACACCGCTGACCGTAGGTCCAGGCGGTTGCGTTCGGTGGAGCTTGCGGAGCCGGCGCGATGAACACAGAGTGGACTACTGCGGAGCTGGTCGAGATGCTGCGCTCGCCGGAGCCGTTGCGGCGCGACTCGCTCGGCTACGACTTGCTGGTGCGGCGGATCGCTGGGGGCGCCGAGGATGCCCGGCTCGACGAACTCGGCGGCGCGCTGGTGAGCATGCTCAGCGACGAGCAGGTGCACGCGAGGTCGTTCGCCGCTGTCGTGCTGGCCAGGCTGGTCACCCGTGACGCAGCGGTGGCTGCCGTCGACCTCGATCGGCTCGGCCGGTGGCGGGAGCGGGTCGCCGACTGGTATCTCGCGGAGACCGATCTGCGCGGCTGGGACGACGAGCTGGGCTGGCTGCATCCGATCGCGCACGGCGCGGACGCGTTGCGCGCGTTCGGTGTCTCCCGACGCATCCCGGCGGCCGCCGCAGCGGATCTGCTCAACATCGCCGTGCGCCGAGTGGTGCTGCACACCGATTACCTGTTCGCCCATCAGGAGGACGACCGGGTTGCGCTGGCGATCGCGGTCACGCTGACTCGTCCCGACCTCACCGTGGACCAGGCCGTCGGGTGGCTCGCCTCCGTGCGCAATGCCTTCGCCACCGCGCGGCCCGGGCCCGTCCCTGCGTGGGCGTCCAACACCATGCGCACGCTGCGGATGACCTACCTGCTGGTCGACCGGGGACTGCAACTGGACCGCCCCTCCGCAGCCCCACCGCTGCGCCCGCAGCACCGCGGCGCAGTGCTCGACGCGATCGCCGAAGTGCTGCGCCAGATCACCCCGGACCTCGGCTGAGGTCGAACGAGAGATTGCCGGACGCGTCACGCTGCTGCGCTTCACCCGCAGCTGACCGCCTGTCAGGAGACGTGCGGGAGGATTGCCTTGCCGATGTCGATGCCGGCCAATTCGTTGGCCGACTGCGCGGTCAGCACGGTGACGACCTTCGTGCCGACGTTGTAGACGTAGGCCCAGTCGGTCTTGCCGTCGCTCGGGTCGAACCGGGTTCGGAACGCGACACCCTTGACCTTGGTCGAGAGGTTGACCTCATGGGCGGCGCCGCCCGCGCTACCGGTGCGGGCCATCGCGTTGAAGGCGATCGTGGCGTTGGCATAGCGAGCCACCCGAACGGAGACGGCGGGCTGGTTTGGCCCGGGCAGGTGCTCCGACGCCGCGAAGTTCGGATCGGCGTAGAAGTCGCAGCCGACGACGCGGCCACCCTGGGTGAACACCACGGTCCGGATCAGCCGCATGCCACCGTTGGCGACGGCGGCGGATACCGACACGAGCGGGCACCCGCCGTCCTTGTGAGTGATGGCGCCGGTATCCAACGCAGTCGTCGGCACGACGGTGGGAGTCGGTCTGGTCGGCGCAGAGGTCGAGGGCGAGGCGCTGTCGTTGGTCCGGTCAGGCGCGGGCTTGGCTGAGCTGCAGGCTGCCAGCAGCAGGCCGGCCGCGAGCAGAGCACAGAGTCGGCGCATGCCACAGACGATACGTTTGCCGCGTGACTGTCCGGATCGGCGTGGTGGGTGCAGGCCAACGTGCCTCGCTCGCGAGGTACGCAAATTCTCCGGAGTCCGGTGCTCGGGTGGTGGCCTGCGCCGATCCGTCTCCGATCGGCCGCCAATACGCCGCGGAGTTGTTCGGCGAGATTGCGGTGCACGAGAACCATCGCGCGTTGCTCGATGCCGGGCTCGATGCTGTCATGCTCTTCGCTCCGGACCATCTGCATGCCGCGCACGCCCTGGACTTCCTGCGCGAGGGTGTCGCGGTGTTCGTCGAGAAGCCGCTGGCACTGTCGGTCGAGGACTGTGACGCGGTGCTGGTCGCCGCGCGCGATACTGGGGCGAAGCTGTACGTCGGGCACAACCTGCGCCACTTGCCGATGCTGCGCACCTTGCGGGCATTGATCGAGGACGGCGCGATCGGCTCGGTGAAGTCGGTCTGGTGCCGGCACTTCGTCGGGCACGGCGGTGATTTCTACTTCCGCGACTGGCACGCCGATCGCAGGGCGACGTTCGGGCTGCTGCTGCAGAAGGGCGCGCACGACCTGGATGTCATCCACTGGCTCGCCGGCGGCGCGTCCCGGGAGGTGGTCGCGATGGGTGACCTGATGGTGTTCGGCGATCCGGCCCGTCGCCGGGATGCGGCCGAGCCGTTCCCAGCCCTGATGGGCGACTGGTACGACCCGGCCCAGTGGCCGCCTACCCAGCTCGATCGACTCAACCCGGTGGTGGACGTCGAGGACATCAGCATGATGATCAGCAGACTCGACAACGGAGTGCTCGCCAGCTACCAGCAGTGCCACTTCACCCCGGACTACTGGCGCAACTACACCGTGATCGGCGACGTCGGACGGATCGAGAACTTCGGCGACGCCGTCGGTGCGGGTGGGGCCAGCATCAAGGTGTGGAACCGGCGCCGGTCGGGTTATCGCGAGGACGCCGACCAGGTCGTCGCGGTGACGTCGTCCGCCGGGTCGCACGGCGGCGCCGATGCCGCGCTGGTTGCCGAGTTTCTGCGCTTCATCAGCGAGGGAGGCCGCACCGACACTTCACCGATCGCAGCCCGCGAGGCGGTGGCCGCCGGAGCGGCGGCGACGCAATCGCTGCGCTCGGGGTCACGGCCGGTGTCGATCGCAGCGCCGGATGCCGCCCTCGTCGACTACTTCGCCGCAGGTCAGCCCCGCGGCGATCACGGGCAGCCGAGCACCCGGTCTAGGTAGGCGTTGCTGAATACCCCGCGCGGGTCGAGGCGATCGCGTAGCGCGACGAACTCGTCGAAGCGCGGATAACGCTCGCGCAGCGTCGCGGCGTCGAGGTAGTGCAGCTTCCCCCAGTGCGGTCTGCCGCCGACCTCTCCGGCGAGTTGCTCGACCGCGCGGAAGTACGTCTCGTGCTCCTGCCCGGCCGGGACATGCACCGCGACATAGCCGGATGCGCGACCGGATGCGGTCGACAGTGGGATGTCGTCGGCGGCGGCGACCCGAACCTCGATCGGGAAGGCGATCGGCCAGCCGCGAGTCTCGATGGTGTGCTTGATCGCCCGCACCAAACCGGCCAGCTCAGCGCGCGGCACCGCGTACTCCATCTCGACGAAGCGGACCCGCCGGGGCGAGGTGAACACCTGGTGCGAGACGTCGGTGAACGTCCGATCGCCGAGCAACCGGGTGACGACGGAATTGATGCCCGGAACGGCCCGTGGCACCCGCTTGCCCAGGCCGACCGCGGCACCGAGGGCGATGTTGTTCAACAGCTCGTCGTTCCACCAGCTGGAGAGGCGGGACGGTCCACGCACCTCGTCGCTCCACGGCAGCCGGGTGTTGCGTTTCACCAGCGTCCGCTCGGTGTGCGGGAACCAGTAGAACTCGAAGTGATCGGTGGTGTCGGCCAGCTCGTCGAGGTCGGCCAGTACAGCACCGAGCGGCATCGGCCCTTCGTGAGCATGCATCGCGAACTGCGGCTCGGCCTGCAACGTCACCGTGGACAGCACGCCGAGCGCGCCCAAGCCGACTCGGGCCGCGGTGAACACGTCAGCGTTCTCCTCAGTGGAGGCGCTCAGCAGCGTGCCATCGGCGAGCACCATCTCCAGACCGCGCAGCTGCGTCGCCAACCCGCCGAACCGAGCACCGGTGCCGTGCGTGCCGGTCGAGACGGCGCCGGCGATCGTTTGCCGGTCGATGTCGCCGAGGTTTGTCAGACTCAGCCCGGCTTCGGCGAGAAATCGGTTCAGCCGGTGCAGCGGCATCCCGGCCTGCACGGTGACCAGCCTGGTGTCCCGGTCGAGACGTACCAACCGGGCGTAGTGATCAAGGCGTAGCTGGACGTGCTCCGGATGGCCGATCCCGGTGAACGAGTGGCCCGCCCCGATCGGTTTGATGCGCTCGCCTCGCGCGGTAGCAGCGCGCACCGCCGCCACCAGTTCGTCAGTGCTGCGCGGCGCCGCGACGTGCACCTGGGCCGCGCGTTGGTTGCCGGCCCAGTTCGTCCAGTCCGTCATCCGTCCAGCCTCGTCGACCTCGGGGACCGCAGTTCGTCCGGCATCGGGTCCAGGCTAGTCGTCACCACCGGCACCCATATGCTTCTCGCAAATGGCCGGCCAGCGGGCACGACTCGACGCGGCGACTGCTGAGCTGGACACTCCGCTCGGCGTCATCGACCTCGATGCGTTACGTCGCAACGCCGCTGACTTGGTGCGCCGCGCCGCCGGCAAACCGATCCGGGTGGCCAGTAAGTCGGTGCGTTGCCGGGGCGTGCTGCGTGAGGTGCTCGGCATGACCGGCTATGCGGGGATCCTCGGTTATACGCTGGCCGAGGCGATCTGGCTGGCTGCGGAGTTCGATGACGTGCTGGTGGCCTATCCGTCGGTGGAACGCGCTGCCCTCCGCCAGCTCGGTGCTGATCCGGCGGCCGCGCAGCGGATCACGCTGATGGTGGACAGCACCGAGCAACTCGACTTCATCGACGCCGTGATGCCGCCGACCGGCCGAGCCGAACTCCGCGTGTGCATCGAGGTCGACGCTTCGCTGCGCGAACTCGGCGGCCGGGTGCACATCGGCCCGCGCCGCTCCCCGGTCCACGATCCGCAGGAAGCAGTTGCGCTGGCCCGCGAGCTTGCCGCCCGGCAGGGATACCGGCTGGTCGGGTTGATGAGCTACGAGGGACAGATCGCCGGGCTCGGCGACGTGGTGGCCGGCAACCCGGTTCGCGGTGCGGTCATTCGGGTGATGAAGAAGCGCTCCGTCGCCGAGTTGGCCGAGCGCCGTGCCGCAGTGGTGGCCGCGGTCTCTTCGATCACGCCGCTGGAGTTCGTCAACGGCGGAGGGACCGGCAGCCTGGAGACCACCGCCGCGGAGCCCGCAGTCACCGAGGTCGCCGCCGGGTCCGGTCTCTACTCGCCCGGACTGTTCGACCAGTATCGAACCTTCCGCGCCGAACCGGCGGCGCTCTTCGCGCTGTCGGTGGCCCGCCGGCCGGCACCGCACGTCGTCACCGTCACCGGTGGCGGCTGGATCGCCTCCGGGCCCCCCGGCCGCGACCGCGAGCCGGTGCCGACCTACCCCGCCGGACTCAAGTTTCTGCCGCGGGAAGGCGCCGGCGAGGTACAGACGCCGCTCACCGGCGCCGCCGCAGACGGCCTGCGGATCGGCGATCGGGTGTGGTTGCGGCACGCAAAGGCAGGCGAACTCTGCGAACATTTGGATGTGTTGCACGTCGTCCAGCAGGACAGCGTGATCGACGTCTTTCCGACCTATCGCGGAGAAGGAAAGACCTTCCTCTGACGGAGGTAAGGGCCGCGGTGAGTCAGCCGCCGCGGTAGAGCGTTCACCCGACTCGGCGAGGTAATCGAGTCAGCGCACCGAGCGGATCCGCCGGACCATCGCAGCACCGAGCAGGGTGGCCACCCCCGCGGCACCGAACAACACCCGGTAGCCGCCCAGCGTGCTGATCACCAGGCTCGCGATCAGCGGCGCGAGTGCCTGCGGGCCGACCGAGCCGACGTTCATGATGCCCAGATCCTTCGCCCGGGAGGCGGCGTCCGGAAGCACGGCGGTGATGAGTGCCTGGTCGACGGACATGAACGCGCCGTAGCCCGCACCCAGGAAGGCGGCGCCGATCAATGCCGTACCGAACGTGGGGTAGACGGTCAGGCCGATGCACGCGATCGCCTGCAGGATCGACGCGACCGCGACGAACACCCGACGTCGCCCGGAGCGATCCGAGGCGATGCCGCCGAGGTACGTCGCGGCGAGGGTGAACACCAGGTAGAGGAGGGTGAGGATCACCAGGCTGCCGTCCGGGTCCGTCACCTTCAGGTAGTCCTGCAGGAAGTAGAGCAGGTAGGTGGTGCCCAACGCGTTGCCCAGATTGACCAGCAGCCGCGCCCCGAACGCCCAGCCGAAGTCGGGATTCTGTCGCGGATCGATCCACATCCCACCGGCGATCGACCGGACCGTGAGTGGTGGGGCGGCCTGCACCGTGGCCGCGTCCCGGTACCGCTTGATGAACGGCACCGCGCAGGCCACCATCGCCACAGCGAGGAAGGTGTAGGCGATCGCTCCGTTGTTGTCGATGACGGTGAGCACCACCAGACCGACGACGATGCCGATCGCCTGCGGGCCGTAGATGGCGCCGGAGATCATCCCGCGCTGGTGGTCGGGCACCTCGTCGGCGATCGTTGCGGTCAGTCCGGCGGTAGCCATGTTGACGCCGAGCGATGCGACGAGGAAGGCGAGGCCGATGCCCACCCAGGTGTTCTGGATGCCGGTGGCGAGCAGACCGGCCGCGTAGACGGCCACCCCGGCCACCATCCAGACGCGGCGCCGGCCGAACCTGGCTTTGGTGCGATCACACAGCGCACCGAACAGCGGCAGGGTGATCAGCGCGGCGATACCGGTCAGCCCGCTGATCAGCCCGAAGTCGCGAACCTTGTGGGCGTGGTCGATCACATCGAGCTGGTTGGGGATGACCAGCTGGATCGGTGCCAGCTGTGCCATCCAGAAGCCGAACCACAGCAGGCTGAATCGCAGCGTCCAACCACGCGAGACCGGGGTGGTGGGCTCCACCAGAACGGTCATGTGATCCCGATCAGTACAGGGGGCGGCGTCGGCGCGTCAGCCTAACCGCCGATGTAACGCACACCGAGTGCAGCTCGGCCCCGACATGTGGTCGAGGGAGTGTCCATCCGGGGCTGGGTGCATCGGTCGGTCCGCGGATGGTGCTGTCCACTGCGGCAGCGACGGATGCGCTCAGGCTTGGGTCACGCTGTCGGGTGGCAGTTCCAGC
>JBPCMU010000118.1:0-26974 GCA_051001975.1 Jatrophihabitans sp.
TGCCGGTTATCGGGATCACCGATCCGCTGCCCAAATAATGCGTCTTGCGGATCACATAGACGAATTATATAACTCATTGATATTATCGTCGAGTGCCACAGAGCAGCGTCACCACCGACGGCCGGACCACGCGCAGCATTGCCCAGGGCCTCGAAGCCTTGATGATGTGGTCCCGCCGGCAGACCCGCCCCGGCGGGCTCAGCTCCACCGTCTTCACCACGTTGGACACGCTGTCGTTCGCCGGGCCGATGCGGGTGAGCGACCTGGCCGTCCGTGAACGGGTCAGCCAACCCGGCATGACCAGTCTGGTGAACCGGCTGGAGGCCGAAGGCCTGGCTGTGCGGCAGGCCGACCCGTCCGACGGGCGGGCCGCTCTGGTCGCCGTGACCGACGAGGGACGCGAACGCGTCGCCGCCTACCGGCGAGACCGGATCGCCTCCGTGGCAACCCAGTTGGCGCAACTGTCCGACGCCGAGCTGGCCGCTCTGGAGGCGGCAGTACCGGCCCTGGACCGTCTCACCAGTCTCCCGACCACAGAATCGAGCACCACCAAATGAGCTCCCCGACGCACGGCCACGCCTCGATGCGGGACATGTTCCAGCAGCCGAAGGCAGTGTGGATCGTTGCCTTCGCCTGTGTCGTCTCCTTCATGGGCATCGGCCTGGTCGACCCGATCCTGCCGGCCATCAGTAGCCAACTGCACGCCACGACGAGTCAAACGGAACTGCTGTTCACCAGCTACCTGGTGGTTACCGCGGTGGCGATGCTCGTCACCGGCTGGGTGTCCAGCCGCCTCGGAGCCAAGCGGACAATGATCGTCGGTCTCGTGTTGATCGTGCTGTTCGCGGCCGCTGCCGGCGGCTCCAACAGCATCGACTCCATTGTCGGTTTCCGCGCCGGTTGGGGGCTGGGCAACGCACTGTTCATCGCCACCTCGCTTGCCGTGATCGTCGCGTCCGCGACCGGCGGTTTCGCCGGCGCGATCGTGCTGTACGAGACGGCGCTGGGCGTGGGCATCGGGCTCGGTCCGCTGGTCGGCGGCGAGCTCGGCTCGATCAGCTGGCGCGGTCCGTTCTTCGGCGTGTCGGTGCTGATGGCGATCGCCCTTGTCGCGACGGTGTTCCTGCTGCCCGAGACGCCGAGGCCGACCCGCAAGCAGAGCATCATTGAACCGATCAAGGCGCTGCGGCATCGCAGCCTCGGCACCACGAGCCTGGTCGGGCTGCTCTACAACTGGGGCTTCTTCACGATGCTGGGCTACACGCCGTTCCTGATGAGGCCGATCTCCCCTCAGCAACTCGGTTTCGTGTTCTTCGGCTGGGGTGTGCTGGTCGCGCTCTTCGCGGTCTGGGGCGCGCCGCTGCTCAAGGCGCGGCTCGGTACGGCTCGGACGCTGTACGGCAACTTCATCCTGATGGCTGTCGACCTCGCGATCATCGCCGCCTACGCCAAACACAAGCCCGTCGTCATCGTCGCGGTGATCGTGGCCGGCGCCTTCATCGGCGTGAACAACACCCTCGTCACCACTGCGGTGATGAGCATTGCCCCGGTCGAGCGGCCCGTGGCGTCCGCGGCGTACGGCTTCGTCCGTTTCTTCGGCGGCGGCCTCGCACCGTTCGTCGCCAGCAAGCTGGTGGAGCACTACAACGTGCACCTGCCGTTCTGGATCGCGACCGGGACCGTACTCGCCGCAGCCGTCGCGTTGTCCACTGTGCACAAGGCGCTGACCGCCGCGGATGCAGGTCAGGTGGCGCAGCCCGTCGAGGACGAGCTTGACCAGGTCGAGACCGAGGACGAGTTGCAGGTCGGCGCAGTGCTCGGCAACGCCGACTGACCTTCGCGGTTGCGGTTCCAGCGGGGGGTGTTTACTGCGGCAGCGACGGATGCGTGACCCTCCCGTTTCGTTGTCGGGTTGGGGGTTCGCGGTGGGTTGGTTTCGCTCGGGGTGAGTTCGCCGTTCTGCCTTGTGGGATATGGGGAAAGTCTTTCGATTGGGTCCTGTGGATAGCCCGAAATTGTCGGTGGCAGGTCGTAAAATTGGTGGCATGGACGACGGGGATCCGAGCACGGGCGGTGAGGTTGTTGTGCCGTCGCCGTTTGAGGTGTTGCTGTTCCCGGACGAGTCGCTCGCTGTCTTGGCGCGGGTGGTGCCGTCGACTGATTCGGTGCATGCGGCGTGCTTCGCGAAGCCCGCTCTGCTGTCCGACGCTGGCCGGATCGATCTGCTGGATGTGTTGCGCCGTCAGGAGGGGTTCGATGCGGCCCGCAAACTGGAACTACTCGCGGCCATCTCCCGCGCGGACGGCAGCAAGGATCAGTGGTCGACGCAGGAGATCGCGGCGGTGCTGCGGATCGCACCCGGTACCGCCGCGACGCAGGTCCATCGAGCGCAGCTGTTGACTACGACACTGACCGCGTCGCTGGAATGGCTGCGCGAAGGGTCGATCAGTGCCCGGCATGCGGACCTGCTCGCGTCTGCCGTGATCGGCCTCGACCCCGAGGTGGCCCGTGCGGTGGAGGACCACGTCCTGGAGCGGGGTGCGGAGCAGACGCTGGCGCAGTTCCGGAAGTCCGTCACCCGCGCGGTCCTGCAACTCGATCCGGCCGGTGAGGACGACAAGCATGCTGATGCGCTGGCCGAGCGGCGGGTCGTGTGCACCCCGGAGCCGCACGGGATGAGCACGGTCTGGGCGTACCTGCCCACCGACGGCGCGGCGAGCCTGATGACCGCGATCGACGGCCTCGCATGCGAGACGGTGTTCGGGAAAGGCGGCGACCCCCGTACCGCCGATCAGCGCCGCGCCGACGCACTCGTCACGATGGCCGAAACGATCCTGGACGACCCGCACCTGACCCGCCGCCACGGCGCCCGCCCCGCGGTGCAACTGACCGTCGCGGCATCGACGCTGCTCGGGCTTGATGAGCAGCCCGGCGAGCTCGCCGGGTACGGACCCATCCCCGCCCAGATGGCCCGCCGCATCGCCCAGGATGAGACCGGCACCTGGCGGCGGCTGATCACCGACGACCACGGCCGACTGGTGGACTACGGCAGCAACGTCTACCGCCCGCCGGCGCGGCTGGCGGCGTTCATCATCGCCCGCGACCAGACCTGCACCTTCACCTCCTGCACCCGCCCCGCCGTCGCCTGCGACCTGGATCATCTTCGGTCCGCCAAGGACGGCGGCACAACCTGCCCGGGGAAGCTGACACGTTCTAAAGCTGTCCTCATCGGATGACGGTCGGTGCCGGCGGGCTCCGCTGGCGCTCCGCCCTCCGGCCCGAACAGCAAACCGACAACAGACAGGCCCAGGACGCAGCCCAGCCCAACCACGAGGTGTCCAAACTTTCTTTACTCCATCGAGCAACTTCGGGCGGGCGGCGTTCGCGTTCACGCTGAGTGCTACAGGCTATCTCCTGAGCGGGCCGGACGACCCAGACACCATCAAGCTGGCGAGACCGGATCGAGAGTGATGGGCTAGATGCGCGGAGACACCGAAAGGCGTGGGCGCGGACTCACCGGTACGTCAATCGCTGGACTTGACGCGACGCGCCGTTCGCGGACCAGTCGACTGATGTCTTTGTAGGGAACTCAGGCGGCCTTCGGTCATTCTGGCGCGGTGCACGACGCACCCGTCAACTGCTCGAGGTCACTGTGACTGGGCTCAGCGCAGGTCGGACGGTCCGGTAGGCGGCTTCAACACTGGCCTGTCACATAAATATGTATAATCTTCACTTTCGTCGAGACTGCCGACGGTCGGTTTTACCAGGTGTACACTCCGCATCACGTCATAGCCCAATCAAGGGCTAATCAGCATGACGCCCCTGAAGGGACCAAAAATGACAGTTGCCGAAGTCGGCACCAACACCGAGATCACAGTCGCTGAGATTGATCATGCAGAGATCGCGGCATTCATCCGGATGGTGGTCAGCGATCCTGATCTAAGAACCCTGTTCGCTGTCGACGCGCCCGCCGCGATCGCGACGTCGGGCGTCACGCTCTCCCCGATGGCGTCCGAGGCACTGGCCAAGTGCGCGGCTCTTGGCGTGGGCTTGACCGATGGGATGGACGAGATCATGTCGTCGTACTTCTTCTTCTACTACAAGAAGGGTTAGCTGCCAGGCGCCGAGCAGGATGTCGACTAGGCAGGTCGTCTCCGAGGCGCGCGACCGAGAGCCCGGCGCTCCGAATTCGCGCCTCGGAATCCTGTATGTCGGTCCGAGTCTTCGGCCGGACGATTTAGCGCACGCGGAGTCGGGCCTCGAAGTCAGGCCACCCATTCGGCGAGGTGACCTGCCCGCCGCGGTGGCCAGTGGGTGCCGGACGATAGGCATCATCGACGGAGAGTTCTTCCAATCCCTTGCAGTGTCGCCGAAGGAGGTTCTCGCCGCGCTGGAGCAGGCTTGTGTCGTTGTTGGGGGCGCAAGTATGGGTGCGCTGCGTGCCGCTGAACTTGCGCCGTACGGAATGCATGGAGTGGGTCAGGTATTCGACTGGTTTCGGGCGGGCGATGTGACTCGGGACGATGATGTGGCAGTCAGCTACGCTCACGACGACGGAGACTTTCGGCTGCTGACAGTTCCAATGGTGAACGTCAGGTGGACCGTTCTGAGGGCCCGCAAGGAGGGGTGGCTGCATCGCAGCGCCTGCAATCGCATCTCTATGGCTTCGCGACGAATCCACTGGGAGCGGCGAACCTGGAGAGAGATTTGTGCAGGAGCGAACCTCGATGCGGATGAGAATCGAACGATTTTGGATTACGTCGCCGATCCGGATCATGACCTCAAGCGGCTTGATGCGCTCGCAACTGTCCGCTTTATGGAAGGACTCCTCGCCGACTCAGCATCGAGGACCTCCGAGAGCGCCGAAAAACGCGGCTGCGTTAGCGGAAAGATGGAAGTTGCGCAATGAAGTTCACCAGCCAAATGAAGTACGGCACCGACGGAATCCCGCGTGTAGTGCGTGCCGAAGAGACAATCCAGCGGGTCAAGCCCGTGATGAGCAAGATTGGCGTCACACGGATCGCAGATACCACCGGCCTAGACACTCTCGGCATGCCGATCTTCTCGGCGATCCGACCCACGGACGCTGGTCCTGACGGAATCTCCGTCTACAACGGCAAAGGCGCCACGAAGGCAGCGTCACTCGCCGGCGCCATGATGGAGGCGATAGAACGCTACTGCGCGGAGTCGTGGCATGGGGATCGCCAGAAGGGCGCACGACCGGATATTCAGGCTGCCAATCCCGACGTGTTCGTGATGGATCCGTCGACGATGATCCTTCAGCAAAAGGCGCCTTACGAAGTCGACCGAACAGCTCTGGAATGGGTCGAGGGCTGGGACCTCCTCAACGATCGACGGGCACTGATTCCACTGGCATTGATCCTGGCTCCGTATTTGGGTCCCGGTGAAGACATCTGGTACTGCAGCAGCAACGGGCTCGCATCTGGCAATAACCCGGAGGAGGCTGTCGTACATGGTCTTGCTGAGTTAATCGAGCGCGACGCTTACACCATCGCTGCCGTGCGCGCGCAATTGGTTCCGAGGGTGAGATACTTTCTCGACCACATAGGGTCGGCTGACATACCTGAAGAGAACCCCGTAGACCGCAGCCACTCGCCATCCATACGACTCGACACCGTTCCGCCGCCAGTACGCAGACTGGTACGAGCCGCGCAGCGAAGCAAATCAGAATTATGGCTTCGCGATGTCACCTCCGACCTTGGCATACCAACCTTCATCGCCTCCATGCGGCTGGCGGAGTCCGACGGATCCGAGTTGGTCGCCGGCGGATTTGGATGCGACCCTAATTCGACGATTGCTGCGATCCGCGCGATCACGGAGGCCGCGCAAGGGCGCAACGTGCAGATCCAAGGGGTACGCGAGGACGCGAGCGCGGCACGCGCCGTGGCGCCGTCCAAGGAGAGGGTCCTTTGGTGTCACGACAGCGACCGCTGGATCTCATTCAGTGAGGTTCCGAGTTACGAGAACCAAGACATCCTTGATGACATCAACCTCATGCTCGACCGTCTCCGTAGTAGTGGAGTACGAGAGGCCTACGCCGTCGATGTCAGCGATCCTGACATTCCGGCGTCCGTGACAAAGGTCATTGTTCCTGAAATGGAGGCTTGGTTCCTACGGGACTTTGCTGAGAACCAGAGTCGACTCGGCTGGCGATCGCAACGCTACTTGCCGACCAAGTGACATGGTCGAATTTCGCGCAAGGCGCGCTCACCGACACCGATCCAGGGACGACAGCAACGGCACAAGGTGCGGGGCATTGGTCGTACCGCCTGGTTTGACTGACGGTTGCAAAGTTCAATGGGAATGTCAATCTCAACAAGCCGGTTGGTTTGCCATGGAGCGAGCAGCCTCACCCGGAGTTACTGTGTGGTCCAAGATCACCTGGCCCGGACGGGTGGCCTCCGATTTGCCGGACCGCGTTGAACGACCGTGCTCAGGGGACTGTGAAGTGTTTGCGAATCGAAGGGGGTGTGCGCGGGTGTGAACAACGCCATCGAAGTGGAGGGCCTCGTCAAGCGCTATGGCGACATCCAAGCTCTGACGGGAATCGCGCTCTCAGCACGACAGGCATCGGTGCTCGGCGTACTCGGGCCGAACGGGGCCGGCAAGACGACCGTTGTGCGGATACTCGCAACCCTGATCCGCGCAGACAGTGGATCCGCACGAGTGGCCGGGTATGACGTGGTCCGCGACGCACGCAGGGTTCGGCAACACATCGGCTTGACCGGCCAGTACGCGTCCGTTGATGAAGACCTGACCGGTACTCAGAATCTGATGCTGATCGGCGAGCTGGTGAATCTACGTCGGCCCGCTGCCCGTACCCGCGCAGCAGAATTGCTGGACTGGTTCGACCTGTTGGAAGCGGCCGATCGACCGGCAAAGACCTATTCCGGAGGGATGCGGCGCCGTCTGGATCTTGCCGCAAGTTTGGTTGCCCGGCCGGCGGTTATCTTCCTCGACGAGCCGACAACAGGCCTCGACCCAGTCGCTCGCGATGACATGTGGGGCGTGATCCGCAGCCTCGCGAAGGACGGGACGACAGTCCTGCTCACCACCCAATATCTCGAGGAAGCCGACGCACTCGCCGACGACATCGTGGTCATCGATCACGGTTCAGTCATTGCGCAAGGGACGCCCGACGAACTGAAGCAAGTTGTCGGAGGCCAAACGCTCACTGTTCGGCCAACTGATGGCTCCCGCTCGGACGAAGCCGCGGCCATTCTCAGTGAAATAGCCGGAACTCCAGTCGAGTCACCGCGATCCGGCGCGCTGAGTGTGCCAGTAGTTGACGACCGCGCCATGACTGAGGTTGTGCGGCGGTTCGCGGAGGTCGACCTCTCCGTGACCGAGTTGTCGCTGCACCTGCCCAGCATGGACGAGGTCTTCTTCAGCCTCACCGTCCGATGCGATACATCGAAGAGAGCGCCAGTGTGACCAACTCGGCCGTTACCGCCCCCCCCGTCTCCACCGCGGGTTCGCTCAATCCACCCCTCTTCGCGGGAGTTCGACACGGCGTAGCGTTGGCTCGACGCGGCCTTATCAAAACGCTGCGCACTCCAGAAGCCCTGCTCGACGTGACAGCGCAACCGATTCTCTTCCTCCTGCTGTTCGTGTACCTATTCGGCGGGGCCCTGAGTGGTTCGCCGCGCGCCTATCTCCAGTACTTGGTCCCTGGTCTGCTCGTGCAATCAATCCTTTTCGGCTCGATCGCGATCGGCGTCAACCTCAACGTTGACATCAAGAAGGGTGTGTTCGATCGTTTTCGCAGCCTCCCCATCGCGCGGTCCGCTCCTTTGGTCGGCGCCGTCCTCGCCGACGTTGTTCGCTACGTCATCGCCACGTTTGTGACGGTGGGGTTCGGCTACGTACTCGGCTTCCGGGTGCACACCAATCCGCTTGCCGCATTCGCCGGATGCGTGCTGGCCATCGGTTTCGCTCTCTGCCTGTGCTGGGTCTCGGTTGCTATCGGCCTGTACGCGCGGGATGCCGGCGCCGTGCAGGGAATTCTCGTCGTCGCTATGTTCCCATTGACCTTTGGCAGCAACGTCTTCGTCCAGGCCAGCACGTTGCCAGGGTGGTTGCAGGTATTCGTGAACGTCAATCCGGTCTCGAAGTTGACCAGTGCGGTACGCGGCCTCATGGTGAGCGGTCCAGTCCGAGGGCCTGCGCTCTGGAGCCTGCTTTGGATGGCAATTCTCTTGGCCGTGTTCTTTCCACTCGCCATGCGTGCCTACCGGCGCCGCGAATGACTTCTCTGAGTCTGATTAGCGACGATCGGAAGCCACATCAATCACCCAGACCATGCCCGGCGCGGTCCTCGTCCATCGCGAGGGGGCCCATTCGCTTCCGCCGCATCCCTCCTCGCTGACGGCACTCTGTCCATGATCGCGCCGGTTCGGCGAGGCTAAGTTCCGCCCAGCACAGCTGATCCTCGGTGTGGATGGGGTTGGAGGCACGGTCGGCGAAGTCGATCGGCAGGGCATCGCAGTCGACGGCGTGTGGGGGTCAACTTAAGAACGCGAGAGCAATCTGCACCCGCTGTGCCGGCGACACCACCGCTGCAAACACCAAACCGAGTGGCTCCCGGAGCGACAACCCGACGGATCCACCATCTGGACCAGTCCCACCGGACATCAATTTCAGACCCGGCCAGACCCGCTACCGACGATGGTCGACCTCAGGCCACCGCAATCGCCACCCGAACCAGTCGACGACCCGGACCCGCCGCCGTTCTGACCGCAGCGCGGTGCGAGAAAGTCACCGTCGTGCGCGACATATCCCGCACCACGAAGAGGAACCCGCACCCACGAGGTTGCCCGGGTCGGCAGTCATCAGCCGAGATCGCAGGGGCCCGTCCCGCATTGCGGGGTTCTTTATCGAGCGCGGTTCATGGCGCGCACCAATGCCGCGGCGCTGGCCAGGCCCGTCACGAAGACCACGGCGACCCAGAGCGAGGTGTTGGCCAGCGCGGCACCGGATCGGACGGCGCCGGTCGCGGTCCGGGACAGATAGATCGTGCCCAGTGCTGCGACGCCGATGACCTGGCCAAGTTGCATGGTGGTGGTCACCACTCCGCTGGCGTCAGCGGCACGTTCAGCCGGCACGTGCCGCAGGCTGAGGGCAAGCAGGCTCGTCGTCAGGCCGACGCCGGCTCCGGTCGCGACAGTGCCGATCCACATCAGCGCGCCACCATGTCCGCCGTCGCGCATTGCGAGTGCGATCACCACGGAAGCTGCCGCGGCGAGCGTCAGCCCCAGAGCAGGAAGCATCGAGTGAAGTCGTGCGGGAAGGGACCGCCAGAAAAATGCGACCAGGCCGAAGGCGACCCCGAACGGCAGGAATGTCACCGCGGCGCGCAGCGGGTCGTCGCCCAGTCCCGACTGAAGGTGCAGCCCGAAGCAGAACAGGAAGCAGCCGTAGCCGGCCATGACGAGGAACAGCGTCACCAGACCGCTGCGCAGGCCGGGTGAAAACAGCACGGTCAGGTCGAGCAGCGGATCGCCGCCACGTGCGCCGATCCGCCGCTCCAG
Organism: Jatrophihabitans sp.; assembly: GCA_051001975.1. Classification (GTDB taxonomy): domain Bacteria; phylum Actinomycetota; class Actinomycetes; order Mycobacteriales; family Jatrophihabitantaceae; genus DATAEG01. The sequence continues at coordinate 9,552 of JBPCMU010000118.1, forward strand.
CCGCACGAACAGTGTCAGCAATATAAGGCCGCCGGAGATGCAGAGAAAGGCCCACGCCGGCCAGCCGAGCTCGTGTCCGAGGACCAGAGGAAGCACGACCAGGATGACCGCGGTCACGGCGAGGACCAGTCCCGCTAGGTCGAGCCGACGCGCGCCGGTCGGCCGATCCGCCGGGACGACCCGAGGCACCAGGGCGATGAGGGCCACGCCGATCGGGACGTTCACCAGGAACACCGGACGCCATCCCGTGTGCAACACGTTCGCGGACACCAGCACGCCGCCGAGCACGAGCCCCACGATCGAGCCGACGCACAGCACCAACGCATATGCGCTCAGCGCCTTGGCGCGCGCCGGGCCCCGGAACTGCATCTGAATCATGCTCATGATCTGCGGCACCAAGGCCGCGGCCGACGCACCCTGCACAGCGCGGAGCGCGATCAGCGTGACGATGTTGGGTGCCAGCCCGCAGGCCAGCGAGGTGACAGTGAAGCCGACCGTGCCCAGCAGGTACATGCGTCGCCGCCCGAAGATCGCCCCGAGCCGGGCACCGGTGATCAACGACATGGCGTAGCTGACGGTGTAGCCGCCGATGACGAGTTGCAGACCCGCGCCGGAGGCGTGCAGGTCGGTGCCGATCCGCGGCAGCGCGATGTTGACGATGTACAGGTCGAGCAGGGCCATGAACTGCCCCAGCAACAAGACCAGCAGCATCGACCAGGGCTCGGCACCAGACCGAGCCCGGGATTCGTGCGGCGCGGCGGCGAGCGTGACAGCCATGGCAGGACTCCTTCGACGAGGCCCGCGAGGTGCGGACACCGATACATACCGAGCCACGGAGAAAATTCATCGGCGAGCGATGAGTTCACCCGTCCCCGGCGGTAGATACGGGTGCACGCAAGCGCCGAGCAGGAGAGGATCGTCGCCATGCCCGAAGTCGCCGCACCGCCGTTCGACGCGGAATTCACCGAGGCCGCCGAGCCGTACAGACGGGAACTGTTCGCGCACTGCTACCGGATGCTCGGCTCCGCGCACGACGCGGAGGATCAGGTGCAGGAGACGATGCTCCGCGCCTGGCGTTCCTTCGGCAGTTACGACCCCGCGAAGGCCGGGATGCGGACTTGGCTCTACCGGATCGCCACGAACGCCTGCCTCAACGCGCTGGACTACCGCGGCCGGCGTGGGTTACCCAACCAGCTCGTCGAAGCGAGCGACGACCCAGCCCGGATCCCGCAGGGCCGGCGCACCGACCTGCCCTGGCTGCAGCCCGCGCCCGATGCGCTGCTCGGTTTGCAGTCCGCCGATCCCGCCGCCGTCGTCGCGTCCCGAGGAAGCGTCCGGCTGGCCTTTGTCGCGGCGTTGCAGTACCTCCCGCCGCGACAGAGAGCCGTTCTGATCCTGCGCGACGTCCTAGCCTGGCGTGCCGCCGAGGTCGCCGATCTGCTCGACACCAGCGTCGCCGCGGTGAACAGCGCGCTGCAGCGGGCCAAGGCCCAGTTGACCGCCGTCAGCCCGGAGGAGGACAGCCTCACCGAGCCGACCGATGCCGCCCAGCGGCGGATGGTCGAACGCTACGCCGCCGCGTTCGAGACGGCCGACCTGACCACCTTGGAACACCTGCTGCGTGAGGACGCGGTGCTGGAGATGCCGCCGTACCTGCTGTGGCTCGACGGGCGCTCGTCCTACCTGGCCTTCGCCGCCTTCGTCTGCGCCGCCAGGGCCCCCGGATCCTGGCGTTTGGTGCCGCTGGGCGGAGCCAATCAGCAGCCCGCGGTGGGTGCCTATCTGCGTGGCGAGGACGGGGTTTTTCGCGCCCATTCCATCCAGGTGTACCGGGTTGAGGGGGATGGCATCACCCACGTGGTGGCCTTCCAAGAACCGGAGCTGTTCGGAACCTTCGAGCTGCCGCCGACGCTAGCCGTGCCGGTGGTCCCGCAACCACGCCCCGGTGTCCCGAGCCCAGGCTGACGGGATATCGTTCGTGGTGGCGGGATGCCCCGCCGACGAGTCAGTCTTGCGGGAGGTAGCCGGTGACCACGACCGCGGATCCGCGCACGAACGAGAACCCCTCGGACGGCCCGGCCACCACGGTCGTTCCGAGGCCGATCGTCACGCAGCCATTCCCGGTACACCGCCCGTCCCGTGGCTCGATGCTCAGCGCGGTGCTACGGACCACCGACCACAAGGTGATCGGCCGGATGTACCTGGTCACCTCATTCATATTCTTCATGATCGGTGGCCTGCTGGCGCTGATCATGCGTGCCGAGTTGGCCCGGCCGGGGATGCAGTTCCTGTCGCCGGAGCAGTACAACCAGCTGTTTACGATGCACGGCACGATCATGCTGCTCTTCTTCGCGACGCCCTTGGTGTTTGCCTTCGCCAACCTGGTGCTGCCTCTGCAGATCGGCTCACCCGACGTCGCGTTCCCGCGGCTGAACTCTTTCTCCTACTGGCTCTACCTGTTCGGCGCGATCACCGCTGTGTCGGGGTTCGTCACTCCGGGTGGCGCGGCTGACGCAGGCTGGACGATGTACACGCCGCTGAGCAATGCGATCAACTCGCCCGGCGCGGGCACCGACCTGTGGATCATCGGTCTGGCGATCTCCGGGCTCGGCACCATCCTCGGCGGCGTCAACATGGTCACCACCGTCATCACACTGCGGGCACCGGGAATGACGATGTTCCGGATGCCGATCTTCACCTGGAACATCCTGGTCACCAGCCTGCTGGTGTTGCTCGCGTTCCCGATCCTCACCTCGGCGTTGCTGGTTCTCTACGTCGACCGGCACCTGGGCGCCCAGGTCTTCGACGCGGACAACGGTGGCGCCATCCTTTGGCAGCACCTGTTCTGGTTCTTCGGCCATCCGGAGGTCTACATCGTCGCGTTGCCGTTCTTCGGCATCGTCACCGAGGTCATCCCGGTGTTCAGCCGCAAGCCGCTGTTCGGCTACAAGGGCCTCGTGTTCGCCACGCTGTCGATCGCGGCGCTGTCGCTGACGGTGTGGGCGCACCACATGTTCGCCACCGGCGTCGTACTGTTGCCCTTCTTCTCGCTGTTGTCGTTCCTGATCGCGGTGCCGACCGGCCTGAAGTTCTTCGCCTGGATCGGGTCGATGTGGCGCGGCTCGGTGACGTTCGAGACCCCGATGCTGTTCTCTCTCGGTTTCATGGTGACGTTCCTGTTCGGCGGAATGACCGGGGTGTTGCTGGCCAGCCCGCCGATCGACTTCCACGTCTCCGACACGTACTTCGTGGTCGCGCACTTCCACTACGTGCTGTTCGGCACCATCGTGTTCGCCGCCTATTCCGGCACCTACTTCTGATTCCCGAAGTTCGTCGGCCGCTACCTCGACGAGCGGCTGGGCAAGCTGCACTTCTGGATGACGTTCTTCGGCTTCCACATGACGTTCCTGGTACAGCACTGGCTGGGCGCCGAGGGCATGCCGCGCCGCTACGCCGACTACCTGCCCAGCGACGGGTTCACCACGCTGAACACCGTCTCGACCATCGGCTCATTCCTGCTCGGCGCGTCGATGCTGCCGTTCCTCTACAACGTCTACAAGTCCTACCGCTACGGCGAGATCGTCACCTCCGACGACCCTTGGGGCCACGGTAACTCGCTGGAGTGGGCGACGTCCTGCCCGCCACCGCGGCACAACTTCACCTCCATCCCGCGGATCCGCTCGGAGCGCCCAGCCTTCGAGTACCACTACCCGCACTTGGCCCAACGCCTCGAGGACGAATCCGGCCAGCACAAGAAGGCCGGCGCACAGGCAGCGCTGGCCTCGGTGGGTGCGACCATCATCGGCGGCAACGGCGAGCGCCAGGGCAAGTCCGACCCCGACCCCGGGTCGTAGCAGCTAACCGGTCAACGGTTGGCCGATCAGGGTGATGCCGGCGGCGCGGAGTTGGTCGAGGGCGTCGGCGGTGGTTGCCGGCGAGACTTCGGCGGTGAGATCCACCCGGACCGTCGTCGCGAAGCCTTCGGCGACCGCGTCCAAGGCGGTGGCCCGGACGCAGTAGTCGGTGGCTATCCCGACGATCTCCACTGCGGTGACGTCGTGTTCGCGCAGCCAGTCGGCCAGCCCCACTGCACCGCTCTTCGCCTCGAAGCCGGAGTAGGCCGCGGCGTGCTCGCCCTTGTCGAAGACAGCCTCGAGCTGCTCGCGATCCAGGTCCGGATGCAGCTCCACGCCGTCTGTGCCCACCACACAGTGCGCGGGCCACGAGTGCACGTAGTCGGGGTCGGTACTGAAGTGCCCGCCCGGATCTATGTGGTGATCTCGGGTTGCCACCGCATGGTCGAAGCCGCCGCTGGCCAACCGCTCGGAGACCGCGCGGGCCACTGCCGCGCCACCTGCGACAGCCAGCGAACCGCCCTCGCAGAAGTCGTTCTGGACGTCGACGACTATCACCGCGTTGCCCATGCGTTGCCTTTGCTAGTCGGCCGGGTTGACGATCGCCTTGATCTGACGCGGATCCTTGCCGGCATCGAGTGCGTCGACGGCCTGAGCCAAGCCGAAGTGCCCGGTCACCAGCGCGTCGAGATCCACCGCGCCACGCACCACCAGGTCCAGCGCGAGTGGCCAGGTGTTGGCGTAGCGGAACGTGCCGGTGACGACAAGCTCACGCTGTTGGATGACCTCGAGCGGCACCGACACCTCGGCAGGCCCCATCCCGACGAGTACCACCCGGGCCGAGGGGCCAGCAGCGCGGAACCCCGTTGCGATTGCTGCGGGAGCGCCGGAGCACTCCAACACGCTGTCCACGGCGGCATCGGACAGATCCGCAGTTCGCCCATCGACGGGGATGGCGCCGAAACTCTCGGCAACCGCGAGGCGTTCCGGGCTGATGTCGCTGACCAGCACCTCGCCCGCGCCGAACGCACGAGCGACTTGTAGCGCAACCAAACCGATCGGGCCGGCGCCGGTGATCAACACCCGCGAGCCCGGCCCGACGCCGCCTTGCTGATTGGACCAGATGCCGACCGACAACGGCTCCAGCAGGGCGGCGGCGTCGTCGGAGACCGAGTCGGGCACCGGATAGAGGAAGTCGGCCGGCATCACCACGTACTCAGCGAACGCACCGTCGATGGGCGGCGTGGCCATGAAGCGCATGTTCGGGCAGAGGTTGTACTTGCCGCGATGGCATTGCTGGCAGCGACGGCACGGCACGCCCGGCTCGATGGAGACCCGCTGCCCCAGCAGGTCGTCGCGCACGCCATTGCCGAGCGCCACGACCCGCCCGCTGGCTTCGTGACCGAGGACGAGGGGAGCGGAGACGACAGTGCTGCCGATGCGGCCCTCGGTGTACCAGTGCACGTCCGAGCCGCACACGCCCACCGCCCGGACCTGCACCAGTACATCGCCCGGACCGGGAGCTGGCGTCGGGCGGTCCTGGATCGACACGCTCATCGGCCGGTCCATCACGCTGGCCCGCATCCGCTCAGGGATCATGCCGTCCATCCTTGCCGATCAGCGCTCGATGACCCGCGTCGGGATGGCCGGTTCGCCCTTGGACAACTTCAGCCCTTCCCACGGCAGGGTGATCAGAGCGGCGGCGCAGTACGCCCGGGACTCGTCCAGGGTCGGCAGGTCGGCGACGCGCTCCCCGTCCCGCAGCAACGGCCGCTGCAGGACACGGTCATCCGGCCCGGTAGTAAGCGGTGCCGCCGAGATGGTCTCCTCGACCGCGGTCCCGGTGGCTCGGTGCCGCCGGATCGCAGTCTTCCGGCCGCCGTGGCTGGCTTTGTGTTCAGACCGCTTCGCGACCGGCCGGCCGTCGACCTCGACGAGCTTGTAGACCAGCTGGGCAGTAGGCGCCCCCGATCCGGTGACCACCGCGGTGCCGGCTCCGTAGACGTCCACCGGAGAGGCCGCCAGGGCCGCGATGGAGTACTCGTCGAGATCGCCGCTCACCACGATCCGGGTGTGCTCGTTGCCGAGCGCGTCGAGTTGGGCGCGCGCTTGCTTGGCCAGCACGCCGAGGTCGCCGGAGTCGATCCGGATCGCGCCGAGCTCCGCGCCGACTGCTCGGACCGCTTTCTCGATGCCCTGGGTGATGTCGTAGGTGTCGACGAGCAGGGTGGTGCCGGCGCCCAGCGCCGCGGCCTGGCTGGCGAACGCGGCCTCCTCGTCGTCGTGCAGCAGGGTGAAGGAGTGTGCCGCTGTGCCGGTGGTGGCGATGCCGTAGCGCCGGCCGGCGGCCAGATTCGAGGTCGCGGTGAAGCCGGCCAGGTAGGCCGCCCGCGCGGCGGCGACCGCCGCCTGCTCGTGAGTGCGCCGCGAGCCCATCTCGATGATCGGCCGGTCCGCTGCGGCGGTGGTCATCCGGGCTGCGGCAGAGGCGATCGCGCAGTCGTGATTGAGCACGGACAGCACGAGCGTCTCCAGCACGACGGCCTCGGCAAATGTCCCGGTGACGGTGAGGATCGGCGAGTCCGGGAAGTAGAGCTCGCCCTCGGTGTAGCCCTCGACGTCACCGCCGAAGCGGTAGGACCGGAGGTATTCGGCGGTCGGCTCGTCGACGGTGCCGCTGTGCTGCAACCAGGCGACGGTATCGGTGTCGAAGCGGAAGTCGGCAATCAGCTCGAGCAGTCGCCCGGTACCTGCCACCACCCCGTACCGGCGCCCGTCCGGCAGCCGGCGGCCGAAAGCCTCGAACACGCATTGCCGACCGGCCGACCCGTCGCGCAGCGCCGCGGTAAGCATCGTCATCTCGTAGCGGTCGGTGAGCAGTGCCGGCGACTTGGCGCGCATGGTCATCAGGTCGGCGCGTAACCGGTCAGGCGGACGATCCGCCGAGGGCGCCGCCGACGCCGACCACGACGAATCCGAGCAAGGTCAGCCACAGGCCGATCCCGGCGTGGTCGAACGGGCTCGCGTCATTCTTGCTCGTCAGCGAGTTGAGCGCGGCGTACACCAGCACGGCCCCGACGAGGCCGAGCAGCGGCGCGATGACACGGAAAGCGGTCCCTGCCGGGCTGGGGAGTACGGCGACGAATGCCGCGATGGCGGCGAGTCCGAACACGACCCACATCAGCCAACCGAACCACGCGTGCGCGAGACCGGGCGCACCGTCCGGCTTCACAGCAGTGACGATGTCTTTCAGCTTCGTGTTCGCGCCGTCCGCGCTGTACCAGGGGGTGAAGAAACCGATGATCGTCGCCGCGGCGCCCACGGTCGCGATGATCAGACCAGGCACGCTGGCGGCCGGTCGCTTGGCCGCCGGCATCTGGTAGGGATAGCTCATCGGGTAGCCGGGCGGCTGCGGATACGGCTGCATCACAGCGACAGACTAACCGCGGATAGTGCCGTCGGCAGAGGTGGGACTATGGGGGCATGGCCACGCTGACTCCCGAACGAACCGGGATGACCGAGACGGCCGAGCCGCAGGTCGACGAGGTCGTCGAACCCGACCGGCCCTGGCGCACGATCGTCTGGGACGACCCGATCAACCTGATGAGCTACGTCACCCACGTCTTCATGACCGTGTTCGGCTACCCCAAGCAGAAGGCGACCGCGCTCATGCTGGACGTGCACGAGCGCGGCAAGGCGGTGGTGTCCTCCGGCACCCGCGAGCGCATGGAACTTGATGTGGCCAAGCTGCACGGGTTCGGCCTGTGGGCGACGCTCTCCCAGGATTCGTGAAGATCACCCGGCGCGGCGGCACCGTCCGGCTGCGGCTGGCCGCTGCGGAGTCACAGACGCTGGACGCGGTGTTCGAAGATCTGGAGTCGGCGCTGGCCGGGCTGGGTCCGGGCGACGAGGTGTGGGACCGGTTGCACCCAGCCGCCTACGACGACGCCGAGGCCGCGAGTGAGTTCCGGGACCTGGTAGACGACGACGTCGATGCCCAACGGGTCGAACGGATCGGCATGTGCCGGGCCGAGCTGGCCCAGTCCGGTGGCGACCTGCGGTTGGCGGAAGAGTCTCTAGATCGCTGGCTGGTGACCGTGAACGACATTCGGTTGGCCATCGGCACCCGGATCGGCGTCACCGCGGACGACGACCCGGTCGACCCGGCGTTCGCCGAGGACCACGGGCGGTTGCTGTACGGCTGGCTCACCTGGTTACAGGACGCGCTGGTCACGACCGCGATGGGAGATTGAGGAACACCGAGTAGATCGACGTGCTGGCCGCCATGAACAGGCGGTTGCCGGCCGGGCCACCGAAGCAGAGGTTGGCGCACATCTCGGGGAGCACGATCTGGCCGATGAGCGTCCCGTCGGTGGCGAAGGCGTGCACACCGTCGTAGCCGTCGCCGCCGCCGGCCGCCGCCCACAAAGTGCCATCCGGCGTGCAGCGGATGCCGTCGGAACTCCCGGGATCCATCGACACGAACACGCGGCCATTGCGCGGCAAACCATCGGCCATCTCATACACATGGATGCTCTTCGTGGCCCCGGAGTCGACGACATAGAGCAACGACTCGTCCGGGGAGAAGCACAGGCCGTTCGGACCCTCGAGCTCGGTGATCGCTGCATGCAGTTCGCCTGATGCGGGATCGAGCCGATAGAGGGTTCTGGGTAGCTGCAGCGGGCCGCGGCGGCCCTCGTAGTCCGACATCGAGCCGTAGCCCGGGTCGCTGAACCACACAGTTCCGTCTACGGCGACGATGACGTCGTTCGGTGCGTTCAGCGCGGTGCCGTCGAAGGTGTCGGCCAGCACGGTGACCGACCCGTCGAGCTCGGTTCGGGTCACCCGGCGGGTCAGGTGCTCACAGGTGACCAGCCGACCGGTTCGGTCTCGGGTGTTGCCGTTCGCGTTCTGCGACGGTTGGCGGAACACCGAAACGGTGCCGCTCTGCTCGTCCCACCGCAGCATCTGGTCGTTCGGGATGTCGCTCCACACCAGGCAGCGGTGATCGCCAAACCACACCGGCCCTTCGGCCCAGCGGTATCCGGTGGCCAGCCGCTCGACGGCGGCGTTCTGCATGAGGTACTGCTCGAAGCGCGGGTCCAGGGCACGCAGCGCCGGATCGGGATAGCGCTGCGGCGCGCCGGACCAACGTGCAGCGGGAAGAGGTGGGAACGGCACGGCAGGATGATGACAGAGTCGGGGGTGCAGCGCGCAACCGCGGGAGGATGGCATGGTCGAAGAAGCTGGCCGGGTGGCCGTTGTCACCGGTGGTGGCAGCGGCATCGGCGCAGGTGTCGCGCTGGCCCTGGCTGCGGACGGGTGGACCGTGATGCTGGCCGGCCGGCGGCCCGAGGCGTTGCAATCGGTTGCCGACCAGCACGAGCGGCTGGGGTTCGTCGTCGCTGACGTGACCGACGAACATGACGTGCACAGGTTGTTCGAAGCGACGGTCGAGCAGTACGGCCGGCTGGATCTGCTGTTCAACAATGCCGGTGCGGGCGCGCCCGCCCGGGCAATGGACGAGATCCCGTTGCAGGAGTGGAACCACGTCGTCGCGGTCAACCTGACCGGCGTATTCCTCTGCACCCGCGAAGCCTTCGGGGTGATGCGCCGGCAGCGGCCGCAGGGTGGCCGGATCATCAACAACGGCTCGATCTCCGCGCACGCGCCACGACCGCAATCGCCGGCCTACACGGCGACCAAGCATGCGGTCACCGGCCTGACCAAATCGACCTCGCTGGACGGCCGGCCGTTCAGCATCGCCTGCGGACAGCTCGACATCGGCAACGCCGCGACCAACATGACCACGGTGATGGCAGAGGGTGTCCTACAGGCCGACGGCAGCCTGCGCGCCGAGCCCCGGATCGCGGTCAGCGATGTCGCGCGCGCGGTGGTCTACATGGCCAGTCTCCCGACATCCGCGAACGTCGCGACGCTGACGGTGATGGCGACAGCCATGCCCTTCGTAGGCCGCGGCTGATGCGGATCATCGCGCACCGAGGCCGTCACGATGCGCACCGGGAGAACTCGCTGGGTGCCTTGCACGACGCGTTCAGCACCGGTGCGGATGCTGCCGAACTCGACGTGCGGCTGAGTCGCGACGGGGTGCCGGTACTCGCCCATGACGGCCTGCAGTGGCACGGACCGATCCCGCACGTGGTCGCCTGGTCGTCGGCCCGCGGGCTGTCCTTCCTGGCCCGGCTGGAGCAGGTGCTCGCCGAACCACTCCCGCCCGGCCGCGACCTTCCGATCGTGCTGGACGTGAAGCGCGCCGGGCAGTTCGCCGCGGTGGCTGCGTTCTGCCTCGAGCACACCGCGGCTCCCGGCGCCATCGCACTATGGTGCCGCGATCGCGCGCAGGTGTCCGCTCTGGCGCGGCGCGCGGAGTTCGGCGAACTGGCGCTGCTGCCGCGCGGCTACGGCGCGAACGACACCCTGCAATATCTGGACGACGCCGCTGCCTGCGGATCGTCGGCGGTGAGCCTGCACCCGGAGGTCATCGGCTCCTATCTCGTCGAGGCCGCCCATCAGCGCGGGATGCGTGCCTATGCCTGGATCCGCTCACCGGCCGATCACGCGCCTGCGGTGCAGATGGGCATCGACGGGCTGGTCACCGACTGGGTGGACGACGCGCGCCTGGCTGTCGGGCTCCCGCCCAGCTGATCACGGCGTGGCCGGCTCCGGCGTCTGGTACTCCTTGGTGCGCCGCCACAACGGTGTGTAGACGTACCGGACCAGCAGGTAGCCGACCACGACGAAGCCAGCAATGCCGACAGCCGTATTGCGCAGCGCGGCCGCCCAGGACTCGTTCTGGCCGGGGGCTTTCGTCACCCAGTAAGGGCCGCCCCAGCTCAGGTCCAGCGGTGCATGCTTCACCAACCGGGCCCAGATGAACCACGCGAAGATGCGCCCACCGCCGTAGAAGAAGTAGGCGCGGTACATCGCCAGCAGGGTCCGGTCCGACAGCTTGAACGTGCGGCGCAACCACGGCCAGAACGGGTCGGAGGTGGTGACCGTCGAGAAGAAGAACTTCCGGGACAGCGCCTTGTAGTTGGCCAGCACGATGCACAGCCAGAACAGGTCCCAGGCGCCACCGAGACTGGAGTAGTACGCGGCCGCGTCGCCGTACCGACCCTGCTGCGCGGCGTAGGCCCACATCCCGGTCGTGTAGTGCTGGGTGGTGAACGGGAAGAACACCATCGTGCCGATGCTGTCGAACATGTCGGTGAGGACGTGCGCCGCGGTGCCGAGCAGGAGGCCGATCGCCCACTCCCGGCTCTTGAACGCCCACAACACGACCAGCGAAATCACCACAGCGAAGAAGATCGTGTGGGTGAAGCCGACGCCGGGGAAGCCGCGGTGATAGCGCCACGGCCGCTGCTCGGCGGTGAAATTGAGCGGGCCGAGATGGAAGCCGTACACCGGCAGCTTGGTGAGCAGGTCCGGCGCAAGGCAGCCGAGCAGCACCGCGGTGTAGGAGACCTTCACCTTCACGTGCCGCTGGATGACGTAGCTCTCCAGCTCGTGCGCGGCCCAGCTCATGGCTCGCTCCGCTCGCGGCGGCCCGCCAGATGATCCTGGATGCGCCCGACCACGACGACGCTGACGACGATCAGCGCGGGGCCGCAGATCCAGTTCAGTACCGGCGTGGTGAACAGGATGCCACCGCCGATCAACAGCACCAGACCGACGGCGTAGCCAAGGCGGTCCGAGCGGGCAGGCGGCAGGTCTGCATCCGCGGGCTGGGCAGTCACGGCAGGCAGACTAACTCGCCCGGCAGACCAGGTACTTGGACCGGTAATCTGGTTGGGTGCTGACCATCGACCGGGCAACGCATGACGCGATCGTCGCGCATGCACGCAGGGACCACCCGGACGAGGCCTGTGGCGTGGTGAGCGGAGCCGAGGGCAGCGACCGGCCGACCCGGCTGGTGCCGATGCTCAACGCCGCGATGTCGCCCACGTTCTACGAGTTCGACAGCCAGGACCTGCTCAACCTCTACAAGGAGATGGACGAGCTCGGCGAGGAGCCGGTCGTCATCTATCACTCACACACCGCGACCGAGGCGTACCCGTCCCGGATGGACATCTCGCTCGCCCAGGAGCCCGGCGCGCACTACGTATTGGTGTCCACCCGCGAGCCCGAGCCGGCGGTCGATTTTCGCTCGTACCGCATCATCGACGGTAAGGTCACGGAGGAACCAGTCGAGGTGGTGGATCGCCATGAGTGAGCATCGTCGCGAGCGCCACGCTCGCGCGAAGAGCAATGTCGTAGCGCATGAGATTTCCATCCAGCGCGTGCTGCTCACCCATACCGTCGCCGAAGTCGTCTACGACTGTCGCTGATCGTCCCGCCGGCACCGCCGGCGCGTGAGCTCGGTCGTCCTTTCGGGACGAATCCGCTGCCGCCCGGTGTTGACATCCATGACGCACGTTTTCCCTTTGCCGAACGCACGACTAACTCAGGAGCGCATTCCGATGGCCATCCAGGTCAAGATACCTACCATTCTCCGCACCTACACCGGCGGTGAGAAGAACGTCGAGGCCTCCGGAGGCACGCTCAGTGCGCTGGTCGACGATCTCGACACCCGGCACGAGGGGCTCAAGGGTCGGTTGCTCACCGACGAGGGCAGCCTGCACCGGTTCGTGAACGTCTACGTCAACGACGAGGACGTCCGGTTCACCGGATCGCTGGACACCCCGCTCAAGGACGGCGACGCCGTGACGATTCTGCCGGCAGTCGCCGGAGGCTGAGAATGAGATACGACTCCCTGCTCGACTCGGTGGGGGATACCCCGCTGGTCGGTCTTCCGCGGCTCTCCCCCCGCTGGGAGGGGCCGAATCCGGTGCGGCTGTGGGCCAAACTTGAGGACCGTAACCCGACCGGCTCGATCAAGGACCGCACCGCATTCGCGATGGTGGCCGACGCCGAGCGCAGCGGCCGGCTGACTCCGGGCGCGACGATCCTGGAACCGACCTCGGGCAACACCGGCATCTCGCTCGCGATGGTGGCCCGCCTCCGCGGGTACGGGCTGGTCTGTGTGATGCCGGAGAACACCTCGTCCGAGCGCCGCGCGTTGCTGGAGATGCACGGCGCGCGGATCATCCTCTCGCCGGCGGCCGGCGGATCGAATGAAGCCGTCTCGGTCGCCAAACGACTGGCCACCGAGAATCCGGACTGGGTGCTGCTCTACCAGTACGGCAACCCGGCGAACGCGCAGGCGCACTTCGACGGCACCGGGCCCGAGCTACTACGCGATCTTCCGACGATCACCCATTTCGTCGCGGGGCTGGGCACCACCGGCACCCTGATGGGCGCCGGGCGATTCCTGCGCGAGAAGGTGCCGGATATCGAGATCGTCGCCGCCGAGCCGCGGTACGGCGACCTCGTCTACGGTCTGCGCAACATCGACGAGGGCTTCGTCCCCGAGCTGTACGACGAGTCCGTGCTGTCCACCCGGTACTCGGTGACCTCCTACGACGCGCTACGGCGTACCCGTGAGCTGGTCGAGCACGAGGGCATCTTCGCCGGAATCTCCAGTGGCGCGATCCTGCACGCTGCGCTCGGCGTCGCTGACCGGATCGCTGCCCGTGACGAACGGGCGGACATCGCGTTCGTCGTCTGCGACGGCGGCTGGAAGTACCTGTCCACCGGCGCGTACGAAGGCTCCCTGCAACAGGCCTCGGAGAAGCTCGAGGGCCAGCTCTGGGCCTGACTTTCCGCGATGATCAAGGCACTCAGCCGGCAATCGCCGGCCGGGTGCCTTGATCATCTCAGGAAGTTGGAGGGGATTAACTACTCTGGGCAGCGTGACCATTCCGACCAGCGCCCCGACCCCACGCGAGAGCAGGCGGAAGGTTCTCGCGCGTCGGTTCGACCACCAGACCTGGAGCGGATCGCTGGCGATCATGCTGGCGATCACCGCCGGGCTCTGGGTGATCGAGATCATCAACGAGACTGACGGTCATCACCTGGACCGGTTCGGGCTGACGCCGCGAATGCCGTCCGGGCTGGAAGGCATCGCGACGATGCCGTTCCTGCACGCCAACGCCGGTCATCTGGCGGCCAACATGTTCCCGTTCCTGATCGTCGGATGGGTGGTGCTGGTCGGCGGCACGCGCGAGTTCTTGCTCAGCACAGTGGTCATCATGGCGCTCGGCGGCGCGCTTACCTGGGTGGTCGGCCCGTCGGCCACGATCGTCGGCGCGAGCGCGCTTGTTTTCGGCTGGCTGGGCTACCTCATCGGCCGGGCGATCTTCACTCGACGCATCGTGTGGATCGTGGTCGCTGTCGGGATGCTGCTGTTCTTCGGCGGGCTGTTCACCGGCCTGCTGCCCACCTCGTCGCACAACTACGTTGCCTGGCAGGCGCACGTCTGCGGTTTCGCCGCCGGCGTGCTCTCCGGCTGGTGGCTGCACCCGCGCAAGGGCGACGACCGCTACCTCGCGCTGCGGGTCGGGCGGAAGTCGAAAGCGGCCGGCTCCGATGCCGATAGCTGACGTGGACGCCCCGATCGGAGTGATGGACTCGGGCGTCGGCGGGTTGACCGTTGCCCGGGCCATCAACGACCAACTGCCGCACGAGCAGTTGCGTTACGTCGGTGACACCGCGCACGCCCCGTACGGTCCGCTGCCCATTGCGCAGGTGCGGCACAACGCGCTCGCGGTGATGGACGAGCTCGTCGCGTCCGGCGTCAAGATGCTCGTCATCGCCTGCAACAGCGCCAGTGCGGCATGCCTGCGGGACGCTCGGGAGCGCTACGACGTTCCGGTGGTGGAAGTGGTGCTGCCGGCGGTCCGGCGTGCCATCGCCACCACCAGGTCCGGACGGGTCGGGGTGATCGGCACGCTGGCGACCATCGGCAGCGGCGCCTATGAGGATGCCTTCGCCGCCGCGCCATCGATCACACTGACCAGCGGAGCCTGCCCGCGCTTCGCGGAGTTCGTCGAGCGTGGGGTGACCAGCGGGCGGCAGATGCTCGGCCTTGCCGAGGCATACCTCGCACCGTTGACCACCGCCGACATCGACACGCTGATCCTCGGCTGCACCCACTACCCGCTGCTGACCGGGCTGCTGGCCACCGTGCTGGGCCCGAACGTCTCATTGGTGTCCAGCGCCGAGGAGACCGCACAAGACGTCTACCGGGTGATGGCCCGGCTCGACCTGCTGCGGCCCGACGATGCGCCGCCGCCGGTGCATTCGTTCACCCCGACCGGGCCCATCGAGCCGTTCGCCCGGTTGAGTCATCGATTCCTCGGCCCGGTGCTGGCACAGGCGGCCACGGCACCGTGAAGCTCACCGTCGTCGGCTGCAGCGGAAGCGGTCCCGGCCCGGACTCGCCGGCATCGTGCTATCTCGTCGAGGCTGACGGGGTCACCGTGATGCTCGATCTCGGCCAGGGCGCGGCTGGGCCACTACAGCGGTACGTCGATCCGGCCACCTTGCGGGCGATCCTGATCAGCCATCTGCATTCCGATCATTGCCTGGACATGACCGCGCTCGGTGTCGTGCTGCAGTACGGACCGACCCGGCCCTCCGCGCCGATTCCGGTGCTGGCACCGGACGGCGCGCTGGCGCGCGTCGCTGCTGCCTGTGGCCCGGAGACCGACGAGGTGCAGCTCGGCTCGCTGTTCGACTTCCGCGCACCGGTCGACTGTGAGATCGGCCCGATCACGGTGCGGTTCGCCCGGATGAACCATCCCGTCGAGACCTACGCGGTGCGCCTGGCGCACGCGGGCCGATCCCTGGTCTTCACCGGCGATACCGGCCCGACCGACGCCCTCGTCGACCTGGCGCATGGCGCGGACCTACTCCTTGCCGAGGCCGGTTGGGCGGGTGGGCCGGAGGCGGTGCCCGACCTGCACCTGACCGGCGCTGCGGCGGGCGAGCATGCCTCCCGGGCGGGGGTGGGCCGGTTGCTGTTGACCCACGTCCCGGCCTGGGGTTCGGTCGATGCCGCACTGGCCGATGCGCGGCGGACGTGGACCGGTCCGCTGGCTGCCGCCGTGGCCGGCCGGGTCGTCGACATCTGACGCTTTTGGCCGTCCGCCGTCGCATCCGGCCCGGGGCGGCCAAAAGCGTGTCGCGGTCGTGTTAGGGCACTGTGCAGGACGAGGTGGGCGCGGAGATCGCCACCGACGCGTGCGGGCCGCTCAGGATCGTCACGGTGATCGGCACTGGGGTGGAGTCCAGCCAGAAGAGAACTGCCTGCGGGTCGCTCAGCATCGCTGGCGGGACGTTCACGAGGACGATGTGCAGGTCGCCGCGGATGGAACCATCCGTCGGGATCGGGCCCCCCTTCGGAAACGTGACTGCGATGCCGACCCGGGTCCATTCCGGATACCGCTGATCGGGCCGGCAGGACGACGGCGTCCCGGGGAACAGCGGCACGGCGATCAACCGGCCGGTGAGGACCTTGACCGTCACCCGCAGGCCGCGCGCGGCGGCAGCCCTGCGGAAGGCGCTCGGATCGGTGAGGTCCGCGACGCGCAGCGGGACCCGAGGCGCTGTCGTAATGGCCGTGCTGGCCGCGGTCGAGCTGGCCGCGCGCTGGTTGGCTTGCTGGTCCGCGCGTCGGTCCACTGCGCCGGGGGCCAGACCGACGGTGGCCAGCACCGCAACGCAGGCCGCCGCGGCCGCGATCGACAGGGCCGGACGGGCGCGGCGCCGTCGAGCGCCGGTGCTATCGCTCGGGAAGTCGTCGGCCGCGCCGCCGATGATGCTGAGCACTCCCGGGTGCGCAGTGGTGAGCTGATCACCGGCAGTTGGGTCCGCGTCGCGCAACGCGCGCATGGCTTCGTCGATGGCTGTGTTCACGGGTGCACCTCGATGCTGTCAGGGCTGATGGCGGGGAGCGGTGGTGCGGCGGCGAGTGCCACGGCGAACCGCCTTCTGGCGCGGTGCAGCCGGACCTTTGCCGCTGCGTTGCTGCAGCCGAGCACGGTGGCCATCTTGCCGGGTGGTAGTCGCTCCCACGCCGCCAACCGCAGGACTTCCTGGTCGGCAGCGGACAGGGACGCGAGCGTGCCGCGCACCCGCAGCCGGTCGAGAACGGCGTCGGTCGGGTCCGCCGCGGTCGTGGTGGTGTCGGTGGACAGTCGCTCGACCAAAGCCTCACGACGTTGCCGGCTGCGGTATCCGTTCGCCAGCACCTTGCGGGCGGTAGCCAGCAACCACGGACGCTCGGCCGTCGTCGGAATGTCGTAGAACCGGCGCCACGCGACCAGGAAGACCTCCGCGACCGCGTCGTCTGCCGCCGCGGGGTCGATCCGCCTGCGGACGTAGCGGGTGACCTCGACGAACCGACGCTCGTACAACGCCTCGAAGTCAGCACGTCGCTGTGCGTCGGTCTTCTCGTCCACAAGGAGTAAGTGTCCGGCAGCTCCCGATCGGTTACCCGCTTTTGGTCGCCCGCCGTCGCATCCGGCCCTGAGCGGCCAAAAGCGTGCGGCTCCGGGGTCATCGGAGGCGGCCGATACAGTCGCTGGCATGTCTCGCCCAGACGGCCGCGCGGCCGATCAACTCCGTCCGGTCACCATCACCCGCAACTGGCAGAAGCACGCCGAG
>JBPCMU010000119.1:0-28128 GCA_051001975.1 Jatrophihabitans sp.
ACGAGATGGCCAGGTGCGCGAAGTCCCGGCAGACGCCGACGCCGGACTGGAAGACGTCCACCGCGGAAGACGTGGCGAGGCTGGTGCCGTATTCGAAGCGCAGGTAGTGATTGACGTAGTCGACGACTGCCTGCACCCGGATGTAGCCGCGCGGCAGCGAGCCGAACTGTGCCCAGGCGTGATCGCCCAGCACGTCGGGCAGGCAGTAGCGGCTGGGCAGCGTGTAGAGAAGTACCTCGTCGGGCAGGTCCTCAGCGGCGATCTCCGGCGCGGACTCGTCGACCGGCTCGGCTTCGGCAGGGACGGTGGCTAGCGCTGAGTAGCCGACTGTGGACGTCCCCGGCGGCAGGATCAGCCGCGTGCAGGGGTTGCCGTAGACGTCGGAGTAGGTGCGGGTGTTCAGCTGCGGGGTGGTCCGCCACGCGGCATCGGCGATGTCGACGCGCTCGTCGGTGCTCGGCTCCACCTGGAACACGGTGGGCGTGGCGATCTCGGCGACGAAGGTGAACTCGCACCCGACGTGCACTCGCCTGGTCCCCATCGGTACATGGTGTCGCGTTCTGGTTACCCCCGCGTTACGACACGCTTTTGGCCGCCCAGCCCTCAATCTGGCGGCGGGCGGCCAAAAGCGTGTTGCTCAGGCGGCGGCGTGCGCTGCTGGCTCGGCGACCGGCTCCAGCGCGGCGGCCAGGATGTCGGCCACGTCGGTCATCGGCCGGACGTCGAGCTCGGCCAGGATCTCGGCCGGTACGTCGTCCAGATCAGGCTCGTTGCGCTTCGGGATGAAGACGGTCTTCAGCCCGGCCCGCTGTGCGGCGAGCAGCTTCTGCTTCACGCCGCCGATCGGCAGTACCCGGCCGTTGAGAGTGACCTCGCCGGTCATGCCGACGTCCGAGCGCACCATCCGCCCGGTGGCCAGCGACATCAGCGCGGTGACCATCGTGACGCCCGCGGACGGGCCGTCCTTCGGCACCGCGCCGGCCGGCACGTGCAGGTGGATCGACTTCTCCAGCGCTGCCGGGTCGATGCCCACGTGGTCGGCGTGCGAGCGCAGGTAGGACAGCGCGATGTGCGCCGACTCCTTCATCACGTCACCGAGTTGACCGGTGAGCGTCAGGTTCGGCTTGCCGTCGATGGCGGTGGCCTCGATGAACAGGACGTCGCCACCGAGCCCGGTGACGGCGAGGCCCGTGGCCACGCCCGGTACCGCGGTGCGCTCCTCGGACTCCGGGGTGAACCGGGGCCGGCCGAGGTAGTCGCGCAGGGTGGTCTCGTCGACGTGCAATGGAGTCTCGGTCTGCGTGTCGGCCAGCTTGATTGCTACCTTGCGCAGCACCTTGCCCAGCGCTCGCTCGAGCTGCCGGACACCGGCTTCCCGGGTGTGCTCCGCGGCGATGATGCGCAACGCCTCGTCGCTGATGTCGACCTCGTCGGTGCTCAGCGCGGCGCGTTCCAACTGCCGGGGCAGCAGGTGCGTGCGGGCGATGACGACCTTGTCGTCCTCGGTGTAGCCGTCGATGGTCACCAACTCCATGCGGTCCAGCAACGCGGCCGGGATCGCCTCGATCACGTTCGCGGTCGCGATGAACAACACGTCGGACAGGTCCAGGTCGAACTCGAGGTAGTGGTCGCGGAACGTGTGGTTCTGCGCCGGGTCGAGCACCTCGAGCAACGCCGCGGCAGGGTCGCCGCGGAAGTCTGAACCGATCTTGTCCACCTCGTCGAGCAGCACCACCGGGTTCATCGAGCCGGCCTCGGTCAAGGCGCGGACGATGCGACCGGGCAGCGCGCCGACGTACGTGCGCCGGTGGCCGCGGATCTCCGCCTCGTCCCGCACGCCGCCGAGGGAGACCCGGACGAATTTGCGGTCCAGCGCCCGAGCGACGCTCTCGCCGAGGCTCGTCTTGCCGACTCCGGGCGGTCCGGCCAGCGCCAGCACAGCGCCGGAGCCACGGCCGCCGACGACCTCGAGGCCGCGTGACGCGCGACGTTCGCGCACCGCCAGGTACTCGACGATGCGGTCCTTCACGTCGTCCAGGCCGTGGTGGTCGGCGTCCAACACCGAGCGCGCCTCGCTGATGTCAGTGCGGTCGGAGGTGGACGTGCCGAACGGCAGCTCCAGAACGGTGTCGAGCCAGGTGCGGATCCAACCGGACTCCGGCGACTGGTCGCTGGAACGCTCCAGCTTGCCGACCTCGCGCAGTGCGGCCTCGCGGACCTTCTCCGGCAGCTCGGCCTTCTCGACTCGGCCGCGGTAGTCATCGGCGCCGTCGGGTTCATCCTCGCCCAATTCTTTGCGAATCGCAGCGAGTTGCTGGCGCAGCAGGAACTCCCGCTGGCTCTTCTCCATGCCGTCGCGCACGTCGTCGCGAATCTTCTCGCTCACCTCGACCTCGGCGAGGTGTTCGCGGGTCCACTCGATCAGCGCGGTGAGTCGGGCCTCGACGTCCCGCTCTTCGAGGACGGTGCGCTTCTGCTCCGAGCTCAGGTAGGCGGCCCAGCCGGACAGGTCGGCCAGCGTCGACGGGTCGGTGACCTGCTCGACGGTGTCGATGATCTGCCAGGCGTTGCGCCGCTGCAAGGTGGCCACGACCAGCGCTTTGTACTCGGCGGCGAGCTCGGTGGCCCGCTCGGTCGGCTCGGCGTTCTCGATCAGTTCGGCCTCGACCCACAGGGCCGCACCCGGCCCGGTCACGCCGACGCCGATCTTGGCGCGCGCCTCGGCGCGCCGTACGGCGCCGGGCCGCCCGCCGGGCAGCCGGCCGACCTGATCGATGGTGGCCACCGCGCCGTGCGTGGCGTAGCGGTCGGACAGCCGCGGAGACAGCAGCAGCCTGCCGTCGCTGCTGGCCTGGGCGGCGTCGACGGCAGCCTTGGCTGCGTCATCGAGTTCGATGGGTACCACCATTCCGGGCAGCACGACCTGGTCGTCGAGGTGCAACACCGGTAGATGCAAAGTTTCAGTCACGTCGAAGTCCCTCACAAAGGTTGAGTTACAACGACTCAATGCCGGCCGAAGCTTGGATGTTCCCCGATCCCGACCCGTTCGTCGCCAGCGAACGGGGAGGTGGCGTCGCGCCACCTTTGATGCCACCATGGCACCATGAAACGGATGAACCTGCGCGACGTGCCAGACGGGGTGTACGCGGCGTTGGCCGCGGCGGCCAAGGGCAACCGGCAATCGCTGAACGCGTTCGTCCTCGACCGGTTGACCGAGGTGGCCCGAGCAGCCCGAGTCGCCGACCATGTCGCGTCCTACCCGGCACCGAAGGGCACCGGAATCACCGTCGAGGCCGCTGTCGCTGCAGTACGGGACGTGCGTACGGCGTTGTGAGCCTGACGGTCATCGACGCGTCCGTCCTCGCTGCCTTCTATGCTGCGGACGACCCGCGTCGCGCCGACGCTGCAGAGCGGCTGGCCGTCGGCGACGCGCTATTCGCGCCGGCGCATCTGGATGCCGAGGTCCTCTCGGCGCTGCGGGGTATGGCGCGCGGTAACCGCGCCCTTGATGAGGTCGTCCCCGGCGCTCTGGCCCATCTCGCTGGCTTCCCGATCCGCCGGGTGCCGTTGGCCCCACTGTTGGGCCGGATGTGGGAGTTGCGATACAGCGTCACGGCCTACCACGCCGCCTATGTCGCCTTGGCCGAGCAGCTCGGCGGCCGGTTGCTCACCTGCGACGCCAAGCTGGTCGCAGCGACCGGACCCACCTGCGCGTTCGACCTTGTGTCGTGACGATCGATCACGGCTCTGCGCCGGACCGAGCGTCGTGGGTGAGTTTGGAGGTGGGGACCAGTCGGTACCTGACCCGATTCGCGCCGCAGGTGAGTTTCGAGGCTGCTCCGGTCTGGGCGAGACGGAGTGGGCTGATTCTCATTGCTGCGCACACGGTGTTTCCGGAGGCGGACTCGGACGGTCTGCCCGCGATTGCCCGCGAGGAGATCGCCAGTGGGCTGGCCGGCCCGCTGCGCCAGGCGCTGGCCGATCATCAGGTCACGGAGGCAACGACCGTCGAAGAGGCACTACAGCCGGACGAACGTGTGCTGGAGCTCCGGGACCACCTCATTTTGGCCCTGGGAGCCGACGCTACGACCACCGACGACGCACTGCAGATCGCCAGCCGCGTCCATTTGGCCCGGGCCGTCCTGGGCACGGTCCCGATCGCGGTCGGCATCGGTTGCTTCCCGTGGTACGCCGCGTATGTATCTTCTGCATCGCCGAGCAGCTGGCTGTTCGCGGAGGCCGCGGACCTCCTCGAAGAGTGGACCCAGCGACCCGACGAACGTCGCGACATCGAACGGGCGATGGCAGCGCTGGCTCGCCTCGTCGTGGGCGATGACCCACCGGACTTCCTGGACCTCGCCATCTGACCGTCGGCGCTGGCCACCCGTTTGAACTCGACGAATTCAAGTGCGACGCGGCCTAGCGTCGGTGAAGCGCTCGAACGGGTGGTGATCTGACCGCTCGATCAGACTCGGATGACGGCGGGGCCGCCGACGGCCTCGATGACGTCGAAGTCGTCGTCCTGGGTGATGATGTCCATGCCATTGGCGGCCGCTACGGCGGCGATCCACAGATCGTTGATCTTGGCTCGGCGCCCCTCTTCAGCGAGTCGGGTCCGCAGCCTCGCCCAGTGCCGGGCCGCCTCCGTGGTCACCGGCAACGCCTCGATCACCGAGACCGCATCGAGCGTGCCAAGTCGTCGGGCACGAGTCGGCGTGTCCGACGCGGCGAGCACCCCGGCGTGCAGTTCGGCGAGAGTGATCACGCTCAGCGCGGTCTGTTCAGGTAGCAGCTGCGCGTCGAGCGGACGACCGCTTTCGGTGGCGATCAGCACGCTGGTGTCCAGCAATGCGGCTCGGGTCACGACACCGCATCCAGGTCGTCGGTGGTGTCCCCGGCGAGGGCATCCAGGTCGGCCCGCAATCCGGGATCGGCCCGATGGTGGGTGAGGAGCTGTACGAGATCGGACTTTGACAGGAATTGCCGGCGAGTCGATCTAATCGGACTGATCTCGGCCACCGGCGTGCCGTTCAGCGTGACCGTGACATGCGTTCCGTCCGATACCTGCCGGAGCACCTCAGCAGTGTGGTTGCGCAGATCCCGAGAGGCTACCGTCGTCATGTGCGCGATCGTAGCACTTTGGCCACACCACCGTCTGGCGGCTACTGGCCGGCCACTTGCAAGGTCACGTGATGCTGGCGCAGGGCAGCGGTCACCGCCCTGCTCGGCCGCACGTCTGTGACCAGCGCGTCGAGCCGGTCGAAGCCACACAGCCGGACCGGCGCCGACCGGGTGAACTTGTCCTCGTCCACCAGCAACACGACTTCGGTGGCTGCGTCCATCAGCGCCGTCTTCACCTCGCGCTCGACATCGGCCTCGACGTAGACGCCCCGCTCGTCGACGGCTGCCGCGCCGAGCAGGAAGCGGTCGATGCGCAGCCGCGCAGCCTGTTCCACAGTGGCCGGCCCGGCGAAGGCCTGGCTCGGCGCGAAGAGCTCGCCACCCAGACACGTCACCCGCACCGTTGGTACGTGCAGCAGGTGCTGGATGACCGGGACGGAGTGGGTGACAACGTAGCCGCCGAAGCCTTCCGGCAAATGCGTTGCGGCGTCGAACACGGTCGTTCCGGCGTCGAAGGCGAGTACGTCGCGCGCCCGGACATCGGCGACGGCAGCCGCGCCGATGCGGTCCTTCGCCTCGGCATTCACCCGAGCGCGAGCGGTGAATTCGGTGGTGCGCAGCGTGGCATGTACGAGGCTTGCGCCGCCATGCACCATCCGGACCTCGCCGTCGCTTTCCAGTCGCCGCAGGTCGCGGCGGATGGTCATGTCCGAGACGTCGAGGTCGGCGGCCAGGTCGGTGACGGAGCAGAACCCGGCCAGTCGCACCCGGGACAGAATCTGCTCGCGGCGCCCCGGGGCTCGGACGTAGCGCAGTCGAGGGCTGCCGACTTCGGCCGGCAGCTCGCCGGGTCCGGCGGCCGCTGAACGATTACCGTGCACCACTTCGGCTGCTCCCTCCGTCGCTCGCGCCTCGTCCCAGTGTCGCTGATCCGAACACAATATGTGTCGACAAAGTGTTGACTTTCCAACAACCGTTGTTAGTCTTTCACCATTGTGACGCAGACTACTCTCGGAGTGGACAGATGAGCCGGTCCGGCCCGCTGGTGTTCGTGGGTGGCATCACCCTGGATGTCATCGCTGCGGTCCGGTCCTTCCCTGCAGCGGATCAGCGGGTGCTCGCGGACGCTGTCGTGCGAGCCGGTGGCGGGCCGGCGGCGACCGCCGCGGTAGCCGCTGCCCGGCTGGGTGCGCCGGACGTCCAGTTGGTCGGAGCCGTCGGAGACGATGGCGCCGCCGAGGAGGTACTCGCCGAGCTGAGCGCCGAGGGTGTAGACGTGTCCGGCGTCGTCCGGGTGGCCGGCGCCAGCACCGGGACCGGCGTGATCGTCGTGGATACGCAAGCCGGCACCCGGGCGATCTGCGCCCGCCCCGGGCCGGAACTGACCGGCCAGCCGATCGATGCCGAACGGCTGGCATCGGCACGGCTGGTGCACGTGGACCATCTCGGCTGGTCCATCGGGCACGACCTGCTGCGCGGTGCTGCGGACGTGATGCTGTCGGCTGACGTCAGCTATCCGGTGCCAGGCTTCACGCTGGCCGGGCTGGGTCTGTTCGCTCCGTCGCTGGCGTCCCTTCAGGAGCGCTACCCGGAAGCCCGCGGCGAGCAGGCGTTGCTCGACGTGGCACTTGCCGAAGGCGCCCAGCGCGTCGTGGCCACACGGGGCGCGCACGGGTGCGTGGCGGCAGACGCCGAGGGTGCGCGGTGGGATGTCCCGGGGGTGAGCGTCGAGGTCGTCTCGACCCTCGGCGCCGGCGACGTATTCCACGGCGCGCTCGTTGCCGCCCTCGACCGTGGTGACGACCTGACCGCCGCGCTGCCGTTCGCCAACCGGGTGGCTGCCTTGTCCTGCCGTGGGCTCGACGGCCGCAGCGCGATCCCCAGTGGCGCCGACTTGCAGAGGAGCTCGTCCACCACCTGACCCGATCCACCGACGGAGAGAGACAGCCGTGACCCAGACATCCACCGAAGCCCTGAGCGCGCTGACCCGTCCTTCGGGCGCATTCGCGATGCTGGCGGTCGATCAACGCGAGGCGCTGCGCATCATGCTCGCGGGGGACCGTAGCGACCCGGTCACAGACGAGCAGGTGACGCAGTTCAAGCTGGCCGCGGTCCGGACGCTCACCCCGTACGCATCGGCCGTGCTGCTGGACAAGCAGTTCGTGCTGGACCAAGCCATCGCCGAAGCCGCGGTCGCCGATGGGTGCGCGCTCATCGCCGGCGCGGACGAGTTCTTCCCCGGACCCGGCGAGGTGGTCGGCGACGTGCGTATCGACCCGGCTGTCGATCCGGCCCACTACGCCGAGCAGGGTGCCCGGGCGATGAAGCTGTTGGTGCTCTGGCGCCCCGACGAGCCGGTTCAGCCGCGGGTCGACATGGTGGGCGAGTTCGTGGACCGCTGCCACCCCAATGGGCTGGCCGCAATCATCGAACCGGTATCTCGCCCTCCACGGGACGCTCGGGAGTGGGACTGGAACGACGGCGTGCTCGCCGCCGCGGCAGAGCTCGGTGATCTCGGTGCCGACCTGTACAAGGCGGAAGTGCCACGTCACGCCGAGGGAGACCCGGCGCTGGTTCGGGCCGACTGTGAGCGCATCACCGAACTCGTCGCCTCGCCGTGGGTGGTGCTGTCCTCCGGCGTGGACGCCGACCGGTTCCCGGCTGCCGTCGAGATCGCTGTCGCCGCCGGTGCATCAGGGTTCCTGGCCGGCCGCGCGGTGTGGCAGTCGAGCCTGTCAGCTACCGACGTCCAGCACGCGCTGGAGACCGACGCCGTCGCTCGGCTGCAGCGGTTGGTCGCGGTGGCCGACGCGGCCCTCGCGACCCGGATCGAGCAGCGATCGTGACCCGGGTCGCGGTCATCGCCACCGCTCGACCGACCTTCGTGATCGAGGCGGCCGAAGAACGCGCGCGGGCGGCCCGTGCCCTGCTCACCGATCTCGGGGCCACCGTGGTCGGTCCGCCAGACTTGGTCATGACGCCCGAGGACGTCGCTACTGCCCGACAGTTCCTCACCGACGACATCGACCTTGTCGTCCACATCTGCGCCTCCTTCTCCGACGCATCCCCCGCGCAGCAGCTGTATCGCGGTCGCGTCCAGCCGGTGTTGGTCTGGTCGTTCCCGGAACCTGGCCCGGTCGGCGACCGGCTCTGGTTGAACTCGCTGTGCGGCGCGAACCTGATCGGCCACGCGCTGGCCCGCGCCGGCGGAGCGGTCCGGCTCGTCTACGGCGATCCGGGAGATGCCGCGGTCCGCGCCGCGCTGTCCGCCGCACTGCGCGGGCACCTGCCCCCCGCCGTCGAATCGCCGGTGAGCGACGGGCCGCGCGCCGACGAAGCAGAGACGCAGACCGCACTGAATCGTCTGCAAGGGCTGCGCGTCGGCATCGTCGGCGACGGCCCGTCCGGGTTCACCCCCAGCGAGTACGACCCGCAGATCCTGCGCAAGCTGTTCGGGATCGAGATCGACCGGCTGGACATCCCGGACGCCTTCGCCAGCATCCGCGCAGTCGATCCCGAAGACGGTGCAGCCGAGCTGGCCGCTGCAGTGGCCCAGCGACCGACGCTGCGCGACCTCGACGCCGAACACCTTGAGCGTTTCGCTGCGGTGACCGCCGCGTTGCGCAGTTGGCAGCGCGCCGACTCGCTCTCGGCGATGGCGGTGCGGTGCTGGCCAGAGTTCCCCACCGAGCTCGGGGTCTGCCCGTGCTCATCGCTGTCGCGTCTCGCCGATGAGGGCACCCCGACCGCGTGTGAGCGTGATGTGTACGGCGCGGTCACCATGCTGCTGGCCGAGACTCTCGGCTCGGGCCCGACCTACCTGGTGGACACCGTGGATCTGGATGCCGCGGCGAATGTCGTCCGGGTGTGGCACTGCGGCTCGGCGGCGACTGCACTCGCCGACGATCCGGGTGCCGCCACCCAGTCCGTGCACTGCAATCGCAAGATCGGCGTGGCCGGCAACTTTGCGTTGCGCACCGGTCCGGTGGTGCTGGCCCGGCTGACCGAGAGTGACTCATCGGCCTCCGGACTGCGTCTCCTGCTCGCCTCGGGCGACTCCATCCGTGAGCCGAATCGCTTCCAGGGCAACACCGCCGCGGTGCGCCTTGACACCGATGCCGAGCAATTCGTGCACGGCCTGGTGACCGGCGGTTTCCCGCACCACACCGTCCTCGCCTGGACGGATGTCCGACCCCAGCTGAGGCAGGCCGCGGATCTGCTCGGCATCGATGTCGTCGAGTGGCCTGCCACCGACTCCCAACCAGACGAGGTGACCGCATGAGTGAACATCGCAGTCTGAGCAGACGCGGATTCCTGACCGCACTCGGCGCCGGCGGTGCCGCGGCCGGGCTGACCGCGTGCGTGGGTCCGGGCACGACCCGTGGCGGTAAGGCCGGCTCGGCCGGAGGCACTGTGCAGATGCCCGACCAGGTCGGCACCGGGCCGGCGAAGGGCAAGCTCTCCTTCGCGCACTGGCGCGCCGAGGACAAGGCCACCTTCGCCACGCTCATCGACAAGTTCACTAAGGCGAACCCGGATGCCTCGATCAGCCAGGACATAGCGCCCTCGGCCGACTACCAGGCCACCGAGCTGCAGCGGATCAAGAGCGGTGCGGTCGGCGACGTGTTCGCGGCCTTCCGCGGTTCGCAATTCAGCGCGATTGCGAAGGCCGGGCTGTTCCTGCCGTTGGGCAAGCAGTCGTTCATCGACAACTACGTCGCGCGTCTCGTCCGGGCCGGCCGATCCGACGGCATCGAGATGGGGATGCCCTACCAGCTGGTGTTCCCGATGCCGCTCTACAACGTCGATTTGTTCGACAAGGTCGGCATCTCCGAGATCCCTCAGGACTGGGAGGGGTTCCTGTCCATGTGCGACAAGCTGAAGGGCAAGGGCTACTACCCGATGGCTTGGCCCGGTGGGGAGATCGGCAACGCCGGACAGTTGTTCAACTCGATGGTCATGAACAACGCGCCGACCGAGGACGCGTGTTCGCGCATCGAGAACGGCCAGGGCAAGTGCACCGACGACTGGTTCGTCAACACGTTGAAGCAATACAAGCAGCTGATTCCCTACTTCCAGCCGAACAGCGTCGGCACCCAGCCGCAACCCTGCCAGCAGCTGTTCAAGCAGGAGAAGGCGGCGATGCTCGTCACCGGTTCCTACGACATCTCCGCGGTGCGCAAGCTAGGTGCGAAATTTGCGTTGGACCTGCTCTCGCCGATCACCACGACGAAGGACAAGGCGAAGTACCAAGGCACCTACAACGCCACCTTCATCCTCGGAGTGAGCAGCGCGAGTAAGCATCAGGACGCCGGACTGAAGTTCCTGGAGTTCCTCTCCCAGCCGGAGAATGCGCAGTTCTACGGAAACCAGACCGCGCAGCTGACCACCCTGGAGAACATCGAGTACTCCAACAAGGACCTGGCCAAGACGGCGAAGTGGATCACCCGTCCGACGTCGCTGGCGATGCGTTACCAGTTCGAGAATCTCGACGTCGAGCACGCCGTCGAGGGTGCCTGCATCAAGGTGGTCGGCGGGACGTCCCCGGAGAGTGCGGCCGAGGCTGCGCAGCGCGTCGTGGACCAGAACCGATGACCGCGACCACGCAGGTGACGACGGGTAGCGCCGCCCCTTCGCCGGAAACCCCACCCCGACCGGCGCGTGGCCGCGGCGACTGGGTGCAACGGATCACCGGCGGCGCGCATCCGGCCCTGTTCCTGTTCACCGTGCCGGCGCTCGCGCTGACGATCATCTTCTTCCTGATCCCGACACTGGAAGGCTTCCGGTTCGCCGTTACCGACTGGAACGGCTACAGCGCCGCGTACAGCAACGTCGGCGCCGGCAACTTCACTCGGATCCTCAGCAACGGCGACGACCTGTTCCGCAACGCCCTGTTCAACAACGTGAAACTGATGATCTTCGTGGTGATCGCGCAGACCGCGCTGTCATTGATGTTCGCGATCCTGCTGGTGCGCAACTCCAAGTCGTCCATCGCATTGCGGGCGCTGTTCTTCTTCCCGACCATCCTTGCGTCGGTATCGGTCGCGTTCGCCTGGCGATTCATGTACGACCCCAACTACGGACTCATCAACGACGCGCTCGGGCACGTCGGGTTGAGCAGCCTCAAGAGCTCGTTCCTCGGCAGCTCCACCTTCGGCATCCTGTTCGTGGGCATCACCCAGGTCTGGGCACACACCGGCCAGGTCATGGTCATCTACATCGCCGGGCTGCAACAGATCCCCGACGAGTTGTACGAAGCGGCGACCGTCGACGGTGCGACTCGGTGGCAGAAATTCAAGAGCGTGACCTGGCCGATGGCTGCACCCGCCACCGCCATCGTGATCGCCTACACGACGATCCAGTCGTTCAAGGCGTTCGATCTGATCCTCGGACTCAGCGGAAACCCCCCGCAGTCCAACGTGGACATCCTGTCCACCCGCATCTACGCCGGGTTCGCCAACTCGAAGTTCGGGTATGCGGCGGCCGAGTCGATCCTGTTTATGGCGCTGATCATCGCCGTCACACTCGTCCAGCGCAGAGCCGCCCGGCTCACCCAGGCACAGGCCTGAGGAGGCGACGATGAACGTACAACTTGGTAGGCGAGCCGTGCTCGCACTCTATTCGGTACTGATTGCGGTGCCGCTGCTTGTGGTCGTCTTCGGTTCCTTCAAGACCACGCCGCAGCTGTTCGACTCGCCGTACTCACCGCCGACCAAGCCCCGGCTGTCGAACTACCACGAGGTGCTGGGCAACGGCGGGCTGCTGCGCGCGCTGGCCAACAGTGTCATCGTCACCGGCTGCGGAGTGGTGATCACCCTCGTGGTCGCAGCGCTGGCCGCCTACGGCGTTGCGCGCATCCCGGGCTGGCGTGGGTGGGTGGTCTACGGCGTTCTGGTGGTCGGGATGGCCATCCCGGCGCAGGCGAACATGATCCCGCAGTTCGTCCTGTTCGACTATCTCGGGCTGACCAACAGCCTCGTCGGACTGGTGCTGATCGAGATTGTTACGACGTTGCCGATCGCGGTGTTCATCATCGCCGGATTCATGCGCACCCTGCCGCGCGACATGTTCGAGGCCTCGGACATCGACGGCGCCGGACCGTGGCGGACCTTCCGCAGCATCGTCGTGCCGCTCTCCGTGCCCTCGTTGGCGGCGACGGCGATCTTCCTGCTGGTGATCCAGTGGAACGACCTGCTGTACCCGCTGCTGTTCATCACCGATCCGCACAAGCGCACGCTGCCGCTGGCCCTACTGGACTTCCAGGGTCAGTTCCTCACCGACTATCCGATCCTGTTCGCCGGCGTGATCGTCGCGTCGGTGCCGATGGTCATTGCGTACGCCTTCCTGCAGCGCTTCTTCATCGCCGGCCTCAGCGCCGGCGCCGTCAAGGGCTGACCGCCCGCCACGCGAAAGGTCTCGATGTCCGCGACGCTTGTCCCGCGCCACGTCACGGCGGTATCCGCCGAATCCTCCGGTGCGCTGCTGGAGATAGCCGCGCTGACAGCCGTCACGATCGACCCGATGCCGGGGTGGGTCACCGGCGAGCCGTTGGCCGAGCAGGGTGTCGAGACCACGATGCCGAACCTGCCCGAACTCGCGTTGCCGGATCTGACACCCACTGCATTCCGGCTCCGCGTGCAGGTGGTGGCGGCGGACACCGTCCGGCTGGTTGTCGCGCCGGCCGGGCATCGGGTACTCGACGAGGATGGCACGTGGCTGGGGATCGTCACCGATCCACAACCCGGCGACTGCCGCGCGACGGTCGAAGTCAGCGAGGACTCCGTCCGGGTCGCCACCGAACTCCTGTCGGTGACCATCGGCCGGCATCCGTTCTCGATCCAAGTCACGGACCTGATGCTCGGCCGTGAGGTGCTTCGCACCGCGGAGACGGTTCGGCAGGTCGCCGGCTTCCCGTTGGCACCCGCAGTGCGCGTCGACGCGGCCACCACCCTCAACCTGCAACTCGCGCCCGGAGAGCGGATCACCGGCTTCGGTGAACAGTTCGGCCCACTGGTGAAGAACGGCCAGCGGCTGACGCTAAGGGTCGAGGACGCGCTCGGTCCGGGTACCGGGCTGGCATACAAGCCAGTACCGGTATGGCACTCGACGACCGGCTACACCGGCTTCGTCAACACCGGTGCGGCGCTCGTCGCGGACGTCGGGCACAGCCGGACGTCAGTGCTCTCGCTGTCCGCTCCGGACGATGCGTTCGACGTGTACCTCGTTGCCGGCGCCGACCCGAAGCAGCGGTTGCGCTCATACACGGCGTTGACCGGTCGCGGCTACGTGCCCGGCCCGTGGGCGTTCGGCTACTGGATGGGCCGGTGTCGCTATCACAGCGCGGAGGAGATGCTGGACGTCGCGCGCACGATGCGGGTCCATGATGTGCCGTGCGACGTGCTGCACTGCGATCCGGACTGGCTGGTGCTCGACCGGCTCAACACCGACTTCATCTGGAACACCGACCGTTTCGGGGATCGCGCCGACTTCGTCAAGGCGCTGGCCGGCGAGGGCGTCCGGCTGTCACTGTGGGAATTGCCGTACCTCGATCCGAAATCGCCACGCTACGCGGAGGCACGCGATCTCGGATTCCTAGCGGTGGACGCTTCCGGGCAGCCGCTGAGCATCGAGAACACGCCGACGCCGGACGGCCGTCCCCGCGGGCTGGTGAACTTTTTCGACCCGGCGGCGCGGGCGTGGTGGCAGGACCTGCACGACGAGTTTCTGGCCGACGGCGTCGCGGTGTTCAAGACCGATTTCGGCGAGGCGCTACCCGACGCGATCGCCACCGATGCCGTGCCCGCGCAGCACGCGCACAACCTGTATGCATTGCGGTACAACGGCGCGGTCAGCGAGCGCGTCCGGGAACGTACCGGCGGCGACTCGCTGGTCTGGGGCCGCAGCGGCTGGGCCGGCTCGCAGCGCTTTCCCGGGCAGTGGGGCGGCGATGCGGAGTCCACCGTCGTCGGCATGCAGTCGACGCTGTGCGGCGGCCTCTCCTACGCACTCAGCGCCCCCGGACTGTGGAGCCACGACATCGGTGGATTCTTCGGCGGTGACCTGAGCCCGGAGTTGTACGTGCGGTGGACGCAGTTCGGCGCGTTGTCCCCGTTGATGCGGGCGCACGGCCTGCGCCCGCGGGAACCCTGGATGTTCGGCGAACGCGCCCTGCAGATCTGCCGGGAGTGGATCAGGCTGCGCTACTCGCTGCTGCCCTACCTCTGGCAGACGGCGCACGAGGTGGCCGAAGACGGCCTGCCGATGCTCCGACCGCTCGGTCTGGAGTTCCCGGACGACCCGGTGGCGCCGGGTATCGACGACCAGTTCCTCCTCGGTGGTGAGCTACTCGTCGTCCCCGTCTTCGCCGACACCGACCGGCCGACGCCACGCCGCTACTACCTCCCGGAGGGTCGCTGGAGAGAGTTGCTCACCGGCGAGGTGCGCGAGGGGCCTGCATTCCACGAAGAGCTGGTACCGCTGCAGCGGCAGCCGGTCTTCGTGCGTGACGGCGCCGTGTTGCCCCGGATCGAGTTGGACGGCCAGCTGCGCAATACCGATCAGCTGCTAGAACGACCGTGGACGCTGCACGTGTTCGGTGCGGCCACCGGGGACCGCCAGCTGATCGGGTTCGACCGGCAGCCCAGAACGTTCCGGCTCGATGCTGACACCGTGGTTCGTCATGACTGATGCCGCTGAGCTCGCCGAGCAACTGCAACCACTGGCCGAGCTCGCCCGGGCGCATGGCTTGGATGAGATCGTGCTGCGGGAACCGGCCACCCTGTCGTGGTTGTTCGGCGCGCGCTGGAACGTGCCGCACACCCTGGACTCGGCCTGCTTCGACGTGGTGCTCGAGCTGTCTGCAGCGCCGGTGGTGCGCATCGTCACGAACGCGATCGAGGCGCCCCGGCTGGCCGACACCGACCAGGCCGCTGCGTTGCTGGCCGGTGAGTTGCTCGACCGCGGCATCGAACCGGTCTGCCTGTTCGTGGCCGGCGGCGAACGGATGGGCCGTCATCGCCACCCGCTGCCCACCAGCGGCGCTCTCGGCGCCCGCGCGTCGCTGGTCTGCTGCGCCCGTCGGCACGGGTTGATCGCCAGCGTGACGCGGATCGTCTGCTTCGGCTCGCCCGGCGCAGCATCTCTGGAACGGTATCGCCGACTGCTCGACGTGGAGGCTGCCTTCCTGGATGCGACCGAGCCCGGCGCACGGCTCGGGGACGTCGTGCAGGCAGGCGTCGAGGCCTATGCAGCCAACGGCTTCGACCCGCAGGAGTGGACTCGCCATCACCAAGGCGGGTTGACCGGTTGGTTGCCCCGCGAGTTCCCGGCGCATCCAGGCACCGACCTCATCATCCCGCTGCACAGCGCCGTCGCGTGGAATCCCAGCGCTGACACCTGGAAGGTCGAGGACACCTGCGTGATCCGGACGGATGGTGTGCAGCCACTCGGACACGACGTCGACTGGCCCTCGGTCGTCGTCTCTGGACGTGCTCGACCCGACCTGCTCGTCGCCTGATCGTCTGACTACAGGAGAGCTACGAACCCATGAGCACCATGACCACCTCGACCGCCGCACTACTTCTCGACGGCGAATGGATCGATCGCGACAAGCATCTGGACGTCCACGACCCTGCTGACGGCTCACTGGTCGGCAGCGTTGCCTGGGGTGGCCCGGCAGAGGCGACGGCCGCCGCCGATGCTGCTGCCCGCGCATTCGGCGGCTGGTCAGCCGGCACCGCACGCAGCCGGGCGGAGGTGCTACTCGCCGGTGCGCAGCTGATCAGCGATCGCGCCCGGGCGATCGCCGAGCTGCTCGCCCGCGAAGCAGGCAAACGCCTACCTGAGGCTCAGGGCGAGCTCGCCTTCTCCGCCGAGTATTTCCGTTGGTTCGCCGAGGAGACCCGCCGTCCGGATGGCGCCAACCTTCCGCCGGAGTCCACGACCGTGCGACACCTGACCAGGCGGCGCCCGCTCGGTGTGGTGGCCAGCCTGACGCCGTGGAACTTTCCCTGCTCGATCCAGGCACGCAAGCTGGCACCGGCGCTGGCCGCTGGCTGCACCGTCGTCGCCCGGGTGTCGGAGAAGGCACCGCTGGCGGTCACCGAGCTCATTCGCTGCCTCACCGATGCGGGTCTCCCACCGGGCGTGCTGAACCTCGTGCACGGTCCGGCCCGGCAAGTGACCCAGAGCCTGTTGCGGCACCCGGCGGTCCGCGCGGTCACATTCACCGGCTCGACGCGGGTGGGTCGGGAGATCATGGCGGCCGCCGCCGAGCGCATCGTCCGGCCGCTGCTCGAACTCGGCGGTGACGCGCCGTTCATCGTGTGCGACGACGCCGATGTGGATGCGGCGGTGGAGGGGGCGCTGATCGCCAAGTTCCGCAACACCGGCCAGTCCTGCATCGGCGCCAACCGCTTCTTCGTCCAGGACGGGGTGTACGAGCGGTTCGTCGGCGCGCTCGTCGCGAAGGTCGATGCCATGAGCATCGGGTCGGGATTGGCCGACCCGATGCCTGATCTCGGGCCGGTCATCGACGCGGACCGGGTGACCGCAGTGACCGCGATGGTCGAGGAGGCACTGGCCGGCGGGGGCACCCGGCTGACCCGACAGCGCGAGCTGCCTGCTGACGGGAACTGGATCGCACCGACCCTGATCGCCGACGTTCCCGACGGCGCTGCGCTGGCGACCCAGGAAGTGTTCGGGCCGGCCGCGGGAGTGTTCCGGTTCACCGACGAGGCCGAATTGGTGGCCCGCGCGAACAACACCGAGATGGGTCTCGCGGGATACGTCTACTCGCGGGACATCTCCCGGGCCTGGCGGATCGCTGAGCAACTCGAGACCGGCATCGTCGGGGTGAACCACGCGCTGCCGTCGGTCGCCTTCGCTCCGATGGGCGGCATGAAACAGTCCGGACTGGGCCGTGAGGGCGGAGCGGCCGGCCTCGAGGAGTTCACCGAGACGCAGTACCTCGCTCTCGGTATCTGAGCCGTCGGGTGGGTATTGCGTCAGTGGCGCTGCTGGTCGCAGCCGTTCTCGCCGGCGCCAGCATGCAGCGGCTCACCGGTCTGGGATTCGCGCTGGTGTCGTCCCCGTTCCTGGTGATCGTCGCCGGCCCGCACGACGGGGTGGTGCTGGCCAACCTGCTGAGCCTCGCGACGAACCTGATCGTCCTGGTCCAGCTCCGCCGCGAGGTCAACGTGCGTCGGGCACTCACCCTCGCCGTTCCGGCGATGTGCGCCGTCCCGCTCGGCGCGTGGGTCTCCGGCCGGCTGTCCACGCCGGTATTGGAGATCGGCATCGGCACCGTCGTGGTCCTTGCGCTCGTAGTGGTCACGGCGCTGCGACGGGTACGCCTGCCGAGCGGCCCGGCCGGGACGGTGACTGCCGGTGCCGCGTCGGGCTTCATGAACGTGACCGCCGGCGTCGGCGGGCCGGCCATCACCCTCTACGTCGTTTCGACAGGGTGGGAGCACGCCGAGTTCGTCGCGTCTATCCAGCTGTACTTCGCGCTGGTCAACGCCACATCGCTGGCCGCGAAGGGAATCTCGACGGGCATCGGCCCAGCCGGGCTGAGCATCTGTGCTGCCGCGCTGATCGGCGGTGCACTGATCGGTAAGTGGTTAACCCATCGAGTCTCACCGGACCGAGCCCGTCAGGTCGTGCTGCTGCTTGCCTACGCGGGCGGTGCTGCCGCCGTGGTGAAGGGTGTCCTGGCGATCTGACCAGAGACCGTGCTCGCATCGGCCAGCGTGCCGTGGTGCTTGAATTCGAGGATGGCCGACCGCGTCGCTGATCATCTGAACCACTTCAATGCCGGGGTGCGCTCCGGCGACTGGCTCGCATTTCTGGCCACCTTCGCCGAGCACGCCCGCGTCGAGTTCACCGGTGCGCCGGCCGGGCCGTATCTCGGCCGTGACGCGATCGTCGAGATGTACCGCAGCACGCCGCCGGACGACACTATCGAGGCCTTCGACATCCGCAGTACCGAGACCACCGACACGATCCGATTCGAGTGGGGCCGCGGTGGCACTGGCACGCTGTGGCTGGCCTGGACCGGTCGCGGCGAGATCAACCGGATGGTCGTCGACATAGATGTCGGGCCGCCCGCCTAGGCTCGCAGGGTGACTTCCGCGATCGCGCCGCTGCCGAAGAAGGTTCCCGTCGAACGTGTCCACCACGGCGACACCGTAGTCGACGACTACGAGTGGTTGCGGGACAAGAACGACCCCGAGACGATCGCGCACCTCGAAGCGGAGAATGCCTACACCGCCGAGGTGACCGAACACCTCGCACCATTGCGCGATTCGATCTTCGCGGAGATCAAGCGGCGCACCCAGGAGACCGATCTGTCGGTGCCGGCGCGGCGCGGCGGGTGGTGGTACTACACCCGCACCGAGGAAGGGCAGCAGTACCCACGCTGGTGTCGCTGCCCGGCCGCGGTCGAAGACTGGACACCGCCGCAGCCCGACGCGCAGGCCGGACTGCCCGGCGAGCAGCTACTGCTGGACGGGAACGCCGAGGCCGAGGGTCACGACTTCTTCAGCCTGGGTGCCTTCGAGGTCAGCGACGACGCCACGTTGCTGGCCTACTCCACGGATATCGCCGGCGACGAGCGCTACACGGTGCACATCAAGGACCTGACCTCTGGCGAACTGCTCACCGACGAGATCCCGGGCACCTTGGGCGGCCTCGTCTGGTCCCGGGCCGGCGATTTCCTCTGGTACGGGACGGTCAACGACGCCTGGCGGCTGGACGCGATCTGGCGGCACCGGGTGGGCACCGCCGCCGCCGACGACGAGCGCGTTCACCGTGAGACCGACGAGCGCTTCAACACCGGCGTCTACCGCACGAGCAGCGGCAGGTTTGTCGCTATCGGCAGCCACTCGCGGATCACAACCGAGGCGCTGCTGCTGGACCGCAGTGACCCGACCGGCACGTTCCGGGTGGTCGTACCGCGCGAGACCGGCGTGGAGTACGACATATCGCATGCCATCGTCGGCGGCACCGATCGGCTGGTCGTCTTGCACAACAAGGGTGCGGTCAACTTCACCCTCGGTATCGGTCCGATCGCCCTGTCGTCCCTGGGTGAGCTGGAGACGCTCATCCCCGCCGCCGACGCGGTGCGCCTCACCAGCGTTGCCACGTCGGCCCGGCACCTCATCGTGAACCTGCGTGAGGCCGGCCTGCCGCAGGTGCGCGTCCTGCCCATCGACGCAGGTCCGATCGAGCCCGGTAGCAATGTGGTGTTCGACGAGGAACTGTTCAGCGCGCACGCCGGCGGCCCGTCGGACTGGGAGCAGCCGTTCGTCCGGGTGCAGTACGCCAGCTGGATCACCCCGAGCACCGTCTACGACCTGGATCCGGCGACGAGTGAGCTGCACCTGCGCAAGCGGCAGCCGATTCTCGACGGTTACGACCCCGCCGACTATGTGCAGACCCGCGAATGGGTGACCGCCCGCGACGGCGTGTCCGTCCCGGTGTCGGTAGTCCGGCACCGCAGCGTCGCGGAACGATCGGGTGCGCCGCTGATGCTTTACGGATACGGCTCCTACGAGCACAGCATCGACCCGTACGTCTCGGTGCCGCGACTGTCGTTGCTCGATCGCGGCGTCGTCTTCGCGGTCGCCCACATTCGGGGCGGCGGCGAGATGGGTCGCAGTTGGTACGAGGACGGCAAGCTGCTGAGCAAGAAGAGCACGTTCACCGACTTCGTCGACGCCGGTCGACACCTGGTCGATCGCGGCTGGACGACGCCACAGCAGATGGTCGCTCACGGCGGCAGCGCCGGCGGACTGCTGGTCGGCGCCGCGGTGAATGAAGCGCCGGAGTTATTCGCCGGAGTGCTCGCGGTGGTGGCCTTCGTCGACGCGCTGACGACGATCCTCGATCCGTCGCTGCCGCTCACGGTCGCGGAGTGGGACGAGTGGGGCGACCCGCTCCACGACGCCGACGTGTACGAGTACATGAATTCGTACACGCCGTACGAGAACATTGCGGCCGCTGACTACCCGGCGATCTACGCCCCGACCAGCCTGAACGACACCCGGGTGTTCTACGTCGAGCCGACGAAGTGGGTCGCCCGCCTGCGCGAGCGGGTGACCGGCTCGGCGCCGGTGCTGCTGAAGGTCCGGATGGAGGGCGGCCACGGCGGCGCCAGCGGCAGGTACGACGCGTGGCACGACATCGCCGACCAGTACGCCTGGGCGCTGGACATCCTCGGCCTGGAAGGGTGATCTGCTAGTCGCCCCGCAGCGCGTCCGGTGCGGTCGAGGCCGCCGTGAGGACGACGGTGTGGTAGCTCTCGATGCGGCTCATGATTGCCTCGCGCGGGCCATCACGCCACTGCGCGGAGCCGTAGAACCGCTCCTCCTGCTCGTCGCGGTCGGCATGCGACTCGAACGCGCGGATGAGCACGTAGTCGGTCACACCATCCTCGTCCTGCTCGGACGGGCCGTAGCGCACCACACGCACGCCGAACTCGGCGAGCAGCGGCATGACCTGATCGGTCACGACGCGGTGGTAGTCGGCCTGGGTGCCCGGCCGCAGCCGGTAGGTACGGATCTCGATCACGGTCATCCGCTGATCACACCACGTCGCACCGACGACGTGCCGTTGTGTGAGGGTCGGCGGGTGACTGAGCGCGAACGGTTCGCCTGACACGACCGTCACCAACGGGTCTGAGCGTCAATCGAACCGGTATCTGGTCTGGCTGTACGGCGCCTTGCCGTAGGCGAACGCGGTCGTTGGATTCATGCGGAAGACCTGCGCAACGTTGCCGGCCGTGCCGATGAACGAGCCGTCGCGCACTGTGTAGTGCCACTCGTTGCCGTACTTCGTTTCGTACTCCTCGGCCACTCGCCGCAGTACCGACTCGTCGGTCTCGCGGTGTACCTCGCCCTCGACGACGACGTCGGTGCCACCATGCAGCGCATTGCTCCCAGTGGTCAGCGCGCAGTGCTTGTTTTCTGCCGCGTTGTGCACCTTGCGCTCCTCCGCGCCGGCACTGAACCACAGCGCGTCGTCGACCCAGACGGTGATCAGCGGGGTCACGTGCGGGCGACTGTCCGGGCGCACGGTGGTCAGCCAGGACAGCTCGGCGACGGCCAGCAACTGCTGTGTCTGCGCCCAGGGGACCGGCGGCGCGTCCGGCTCGCTGTAGCGGGGATCAAGCTCGGTTCGCGGCTGGCGAGGTGGCATGACCTCAGGGTCGCAGAGCCGTCGGACAGCGACCAGAGGCGCGACACGCCGACACGACATGTAGGTGCAGGCCTTTGTCGGTACCCCTATATATGGTGTTCAACGCAGCTGGTTCACCGGCGGGATTAGTTTCCAGCCCGACGGTGAGGCAACAGGGAACCCGGTGTGAATCCGGGACTGCCCCGCAGCGGTGAGTGGGAACGAACGCCGTCCTCTTCGCGCGGCCCGACGGGACCGCACGGAGCGACAGCACTGGGTCCGATCAACCCGGGAAGCGACGGTCAGTAGGAAGGCGCGTGATGCGCCGCTGGAATGCCCACGAGTCCGAAGACCTGCCAGCGCACCGCACGCATCGCGTGCGGTGGTCGCTCGGTCGCGTGGGACGACCGGTGGCATCGCGGTGTGCCGGCGTTCTGGCGCACCCGCTGTCGCCATCCCGCTGCGGTCGGACGACCGTTCGGACCGCTCGCGAGGAGAGAGCAGTGACAGCAGTCGAGATGGGCAGGGCAGTCGATGCGCCAGCAGGACGCCGACCGCAGATGCAGGTGCGCAAACGCAATGGCGACGCCGAACCCGTCGACGTGAACAAGATCGTCCGCGCGGTGGAGCGGTGGGCAGCAGGTCTGGACGACGTCGATCCACTGAGAGTGGCGACCAAGACGATCAGCGGCCTGTATGACGGGGCCACCACTGCCGAGCTGGACCGGCTGTCGATCCAGACCGCCGCGGAGATGATCGGCGAGGAGCCGCAGTACTCGAAGCTGGCCGCGGGTCTGCTGGCCGGCTACATCCACAAGGAGGTGCGCGGCCAGGGCATCGCGTCGTTCAGCCAGTCCGTCACTCTCGGTCAGGCCGAGGGGCTGATCGGTGAGGTGACCGCGTCGTTCGTCAAGGACAACGCACGCAAGCTGGACGACGCCGTCGACGCATCGGCTGACCGGCGCTTCGAGTACTTCGGCCTGCGCACCGTGTACGACCGCTACCTGCTGCGACACCCGATCACCCGGGCGGTGCTGGAGACGCCGCAGTACTTCCTGCTGCGGGTGGCCTGCGGGCTGTCCCGGACTCCCGCCGAGGCGATCGACTTCTACCGGCTGATGTCGTCGCTGGCCTACCTGCCCTCGTCGCCGACGCTGTTCAACTCCGGCACCCGGCACACCCAGATGAGTTCCTGCTACCTCATCGACTCGCCACGCGACGAGCTGGAGTCGATCTATGACCGGTACACACAGGTGGCGAAGCTCTCGAAGTTCGCCGGCGGCATCGGCATCTCCTGGTCGCGGGTGCGCTCCCGCGGCGCGCTGATCCGCGGCACCAATGGGCAGAGCAACGGCATCGTGCCGTGGCTGCGCACGCTCGACTCATCGGTGGCCGCGGTGAACCAGGGTGGCCGGCGCAAGGGCGCGGCCTGTGTCTACCTCGAGCCGTGGCATCCGGACCTCGAGGAGTTCCTCGAGCTGCGCGACAACACCGGTGAGGACGCCCGCCGCACCCACAACCTCAACCTGGCCAACTGGATCCCCGACGAGTTCATGCGCCGCGTCGAGGCCGACGAGGTGTGGTCGCTGTTCGACCCGGACGAGGTTCCGCAGCTGCCGGATCTGTGGGGCGACGCCTTCGACGCGGTGTATCGCGCCGCCGAGGCTGACGGCCGCTTCGTGCGCCAGGTGAAGGCACGCGAGCTATACGGCCGGATGATGCGCACGCTGGCGCAGACCGGCAACGGCTGGATGACGTTCAAGGACGCCAGCAACCGCACGTCCAACCAGACCGCTGACCCGGCGAATGTGGTGCACCTGTCCAACCTGTGCACCGAGATCATCGAGGTCAGCAACGACGGTGAGACAGCGGTGTGCAACCTCGGTTCGATCAACCTAGCGCAGCACCTGCGAGGCGGCGGTGTCGACTGGGCGAAGCTGCGCGAGACGGTGCGCACCGCGGTGCCGTTCCTGGACCGGGTCATCGACATCAACTACTACCCGAGTGAGGAGGCGGCCGCGTCCAACCCGAAGTGGCGGCCGATCGGGCTCGGGGTGATGGGCCTGCAGGATGTCTTCTTCGCGCTGCGGCTGCCGTTCGACTCGGCCGAGGCGAAGGAGCTGTCGACCCGTCTTGCGGAGGAGATCTACCTGACCGCGCTGGAGGCATCGGCAGCTCTCGCCGAGGAGTTCGGCCCGCATCCGACGTTCGCGCAGACCCGCGCGGCCGACGGCGCATTGCAGCCCGACCTGTGGGGTGTCACGCCCACGCAGACCGAGCGCTGGACCGCGTTGCGTGAGCGTGTCGCGACCACCGGGTTGCGCAACTCACTGCTCATCGCGATCGCTCCCACGGCCACTATCGCATCGATCGCCGGCTGTTACGAGTGCATCGAGCCGCAGGTATCCAACCTGTTCAAGCGCGAGACGCTGTCCGGGGAGTTCCTGCAGATCAATGCGGCGCTGGTCCGCGAACTGAAGACACGCGAACTGTGGAATGCCGACGTGCGGGCGGCGATCAAGCGTGCCGACGGGTCGGTGCAGGGCATCGACCTGTTGCCGGCCGATGTGCGGGAGCTGTTTCGCACCGCGTGGGAGTTGCCACAGCGCGCCCTCATCGACGTCGCGGCCGCGCGTTCTGCCTACATCGACCAGAGCCAGTCGCTGAACCTGTTTCTGGCCTCGCCGTCGATCGGCAAGCTCAGCTCGATGTATCTCTACGCGTGGAAGGCCGGTCTGAAGACGACCTACTACCTGCGCTCCCGACCGGCCACCCGCATCCAGCAGGCCACCGTCAGCGCGTCAGCGGCGCCTGTCGTCGCTGCATCGGCCCCGATCCCGCGGGCCGAAGCCGCGGACCCGGCGCCATCGACCCTGGGCGATTCATCTGCCGTGGCACTGGATGCCGAGGCCGACGCGATCGCCTGTTCGCTGGAGAACCCCGAGTCCTGCGAAGCCTGCCAGTAACCCCCACTCCCACCGGCGATCCTGCAACCGGCGGCGGTCTGACACCGCCAGAAGTTGCACGATCGCCGGTGGGCCCGAACAGGAGACCTGCGATGAATCAGATGCTGCTCGACCCCGGTATGGACCTGACCCTGCGCCCGATGCGCTACCCGCACTTCTACGACCGGTTCCGCGATGCCATCAAGAACACCTGGACCGTCGAGGAGGTGGACCTGCATTCCGACCTGAAGGATCTCGCTCGGCTGTCGCCTGCCGAGCAGCACCTGGTCAGCCGCCTGGTGGCGTTCTTCGCCACCGGCGACACGATCGTGTCGAACAACCTGGTGCTGAACCTCTACCAGCACGTCAACTCGCCGGAGGGACGGCTGTACCTGAGCCGACAGTTGTTCGAGGAAGCGGTGCACGTCCAGTTCTACCTGACACTGCTGGACACCTACGTCCCCGACGAGCGCGAGCGGTTCGAGGCCTTCTCGGCGGTGGAGAACATCCCGTCGATCAAGCGAAAGGCCGACTTCTGCTTCCGCTGGATCGACTCGATCTACGAGCTGCGGCAACTGACCACCGTCCAGGAGCGCCGGCAGTTCCTGCTCAACGTGATCTGCTTCGCCGCCTGCATGGAGGGCCTGTTCTTCTACGGCGCGTTCGCCTACGTCTACTTCCTGCGCTCCCGCGGGCTGCTGAACGGGTTGGCCAGCGGCACCAACTGGGTGTTCCGCGACGAGTCGATGCACATGGCGTTCGCCTTCGACGTCGTCGACACGGTGCGTCGCGAGGAGCCCGACCTGTTCGACGACGAGATGGTGCAGCAGGTGCGGGACATGCTCGCGGAAGCGGTGGAGTGCGAGGTGCAGTTCGCCGAAGACCTTTTGGAGCAGGGCGTCTCGGGTATGTCGCCGCCGGACATGCGCGAGTACCTGCAGCACGTTGCCGACCGGCGTCTCGGCCAGCTCGGCATCGAGCCCCTGTACGGGTCGGCGAATCCGTTCGCGTTCATGGAGTTGCAGGACGTCCAGGAGCTGTCCAACTTCTTCGAGCGCAGGGTCTCGGCTTACCAGTTGGGCGTGGCCGGCACGGTCGGCTTCGACGACGACTTCTAACATTGGGGTGTGCCGGTCGGGTTGAGTCTTCGAGCCAATCCGGGCGGCACCGCCCGATGACGCGATTGCCTTGGATAGACGCGGACACCATCGCCGAGCTACTGCCCATGTCTGCCGCGATCGATGCGACCGAGGCAGTGCTGCTGAATGGCCTGGATCCAGCGGGTGAACCGGCTCGCGGGAAGGTCGATCTGACCAACGGGCACTTGCTGCTGATGCCGAGCGAGTCAGCTGATCGCGTCGGAGTCAAGATCGCCTCGGTGACGCCGGGAAATCCGGCGCAGGGCCTGGCGCGGATCCAGGCCGTCTATGTGCTCTTCGATACCGAGACGCTGACGCCGCAGGCCCTCCTTGACGGTGCCGCGCTGACCGCTTTACGCACTCCGGCGGTGTCCGGGGTGGCCGCGCGGCACCTCGCGCCGGCGCGCGCGAGCCGGCTGGTTGTGTTCGG
Source organism: Jatrophihabitans sp. (assembly GCA_051001975.1). Lineage (GTDB taxonomy): Bacteria > Actinomycetota > Actinomycetes > Mycobacteriales > Jatrophihabitantaceae > DATAEG01. The sequence continues at coordinate 25,812 of JBPCMU010000119.1, forward strand.
CACCGGTCCGCAGGCACGTTCGCACATCGAAGCGATGCGAGCCGTACGGCCGATCGACGACCTCACGGTGATCGGTCGTAGCTCGGGGCGTGCCGGGCAACTCGTCGGCGATTGCGTGGCTGCCGGGATCGCTGCGCGGGAGGGCTATCGCGGCGATGTCGCGGATGCGGACCTCATCGTCTGCGCAACTTCTTCAGACGACCCGGTGTTCGACGGATCGCTGGTACGCGCCGGTGCCTGCGTGATCGCCTGCGGTTCGCACGAGCCGCAGGCCCGAGAGCTGGACAGCGTGCTGATGGGCCGCGCGCAGGTGGTGGTCGAGGACCCGGCCACCGCACTGCGCGAGACCGGCGACGTGATCACCGCAGTGGCGGACGGCGCCTTGTCGGTCGGGTCGCTGGTGCCGCTCGTCGATGTTGTCACCGGCCGGGTGGCGGTCGACTCGACCCGGCCGACTGCGTTCAGCAGTGTCGGGATGGCCTGGGAGGACCTGGCGATCGCCGCCGAGGTGCATCGCCGTTGGCTCGCCACACACAGCTGACCGCGGCAGGCGACTACGCCAACTGGAACCCGGCCGGGAACGGGTCGTCGGGGTCGAGGATGTACCTTGCGTGGCCGGTGATCCAAGCTCGCCCGGTGATCGTCGGGATAAACGCGCGGAAGGGGCCGACAGTGGTCTGCGCGACCAACCGCCCGACGAACCGCGATCCGATCAGCGATCGGTGCGCGTAGTCGGTGTCGAGCGCAAGCGCTCCGCGGGTGGCCAGCGCCGCCATCCGCGCCGACGTTCCGGTGCCGCACGGTGAGCGGTCGACGTAACCGGGCGCGATCACGACGGCGGAACGGTCGTCTGCTCCAGTCAGGATCGCGTGGTGGCAGTCGATCAGGTCGGGTTGGTCAGGGTGGGCGAAGTCGAGTTGGCCGCGAACTGCGTCGAGCAACCGCATCCCTGCGTCGATCAGCGCCCGATGCTGGTCCGGCTGCACGGCGAGACCTAGGGATGCGGCCGGCAGGATGGCATAGAAGTTGCCGCCCCAGGCCACGTCCAGGGTGACGGCGCCGATGCCGGGCATCTGGACCACGGCATCGCGAAGGTGCAGGTAGGAAGGGACGTTGCGGATCGTCACGGCGGTCGCTCGCCCGTCGCGGACCTGCACGGTGGCCTCGACGAGACCGGCCGGGGTGTCGATACGAATGGTGGTGACCGGCTCCACGACCGGTACCCGCCCGGTCTCCACCAGCACCGTCGCGGTCCCGATCGTCCCGTGGCCGCACATCGGCAGGCAGCCGCTCACCTCGATGAAAACCACACCGGCGTCCGCGTCAGGTCGGGTCGGCGGCTGCAGGATGGTGCCGGACATCGCGGCGTGCCCGCGCGGCTCGCACATCAGCAGGGTGCGCAGGTCGTCCCGTTCACGCATCAGGTAGTTGCGGCGTTCGGCCATCGTCGCGCCGGGCAGCGTGCCGACGCCTGACGTGATGACCCTGGTCGGCATGCCCTCGGTGTGGCTGTCGACCGCTTCGTACTCCTGCCGATCGGTCACCTGCCGAGGGCGTCCAGCGCCTGCCGCACGTCCGCGCGAACCGCGTCGGCGTCGCTGGCCGACAGGGGCAGTCGGGGCAACCGGACCGGGCCGCCGTAGCGACCGACCTCGTCCTGGCCGAGCTTGATCGCCTGGACGAACTCGGGCCGGGAGTCCCAACGGAGCATCGGAAGCATGGCGCGGTACAGCGGCAGCGCCTCGGCCCACTCGCCCTTCGCGCATAGCTCGAACAGCCGCACCGACGCAGCCGGCAGTGCGTTGACGAACCCTGCGATCCAGCCGCTCGCGCCCATCAACACACCCTCGGCCACGAGGTCGTCGCAGCCGACGATCGGCTGCAGGCTCGGCGCCGATTCCTGCATCTGTGCAATGCGGCGGACGTCCTGGCTGAACTCCTTCACCGCGACGACGCCGGGAATCTCGGCGAGCTTGGCCAGCAGGGCTGCGGTGAGGTCGACCCGGGTGGAGTACGGGTTGTTGTAGACGACGACCGGGAGCCCGACTGCCGCCACTGCGCTGAAGTGCGCGACCAGCTCATCGCCGGTTGGCGCGTGCGAGGTCGGCGGCAGGCACATCACGGCGGGCGCACCGTGTTCCTTCGCGTGTTCGGCCCACCGGACCGCTTCGGCCGCGGACTTTCCGGAGACTCCCGGGATCACCTGCGCGGTGTCGCCGACGGCGGTCAGCGCCGTCTCGATGAGCGTGGCGCGCTCGGGCTCGGTCAGCGCCTCGTACTCACCGAGTGATCCACCGGGCACGACGCCCTGCACCCC
>JBPCMU010000120.1:0-26584 GCA_051001975.1 Jatrophihabitans sp.
GTTCCTCCCTCCTCCCTCCCCCCCCCCCCTCCCCCTCCCCCCCCCCGCCCCCCCCCCCCGGGCCCGCATCAGCCAGTTCGCTTAGGCGAACAGCATGTGCAGGTGGTGGAGGTTCTTCGCGATCCCGCGGTAGCGGGTCTTGGTGAACCCGAAGTCGCGTTTGACGATCAGGAACGGATGCTCGACCTTGGCCCGCACCGACGCCTTCCGGGACTCGATCTCACGGTCGTGGGCAGGCATCGATGACAGCTTGCCTTTCCGGGCCGCGACCCGCCATTGCACCTTCGACAGGTGCTCGTGCCCGGCGATCTCGGGACGCTTCTGGGCGCTCTGGTAGCCAGCATCGCAGTAGACCACCTCGTCATCGTCACGCACCAGGTTCACCGCCTCATCCAGGTCATGAACGTTCGCCGAGGTCGCGGTCACCGAGTGGACGTATCCGGTGCCGGCGTCGACCCCGATGTGGGCCTTCATCCCGAAGTACCACTGGTTGCCCTTCTTCGTCTGGCGCATCTCGGGGTCACGCTCACCGGAGGCGTTCTTCGTCGAGGACGGCGCGGCGATGATCGTGGCGTCCACGATGGAGCCACCGCGCATGATCCAGCCCTCCTCGGCGAAGATCTGACTCTGCGCCTGGAACAGCTTCTCGCCGAGTTGGTGCTTCTCCAGCAGATGCCGAAAGTGCAACAGCGTGGTCGCGTCCGGGACCTGCTCGACGGCGAAGTCCAGCGCCAAGAACCTCCGCATCGCGTACGAGTCGTAGACCGCGTCCTCGACCCCCTCATCCGACAGGGAGAACCACACCTGCAGCAGGTACATCCGCAGCATCGTCTCCAGCGGCTTGGGCTTCCTGCCCCTGCGCCCGACGTAGTAGTGCGGCTTGATCAGCCGCACCCACTCCGCCCACGGGATCGTGGAATCCATCGTCTCCAAGAACCGCTCCCGACGCGACACCCTCCGGCGATTCCCGTACTCGACATCAGTGAAACTCGGCTGCTCGCTGCGCATGCACCATTGTCCCGCGCAACCCACCCACAGCCGCGACACCACAACCCAGCCAACCCGAGAAAATCAGCGCATCCCTAGTTCCCGCGCCGCCATCACCTGGGCGCGGGACCGGCCGCAGCGGCGCCGGTCGCGCCGCAGTGACCGCAACCATGAGCTAGCGTCACCACCATGCCGATCGACCAGTCCTTCGTCGGCCGGGTGTACCCGCCGACCGCTCCCTACCAGGTCGGCCGCGAGAAGATCCGCGAATTCGCCGCCGCCGCCGGTGACGCCAACCCGGCCAGCCACGATCCCGAGGCCGCCCGCCGGCTGGGCTACCCCGACCTCGTCGCGCCGCCGACCTTCGCCATCGTCGTCACGATGAGCGCCGCTACCCAGATCGTCACCGATCCGACGCTTGGGCTGGACTATTCCCGGGTCGTGCACCGCGAGCAACGGTTCGTCTACTCCCGTCCGATCACCGCCGGCGACGAACTCGTGGTGGTGGTGAGCGTGGAGGCCATCGCCTCGGCGGCCGGGAATGACGTGCTGACCACCCGCGGCGAGGTCTCGACGACCGCCGGCGAACACGTCGTAACGGCCTTCTCGACGCTGGTGGCCCGCGGAACGGCGGCCGGCTGATGATCACCTTCGACGACACCGAGGTCGGCACCGAACTGCCGGCCGGCAGCTTCCCCATCGACCGCGCCTTGCTGGTCCGCTACGCCGGCGCATCCGGCGACTTCAACCCGATCCACTGGAATGCCCGGCAGGCGACGGAGGTCGGTCTGCCGGACGTGATCGCGCACGGCATGCTCACGATGGCCGAGGCGATCCGGGTGGTGACCGACTGGACCGGCGACCCCGGTTCGGTCGTCGAGTACGCGGTGCGGTTCACCCGTCCGGTGGTGGTCCCGGACGACGGCTCGGGCGCGGTGCTCGAGGTGACCGGCACCATCTCGCAGAAGCGTCCCGAGGATCGCTGCGTGGTGGTCAACCTGGTGGTGAAGAGCGGCGGGCAGACGGTGCTGGTCAAGGCCCGGGCTGTCGTCCGGCTGCCGTGATGCGCATCTCCGGCCGGGCACCGCTGGTGGCCGCTGCGGTAGCCGTCGCAATGATTGTGACCGGATGCTCGACCACGACGAACGGGCACGGCCGGGGCAGTATCGGATCGGTGCCGGGCAGCTCCTCGGCATCGTCCACACCGACCAGTCCGTCGAATCCGCCCAGCACCAGTCAGGGCGCTGCGAGCTGCCCGAGCAGCTACATCGCACCGGATCCCCATCGACCGAAGATCACCCTCGCGTTCGACGTGTCCACCGACCACGGCACCGTCAAGGGCACCGAGCACGTCCAGTTCACACCGGACCTCGATATCACCGAGCTGGTCTTCCGCCTCACCGCCAACACCGCGCCCACGGTGCGGGAGGGAAACAAGGTCGAGGTCACTTCGGCGAAGGCCGATCACGGCGGCAAGGCTGCTACGTACACGCAGGACGGTGCGGCCGACGGCACTCAGGGCGGGCTGCTGCACATCCCGTTCAGCGGAACCATCAGCGCGGGAACGACGGTCACCGCCGACGTTGCGTTCACCCTGACCCTGGGCCATCAGGGCTTCGACCGGTTCGGCCGAGCCGGTGACTTCGCCTGGTTCGCCAGCGCCCAGCCGCTGCTGGCGTGGCAGGTGGGCGTCGGCTGGCACACCGAACCCATGATCCAGTTCACCGCCGAGAGCGCGACCAGTGAAGCCGCGCAGACGGACCTGACGGTCACCGCGCCGAGTGCCGACGTCGTCGTGGCATCAGGCGACCCGCGCGGGCAGGACGCGGGCAGCGATCGAAAGAAATGGCATTCGACGATCGACGCCGCCCGTGACGTCAGTGTTGCCGTCGGGCCGTTTCAGGTGAAGGACCAGACCGTCGAAGGCGTGAAGGTCCGCGCTGGCGCCCCGGATTCTGGCGGAGCCTCGGACGTGATGAACAAGATCGGCCGGGCGATCACCGAGCTGAGCAAGCGATTCGGGCCGTTCCCGTTCCCCACGTTGTCGGTCGCGCTACTGCCGTCCGGTGGCGGCGGCATCGAGTACCCGAGCTCCATCTTCCTACTGGGGTCCTCGACGCTGGTCGACGTGCACGAGACGGCGCACCAGTGGTTCTACGCGATGGTCGGGGACTCGCAGGCAACTCATGCCTGGCTGGACGAGGCGTTCGCCTCCTACGGCGAGCAACTCGTCAACAACGACCCCCCACCGCCGGCCGCGTTGAACCTGCCGGGCAACGTCGACCGACCTACCGCGGACTACGGCAACGACGAGCAGGGCTACTACTCCATCACCTACGACAAGGGCGCCGCTGCGCTGCACGCGGCTCGGTCAGCCGCGGGCGCCGGCAAGTTCGATGCCGCGATCCGCTGCTACGTCAACGCCAACGCCTGGCGCATCGCCGTGCCCGATGATCTGGCCAAGGCGCTCAAGGACCTACCCGCCGCAATTGAGGTGCTCAAGAAGGCAGGGGCGCTGTCCTGATGGATCGCCTCGTCGGTCGCTCGCGCGCCCCCTCGCAAGCTCGGGGGCGCACTCTCAACCGAACCCCTCGCTGCGCTCGGCCGCAAGCTCGCTGCGCTCGCGCGGGCGATCCGCTCTTCGCGCGAGCGCTCATCGCCGTGTGCTCAGGTCCACACTGCGGCTGATCGGGGCGCCTCGCTTTGCGGTGGCGGCAATTGGAACCGTTGCGGGCGGTCAGGCTTCGGCCACCAGTGCCGCGATCCTTGCGACACCTTCGGCTAGGTCGGCATCGCCGAGGGCGTAGGACATCCGCAGGTAGCCCGGCGTACCGAACGCCTCACCGGGCACCACGGCGACCTCGGCTTCGTCCAGGATGATGTCCGCCAGTTCGGCGGAGTTGGTTGCGGTACGGCCGCGCAGCGGCACGCCCAGCAGTCCCCGCACCGACGGGTAGGCGTAGAAGGCACCCTCGGGTTCGGGGCAGATCACGCCAGGAATGGCGTTCAGCGCAGCGACGATCGTCTGGCGGCGCCGGTCGAAGGCCTCCCGCATCATGGCAACCGCAGTCAGATCGCCGGAGACTGCGGCCAGCGCCGCGGCCTGCGAGACGTTGGCGACGTTCGACGTGGCGTGGGACTGCAGGTTGGTCGCCGCCTTGATGAGGTCGCCCGGCCCGATCATCCAGCCGACCCGCCAGCCGGTCATGGCGTAGGTCTTAGCCACTCCGTTGAGCACGACGACGCGGTCCGCCAGCTCGGGCACCGCGGTCGCGATCGAGACATGCACGGCGTCGCCGTAGACGAGGTGCTCGTAGATCTCGTCGGTGACCACCCAAATGCCGTGCTCGGCCGCCCACCGCCCGATCTCGGCGACCTGATCCGGCGGGTAGACGGCGCCGGTCGGGTTGGACGGGGAGACGAACAGCAGCACCTTGGTCCGGTCGGTACGGGCCGCCTCGAGTTGCTGCACGGTGGCGAGGTAGCCACTCGTCTCGTCGGTGAGCACCTCGACGGGCACCCCACCGGCCAACCGGATGGCCTCCGGGTAGGTCGTCCAGTACGGCGCCAGCAGAAGCACTTCGTCGCCCGGATCAAGCAGCCCGGCGAAGGTGTTGTAGACGGCCTGCTTGCCACCGTTGGTGACCAGGACCTGGCTCGGCTCGACCTGATATCCGGAGTCGCGAAGTGTCTTGGCGGCGATCGCCTCGCGCAGCTCGGGTAACCCACCCACCGGTGAGTAATGGTGCATCCGCGGGTCCGCGGCGGCCTTCACCGCGGCCTCGACGATGTAATCAGGGGTCGGGAAGTCCGGTTCGCCGGTGCCGAAGCCGATCACCGGACGCCCCGCGGCACGCAGGGCCTTGGCCTTCGCATCCACCGCCAGGGTGGCTGATTCGGCGATGGCGAGGACACGGTCGGAGATGCGCTGGGCCATGCCACCATGGTCCCAGACCGGATGCAGCCGTTTCGCACCCGGGCCGCGACCGGCGGTGTGGTCGCCTGGGTGGGCGTTGGCGGTCAGCTTGGCCGCACCTGCCGCCTGCCCGTACACTCGCCTGCGGGCCTGAGGCGAGGCTTGCGTCAGCATGCGCTCTGATCAGCGTGCTGGGGCACTATTGCCATCGGGCTTGCGGAGGGGCGTGGCTCAATTGGTAGAGCACCGGTCTCCAAAACCGGCGGTTGCAGGTTCGAGTCCTGCCGCCCCTGCACAGTTCTGTCCGTCAGTACCAACCGTGCCCCGCACGGTCCGCGGCGCGAGCCGCGGGTAAGGAAGGAGAGCGAGTGGCCCGGTCGAGGCGGAACCCACGCGCGACGTCGAATCGCTCTACCAAGCCGTCGACGCCTGCCGCGGCGGCTGCTGACGACGCCGTGGACGAGCCGGTCGAGGCTGAGGACGAAACCTCGCAATCGTCCGCTCCGGCCACCGCTGCCGCCAGCAAGTCGACCGCTTCCGGGCGGTCGAACGGTCGCGGCTCGACCGCACGAGCATCGGCCGAAGCGGACGCGGACGACGCCGATGACCTCGATGACCTCGATGACGAGGATGACCTCGAAGCGGTCGACGACGACGACGCCGACGACGATGACGACGACGACGACGACGACGACGACGATGACGACGACGACGATGACGATGACGACGATGACGATGATGACGGCGACGATGACGAGGGTGACGACGACCTCGAGGACGCGGACAAGGACGACGAGCCGAAGGCGCGCCGTGGCGCCCTGGCTCGGGTCGGCGGCCGTCGCGCCGCAACCGATAGTGCCGAGAAGTCGGCGACCAAGACGAGCATCGCTCGCGACTCCGGTAAGTCCGCGGTGGCCACCAAGACGCGCAAGCCGGCGGGCAAGTCGTCGGCAGCGACGCGGCCCAAGAAGAAGGTGGCCCGGGAACGGCGTCAGTTCTTCCTGGCTCGGCTGGTGCAGTACCTCACCCGGTACCTGCGCGAGATCGTCGCCGAGCTGCGCAAGGTCATTTGGCCGTCTCGGCAGGAGTTGACGTCCTACACGCTCGTCGTGATCGTGTTCGTCGTCGTGCTGATCTCAATGGTGGCCGGCATGGACGTCGGATTCGCCAAGCTCGTCCTGTGGATGTTCGGCTGAGCACCGCAGCTCAAGAGAGTTAGAGGAAGAGAGTTCAGTGTCTGAGTCCCACCCAGCGTCCGACACCGACGCGTCGCCGTTCAGCGACACGTCGGCCACTGACGGCGAGCTTTCGCCGGCTGCGGCTGAAGCGCGCGCCGTCGAGGCCGACGTGGTGGCATCCGGATACGCCGAGCCGCACCACGTCGAAGCCACCGAGGAGGCCGACCTGGCGACCGCTGCTGAGCCGGCCACCAGCGCCGACGAGGTTGCCGAGTCGCCCGCGACCGACGGCGCCGGCGTTGAGAACGCCGACGACGAAGCCTCCGAATCCGCAGACGACGAGGAGCCCGAGGACCCGGCCGTGGCGTTGCGGGAAGAGCTGCGCACCGCATTCGGCGACTGGTACGTCGTGCACTCCTACGCCGGTTACGAGAACAAGGTGAAGGCGAACCTGGAGAGCCGTATTTCCTCGCTGGACATGGAGGACTACATCTTCCAGGTCGAGGTGCCCACCGAGGACGTCGTGGAGATCAAGAACGGCAAACGCCAGCAGGTGCAGCGCAAGGTCTTCCCGGGCTACATCCTGGTGCGGATGGACCTCAACGACGAGTCGTGGGGCGCGGTGCGCAACACACCGGGCGTGACCGGGTTCGTCGGTGCCACCTCGCGTCCGTCCCCGCTGTCCCTGGACGAGGTCGTGAAGATCCTCGTGCCGCAGCCGCAGAAGACGGTCGGCGCGCCGGGCCGCGGCGGTGGTGCCCAGTCCAGCGACAAGGCTGCCGTCGAGGTCGTCGACTTCGCCGTCGGCGAGTCGGTAACCGTGATGGACGGTCCGTTCGCCACCCTGCCGGCCACCATCAATGAGATCGACCCGCTGCACCAGAAGCTGCAGGTGCTGGTGTCGATCTTCGGTCGCGAGACTCCGGTCGAGCTGTCCTTCAGCCAGGTCGCAAAGATCTAGTCGCGGCGTTCCACCACCAAGACCCAACAGATCCAGCCCATCCACAAGAAGAGAAGAAAGTCATGCCTCCGAAGAAGAAGCTCACCGCAGTCATCAAGCTGCAGATCCAGGCCGGCGCCGCCAACCCGGCCCCGCCCGTGGGTCCCGCGTTGGGCCAGCACGGCGTCAACATCATGGAGTTCTGCAAGGCCTACAACGCGGCGACGGAGTCGCAGCGCGGTCAGGTCGTGCCGGTCGAGATCTCCGTGTACGAGGATCGCTCGTTCACTTTCATCACCAAGACCCCTCCGGCGGCAAAGCTGCTGCTGAAGGCTGCCGGTGTGGCCAAGGGCAGCGGCGAGCCGCACAAGAACAAGGTCGCCAAGGTCACGATGGCCCAGGTCCGCGAGATCGCGCAGACCAAGATGGAAGACCTCAACGCCAACGACGTCGACCAGGCTGCCAAGATCATCGCCGGGACCGCCCGCAGCATGGGCATCACCGTCGAGAAGTAAGTACCCGGCCGGCGCGCTCGCGTTGGCCTATCAGTGGGAGGGCGTTTCACCGTCCGCCAACACCACAGGAGGAAGAAGCAGATGGCACAGCACAGCAAGGCCTATCGCAAGGTCGCCGAACTCATCGACCCGGACAAGATCTACAGCCCGCTCGAGGCAGCCGGCATCGTCACCCAGGTCGACACCAAGTTCGATTCGACCGTCGAGGTCGCGATGCGACTCGGCGTCGACCCGCGCAAGGCGGACCAGATGGTTCGCGGCACCGTCAGCCTGCCGCACGGGACCGGTAAGACCGTCCGGGTGATCGTGTTCGCCGCAGGTGACCAGGCCGCAGCGGCCGAGGCCGTCGGCGCGGACCGGGTGGGCAGCGACGACCTCGTCGCCGCGATCACCGAAGGCTTCCTGGATTTCGACGCCGCGATCGCGACGCCGGACCAGATGGCCAAGGTGGGCCGAATCGCCCGCATCCTCGGCCCGCGTGGCCTGATGCCAAATCCGAAGACCGGCACCGTCACCCCGGATGTGGCGAAGGCCGTATCCGACATCAAGGGCGGCAAGATCTCCTTCCGCATCGACAAGCAGGCCAACCTGCACCTCATCATCGGCAAGTCGTCGTTCTCCACGCAGCAGCTGGTGGAGAACTACGCAGCCGCCCTGGACGAGGTGCTGCGCTCGAAGCCGTCCTCGTCGAAGGGCAAGTTCGTCAAGAAGATCACCTTCGCCACGACGATGGGCCCGGGCGTACCGGTCGACACCAACCGGATCAAGAACCTGCTGGAAGACGCGACCGACTGAGCAACCACAACAAAGGCACTGGCGCCCCCCCGAAGCGTGCCAGTGCCTTTGTCGTTCGTTCCCCCGTGGTTTGCAGCGACAGCATGCTGTCGCGTTGTGTGCGCGGAACCGGCGAGGCCGTAGGACGCTGCGCGGCCAATGCCAACGTCACGTCCCTCCCCCCGGAGGCCATCGCCTGGGTTCCAACGCTGACGCCCCAGCCGTCGTTAGCCCGTGGCCGGTGCGTCACAGATGAAGAGCGGCAAGTCCGGACGCTGATACACCCGCGCTGAAATCGTCCTGACGTATCACCGCGCCGCATCAAGTCTCCTTCCAGTAGTGCGGGACGATCCGTCTCGCGTGGCAACGGATCTGGTGGATGCGCCCCCGTGACCCCTACGCTCAGCTCAGCTGGGGGGCGCACGCGCCGGGCAACGCCCGCCAGCGCAGACGAGGGTGACCATGACCGAGCAGAGCCGCGAAGCCTCCCGATCGACTACGCCGCGCCGTCGCGAGCCGAGTCTCTCGCCACCGGACTACGTGCTGACCAAGCACGGCGGTCGGGTGCTCGACCCGTCCACTGCCGTGCGACTGCCCGGCCAGGGCGCGATCCGAGCGACGGTCTACGTCGGCGCCCGGCTGCTGCTGCGTGGCGCGGATGTGTCCAACGGCGAGGTGCCGGCCGAACTGCAGCAGGCCGCTGCGCAGGCCGGCCTGGTCGCAACGGTGTATCCGCCCGATCGCGAATTGGCCGAAATCGCCAAGCGGTCCGGTGTCGCCGAACTCGCCGCGCGGACGCTGGTGGCGCGCATCGAACTGGCGCCTGCCGGGGACGGGCCGGCTTCGCCGCCGGATGCCTGGCAGGTGCTGCAGAACTACCGGGCCATCCTCGGCGTCAAGTCGCAGAAGGCCGCCGACGTCAGCCTGGACCACCTCGTCACCGCGACTGGCGGCCCTGACATCGAAGGTGTGCCGCTGTGGGAGAGCCATGGTGTGCAAGGTGTGCCGCTGTGGGAGAGCCACGGGGTGGACTCGCCCAGCACCTCCTTCGGCGTCCCGGGTCAGGGCGGTCGAGGTCCAGTCGCCTGGCAGGGGCCTCATCCGTTGCGTCGCGACCGGACGGACTTACCCTGTCGGCGCCCGGTCGTCGCCATCCTGGACACCGGAGTGGGCAAGCATCCGTGGTTGCAATGGCCGGTGGTTTGGCGGCACCCGCGGGTGGGAACCTTGCCGATCGGGCTGACCGATCTGTCCACCGACCCGGAGATCACCGGCAACGTCGACGATCCGTTGGAGGGCACGCTCGACCCGGACGCCGGACACGGCACGTTCATCGCCGGCCTCATCCATCAGAAATGTGCCGACGCGAAGATCATCTCAGTTCGCGTCATGCACGGCGACGGGGCGGTTGCCGAGGGCGACGTTCTCGAGGCACTCAACCGGTTGCTGCTCCGGCACGCGGCCGCTCTGCACGCCGGGGACAAGACCGGGGTCGTGGACGTTGTATCGCTGTCGATGGGTTACTACCACGAACTGCCCGCAGACGAGGCGTTCGATCATCTGCTGCTCGCCCCACTCAGGGAGCTCGGCAAACTGGGTGTCGTCGTGGTCGCATCAGCGGGAAACGACGCCACGAACAGGCATATGTACCCGGCGGGATTCGCGCCTCACCCGGGCACTCAACTCCCCGCCGCCCACGACGCCGTGCCGGTCGTCAGCGTCGGCGCGCGTAACCCGGACGACAAGACGATCGCGTTGTTCAGCAACCAGGGCGACTGGGTGAGTTGCTATCGGCACGGCGCAGCAGTCGTCAGCACGATGCCGACGACGTTCAACGGGTCGCTCCAGCCGAGTGCCCGGGTGCACATCGGCGGGCTGACCCGGCAGACCCTCGACATGGACGACTTCTCGTCGGGCTTCGGGACGTGGAGCGGCACATCCTTCGCCGCACCGATCCTCGCCGGCGAGCTGGCAGCGGCCATGCTCGACGGTGGCGACCTGGACCCGTGCAATGCGGCTGCGGCGGTGGACCGCGGCTGGGTGGCCCTACACGACGTAGCGCAGATGGACCGGCCATGATCGACGCCACCCCCATGCCGGAGACACTGGCCACCCGGGCCGGTGCGCTGTTCGAGCAGTTCCGCGACGGCGACGAGAGCAAGATGACCGACCTAGTCACATTGCTGACACCGATCCTGTGGCACACCGCCCGTGCACAGCGACTCGACTCGCACAGCGCCGAAGACGTGGTCCAGTCATCGTGGCTGGCGCTGGTGCGCCACGCGTCCTCGATCACCAGCCCGCAAGCCGTGCTGCACTGGCTGGTCGTCACGGTGCGCAGGGAGTCCTGGCGCGTCGTTGCCCGGCAACGCAAGGTCGACCCGACCAACATCGATGACCTGACCGCACCGGCGGCACCGGCCGACCAGCCCGAGCTGGCGGTGCTGACCCGGGCCGGCGACACGGTGTTGTGGCGCAACGTCACCGCTCTGCCGGAGCGCTGCCAGCAACTCCTGCGTGTCATCGCCTTCGCCGACCGCCCCGACTACTCCGCCGTCGCGGAGGCTCTAGGGATGCCGGTCGGCAGCATCGGCCCGACGCGCGGTCGTTGCCTTGCCAAGCTCCGGTCGTTGTTGACCGCCGATCCCACCTGGGGGAACGAATGACCGCCAACCTGCCCGACGACGGAGCCGGCGCGACGCTGGATCGCACTGACCAGGTCATCTTCGACCGGCTCGCCACGATGTACGCGACGACCGACCCCGTGCCCGCCGACCTGGTGGCCCGCACCCAGTTTGCGATCACCCTCGACGCCCTCGAAGCCGAGGTTGCCGAGCTGCAGCGGTGGGACACCGGGGCGATGTCCTCGGCTCGCCACGAAACTCCTTCCGATGTAGAGACCGTCACCTTCTCCAGCTCCGCGCTCACCACGATGGTGACGATCAGTCCGGCCGGGGCTGGCCGGGTGCGCATCGACGGCTGGGCCGCGCCCGGTGACGGGCTGCCGGTCGAACTACGGCTGGAAAGCGGGTCGACGCACACGATCGCCGACGCCGACGGCCGCTTCGTCTTCGATGACGTGCCTAGCGGCCTCGCGCAATTCGTGCTCCGACCCGTCGACGGCTCCGCCGTCATCACTCCCTCTCTGGAACTGTAGGAGGCGCGCCAGGTTCATGGTCGCCGTCGCTGTCGCACCTGCCCGGTCGAGGATTCAGGCTGCCCGCGACCTTCATGAACGCGCGAGTGAGGAGAGCAATTTAAGTCACCCCGTGCGCGCGATCACCTTGTCGTTCAAGGCACTTGACCAGATATCCCGAGTCCCACAGGAGCACGAAGCACTGCTCTTGCGTACGAAGATCCTGCTCACTCTTGCGCACAACCAAGCTGAGACCCGCGGCGTCAACGTCGGCATGGAGACCCTGGCTGAAGCCCGCTCGTTGAGCGAACATATTGGCGACCAGGAGCTGACCTTCCTCATCAGCGGTCAGCAAGGCCTGATGGCGATGCGAGCAGGCGACCTAGGTGTGGCTCTGCGGCATCTCAACGATGCGGTGCGCGTCGGCGACTCTCGTTGGCCGGCCGATCAGGCCCGAGTGCTGCTGAACCGCGGCGCTCTGCACCTCTATCGGGGCAGTCTGGGCAAGGCGCGAGCAGATCTTCAGGATGCGATTGCGGCGGCGCAACAAGCTGGTCTAATACGCGCTCTCTACAAGGCGAAACACAACCTGGGGTATCTCGAGTTCCTCGCCGGCAACGTGCCACAGGGGCTCGCCCTCTTGGACAGTGCCGCTCGGGAGGCGCCGCACCGGTTCGGCGCGGGCCAGCTGGACCGGGCCCGGGTGCTCGTCGAGGCCGGACTCACCCGAGAGGCGAGCGAGACGTTGCTCGACGCAGAGGCGCTGCTGCGCAAACAGCGGCAGTGGCAGGACGTCGCCGAGGTAGAACTGGCCCGGGCCGAGTGCGCACTGCTCTCCGGTGAGGTGACCGAGGCGCGCCGACTGGCCGCGAAGGCACGTGACCGGTTCCGCCGCAGGGGCAGCGACCGCTGGCGGCAGCGTGCCCAGCTGATGTTGATTCAGGCAGACCTCGCCGACGGGCGACCGGGCACAAGGCTGGTCGGTCCGGCTCTGGAGGTCGCCGCCGAGCTTGGCAAGGGTGGGTCGACCTCCGACGTCGCGACCGCCTACCGGCTGGCCGCGCAGGCGTATCTGCGTGCCGGGCACGCCACGCACGCGGCGGAGGCAGCCGCCCACGCCGGGCCGTTGCGGCGAGGCGACCCGATCTCCGCGCGGTTGCATGCCCGACTGGTCCGCGCCGAGTTGGGGCTCGCATCCGGTGCCACGGCCGAAGGCCGTCGCGAGCTGCGCGCCGGTCTTGCGGAGCTCGTCTCCTATCAGGCGCGGTTCGGCAGCATCGACTTGCAGACGGCAAGTGCGGTGCACGGTCGTCGGCTGGCCGAGCTCGACCTCGCCACCGCACTGCGCACCGGCCGCCCGGCCGACGTGCTGCTCGCGGTCGAGCGGGGTCGGGCCACGGCAAGCCGGATGGTGTCCCTTGCCCCGCCTGCGGATCCCGAGGTCGCGGGTTTGCTCAGTGAGCTGCGGATGGCAGTCGACGCGGCCCGTGAAGCGCGGGGCGGGCCGAACCCGACTGCCGAAGCCGACGGCCGGCGCGATGTCGCTGACCTGCAACAACGGCTGCGGGATCGGGCCTGGACTGCCGACGGGTCCGGCCGCGCCGCCGCGGTGGTGAGTATCGCCGAGCTCACCGAGACGGCACGACAGACCGGCGTCGACCTGGTGGTCTATGCAGTGTCGGCCGGACGGCTGAGCGCGGTCGTGCTCGGCCACGCGCGGGCCGGGCTGCATTCACTCGGATCGGCTGCCGAGCTCAGTGCACTGGTCCGCCGGGTCCGCGCCGATCTGGATCTGCTCTCGTTGGACCGGGTGCCGCCGCCGTTGCGGCAGGCCGCGCAGGCATCGCTGGCCACCAGTCTCGATCGGTTGGACCGGACGTTGCTGAGCCGATTGCCGCTGTCCCGTCGTCCGGCCGTCGTCGTGCCGGTGGGCGAGTTGGGCATGGTGCCGTGGAACGCGTTGCCTTCCCGGCGCGGCGTGCCCACCGTCGTCGCTGCCTCGGCCAGTGCCTGGTGCCGGATCGCAATGGTGCCTGCCGTCGTCGCGCCCCGGGTGATCGCGTTGGCCGGACCCGGACTCTCCCGGGCGGTCGGCGAAGCAGGATCGGTCGCCTCGGCCTGGTCGGCAGCACAGCCGCACCATGATGGCGCTGCCGATCGCGCGGCCGTGATCGCAGCGGTGGCCGGCGCTGACCTGCTGCACGTCGCCGCGCACGGCCTGCACCAATCCGACAGCCCGCTGTTCTCCTCGGTGCGGCTGAGTGACGGACCGCTGTTCGCTCACGAACTCGATCCCGGTACCGGCCGCGTGTCGCACGTCGTGCTGTCTGCCTGCGAGGTCGGCCGAGCAACGCTGCGCCCCGGTGACGAGGCGCTAGGTCTCACCAGCGTCCTGCTGCACCTCGGGGTGCGCAGCGTCGTCGCCGGAGTCGCTCGGGTCGGCGACGACGACGCCGCGGAGGTGATGGCCGACTACCACCGGCGACTCGCTCGAGGCGTCGGTTCCGCGGAGGCATTGGCCGGCGCACTCGCTGCGCATGACGGCGCGACGCCGGTGCCGTTCGTCTGCTTCGGCTCGTCCTGGAGCGCTGTACCGGGCTAGTCGCCAGGGCGGTCGGGACCAAGTGATTTGGTGCGCCCTCGGGCCAGGCCGTATCGTTACTTCCTGATCCACCCAAGACCGCTGGTTGCTGCGTGCGCACACGCAGCCGAACGTCTCCCGGAGCGCTGGGAGCGGCCCGCGCAGGTTGGACGGTTCGATGCGTGCCGCAGTTGCGGTGCGCCGCGGTCCGTGCCCTGTGCCGGAGACCGCCCTCCTTTCTCTGCAGTCGTTCGTCTTGTGCGCCGTCCATCCGCGATCGACGGGACTACGCACGACACACATGAGGAGAGGAGGAACGTGCCGACCACCGAGAAAATACAGACCGTCGCGGAGCTGGCAGAGCACTTCACCTCGTCCAACGCCACCCTGGTTACCGAGTACCGCGGGCTGACGGTCAAGCAGATCAGCGAGCTGCGTCGCGCGCTGGGTGGGCAGACCACCTACGCCGTCGTCAAGAACACGCTGACGAAGCGGGCCGCCGCGGATGCCGGAATCACCATCGACGACGGCTTGCTGGTTGGTCCGACGGCCATCGCCTTCGTCGGGGGAGACCCTGTCGAGGCAGCCAAGGGCCTGCGCGACTTCGCCAAGGCCAACCCGTTGTTGGTGATCAAGGGCGGGTTGCTCGACGGCAAGTCGCTCAGCCCCAGCGAGATCGACCGGATCGCCGATCTGGAGTCCCGCGAGGTGCTGCTGGCCAAGCTGGCGGGTGCCCTCAAGGCGCTGCCGACCCGTGCGGCTGGGCTGTTCCAGGCCCCGTTGTCGCAGATTGCCCGGTTGGCCAAGGCGTTGGAAGAGAAGAAGCCTGCCGTCGAGGCCGAGGCCGAGGCCGAGACCGCCGAGGCGCCTGCCGCCGAGGCCGACACCGCACCAGAAGCTCCCGCCGAGCCGGCGGAGTAAGTACACCCACCGAATCGCCGGCTCACCCGGCAGAAAAGAAAGGACGCCACCATGACGAAGCTCAGCACCGACGAGCTGCTCGATGCGTTCAAGGAAATGACGCTGCTCGAGCTCTCTGATTTCGTGAAGCAGTTCGAGACCACCTTCGACGTCACTGCGGCCGCCCCGGTTGCCGTCGCCGCCGCCGGTGGAGCGGCCCCGGCCGCCGAAGACGCCGCCGAGCAGGAGGAGTTCGACGTCATCCTCGAGGGTGCCGGCGAGAAGAAGATCCAGGTCATCAAGGAGGTGCGCACGCTCACCAGCCTGGGCCTGAAGGAGGCCAAGGACCTGGTCGACGGTGCGCCGAAGCCGCTCCTGGAGAAGGTCACCAAGGAGGCTGCCGAGAAGGCCAAGGAGGTCCTCGAGGCCGCCGGTGCCACGGTAACCGTCAAGTAAAGCGAACTGATCGCGCTGTAGGACCGACGAGGTTCTCGGCAGTAGTAATTGATCGCAGTACTGCCTCAGGGCGGGTGCTGGCCGAGATGGCCGGTGCCCGCCCTGAGTCGTTCTACGCGCGCGGTGTGTCCGCGCGCCTCCCGGAGGTCACCGTGTCGAGGCGCGAAGTTGTGTCGGGCGTTACCGACCGGTAGGAGGCCTCGTTGAACCACCGAGCGCCGGGTGCGCTCATTCCCGCTTGAGGAGAGCACCGGCGCGCGGAGAGGGGGCGGGATGGGAGTCGAGGTCGCCGTCGAGGGCCTGACGAAGTCGTTCGGCAAACAGAACATCTGGTCCGACGTCACCCTCACCCTGCCGCCCGGCGAGATCTCCGTGCTGCTCGGCCCGTCCGGTACCGGAAAGTCGGTTTTCCTCAAATCGCTGGTCGGGCTACTCAAGCCCGAGCGCGGTTCGATCATGATCCAGGACGTCGACCTGGTGCGGTGCCGGGAACATCAGCTCTACGAGACGCGCAAGCTGTTCGGCGTGCTGTTCCAGGACGGTGCGCTCTTCGGCTCGATGAACCTCTTCGACAACATCGCCTTCCCGCTGCGCGAGCACACCCGCAAGAGCGAGGGCGACATCAGGAACATCGTTCTCGAGAAGATGGAAATGGTCGGCCTCGAGGGCACCGACAAGAAACTGCCCGGGGAGATCTCCGGTGGGATGCGCAAGCGCGCCGGACTGGCCCG
This sequence comes from Jatrophihabitans sp., assembly GCA_051001975.1. Lineage (GTDB taxonomy): Bacteria > Actinomycetota > Actinomycetes > Mycobacteriales > Jatrophihabitantaceae > DATAEG01. The sequence continues at coordinate 16,115 of JBPCMU010000120.1, forward strand.
CGCTCTGGTGCTCGACCCGGAAATCATCCTGTTCGACGAGCCGGACTCCGGGCTCGATCCGGTCCGGGTCTCCTACATCAGCCAGCTCATCGTCGACCTGAATGCGCAGACCGATGCGACGTTCCTCATCGTCACCCACGACATCGGTATCGCCCGCACGGTCCCGGACAACCTCGGGCTGCTGTTCCTGCGCAAACTCGTCATGTTCGGGCCACGGGAGGTACTGCTTACCTCAGACGAGCCGGTCGTCAAGCAATTCCTCAACGGCCGTCGCGAGGGGCCGATCGGGATGAGCGAGGAGAAGGACGCCGCCCAGGTCGCCGCGGAACTGGCCTCCATCGATGTGGACGCCGAGCCGGCCGCGGGGACCGGGCCGAAGGGCGGCGGCGGGCCGAGCGTGCCGCCGCAGTTGCAACCGTCGCCGGGTCTGCCGGTGCGCCAGGCCGCCCTGCGTCGGCAGGAGCGGGTCAGGAAGATGCTGCACACCCTGCCGGAGAAGGCGCAGGCCGCGGCCCGGGCAGCCCTGGAGGGCGACGGTTCGCCGGCCGCCGAGCCGGACCCGACCCCGACCCCGACCCCGACCAAACGACTACGTCGGGTCAGCGAGCGCACCCGCAGCGGCATCGGCGAGCTGCGCGACTACCGCACCAGCGACGGCTCGGTGGCCACCGCCGACGAGGACACCGAATGACCCAGTACTCCGCACGCCTGCGCCCTTGTGCCAAAGGGCGGCGCCTGCCTGCCGGGGTGCAGGCGCGCTCATGACACAGCTGTCGGCGCCGGTCCAGCAGAGCGGTCGGCTCTTCGCGCTCGGCCTGGACGTCGCCCGGCTGACGTTTCGACGGCCGTTCCAGGTGCGCGAGTTCATCCAGCAGGCGTGGTTCATCGCCAGCGTGACGATCCTGCCCACCGCACTCGTGGCGATCCCGTTCGGCGCAGTGATCGCGCTTCAGCTGGGTAGCCTCACCCGCCAACTCGGCGCGCAGTCCTTCACCGGCGCGGCCAGCGTGCTGGCTGTGATCCGCGAAGCCAGCCCGATCGTCACCGCGCTGCTGATCGCCGGCGCCGGCGGCTCAGCGATCTGCGCCGATCTCGGCAGCCGCAAGATCCGCGACGAGATCGACGCGATGGAGGTGCTCGGCATCTCGCCCGTCCAGCGGCTGGTCGTTCCCCGCGTCCTCGCCTGCATGCTCGTGTCGGTCGCCCTCAACGGGCTGGTCAGCGTGGTCGGTGTCGTGGGCGGCTATTTCTTCAACGTGATCCTGCAGGGCGGCACGCCCGGCGCCTACCTCGCCAGCTTCTCCGCGCTGGCGCAACTGTCGGATCTGACCACCGGCGAGATCAAGGCACTGCTGTTCGGTGCGATCGCCGCCATCGTCGCCTCCTACAAGGGCCTCAACGCAGGTGGTGGCCCGAAGGGCGTCGGCGACGCGGTGAACCAGTCTGTCGTCATCACCTTCATGATGCTGTTCTTCGTCAACTTCGTCATCACAGCCGTGTACTTCCAGGTCGTCCCGCCGAAGGGGTCGTGATGGCCGACACCCCGGCCTGGGCCGCGCTCGCCTCGGTACGCCGTGCTGCCGCGCGCCCTGGCGAATCGTTGGACGATCTCGGCGAGCAGCTGCGCTTCTACGTGCGCGCGCTGGCCTGGACCCCGCGCACGATCCGTCGCTACAAGCGTGAGATCGCCCGGCTTCTTGCCGAGGTCACCTTCGGCACCGGAGCGCTGGCCGTCATCGGCGGCACCGTCGGCGTCATCACGTTCCTGTCGTTCTTCACCGGTACCGAGGTCGGCCTGCAGGGCTACGCCGCGCTGAACCAACTCGGCACCTCGGCGTTCACCGGATTCATCTCCGCCTACTTCAACACTCGGGAGATCGCACCGCTGGTGGCCGGTCTGGCACTGTCGGCGACGGTCGGTTGCGGTTTCACCGCCCAGCTCGGCGCGATGCGGATCAACGAGGAGATCGACGCGCTCGAGGTGATGGCGGTGCCGAGCCTGCCGTTCCTGGTCACAACGCGGATCATCGCCGGCTTCGTGGCGGTCATCCCGCTGTACGTCATCGGGCTGCTCACCTCGTACCTGTCGACGCGGTTCGTCACCACTGCGTACTACGGCCAGTCCACCGGAACCTATGACCACTACTTCAGGTTGTTCTTGCCACCGCAGGACGTGCTCTGGTCCTTCGGCAAGGTGCTGGTCTTCTCGGTCGTGATCATCCTGACCCACTGCTACTACGGCTATACCGCGAAGGGCGGTCCGGCCGGCGTCGGCATCGCGGTCGGCCGGGCGGTGCGGACCGCGATCGTCGCCATCAACGTCGTCGACTTCTTCCTGTCACTGGCCATCTGGGGCGCCAACACCACGGTGCGGATCGCGGGATGAGAGACCGCGGCTCGACATGGGTGAACCGGCTCTACGGGCTGGTGTTCATCGCTGTGATTGCCGGCCTGGTCGCGCTGTCCATCGGCGCATACAACAAGGTGTTCACCAAGGTCGTCAAGGTCACGCTGATCACCGACAGCACCGGTAACCAGCTGCAGACGCAGTCGGACGTGAAGATCCGCGGCATCCGGGTCGGCGAGGTGCGCGCCATCCACTCGACCGGCAAGGACGCGGTGCTGACCCTCGCCCTCGACCCAAGCACCGCCAAGCTGATCAAGAACAACTACCAGGCCCGGCTGCTGCCCAAAACGCTGTTCGGCGAGAAGTACGTCTCGCTGGTGATCACCGACGGGTCGGCGCACGTCTGCAACCGGAACATGGACCCAGTGGCCGCGGCGGTGCGACCGGTGCAGGGCGGAGACGTGTTGTGTCAGGACCCCTCGGCCGACTACGCGCAGCTGGAGAACGTCCTCAACGACATCATGCCGGTGCTGCAGGCGCTGCACCCGGCCGAGCTGAACGCGACGCTCAACGCGCTCTACACCGCACTGCAGGGCCGCGGCGATCAGATCGGTCGCAACATCGAGCAACTGAACGACTACCTGCTCAAGCTCAACCCGCACCTCGGCACCCTGATCGCCGACATCGACAAGCTCGGCAAGGTCGCCCAGGAGTACAACAACGTCGCGCCTGATCTGCTCGGCTCGCTGGCCAACCTGCAGACGACGTCGAAGACCATCACCCAGAACCCGAGCGCGCTCAACTCGCTGCTCACTATCGCCACCAGCACCTCGGACACACTGACCGGCTTTCTGGACGAGAACGGCGACCGGTTGATCACCGTGTCCGCTCAGAGCCAGAAGGTGCTCGGCCTGCTCGCCGAGTACGCGCCTGAGTACCCGTGCATGGCGAAGGGCCTGAGCGATTCGGAGAAGTTCCTGGAGCAGGCCTTCCGCAACCACGCGCTGAACATCAACCTGAACGTCGTCACTCCTCGCGGTGCCTACACACCCGGGCAGGAGCCGAAGTCGGTGACCGGGGTCGGTCCGAACTGCCGCGGGTTGCCTGACCCGGCGAAGCCCTACACTTCGCCGGACATCGGGGATGGCGCACCGAAGTACGGATCGACCTCCCCCCTGCCGAGCGCGATGCGGGCCAACTACGAGCAGGCCGGCATCGGGTCACCGTCCGAGGTCAAGATCGTCAACGCGCTCATCTCCGGAGAACTGAACGTCTCACCGGACAAGGTCCCCGCGATCGCCACCATCCTGGCCGCGCCGCTGCTGCGTGGGACTCAGGTGACGGTGTCATGAGAGGTCTCACGGCGCCGCTGGTGAAGCTGGTCATCTTCCTGCTCGTCACCGTCGCCACCACCTATGCACTGGCCGCGACGATCTCCAATGCCAGCTACGGCAGGACCACTACCTACAAGGCCGACTTCACCGACGCGACCGGGCTGCTGGCCGGCGACGACGTGCGCATCGCGGGCGTCCGGGTCGGCTCGGTGAAGGGGGTCAAGCTGGTCGGCCACAACACCGCCGAGGTGACGTTCTCGGTGATGAAGTCGCGGCCGCTGCCGGTCTCGGTGCAGGTTCGGCTCAAGTACCGCAACCTCGTCGGGCAGCGTTACGTCTCGCTCGACCCCGGTGCGGGCAGCCCGACGCTTCAGTCGCCGAAGAAGGTCATCCCGGAATCGCAGACGTACCCGGCGCTGGACCTGACGGCACTGTTCGGCGGCTTCCGGCACTTGTTCGCCGGGCTGGACGCGGACGAGATCAACCAGCTCTCGATGGAGATCATCCAGACGCTGCAAGGCGAAGGCGGATCGGTGGAGACGCTCCTCTCGCACACCGCGTCGCTCACGAATGCGCTGGCGGACAAAGACAAGGTCATCGGCGAGCTCATCGACAATCTCAGCACCGTGTTGACGACGGTGGGCATGCGTGACTCCGAGTTCACCTCGCTGATCGTGCAGCTCCAGCGCTTCGTCTCCGGCTTGTCCCAGGACCGCAAGGCGATCGGCAGCTCGATCGCAGGTATCAACTCGCTGGCCGATGCGACTGCCTCGTTGCTGCAGGACAGCCGGCCGTTGCTGAAGCAGGACATTGTCGATCTCCAGGCGTTGGCCAAGAAGCTCAACCTGCACAGCGATGCGATCGCCGGAGTGATCCAGCGGTTGCCGGACAAGGTTGGCTCGCTGACCCGCACGGCCACCTACGGCTCGTGGTTCAACTTCTTCCTGTGCAGTGCCGGCGGCACCGTGACGCTGCCGGTGCTCGGGTCCCAGGCCGTCGGGCTGCCGACGCAGAGCCCGGCGAGGTGCAACACCTGATGGCCGGCCGCAGCGGAACGAAGAAGGCGCCGCGCGGGCAGTCCTTCAGCTCGCGCAACCCCACCGTGATCGGCACCGTCGGGTTGGTCATCATCGCCGTGCTGCTCTGGACGGCGTTCAACGCCGAGCGCCTGCCGATCATCGGCGGCGGCACGGTCTTCACAGCGAGCTTCCAGGATTCCGCCGGTCTACAGTCCGACGACGAGGTTCGCATCGCCGGTGTGAAGGTCGGCTCGGTCAAGTCGGTCTCGTTGGACGGCGCGCACGTCAAGGTGAAGTTCCGGGTCAAGAACGCCTGGATCGGTGACCAGAGCACGGTGTCCATCGCGATCAAGACCCTGCTCGGGCGCAAGTACGTGGCGATCGATTCGCAGGGCGATGCCAAGCAGGATCCGAAGAAGACGATCACCAAGACGAAGGTGCCCGGCGACTACGACATCTATCCGGTGTTCAGCAAGCTGACCCAGACCAGCAACGACATCGACTCCAAGCAGCTCGCGGCCGCGTTCAAGACGATCGCCGCGACCTTCAAAGACACCCCGGCAGACGTGAAGCAAACCCTCGCCGGGCTGCAGCGGCTCTCGACGACGATCGCCTCCCGCGATGAAGCCCTGCGCACTCTGCTGGCCCGGGCGAACCAGGTCACGAAGGTGCTGGCCGATCGCAATCAGGAGATCACCACCCTTCTCAAGGACGGCTCGCTGCTCTTCGACGAACTCAATGCCCGGAAGACCGAGATCAGTCAGCTGTTCGTGAATACGTCGAACCTGTCGTTGCAGATCTCGGGGCTGGTGCAGGACGACAACGCCACCCTGAAACCGGCGCTCGACCAGCTCAACAACGTCCTGAAGATCCTGCAGAACAACAAGGACAGCCTGGATCGCGGCCTGGCGTTGCTCGCGCCGTTCGTCCGGGTGTTCGCCAACACGCTGGGCAACGGGCGATGGTTCGACACCTACGTCCAGAACCTGAGCGGGTCCGGTCTACTTTGCCTGACCATCCCCATCCCGATCGGCGGGGTGTGCTGATGCCGATCAAGGGGGTGGCACTGAAGCCACTGAAGACGATGAGTAGCGCGGCGATCCGCTGGCTGGTCGTCGTAGTCGTCGCTGCCGTCGTGGTCACCGGAGCCGTGCTCTACTTCGCGCCCAGCCCGACCAAGACGGTCACCGCCGAGTTCGACAGCGCCGTCGGCCTCTACCCGGGCTCGGACGTGAAGGTGCTCGGCATCAAGGTCGGCACCATCAGCAAGGTCAAGCCGCAGGGCACCACCGTCAAGGTGTGGATGAAGTACGACAAGAAGGTCAAGATCCCGGCCAACGGCGTAGCCGTCGTCGTCGCGCCCTCGCTGGTCAGCGACCGATTCATCCAATTCGCCCCTGCGTACACGAAGGGCGCGGTGCTGTCGGACAAGGCGAACATCGACCCGACGCGCACCGCGGTCCCAGTCGAACTCGACGACATCTACGCCGCGCTCGACAAGCTGAATGTCGCACTCGGCCCGGAGGGCAGCAACAAGGACGGCGCTCTGACCGACCTCATCAACACCGGCGCCGCCAACCTGGACGGCAACGGCCAGGCGCTGGGCAACTCGATCGACGCCCTGTCCAAGGCCGCGAAGACGCTGGCCGACGGCAAGGAGGACCTGTTCGGCACGGTGAAGAACCTGCAGGTGTTCACCCAGGCGTTGGCCACAAGTGATGCGCAGGTCCGCAGGTTCAACGAGCAGTTCGCCCTGATCGCGCAACAGTTGGCCAACGAACGGCAGTCACTCGGGTTGGCATTGAAGAATCTGGCCCAGGCGCTCAACGACGTGGCCGCGTTCGTCAAGAAGAACAAGACCAGCCTGCACACCACCATCACCTCGCTGGAGGATGTGACCGGGGTGCTGGTGAAGCAGAAGGGCGCGCTGGAGGAGATCCTCGCAGTGGCGCCGACCGCATTGTCCAACCTGGGGCACGCCTACAACGACTACGGGTCGGCACCGGCCGGCACGCTGGACGTTCGCGCCAACTTCGCCGACCTGGCCGACCCGGCCTACATATGCGGTCTGTTGAACGCGCTCGGCAAACTCTCCGGCCTCGACAAGAACGACAACACCCGGAAGGTCTGTACGCAGTTGGCCACCCAGCTGTCCTGCCTGGTCGACCCGCTCATCAGCGGCACACCGCTGGAGGGTCTGCTGCTGCCGGTATGCAAGCAGAACCAGACTCCCGGCCTGCCGAACCTGCCCAAGATCCCTGGATTGCCGATCTGATGGCCACCGCACCCAGATTCCGACGTGCGGGCCGGCTCGCCGCCGTCCTCGCGCTGGTGGCAGTGCTCTGCACCGGCTGCGGGTTCAAAGGCTTGTACAGCGCACCGTTGCCCGGCGGCGCGAACCTCGGCAGCCATCCGTACAAGGTGACGATCCACTTCGCCGACGTCCTCGACCTGGTGCCACAGTCAGCGGTCAAGGTGAACGACGTCGCGGTCGGCAAGGTCGAAAAGATCACCCTCGACGGGTGGACGGCCAAGGTGGTCGTCGCAGTGAATGGCAACGTCGACCTGCCGGACAACGCCTACGCGCAGATCCGCCAGACCTCGCTGCTCGGCGAGAAGTTCGTCTCGCTCGGACCACCCACCGGTGAGGTGCCGACGGGGCGGCTCAGCGACGACAAGAACGCCAATATCCCGATCAACCGCACCGGCAGCAGCATCGAGATCGAAGAAGTGCTCGGCGCGCTGTCGCTGCTGCTGAACAACGGGGATCTCGATGCGATCAGCGGCATCACCCACGAGCTGAACCAGGCGCTGAACGGCCGCACCGACGCGGCCCGCTCGCTGATCAGCCAGCTGAATACCTTCGTAGGTGGCGTGGATGCCCAGCGGGACAAGATCACCACGGCGATCGAGAGCGTCAACAAGCTGGCCAAAACGCTGGCCGACCAGAAGAAGATCCTCGCCGGCACCCTGGACACACTGCCCGGCGCATTGAAGATCCTGGCCGACGAGCGCAAGCAGTTGGTCACCCTGCTGCAGAGCTTGGATCACCTCAGCACCAGCGCGGTAAAAGTCATCAACGGCAGCAAGCAGGACGTGATCAGCTCGCTGAAGAGCCTGCAGCCGATCCTGAGGCAGCTGACTGCCGCCGGCGACGACATCCCCAGCGCGCTGGAGCTGCTGGCGACCTATCCTTTCCCGCGCAACGCCACCGACGCGGTGCACGGCGACTACACGAACCTGCGCGCCACCCTGAACCTGGATCTGAGTCAGATCCTGTCCAACCTCAAGGTCGTCCCGACGCTCCCCGGTACGAATGCAACCGGTACGGCGCAGCCGTCGATGGCATCGCTGCTTCCGGCCGGCTCAATGGTCCCGGGCGTACCGGCTGTGGGCGGGTGATCGGCGATGCTGCGTAGAACCGTCCGTATCCAGCTGGCTGCCTTCGTGCTGATCGCACTCGCCGGCGTGTCCTTCGTGGGCGCCCGGTACGCCGGAGTGGTGGACCTGGTGCTCGGTCAGCACGGCTGCACCATCACCGCCGACTTCCCGGACTCCGGTGGCATCTTCTCCAACGCTGAAGTCACCTACCGTGGCGTCGGCGTCGGCAAGGTGGGCAAGCTGCACCTGCTCGACAACGGTGTGCGCGTCGACCTGGAGCTGAACAGCTGCTCGCATCCGAAGATCCCGCGCAACTCGACCGCGACCGTCGCCGACCGGTCCGCAGTCGGCGAGCAGTACGTCGACCTGCGCCCGCAGGTCAACGGTGGCCCGTACTTCGTCAAGGGCGACAAGGTCCCCGGGCCCAACAAGGTGCCGATCGCAACCCAGGTATTGCTGACCAACCTCGATCGACTGGTCAACTCCGTCGACCCGGCCAAGCTGGCCATCGTCATCAACGAACTCGGCGCCGCGTTCAACAACCGCGGCCCGGCGTTGCAGACGCTGCTGGACTCCGGCGACGAACTGCTCACCGCCGCGGAGAAGGCACTGCCGGAAACGCTGCAGCTCATCGACTCCTCCAGCACAGTGCTGAAGACTCAACTCGACGAAGGGTCCGCGATCGCGTCGTGGTCGCGCAGCCTCAACCTGCTGACCGGCCAGCTCAAGAGCAGCGACCCGGACATCCGCAAACTGCTCGCCGACGGCCCGAGCGACCTCACTCAGGTGCGCGACTTCGTCCAGCAGAACAGCTCCGACCTGGGCGTCCTGCTGTCCAACCTGGCCACTACCGGGGACGTGCTGGTGCGGCGCATCGACGGGCTGGAAGAGCTGTTCATCGCCTACCCGCCGGTCGTGGCAGGCGGCTACACCGTGGCCGGCAGCGGCACCGCCAGCTTCGGACTGATCGTCAACTTCGACGATCCGCCGCCCTGCGTGAACGGCTATCAGGGAACCAACAAGCGATTGCCGAATCAGACCGGTCCCGCGTCGCCCAATGTGAACGCCCAATGCACCGAGCCGGACGGCAGTAAGACCGACGTCCGGGGCGCCCAGAACAGCCCGGGCGGAGACCCCGTCTACACCGGTGGGCAAGGTACCGTCGTGCCTCGAACAGTGCCGTCGATGAGCCCGACCGCGGTCGGCGACATCTCCGGACGGTCATCCATTCTGGGCGACGAGGGATGGATCGGGCTGCTGACCGCCCCGCTGTCCTGACCGGACGGCGCCCACACCGAGCGAGAGAGAGGTCGAACCCGCATGGCTGAAACCGCGACCCGCAGTCGCGTCCCGCGCATCGTGACCGCCGTCCTCGGCGTCGTCGCGTTGGTACTGGTCGCGGTGATCGCGGTCCTCGTCGTGCAGCGCACTCGGCACGAGCGCGGTTTGAGCCTCACCTCTGTCGAGAACCGGGTGCTGGATGCCGCGAAACAGGACTTCATCACCTTGCAGACCTATCGCCAGACGACGTTCGACCAAGACTTCGCCAACGCTGAGTCGGTGGTGACCGGCAGCGCCAAGACCAATCTGGCGGGCAGCAAGGCCAGTCTGCAGAAGACCCTGAGCACGAACAAAACCAACTCGACCGCGTCGATCGTGTCGGCGTCGATCGTGAGTTCCACCGGCGGCAAGTACCAGGTGCTGATCCTGGCGTCCCTGGAGACCAGGGACGCCACCGGAAAGCTGGTTCAAGCCAGGCCGAGCCCGGCGACCCTGACGATGGTCAAGGTCAAGGACACCTGGCTGATCGCCGACATCCAGCTGGTGGCGGCGTCATGACGGAAACGACGCCGCCCGGCGGGGACACCGCTGACGAGGCCGAGGACGCTCGTAAGGCGCGAGCCACAGCCGCCGCTCGGGCGCGCCGGATGGGCTCCCGCCCGCGTCCCGGCCCTCGGCCACCAGCCGACGACGTCGACCCGTCGGACGAACCGCCCGAAGCCCCGGAGCCCGATGACCCGCCGGCCCGGACCCCGCGAACCCGCTCGCGACGTCGCAAGGCCACGCCACCTGCCGCCGCGGCACCGACCGAGGACAGCGAGTCCCCGGCCGACGGGGCGGCCGCCGAAGCCGAACCGAAGTCCACGCCCGCGCCGGCTGAGGCCAAAGCTACGGTGACCAGGCCAACACCGACCAAGACCGCGACAGCGAGATCAGCGACCAAGCCGGCGGCCGCGAAGCCCAAGTCCGCGGCCACCAAGTCCGCGGCCACCAAGTCCGCGGCCACCAAGTCCGCGGCCACCAAGTCCGCGGCCAACAAGTCCGCGGCCAAGACCCCCGGCCCGGGGGCGGGGTCCCGGGCCGGACACAGGGCGACAGCCCCGGACAA
>JBPCMU010000121.1:0-50960 GCA_051001975.1 Jatrophihabitans sp.
TGGTACTTCTTGGTCACGGCGGTCCCCTTCTTGGTCGAACTTCTTGGCGGAAGCCCGACACCTACCACGCGGCAGGCATCGAGCCGGGGACCGCCACCTCAACTTCTACGACGCTCGGGACAACCTCGGAGCGTGGCGTCGCTGGCGGAATACCGCAGGAAGCGGGATCCGGCGCGGACCCGGGAGCCGATGCCCGGGGGCGCGAAAGCTGCTTGCGGCGACTCCTTCGTCATCCAGGAGCACCACGCCAGCGCACTGCACTGGGACTTCCGGCTGGAACGCGACGGCGTACTGGTGTCGTGGGCAGTGCCCAAGGGAGTCCCGCCCGACCCGAAGGTGAATCACCTGGCCGTGCACGTCGAGGATCACCCTTTGGAATACGCATCGTTCGAGGGCGACATCGCGCACGGCGAGTACGGCGGCGGCGCGGTGACGATCTGGGACCGCGGCACCTACGAGACCGAGAAGTGGACCGACCGCGAGGTGAAGGTGGTGCTGCGCGGCGAGCGGGTGCAGGGCCGGTTCGTGCTCTTCCAGACCGGCGGTAAGGATTGGATTATCCACCGGATGGACGGCCCGGTCCGTCCCGACTGGCAGCCGCTGCCGACCGGCCTGACTCCGATGCTTGCCACCTCCGGCCCGCTCCCGGGCGATGACGGCTGGGCGTTCGAGTTGGCCTGGCCCGGCCTGCGCTGCCTGGTGCGGGTGGACGGCGGCCGGATCGCGGTCAGCGACTCCGGGACGGACGTGACGGCCAAGTTCCCCGAGCTGCGCGGACTCGGCGAGCAACTCGGCGCAACGCAGGCGCTGTCGGACGGGGTGGTCGTCAGCCTCGACCAGGCTGGACGTCCCGACCCGGAGAAGCTGCAGTGGCGAATCGACGCCGGTTCGCGTGCGACTGCGCTTAAGCGCGCCAAGGTCGAGCCGGTGGTGCTGATGCTCGTCGACGTCCTGCATCTCGACGGTCGGCCGCTACTGTCGGTCCGGTACTCGCTGCGGCGCAAGGCGTTGGTCGGGCTGGAGTTGGCAGGCGCAGCCTGGCAGACGCCACCGGCCTTCGACGGGTCCGGTGCCGACGCTCTTGCCGCTGCGCAGGCGCTCGGGGTCGGCGGGGTGGTGGCCAAATCCCGCTCGTCGCGATACCGGCCGGGACAGCGCAGCCAGAAGTGGATCGAGTCACCGGCCGACAGGTGAGGGTGGCGCTCAGACAAGGGCGCGTCGACGATTGAGCTTGGGTGGGCGGTCTCGTTTCTCTGCTGAGTGGTGGGTGGGTTCTGGCTCTGGTGTCAGACAAAGAGCGCGCCGACGGAGAGTTGATCGTGGGCTTGCGGTTGTGCTGCTGGGTGGCGGTCGGGTTGTGGTCCTGTTGTCAGACAAACTGCGCGCCGACGGAGACCTGACCTGATGGTCGGCTTCGCTACCCCGCAGTCGGAGCCCTACCGCCGATCAGCTGCCTGACCAGCCTGCCTGGTCATCACACCTAGTCCGAGCGATGTCCGATCGTGTGCCTAGGGTGACCTTGACCTCGGGAACCGGAGAGCGCTGATGCCGAACGGCGATGTCAGGGAGTGGGATCGGCGCGCTGTCCTGGGCAGCCTGCCGCCGTCAGTTGACCTGGATGCCGAGACATTGCGGCTGCCGACGCCGTGCGCCGGCTGGGACTTGGCGGCCTTGCTGCGGCACATGATCGCGCAGCATCGCGGATTCGCGGCCGCGGCCCGCGGCAATGGCGCTGACCCAATGGTGTGGGAGCTTCGACCGCTGGGTTCAGACGCCCGCGCGGACTACCAGGCAGCTGCCGATGACGTCGTTGCCGCATTCGCCGAACCGGGCGCACTGGAGCGACAGCTCTCCTTGCCTGAGCTTTCGCCCACTGTGCAGTTCGCCGGGGCGACCGCGATCGGCTTCCACCTTCTCGACTACGTCGCGCACGGCTGGGATGTGGCCCGGACCGTCGGCGTCGACTACGCGATGGACGACGTCGTGCTGGCTGCGACGTGGCAGGTCGCCTCACAGATCCCGGGCACCGCCTCCTCGGCGGAGTCAGGTACACCGTTCGGCGTGCCAGCAACCGTTACTGCGACGGCACCACTGATCGACCGGATCGTCGGGAGGCTCGGCCGGTCACCAGACTGGACAGTGACGACGGCCTGAGCATCTGCTCGAGACACCACGCAGCCGGCCCCAGCAATCACTGGAGCCGGCCGCGGGCGCTCGTTTCGGATCTATCACGCAGCGACGGCGACTCCCTCGATCGCCTGGGCCAGGCCAACCAGCCGCCGACGGGCTGGGCGACGGTTGTCATGGTGAGTTCTCGTTCGAGGTTGGTGCGAGGAAGGCGATCGGTTAGGCAAGTGCGCTGGAGTTCATGTACATGACCTCCCAGAGGTGACCGTCGATGTCCTGGAAGCTCCAGCCGTACATCGGGCCGTCGACCACCTTGTCCTTGGTCGGTTTGCCGCCGGCCGCGATCGCGGTGTTCACCAGGTTGTCGACGTCCTCACGGCTGTCCGCGGATACGCACAGGATCGACTCGCAGTGGGTGTTCGTGTCGGCGGTCTTCTTGTTGCTGAACGTCCGGAAGAATCCCTCGGTCAGCAGCATCACGCAGGCCTGCTCGCTGACGACCATGCAGGTCGCCCGCTCGTCGGTGAACTGCGGATTGAACGTGAACCCGAGCTCGGTGAAGAACGCGACGGATGCGTCGAGGTCCTTGACCGGCAAGTTGACGAAGATCATGCGGGACATGTCCGGCTCCTTTGCTGCGCGGCGCACCGGTCGGTGCCGCTCTCACCCATATCGACCGGCGTCCGACGGGTAAGTCATCGGTGCTCGCCGCCAAATGTCGCGAGGCCAGGGCCGATGAGTTCTGCTCCTCGGCTCGGTCTGACTGGCCAGGACGCGCGCGTGCTACGCAGTTGCCTACAGTGAGATCACCACGACGGAGGAGCCCGGTGTGACGACGACGCAGGATCAGGCGACAGACGACTTTCCTAGCCAGTCCGACGGTTACCGTCGCGAGCTTTTCGTGCACTGCTACCGGATGGTCGGCTCGGTACACGACGCCGAAGACCTGGTGCAGGAGACGTACCTGCGCGCGTGGCGCAGCTACCACACCTTCGAACACCGCTCGTCGATGCGGACCTGGCTGTACCGCATCGCGACAAACGTCTGCCTTACCTCGCTCGAGGGCAAGAGTCGCCGACCGCTGCCGAGCGGACTCGGCGCCGACTCCATCCAGCCCGGCGCCCCCCTGGTGAGCAACGAGGAGGTGCTCTGGCTGGAGCCGGCGCCCGACGCGTTGCTTACCGACCGGGACGACCCGGCGGATCTGGCATCGGCGAAGGAAAGCGTGCGGTTGGCCTTCATTGCGGCGCTGCAGCACCTGCCTGCACGGCAGCGCGCCGTGCTGGTGCTGCGTGATGTGCTCATGTGGAGGGCCGCGGAAGTCGCCGATGCCCTCGAGCTGAGCGTCGCCGCGGTGAACAGCATGCTGCAGCGCGCCCGGGCCACCCTCGCCGATCACGCGCCGACTCAGGACGCCGTCGTCGAGCCACCGACCGCCGAGCAGCGTGAACTGCTCGACCGCTACGTGGCCGCCTTCTGGGCCAAGGACGTCGACGCGCTGGTGTCGATGTTCACCCACGACGCTGTGTGGGAGATGCCACCGTTCGTAGGTTGGTACCAGGGCGGCGTGAGTATCGGCCGGCTCATCGACCGGCAGTGCCCGAGTGGCGCGCACGACATGCGGATGATCGCGACGGCCGCCAACGGTCAGCCCGCCTTCGGTCTCTACATGCGCGGTGCAGACGGCGTGTTCACCCCATTCCACCTCCAGGTGGTGACGTTGGTCGGCGCGGCGGTCAGCCACGTCGTTGCGTTCTTCGATCACCAGTTGTTCCAGACGTTCGGGTTGCCCGCGAGCCTGTCGGCGGACTCGGTGCCCGGCGATGCTGTGCCCGGCGACTCGCTCGCCGCGGCCCGGACGTGACCGGGCAGTCCACCGCCGCGCCGTTCGTCTCTTCCGTCGGCCTGCTCGAGCGTTCCATCGGGTACACCCGGGTGACCCTGAGCAGCGTCGGGCAGCAGTCGCTCCGGTTGCCGACGCCTTGCCAGGACTGGGATCTGCACGACCTGCTGACGCATATGGATGACTCGCTCGTCGCGCTCACGGAAGCCGCCCGTAGTTCGGTCGTGGGCCTGGAGGTGGTCGATGATGCGGGGACGGCCGAAGATCTCGTGGAACGAGTCCGCAGACGGGCCTGCGCGCTGCTGGGCGCCTGGGTGCGCGCCGAGCGCCACTCGTGGGTCAGCGTCGGCGGTGCGCCGCTGACGACGGAGTTGTTGCTGGCCGCGGGAGCGCTGGAGATCGCTGTGCACGGCTGGGACGTCGGCAGCGCATGCGGCATCAAGCGGTCGATCCCCGCCCGGCTGGGTGCCGACCTGCAGCAGTACCTGCCGGCCCTGGTGACGCATGTGGACCGACCCGCCCGGTTCGCCGACCCTGTCAGCGCCCGCCCGGGCGCGGGACCGGCAGAGCGGCTGCTGGCGTCGCTCGGCCGCACTGGGTGAGTGGGCACTAGGCTGTCCTGCGGTGCGCCGGGAAGCCTGGTCGGCATAGTTTTCACCTGCCCCGCTGTGGTGAGGAGTACCGCCTGTGTCCGACGCCAGAAGCTTCGCGATCGACGTCGCGCTCACCGCCGGGGTTGGTCTCGTCGCGGTTTTGTCCAACCGCTTGACCGAGCGGGTGCGGGTACCGGCACCCGCGCTCGTCCTGGTCGCCGCGGCGATCGTGGTGAAGGTTATCCCCGATCTGCACGCACCTCCGGAGCAGACCGTCGAGCGGCTGGTCACAGTCGCGCTCATCTGCATCCTGTTCGACGGCGGCATGCACATCGGGTGGCGGCGGTTTCGCAAAGCCGCCGGGCCGATCGCGTCGATCGGGGTCGCCGGAACCTTCCTCTGCACTGCCGGTGTGGCGCTACTGCTGCACTACGCGATCCGCATCGACTGGTACCCGGCTGTTTTGGTCGCTACCGCGCTTGCCCCGACGGACCCAGCGGTGGTGTTCTCCGTGCTCGGGCAACGCGAGATCGCCGGACGCAGCGGCACGATCCTCGAGGGCGAGTCCGGCGCGAACGACCCGGTCGGCATCGCCTTGATGGCCAGCCTCATCGCGGCCGGCGAGCTCAGCGCCGGTGCGTTCGGGCACGTCGCCTGGGAGTTCCTGCTACAGATGGGCGTGGGTGCGGCGATCGGACTTGTCGGGGGCCGACTGCTGCTGGTCTTCATGCGTCGGGTCCCGCTGCCCAGCGAGGCGCTCTACCCGTTGCGGACTTTGGCGTGCGCGGCCGCCTTGTTCGGTATCGCGGTCGTTGCGCACGGGTCGGGCTTCCTCGCGGTGTTCGTCGCCGGCATCGTGATCGGCGACGCTCGCGCGCCCTACAAGCGGGAGACCGAACTCTTCCACTCGGCGCTGGCCAGTCTTGGCGAGATCGTCGCTTTCGTCGTTCTGGGTTTGACCGTAGATCTACGCGTGCTGGCGCAGGCCGACGTCTGGATCCCGGGCTTGGTGGTGAGCGTCGTGCTGGCGTTCGTCATCCGGCCGCTGCTCGCCGGTCCGTGCCTGATCCCGGCGCGGCTTCGTCGCAACGAGCAGGCGTTCGTGTTGTTCGCCGGTCTCAAGGGCGCGGTGCCGATCCTGCTCGGCAGTCTGATCCTGGCCGCGCACCTGCCGAACGCCGAACGCCTTTACGGGATCATCGTCGTGGTGGTGGTCTTCTCCGTCGTGGTGCAGGGCAGCCTGCTGCCGAGCGTGGCCGAGTGGCTGCACATCCCGATGCGGACAGTCGAACCCGAGCCGTGGGCGCTCGGCGTGCGATTGCGCGACGAGCCGAACGGCGTGCACCGGCTCACCGTGGCGCGCGGGTCCATCGCCGACGGCCAGACGATCGCTGATCTCGACGAGTTGCCCGAGGATGCCTGGATCAGCTTCGTCGTTCGGGCCGGGCAGATCGTCCCGGTCAGCAAGAACACCGCGCTGCAACCGGACGACGAAGCGCTGGTGCTCGCCGATGCCGATCGGGAGGCCGAGTTGCGGGCGATCTTCGGGGTACCGCCGGGCTGAGGCCGATCAGGCGCCGACCTCGTCCCGCCAGGAGAACTGTGGTTCATAGCCGAGCACCTGCCGGGCCTTGTCGATCGACAGCATCGTTTCGTGCTCGCCGAGTTCCTTGCGCACTTCGACGCCGGGGAATACCTCCGCGGCCAGGTCGGCGCTACGCCGGGACATCACTGTGTCAGCGTTCGCGATGATGAACCGATCGAAGCCGGTCCCCTCGTGCTCGAGTGCTCGGCGGATCGCCTGCGCGCCGTCCCGGGCATCGATGTAACCCCAGAGATTCCACTTGCGCAGCAGGGGATCCGCGTCGAATCCCGGGAAGGCGGCGTAGTCCTCCGGGTTCATCACATTCGAGAAGCGAAGGCCGGTCATCGTCAGGTCCGGGTGCCAGCGGCAGAGCTGCTCGGCAAGCTGCTCCTCAAGGTGCTTGTTGAGCGAGTATGTCGACTCCGGACGGGCCGGGTATTCCTCGTCGACCGGGATGTACGGCGGCGGCGTGTCGAAGGGCAGTCCGAGCACGGTCTCGCTCGAGGCCCAGACGATGCGTCGGATGCCGGCTTGCAGTGCGCTGGTGAACACGTTGTAGGTGCTCAGCGCGTTGTTCCGGAACAGCGCCGCGTTCGCTGCCAGCCCCGGGGCAGGCAGCGCGGCGAGGTGCACCACCGCATCGACGTGGTCGTAGCGGTCGTCGATGGCAGTCAGCGCTTGCACGGTCTCGCCGAAGTCGGTGAAGTCGATACGCACGAATGGCGCGACCGAGTCGGGCGAGTCGGCCCGATCGAGGTTGACCACGTCCCAACCGTGTTCCAGGAGGTGACGCACTGCGGCGCGGCCTAGCTTTCCGCTCCCACCGGTGACGGCTACCCGGCCGGTCGTGGTCATCCGAGTCCTCCGCAGTCGTGGGCGGAAAGGGCTGCACCGATCGCTGGTGTCATGAGCCCATCATGCTCGGGGGTGACGTGTCACTCATCAGGCCCGTCATCTCACGTCGCAGCCTCGTGCAGACGTGCGGATAATGGACGCATGATCACGGTGCAACTAGCCCGACGGCTGCGCGATAGCGGCGTCAAATGGCAGCCGGCCTCCGGCGACCGGTTCGTAGTGGCCGATCGCGACATGGACGACGAGGTGTTCACCCTCAGTGACATGACCGTCGAGGTGCACGAGTTCGCGCACGGTCCGGTGATCGGCTTCAACGGCACGACCGAATGGGCGCTGGACTCCGTCGACGAGCAGGAGTCGGTGTGGCTGCCGAGTGAGTCCCAGTTGCGTGAGTTGCTGGCCGGCACGTTCCGCACCCTCGAGCGCGACGGCACGCTCTGGCGGGTCGTCATCGACGTCGCCGGCCGGACAGTGGCGGTGAACGCGGGTGATGC
Source organism: Jatrophihabitans sp. (assembly GCA_051001975.1). GTDB lineage: Bacteria > Actinomycetota > Actinomycetes > Mycobacteriales > Jatrophihabitantaceae > DATAEG01. The sequence continues at coordinate 7,498 of JBPCMU010000121.1, forward strand.
CGCGCAGGCGTACGGGCTCGCCCTATTGCATTTGGTCACCGGCGAGGACGTCGCTGCGTAACCGTCCAGAACACAGCAACCGACAAGTCATTCGGCGAGCGCGTTCATTGCCTCCTGCGGGTAGTTCACCCCGCCAATATCGCGCAGGTGCTCGACCTTGGCGGAATCGTCCTCGCCCGCCGGCATGTAGACGATCATCCGGGATTCCGGCGCACCCTCGACGGCAAAGCCCATCGTGCTCAGATGCACCACGCCGACCGGCGGGCAGTTGAACCGCTTGATCATGGGTGCCGGCTCGGCTACCTGGTGCGCGGCCCACAACGCGGCGAAGTCGTCGCTGGCCTCGGAGAGCAGTCGGAGGAACTCGTCCCATTCCGGATCGCCGACGTGTCGGGCGTAGTTTGCCCGCACAGTGGCGACCATGTGCGGCAACAACATCGTCTCGCGCAGCGGGTCGGCCTGCGGCGTCGCGGTGAAGCATTGCCAGAGTGCATTGCGCTGCACACCGGTCGCGCTCACCAGGCTCGGGAACAGCAGGCAGTAGGTGGCGTTGCTCGCTATCAGGTCGTACTTGCCGCTGTAGACGGCGGCGGCCAGCGGGTCCAAGGCATCGAGCACGCGGGGTACCAGCGGCGGTGTCGCATGGCTAGTCGACCCCTTCGGGACGCCCGGGACATCAGCCAGCCGGTACAGGTGCCATCGCTCGGTCGCGCCCATCTTCAGCACTCGCGCCACTGCGTCGAGTACCTGCACGCTGGCGTTGATCGGCCGGCCCTGTTCGAGCCACGTATACCAAGTGACGCCCACCCCGGCGAGTTGCGCGACCTCCTCGCGACGTAGTCCCGGCGTACGTCGCCGCAGCCCGGGGGCCAGGCCGACGTCGGCCGGGGTGACGCGCTGCCGCCTGGTGCGCAGGAACGTCGAGAGCTCGCTGCGGCGGGCCTGGCCCACCGACGTGTCCACACTCATCTCGTCAATCTTGCACCCGGGTCCGACATCAACCAGGTGCCGACAGTACCAGTATCACCGGGCTCTCCCTACTGGTGTCCTTTACGGCGGACCTTCGATGCATGACCTCCACCCTCTCTCGCGCTGGGAGCTCCGGCGCCGCCAAGACGATCCGCCGTGCCGCCCGCCCCGGCACGATCCTCGCGGCGCTGCTCACCGCACAGTTCATGGCCATGCTGGACGTATCGGTCGTCAACGTCGCGGCGCCCACCGTCCGAGCGGACCTGGGCACGTCCGGCGCCGGCCTGCAGCTGGTCATCTCCGGCTACACGATCAGCTACGCCGTGCTGCTCATCACCGGTGCCCGGCTTGGCGACCGGCTCGGCCACGGCAAGGTGTTCCGAGCCGGGTTGACCGTGTTCACCGTCGCGTCGTTGCTCTGCGGCCTCGCGCCCACCACGGCGGCCTTGATCTCCTTCCGGGTGCTTCAGGGCGTGGGTGCCGCGGCGATGATGCCGCAGGTGATGAGCCTGATCCAGCTCACCTTCGCCGGGCCGGCGCGGGCCCGGGCCCTGAGCCTGTACGGGGCGGTGATCGCCTGCGGCGGTGTGGTCGGCTACGTGTTGGGTGGCGTGCTCGTCAGTGCCGACCTGTTCGGTGCCGGGTGGCGGCCGGTGTTCCTCGTCAACGTTCCGATCGGCATCCCACTGTGGGTGTTCGCCCGTGGCAGGCTGCCCAGTGACCGCGGTGAGCCGGGTCGGCGGATGGACCTCCCCGGCGTCATCACCCTGTGTGCTGCGGTCGCCGCTCTGGTGGTGCCGCTCGTGCTCGGCCACGAGGAGAACTGGCCGACCTGGTGCTGGGCGTTGCTCGGTGCCAGCGTCGTCGGGTTCGCCGCGTTCGCGCTGGTGGAGCGCCGGGTGTTTCGGGCCGGTGGCGCGCCGCTGGTGTCACCTCGGGTCCTGCGCGCTCCGGGACTGCTCGCCGGTGGCGCGGCCCTGTTCCTCGGTCTGCTGAACTACTCGGGCTTCCTGTTCACGATGGCGCTGCACCTGCAGTCCGGGCTGGGTGATTCGGCCGAGCATGCCGGGTTGGTGTTCACGCCCGCGGCGGTCGGCTTCGCCGTCACCGGTATCTGGTGGCGCCGGCTGCCGGCCGCCTGGCACCGGCCGATGATCCCGGCCGGATTCGTCGTTGCCGCACTCGGTTATGCAGCGCTGGGACTCATCCTGCGCGGCGGCGGCTCCGGCGGGGTGGTGCTCATCGTGGACCTGCTCGTGATCGGGCTGGCTCTGGGTCTGGCGTTCAGCCCGCTGCTGACCGTCGCGCTCACCGGCGTCCCGATCGCCGACGCCGCCGACGCCAGTGGGGTGCTGGTGACGCTGTTCCAGCTCGGCCAGGTGGTCGGGGTAGCCACGCTCGGCACGCTGTTCCTCACCCTGGTCGACGGGCCGGGCCGGCACATTTCGGCGCACGCCATCCTGGTTACAGACCTGGCCCTGGGCGCCAGCGCGCTCGTTGCCGCCGGTTTCGCCAGCGCCCTGCCGCGCCGGCGGACGCCCTGACCCACCTACGAAGATGATCATGGCGATTCGAGTGCTATAGCCCTCGAATCGCCATGATCATCAGTGAGCAACTGGCGTGGGTTAGCCCTTGGCCAGCGCGACCAATCGGTCGTGGGTGCCGTTGAAGACGTCCTGGTCGCCGGGGAACGTCCCGGAGTCGGCGAACTGCCAGAACGTGTAGGAGCCCCAACCGGCCGGCAACGCGCCCGGTCTCGAGTTGTACGAGGCGAGCCACAGGGGCTTCGTCGCGGCAAAGCTGGTGTCGCTGCCGGAGTCGACGCCCGCGACGTTCTCCAGATCGAGTGCGCCCGGAAGGGATGATCCCGTCGCTGCTCCACCCGCCGCCGTGGGCGAGGAAGTAGTTCGCCTGGCTCGCACCGCCGGAGGAGTCCGGCCGGGCGAAGTGATACCCGCCGCGCAACAGGCCGGCGTTCGTCGCGCCGCTGTAGTCGGCGCTGAACATCGGGTCGTGGTAGGTCGTGCCTTCGGTCGCCTTGATGTAGACGAAGTTCGCGCCGTCCGTCTTCATGGCGCCGAAGTCGATAGCGCCTTGGTAGTGACTGACGTCCGCACCGGGCAGGCCGGTAGCGGCACCGGCGCCGTCGCTCGGGACGAGGAATGCTGCGACGGCTGCCACCGCAGCGAGTAGCACCGCGATCAGCACTGCGAACGGGCGGCAGCGGCCGGTGCGCGGCGGGATGGGTTCGATCGTCGGACTGGGGGGTGTCACGACGGGCCTCCTTCGTTAGGTAACGAATGCATAACGAACCCTCTCCCGTGGCGACCCCCATTCCGGGCATATCTCCCTGGACGTTCCGGCAACCTCCGGCAACGGCCGCCTACCGCCGGCTACGAAGCGCTCATGCGCGGGCCGCACGCCGGCAGTCCGCGCACAGGCCGAGCAGCTCCACGACGTGCTCGACATCGCTGAACCCATGCTCCGTGGCTACCTGCTCGGCCCAGCGTTCTACGCTGCGGCCCTCGATCTCGGCGGTGACGCCGCATTGCCGGCAGACCAGGTGGTGGTGGTGACGGGCGGTCCGGCCACACAGCCGGTACAGCACCTCTCCGTCCGCGGTCTGCAGCGTGTCCGCCTCGCCGGCGTCGGTCAGCGCCTGCAAGTGCCGGTAGACGGTGGACAGCCCGACCGTCTCGCCGCCGTTGCGCAGATCGGAGAAGATCGCCTGCGCGCTGCGGAATCCATCCACTTCCGCGAGCCGCTCCCGGACCAGATCCCCCTGCCGGGTGCTGCGCGAGGCCTTGCGGGACGTGGTCATTCGCTGCCTCCAGGGGTGCTGGTCTGCAGGGTCATCGAGGGGCTCGGCTCGGCGGCGACGGCCAGGACCGGTCGGCCACGTTCCCGCACAGCGCCGATGACTCGGCACACCACATAGATCGTGAACGAGATCGTGGTGATGTACGGGCTGATCGGCAGCGAACTGCCCAATGCCAACAGGATCCCGCCGACGGTTGACGTGGTCGCGAACGTGACGCTGAGCGCGGCGATGCGCAGTGGCGACGCGGTGATCCGCATTGCCGCGGCGGCCGGGGTGCAGACCACGCTCAGCACGAGCAGGGCGCCGACGATCTGGATCGACATGGCCACCGTCATCCCCAGCACCAACATGAAGGCGGGCGACAGCAGCCGCACCGGCACGCCACGCGCGGCGGCTACGTCAGCGTCCAGGCTGGCAAAGGTCAGCGGCCGCCACATGATCAGCAGCGCGATGACCACGATCACCGAGATGCCGATCAGCCAGGACAGCTGCGGGGTGTCGATCGAGACGATCTGGCCGGTGAGCAGCCCGAACTTGTTCGCCGATCTGCCTTTGTAGAGCGAGAGGAACAGCACGCCGAGGCCGAGGCCGAACGGCATCAGCACGCCGATGATGGAGTTGCGGTCCCGGGCCTTGATGCCCAGCGCGCCAATCGCCACCGCGGCGAGAAGCGACCCGGCCAGCGACCCGACGACGACGCTGAAACCGCCGAGCAACGCGGCTGCGGCGCCGGCGAAGGACAGCTCGCTGATGCCATGCACCGCGAACGGCAGGTCGCGCATCATCACGAACGTGCTGATCAAGCCGCAGACGATGCCCAGCACGGCCGCGGCGATCACCGAGTTGTGCACCAGCGACAGCAGTTCGCCGTAGTCGTCGAAGTTGAAGACCTGCTTGAGGATGCTGGGGCCGCCCGGTGTTCCGGCGGCCAGGATGAGTGCGCTCATCCGGCGGCCTCGTCGTCGGACAGGTGCGTGGTTTCGTGCGCGGGCGCGTCGGGGATGCCGGCCACGACGATCCGCCCGCCGGTGCGGATCACCTCGACGGGCGAGCCGTACAGCGCGCTCAGGCTCGGCCCGGTCATCACCTCGTCGACTGTGCCGATCGAGAATCGTCCGTCGGCCAGGTATAACACCCGGTCCACGTAGGGCAGCACGGGATTGATCTCGTGCGTCACGAACAGCACCGCGGTGCCGTGCGAGCGCCGCCGCTCGTCGATCAGGCGCACCACCGAACGTTGATGGGTCAGGTCGAGGGAAAGCAGCGGCTCGTCGCACAGCAGCAGCAGGGGATCGGTAGCGATCGCCTGCGCGATACGTACCCGCTGCTGCTCACCCCCGGAGAGCAGATGCACCGGGCGGTCGGCCAACGCGGTAGCGCCGACGGAGTCCAGCGCCGCGGCCACCGCCGCCTTCCTGGCCCGGGAGGGCCGCCCCGGTCCCCACCGCTGCCCGTCGATGCCGAGGCCGACCAGGTCGCGGGCTCGGATCGGGGTCGGCGGGGACAGCCTGCGTTCCTGCGGGATGTAGCCGACCAGCCCGCTGCCGCGGCGCGGCGGTTCGTCGCCGATCTGTACCGTTCCGCCGCTGAGCGACTGCAGTCCGAGAATTGCCTTCAGCAATGTCGTCTTCCCGGAACCGTTCGCGCCGAGTACCGCCACGAACTCACCGGCGCCGACCGCCAGGTTCAGTCCGTGCCACAGGCACCGCGCCCCGAACGACAGCTGCGCGTCCCGCAGTTCCAGGACCGGCGTCATGCCAGTGCCTTTTGTATAGCGGCGAGGTTGTCGGTCATCCACTGGACGAAGTCCTTTCCCGGCGGCAGGTTCTCGGTGACCGGGACGGTCACGATGTCGTTTTTGGTGGCCGCGTCGCGCACCTTTCGAGTCTCGGGACCGACCGTCTGCGCGTTGTAGACGAGTGCCTTGACTTGCGTGCCGGTGAACAGGTCGAGGGTCTGCCGCAGCACCCGCGGCGACACGTCGGTGCCCTCCTCGACCGCTGCGCTGAACTTGGCCGGCGTCTTGTTGTCCAGACCGCAGGCCTGCAGCATGTACAGCGCCACCGGCTCGGTGATCGCCACGCCGGTTCCCTCGTGGGCGGCCTTCACGGCGGCTTCCTGCTTCTGCAGTGCGGTGAGCTTGCCGCTCAGCACCTTCGCGTTGGCGATGAACTCGGCCGCATCTGCCGGGTCAGCCTTCTGCAGTGCGTCGGCGATCCGTTCGACGACCGCCACCATGGTCGGCAGGTCGTACCAGACGTGCTCGTTGAGCTCGCCGCGCTCTGCCTTCTTCCCCGAGACGTCGACGGCGTCGATCACGTTCGCCTTGCGCTTGGCCCCGATCAGCATGGTCCGGACGAAGTCGTCGTATCCGCCGCCGTTCTCGATGACGATGCTGGCCTTTGACAGTTCGAGGCGGTTCTTGGTGCTTACCTCGTAGGAGTGTGGATCCTGGGTCGGGTCGGTGATGATCGAGGTGACTCTGATCTTCGTCTCGGACAGCCCGCCGGCGACCTGCTGGGCAAGGTTGCCGTAGGCGCTGGTCGAGGCGACGACCGAGACGGTGCCCTTCGGGATGTCCGCCTCGGAATCGGAGCTGCAGCCGGCGACAACCATCCCGAGGGTGGCGAGGGCGGCGATCGTGCCGCTGCGGCGAAGTCTGCTCATGGTGATGTCCGACCCCACGATACCGGTATCGATTGTGAAAGTCATAGTGGGAATCATTACGATTAGGATGAGCGCGCCGTGGTGGCGGGCGCCACAGGTGCCTGGCGGGGGATCGGCGGGGTATCCGCTACGATGGACACTGTTAGGACGCTTCGTGCGTCGTCACCCTTTCGGTGACCAGCTGAACGGCGCAGCATCTCGCCGGGCTCGTTTCTCGACTGTTTGTCACGTGCTGCTGCACGCCAGACCTTCCGACAGGCGCGCCATCTCGTTGGAAGGCTCGTGTTTCATCATGTCCCGCAATGCCACTCGTAGTCACGCTGCGCGTTCGTCGCGCTCGACTTCACACTCCACTTCTCACTCGCGTCCGCGCACCCGCCGACCGAATGCGGCTCCCGCGCGCACCCGGTCGATCTGGGACGAACTGCCCGTGCAGCCGGTCCCGACCGAGGGATTGCCGAGCTTTGCCGAGCTCGGCCTGCCCCGACCCATGGTCGAGGCACTGCGCCGCGCCGGCCTGACCGACCCGTTCCCGATCCAGGCTGCAACCATCCCGGACGTCCTGGCCGGGCGCGACCTGCTCGGCCGGGCCTCCACCGGCTCGGGCAAGACGATGGCCTTCGGGCTGCCGCTGCTGGCCCGGCTCTCCGGCGCGTCTGCTCCGGCGCGTCGCCCCCGTGGTCTTGTGCTGGTGCCGACCCGTGAGCTCGCGATGCAGGTGACCGACGCGCTCACCCCGATAGGTCACGCCATGAACATGCGCGTCCGGCTCGTCGCCGGCGGGCTTCCGATGGGCAAGCAGATCACCGCCCTCGAGCGCGGCGTCGACGTGCTAGTTGCGACGCCGGGTCGCCTGGTCGACCTCATCAACCGGCGGGCCTGCTCGCTGGACGGCGTCGAGATCACTGTTCTTGACGAGGCGGACCACATGGCCGACCTCGGCTTTCTGCCGGTCGTGCGTGATCTGCTCGACCAGACCGCCGGCGGTGGGCAGCGGTTGCTGTTCTCCGCGACGCTGGACGGCGACGTCGGCACGCTCGTCGAGAACTACCTCACCGACCCGGCTGCCCACGCCCTGAGCAGCGCGATCGCCTCCGTCGACACGATGGAGCACCACCTCTTCCGGACCAGTCACGAGGCCAAGTTCGACGTGGCAGCCGAGCTCGCCGGTCGGGACGGTCGTACCCTGATGTTCGTGCGGACAAAGCACGGCGCGGATCGGCTGGCCAAGCAGCTCGGCAGGGTGGGCGTCCAGGCGGCTGCGCTGCACGGCGGTCGCAGCCAGTCTCAGCGCACCCGCGCGCTGAACGAGTTCAAGGAGGGCACCGTCCCGGTGCTCGTCGCCACCGATGTCGCTGCGCGTGGCATCCACGTCTCCGACATTTCGCTGGTTGTGCACGTCGACCCGCCGGCCGACCCCAAGGACTACCTGCATCGCTCCGGTCGTACGGCTCGTGCAGGGGAGGACGGCATGGTCGTCCTGCTCAGCACGCCGGCAGACGAGCGGGCCACCCGCCGCATGCTGCGTGATGCCGGCGTCGAGCCGACTCAGCGCGACGTGATGCCCGGCTCCGCCGACGTGGCGACGCTGACCGGCGCCCGCCGTCCCAGTGGCACGCCGATCGCGGTCGCGCCGTCGCGCCCGCGGGCCAGCACGTACGCCGGCCAGTCGTCGCGTCCGCGCAACGGTCGCGGCGCCAGCAACGGCGGCTACCGCGGCAACTCCCAGCGGTCGTCGTCGCATCGCTCCGGCGCACCGTCAACCGGTAGCCGCGAGCGTCACTCCGCGTAGATCGACAGCGTGTCCCAGCCGGAACTGGCGCCCGGGTAGGGTGGTCGGTTGTCGTCGCTCTGCACCTTGCCCTGGGAATCCACGGCCCGGACGGTGACGACGTGCCCGCCCTTGCCGGCCACCGTCCACGGCAGCAACCACTGCCGCCAGGTGTCCGTGCTGGGCACGCCGCCGAGCTTCGCGGGCAACCACGGGCCGTCATCGATCCGTACCTGCACCGCCGAGATCCCGACGTGCTGGTGCCAGGCGATGCCGGCGATGGCGATCCGGTCGCCGATCTTCACCCGGGCACGTTGCTTGGGGACGTCGATGCGTGAGGCCAACTCGATGGCGCCGTTCTCGGTCCAGCCGCGTTGCACCCAGTACGCCTTGTCGGCACGGTAGGTCGTCGCGGTGAGCTGGGTGATCCATTTGCAGGCCGACACATAGCCGTACAGGCCGGGCACCACCATCCGGACCGGGAAGCCGTGCTCCAGCGGCAGCGGCTCACCATTCATTCCCACGGCGAGCATCGCGTCCCGCCCGTCCAGCACGGCTGCAGTCGGTACGCCGATGGTCGCGCCGTCCGAACCGCGGGCCAGCAACTGGTCGGCGTCGCTGTGCACACCCAGCTCGCGCAATAACGGGCCGAGTAGGACGCCCTGGAACCGTGCGGTGCCGATCAGATCTCCGCCCACTTCATTCGAGACGCACGCCAGCGTGATCCACCGCTCGACCATCGGTCGCTTCAACAGGTCGTCCAGCGTCAGCGTCGTCGGATGATCGAACCGGCCCTGGAACTCGAGGTGCCACTTGGCGGCTTCGATCTGCGGGACCTGCAGCGCTATGTCGATGCGGTAGAAGTCGTCGTTGGACGTGTCGAACGGCTGCCCGCCCGACCCGAGCGCGGCGTTGGCCGGCAGCGGCGGCGCCGGGTCGGCCGGCGTCGGCAGCACCACCGCCGCGCGGGACGGAGCGGCACTGAACCTGCTGTGCTGCCAGGTCTTGCCGATCCAGGTCGCCAGCAACGCCGCGCCCGCGGTGACCGCGCTGCCGACCAGGAACGTGCGCCGGTCCGGCGCATCTTCGGCCGCGTGGTCAGGTCGGGGGCCGGGCAGCTCCCGGTACAACCGGAGCAGCACCAGGACCCCGACCACGGTCGCGATCGCCGACGGCACGAAATCCGACGAATGTGGTGCAGCGGTCGTGAAGGAGCAATAGATTGCGACCGCTCCGAACAGCACCATGCCTATGGTCGCGTAGCGGATGTGGTGCAGCGTGAGCAAGCCGATCACCACCGCCAGCACGCCGACGGTCAGGTAAATGCCGGTGAGCAGCGCGGTTTTGTCCGACGTCCCGAACTCCCGGATGGCGAAGGACTTCAGCCATTCCGGCGTCAGTGTGACGAATCGGTTGCCGACCACCAGGATCGGCGACGACGCGGGGCGAACGGCACCGGCCACGACCTCCCCGGCAGCGATGGCGGCGCCCGCCGACAGCAGACCGGTCAGCGCAGCCGTCCCCCACCGCAGCCATCGCTGCGAACGCCGAGTGCCGTGTTGCGCCGCCATACCATGAACGGTCCGGCTCCCGGACCGTCTGTGCAACTCGCAACGTGGTCTGCGGCCGGGGAAATGCGGTCGGTGGCGGGAAGTAGTGTCGCGCAGGTGACGGACTCCACTGCTGTAGGCCCGTATCTGCGTTACCCGCACATCGTCGGCGAGGTGCTCACCTTCGCCGCGGATGACGACATCTGGGTGGCTTCCGCCTCCGGTGGGCGAGCTACCCGGCTTACCGCGGACCGAGTCGCGGTGGCTAGGCCGAGGCTGTCGCCCGACGCGAGTCAGATCGCCTGGCTGAGCCGGCGCGACGGCCAACCCGAGGCCTACGTGATGCCCGTCGGGGGCGGCACCGAGCGGCGGCTCACCTACTGGAACAGCCGGTCGACCCGCCTACTCGGTTGGACCGAGCAGGGCGAGGTCGTCGTCGGCGGGTCGGCGCACGAGGCATTCAGCAGTTACACCTGGGCGCACGCTCTGCCGGTCGACGGAGGTCCGGGCCGCAAGCTTCCGTACGGGGCGTTGAGCGGCCTGGCCGTGCACGCCGACGGAAAGACCGTGCTGCAGTCGTCGATCTTCCGCGAGCCGGCGACCTGGAAGAGGTATCGCGGCGGTACCGCCGCCAAGCTGTGGATCGACCCGGACGGCAGCGGCGAGTTCGGTCCGTTCCTGCGGGACCTGAACGGTCAGCTCGCTGATCCCCTGTGGTGGGGGGACCGGCTGACATTCGTCTCCGATCACGAAGGCCACGGCAACGTCTACTCCGTACTCGCCGACGGGTCCGACCTGCGCCGGCACACCGACCATGAGGGCGTGTACGCCCGCGATCTGGCCGGCGACGGTACCCGCGCAGTCTACCGCCGGGCCGGTGAGGTGTTCCTGCTCGACTCGCTGCAGCCGGGCTCGCAGCCGCAGCGCATCGAACTCGAGCTCGCGGGCACCCGGCGCGCCCGAGTGCCCGGCCCGCTCCCCGCCGCTTCCGCGGTCGGTGAGTACAGCGTCGACAAGACCGGCCGGGCCAGTGCCGTCGAGGTCCGCGGCACCGTGCAATGGCTGACCCACCTCGACGGCCCGGTGCGCGCGCTCGCTGATACGGCGGGGGTGCGTAACCGGATGCCGCAGGCGCTCGGCAACGGTGACACAGTCTGGGTTACCGACTCCGAGGGCGACGATGCGCTGGCGTTGCACCATGAGGGCGAGGTGCGGGTGCTGGCCGCCGGGCAGCTCGGCCGTGCCGTGGAACTGGCTGGTGCGCCGGACAGCGCCAGCGTCGCAGTCGCCACGCACGACGGTCGAATCCTCGTCGTCGCCTTGTCCGACGGCACCGTGCGTGAGCTCGATCGAAACCCGGCCGGCGACGGCAGCGGGCTGGCGTTCTCGCCGGACTCCGGGTGGCTGGCCTGGTCCGCGCCCGGCCAAGAACCTCGCCGCCGGCTTCGACTCGTATCGCTGGCCAGCGGTGAGACCGTCGACGTTACCGATGACCGGTTCATCGACACCGAGCCGACGTTCACGATGGACGGCAAACACCTTGCCTTCCTGTCCACCCGCACGTTCGACCCGGTCTACGACGCGCACAACTTCGAGCTGGCGTTCCCGTCCGGAACGCGGCCCTACCTCGTGCCGCTGGCCCTGGACACGCCGTCGCCGTTCGACCCGGAACTGGCCGGCCGTGCTCCTGGCGATCCGGACGCCGACAAAAAGCAGGATGCCGACAAACCCCCAGCAGAAAAGGAAGCGGCTCCGCCGGTCGCCCGCGTCGATGTGGCAGGGCTGTCCGAACGGGTAGTGCCGGTGCCGGTCGGGTCCGGCCTGTACGAGGGTCTGCGCGCGGCAAAGGGCGGTCTGCTGTGGATGCAGCGCGCAATCAGTGGCGTCATCGGTATCGACCGGGCGCCGGGCGACAAGCCGCTCCGACCCGAACTGAAGCGCTGGGATTTCCAGAAGCGCGCAGTCGTCGACCTGCTTGACGAATTGGACGACTATCGGGTCTCCGGGGACGGCACCCGCATCGTGGTGCGCGACGAGGACGGCTTCCGGGTAGGCCCGGCCGACCGAAAGATCGAGCACCCGGAACCGGGCGACATCATCGAGGTCGATCTCGACCGCATCCGGCTGGCCGTCGACCCAGGTGCCGAGTGGCGGCAGATGACCGTCGAGACGTGGCGGCTCATGCGCGATCACTTCTGGGTGCCGGACATGGCCGGCGTCGATTGGGACGGCGTGCTGACCACCTACCTGCCGATCGTCGACCGGGTGGCTACCCGCGACGACCTGTCGGAGGTGCTCTGGGAGATGATCGGCGAGCTCGGCACGTCACATTCCTACGAGCGTCCGGCCGACCCGAAGCCGGCACCCGAACGGGTCGCCGCCTTCCTCGGCGCCGATCTCGAGCGCGACGACGACGGCCGCTGGGTGATCGCCCGAGTCCTACCCGGTGAGTCGTCAGTGCCGACGGCCCGCTCGCCACTCACCGCGGCCGGCGCGGGCGTCGCCGACGGTGAAGTGCTGCTGGCCGTGAACGGCCGCGCCGTACCTGCGGAAGGTCCGGCGCCGTTGCTGGTCGGGATGGCCGGGAAGCCGGTCGAGCTGACCGTGGAACGCGACGGGACCCGGCGCGACGTCGTGGTGACGCCGATCCCCGACGAGACCGGATTGCGCTACCAGGCCTGGGTGTCCGACCGGCGGCGTTACGTGCACGAGCGCAGCAACGGGCGGATCGGCTATGTCCACGTCCCGGACATGGTGTCGACCGGCTGGGCCGAGTTCAACCGCGACCTGCGCAGCGAGGTGGCTCGCGACGGGATGATCGTCGACACCCGGGAGAACAACGGGGGGCACACCTCGGAGCTGGTTATCGAGCGGCTCGCCCGCAAGGTGCTCGGCTGGGACAACGGCCGCTACGCGCTCCCCGGCACCTACCCCTCCGACGCGCCACGCGGACCACTCGTATCAGTGGCGAACGAGCAGGCCGGCAGCGACGGCGACATCGTCAACGCGGCGTTCAAGTCGCTGCAGCTCGGCCCGGTGGTCGGCACCCGCACGTGGGGTGGCGTGATCGGCATCGACGGGCGGTACAGCCTGGTGGACGGCACAGCGGTGACGCAGCCGCGGTACTCGTTCTGGTTCACCTCGGTGGGCTGGGGCGTCGAGAACTACGGTGTCGATCCGGACATCGAGGTGCAGCGCCCTCCGCAGGCATGGGTGGCCGGCGACGACCCGCAGCTCGACGCCGCCATCGGCGTGATCGAGACGGCGCTGGCCGGCGCGGATCCGATCGGGCCGCCGGATCTCGCCACCAGGCCGTCGCGGGCGCCGCAGGCATTGCCCGACCGGCCGTCCTGAGCACCGGGTGCGGCCGGTCCGCGACGTTGCCATAATTCAGCGGTGACGACGCCGCCGATCCTCGACCCGGTCGCGCACGACGTCCGGTCCAGGATGGTGGGGATCGCATTCTGGGTGGTGCTGCCGGTGATCGCTGTCGTCATGGTGATCCGGGCGATGCACGACTACAACCACCAGGCCCATCGCCGACCGGCCGGCCTGACCGGCACGTTCGTCGTTACCAACCGCAGCTGCTTCGGCAACGTCTGTCAGAGCGCCGGGACGTTCACCAGCGACGACGGGTCGTTCCGCGAGGCCAACCTTCTCGGTGACTACCGCTGGAACGTCGGTGAGCGGCACCATACGGCGTACAAGCCGGACACCGGGATCATCGCGCTGCCGGCCACCTGGAACCCGACCGCCACCGTGCTCGGTGCGTCCGGCGGCCTTCTCTTTCTCGCCCTGTGGGCTTACTTCCTGCTTGCCTGGCTGGCTCGCCGCCGCGCACCCGCTGCGCCCATGACAGGGTGACGTCCGCCGGCCCAGTCCGGCACATCTCCACCAGATCGCCCGCTGACCGCGCTGGTCGAGGCGACCCTTACGGCTCCGTACACTTGGGGCTTCTCACCAACCGAACGGAAATGGGGTTGCCGCGTGGCGATCAGACAGCGCGACAGCCTGCGCAACGTGGCGATCGTCGCGCACGTCGACCACGGCAAGACCACTCTCGTGGACGCAATGCTGTGGCAGTCCGGTGCGTTCACCGCGCACCAGGCCGACACCGGCGACGTGAACGAGCGGGTGATGGACTCCAACGACCTGGAGCGCGAGAAGGGCATCACGATCCTCGCGAAGAACACCGCGGTGGACTACGTCTCGCCGCAAGGCGAGCAGGTCACCATCAACATCATCGACACCCCCGGCCACGCCGACTTCGGTGGCGAGGTGGAACGCGGGCTGTCGATGGTCGACGGCGTGGTCCTGTTGGTGGACGCCTCGGAAGGCCCGCTGCCGCAGACCCGGTTCGTGCTGCGCAAGGCGCTCGCCGCGAAAATGCCGGTGATCCTCGTCATCAACAAAGTGGACCGCCCCGACGCCCGCATCGCCGAAGTCGTCGACGAGACCTACGAGCTGTTCCTCGATCTCGACGCCGACGAGCACCAGATCGAGTTCCCGATCGTGTACGCGTCGGCGAAGGCCGGCCGCGCCTCGCTGAAGCGCCCGCAGGACGGAGCGATGCCGGAGGAAGAGAACCTCAAGCCCTTCTTCGAGACGATCCTCGAGACGATTCCCGCTCCCGTCTATGACGACGAGGCGCCGCTACAGGCGCACGTCACGAATCTCGATGCGTCGCCGTACCTCGGCCGGTTGGCGTTGTGCCGGGTGCACAACGGCACCATCCGCAAGGGTCAGCAGGCGGCGTGGTGCCGTGCTGACGGCACGGTCGAGCGGGTCAAGATCACCGAACTGCTGATGACCCATGCTCTGGATCGGGTGTCCGCCGAATCGGCCGGCCCCGGCGACATCATCGCGATCGCCGGGATCGAGGAGATCACGATCGGTGAGACGCTGGCCGATCCGGACGACCCGCGACCGCTGCCGGTCATCACCATCGACGAGCCGTCCATTTCGATGACGATCGGTATCAACACCGCCCCGGTGGCGGGGGAGTCGGGCAAGAAGTTAACCGCCCGCCAGGTGATCAATCGCCTCGACGCCGAGCTGGTCGGCAACGTCTCGATCCGAGTGCTGCCGACCGAGCGGCCGGACACCTGGGAGGTGCAGGGTCGCGGTGAGCTGCAGTTGGCGATCCTGGTCGAGATCATGCGCCGGGAAGGGTTCGAGATCACCGTCGGCAAGCCGCAGGTTGTCACCCGCACCGTCGACGGCAAGCTGCACGAACCGATGGAGCGGATGACGATCGACGCGCCGTCGGAGTACCAGGGCGTCGTCATCCAGTTACTCGCGCTGCGCAAGGGTCGGCTGGAGCAGATGGTGGACCACGGCACCGGATGGATCCGGATGGAGTACGTCGTCCCGGCCCGCGGCCTGATCGGCTTCCGCACCGAGTTCCTCACCGAAACCCGCGGCACCGGTCTGCTGCACCACATCCACGAGGGCTACGAGCCGTGGGCCGGCGACATCCGGACCCGGCCCAGCGGATCGCTGGTCGCCGACCGGCGCGGTGCCACCACCGGCTTCGCGCTGGCCAACCTGCAGGAGCGCGGCACGATGTTCGTCGGCCCGGGCACCGAGGTGTACGAGGGGATGATCGTCGGCGAGAACTCCCGGCAGGACGACATGGACGTCAACCCCACCAAGGAGAAGAAGCTCACCAACATGCGGCAGTCCTCCGGCGACGTGCTGATCCCGTTGATCCCGCACCGGGTGCTCTCGCTGGAGCAGGCGCTGGAGTTCTGCCGCGACGACGAGTGCGTCGAGGTCACCCCCGCAACGGTCCGGATCCGCAAGGTGATCCTCGCGGCACAGGAACGTGAGAAGAGCCGGGGCCGCGCCAAGAAGAACTGATCGACTGATTCATCGATCGCTCTAATCATCGATCGCTCTGTCGGTTCCTCGCGGACCCCTCGCTTCGCGTCGGGGCCCACTCTGAACCGAACTCCTCGCTCCGCTCGGCCGCAAGCTCGCTGGCGCTCGCGCGGGCGATCTGCTCTTCGCGCGAGCGCTCATCGCCGCGTCGGGGCCCACTCGCAACCGATACCTCGCTGCGCTCGGTGCCAGCGCTCCTTCGTCGCGCGCGGGCGATCGCTCTTCGCGCGAGCGCTCATCGCGGTGGTGGGCTGATCCCGGCACCGTGGTCCGGACTGGTGATTGGGTGGTTGTTCCGGCCTGGCTGGCCTTCAGGCGGCGCCGACGAGTGGGTGAGCGGGTGCCCGGGTTGGGCTGTCGGGTTATGTTCTCTGGTTCGTCCTCTTGCCGAGAGGGAGGTTTCCGTCGTGACACACCGACCGAGCTGACTGAAAGCTCCCGCTCGGCCGCGGAAACCTCCCGCTCGGCAATCATGACGTTCTTGGTTGCGTTGTCGATAGCGTTCACCGGGTGCGGGTCGAGGCGGCAGGATAACGTCTGGTTGGTGAGCGAACGGATTGCGTTGGTCGAGCGGATGCGAGCTTTCGGGACGACGATCTTCGCCGAGATGTCGGCGCTGGCGGTGCAGACCGGCAGCGTCAACCTGGGTCAGGGCTTTCCGGACGTGGACGGCCCGCCGGCGCTGCTCGACGCCGCCCGCGACGCCCTCTACGACGGCAAGCACAACCAGTATCCACCCGGCCCCGGCATCCCTGAGTTGCGCGCAGCGGTCGCCGCGCATCAACAGCGTTTCTACGGGCTGGCATTCGACCCCGCTGACGAGATCCTGGTGACGGCAGGCGCCACCGAGGCGATCGCGGCGACGCTGCTCGGTCTCTGCGAAGCCGGCGACGAGGTCGTCACCTTCGAGCCGTATTACGACTCCTACGCCGCCTGCATCGCGCTGTCCGGCGCGAACCGTCGAGTCGTCACGCTGCGTCGCGACGAGCAGCGCTGGGTCTTCGATCCCGCCGAGTTGCGTGCGGCCATCACCGGCCGGACCCGGCTGATCCTCTTGAACACCCCGCACAATCCGACCGGCAAGGTGTTCGATGCCGCCGAACTGCAGCTCATCGCCGACCTGGCGATCGAACATGACCTGACGGTGGTCACCGACGAGGTGTACGAGCACCTCGTCTTCGACGGTCAGCACATCCCGATCGCCACCCTCCCGGGTATGCGGGAGCGTACCCTCACGATCTCATCGGCCGGTAAGACGTTCAGCGTCACCGGCTGGAAGATCGGCTGGCTCTGCGGTCCCGCACCATTGGTCAACGCGGCGCGCACCGTGAAGCAGTTCCTCACCTACGTCAATGGCGGACCGTTCCAACCGGCGGTCGCGACGGCGCTGTCGTTCGACGACGACTACTACCGGGGCGTGTTGGACACCCTGCGACTGCAAAGGGACACCCTGGTCGCCGGGCTCCTCGCTGCCGGGTTCGACATGGTGGTCCCGCAAGCGACCTACTTCGCCACCGCGGACGTTGCGGTCGACGGGGTCGCCTTCTGCCGGGAACTGCCCTGGCGTTACGGAATCGTCGCAATCCCGAGCTCGGTTTTCTACGACAGCGCCGACGGTGACCGCTATGTTCGGTTCGCCTTCTGTAAAAAAGTCCCGGTTCTGAACGAGGCACTTCATCGGCTCGGTGGCGGAGAGAGGGGTGGCACATGAAGGTCGCCGCCATCCAGCACGACATCGCCTGGGAAGACGCGGCCACCACCCGTGCCCGGCTGACACCACGGATCAGTGCGGCGACCGCGGCTGGAGCCCGGCTGATCGTGTTGACCGAGATGTTCGCGACCGGCTTCTCGATGCGCCCCGACCGGATTGCCGAAGATCGCGGCGGGCCCACGGAGTCGTGGCTCGTCGATCAGGCCCGGAGCTCAGGTAGCTGGATCGTCGGGTCGATCGCGCAGCGGGACTCCGCGGACGAGCGAGCGGTGAACGTGGCCGTGCTCGCCGACCCGGTCGGCAACACCCACCGTTACGAAAAGATCCATCCGTTCAGCTACGCCGGTGAGGACGAGCAGTACCGGGCCGGCGAGAAGCCGCTGGTGATCGAGATCGAGGGCGTCCGCACTGCGATTTTCATCTGTTACGACCTGCGCTTCGCCGACGAGTTCTGGACGCTCGCGCCCGACGTGGACTGCTACGTCGTGCCGGCTAACTGGCCGGCGCCCCGGCGCGCCCACTGGAGCGCGCTGCTGCGCGCCCGGGCCATCGAGAACCAGGCCTACGTGATCGGCGTCAACCGGGTCGGCGCCGCCGGATTCCACCGCGACCTCCCGCACGCCGGCGACTCGGCGATCATCGACCCACTGGGATTGGTGCTCGTCGAGGCGAGCGAGGCTGAGACCACATTGTTCGCGGAGATCGATCCTGCGCGGGTGGCCAAGGTGCGCGCCGAGTTCCCGTTCCTCGCCGACCGGCGCGCGGTATGACCGAAGCCGGAGTCCTGCTCCGCGTGACGGAGCTGTTCGACGCGGTCGCCGACCGGGTCGCACAAGTCGCGCAGGCGGTGGTGCCGGCCGATGTGCAGTGGCGGGTCTCGCAGACCGGCGCGGGTGCTTACCTGACGCTGGAGAAGCGAGTTGTCAGGCTTCGCGCCCTGCGTCGGCTGCACACCATCCGTTACCTGCAGGGTGTCGTCACGGAAATCCGATCTGAGTTAGAGTCACCCGCCGTCATGACTGTGGCGATGCGGCAGACCAGGGAGCCCCAATGCTGAAGTTCCTTGCCCGGCGGTTCGTCAACTACGTGATCCTGACGTTCATCGCCACCAGCCTGGCCTACATCCTGGCCTCCATGGCGTTCCATCCGGAACAGCGGTACCTCCAGCAGAACCCGCGGCCGTCACAGCAGGTCATCGACGAAAACCTCAACGAGATCAACGCGAACCCCAAGGTACCGGTCCTCAAGCGATACAAGAAGTGGGTCACCGGCGTCTTCCACGGCAACTTCGGCCGAGAGTTCCCGGGCAGCGACCAGGTCAGCACTGACATCGGTCGCCGCGCGTTCGTCAGCCTCCGGCTGCTAATTCTCGGTACCGTGATCGGCACCGTCAGCGGTGTCCTGATCGGTGTGTTCGGCGCGGTGCGACAACGAAAGGTCTTCGACCAGCTCAGCACGTTCTGGGCCTACGTCGTGCTCGCCTCACCGACGGTGGTGATCATCCTGCTGGTGCAGACCGTCGGCATTTACGTCAACCGGGCCGTTGGTGACCAGTCCTTCCTCCCACCCACCGGCGAGTACGACTCGAACCTGCACGGGATCGCCTTCTGGACCGACCGGGGCAGTCGGCTGGTCCTACCCACGATTGCGTTGTCCTTGGGCATCGCGGCGTTCTACAGCCGCTACCAGCGCAGCACCATGCTGGATGTGCTGGGCAGCGACTTCCTGCGCACCGCGCGGGCCAAGGGGCTGACCCGGCGGCAGGCGCTGATGAAGCATGGCGTACGCACCGCGTTGATCCCGATGGCCACGTTCTTCGCCTATACCTTCGGTCTGCTCCTGGTCGGTGCGGTGTTCACGGAGAATCTGTTCAGCTGGCACGGCATGGGCGAGTTCCTCGTCTCGTCGATCAACAACCGAGATATCAACAGCACCGCCGCGGTGGCCTGCTTCACCGCGATCCTGGTGCTCATCTCCGGAATGCTGTCCGATGTCATCTACGCGGCGCTCGATCCGCGGGTGCGAGCGGGTTAGGGGCCGGCGACATGGTTACACCGCAGAACATCTTCGAGGTCGACGAGACCGGTGACGATTCGGACACACCGCTGGGCGAGGCCGGCCCGGCTCCGACTCGCGAGTACGGCCGGTCCGGACTGATCATCCGGCGGTTCATCCGGAGCAAGTCCGGGCTGCTCGGCCTGGTGTTGTTGGTGGTCATCGCCGGGATAGCGATAGTCGGCCCGATGCTCATCAAGTTCGGCCCGGCCGAGAACGACTTCGCCAACACGCTCTCCAAGCCGGGCGTCGGCGGGCACATCCTCGGCACCGACGCATCCGGCAGGGACATTCTGGTGCGGACGCTGATCGGACTGCGTAAGTCGCTGGCGATCGGGTTCTTCGCCGCGATCATCACCACCAGCATCGCCGCGGTCGCCGGCTCGTCCGCGGGCTACTTCGGCAAGTGGGTCGACGCGGCGATCGTCTGGGTGATCGACCTGCTGCTGGTGCTGCCGGCGTTCCTGGTGCTGGCCATCCTCAGCCCGATCCTGGGCACCAAGGGCACCACCACCCACTGGTACACCCTCGGCGTCAGCCCGAGCATCTGGTTCCTGATAATCCTGCTGTCGATCTTCGGCTGGATGATCACCGGCCGGGTGATCCGCGGTATGACGTTCAGCCTGCGCGAGCGCGAATACGTGGCGGCGGCGAGGTTCATGGGCGTGCCGGCGCGGACGATCATCACCCGGCACCTACTGCCTAACATGGCGTCCCTGTTGATCGTGGACGTGACGATCAACGTCGCCGGCACGATTCTGGCCGAGACCGGCCTGTCGTTCTTCGGCTTCGGGGTGCAGCCTCCGGACGTCTCGCTGGGCACGGTGCTCAACGACAACCAGAACTTCATCACGACGGCCTCGTGGACGATCCTGCCCGCGTGTTTCGCGCTGATCGCCCTGCTGCTGTCGGTCAACCTGGTCGGCGACGCGCTGCGCGATGCCATCGACCCGACGTCGGGAGCGAGCCGGCTGTGAGCACCGACCAGACGCACCTCCACCGAACGGAGCCGATCCAGTGACCATCGGGTTGACCGAGCCCACGCTCAATCCCGAGCAGCCCGACGACGCGCCGCTGCTCGAGGTCACCGATCTCACCGTGACCTTCCCCAGCGAGGCTGGCGCAGTCGAGGCTGTCCGCGGCGTCACCTATTCGGTGCGGCGCGGCGAGAGCCTGGCGATCGTCGGTGAGTCCGGCTCCGGAAAATCGGTGAGCTCCCTTGCGGTGATGGGCTTGCTGCCGGGCAGCGCGCAGGTCACCGGGGAGATCAAGTTCAAGGGCAAGGACCTCGTCGACATGAGCGACAAGGAACTGTCCCGGATCCGCGGCAAGGGCATCGCCATGGTGTTCCAGGACCCGCTATCCGCGCTCACCCCGGTCTACACGATCGGTGACCAGATCGCCGAGGCTTTGCTGATCCATCAGGACATCAAGAAGGACGCGGCGAACAAGCGAGCCATCGAACTGCTGCACGCGGTGGGCATCCCACGGCCCGATGTACGGGCGAAGTCGTTCCCGCATGAGTTCTCCGGTGGTATGCGGCAGCGCGCGATGATCGCGATGTCGATCGCCAACGACCCCGAGCTGATCATCGCCGACGAGCCCACCACGGCGCTGGATGTGACGATCCAGGCGCAGATCCTCGAGGTGCTCAAGACGGCGCAGGAGATCACCGGTGCGGGCACGGTGCTGATCACCCACGACCTCGGCGTGGTAGCCGGGTTCGCCGATCGAGTCCTGGTCATGTACGCCGGAAAGCCGGTGGAGACGGGCACCGTCGACCAGATCTTCTACGAGCCGCGGATGCCTTACACCCTCGGCCTGCTCGGCTCGATCCCGCGGATGGATGTCAAGGAGAAGGAACCGCTGATCCCGATCGAGGGCACTCCGCCTTCGTTGGTCAACTTGCCCAAGGGCTGCCCGTTCGCGCCACGATGCCCCATCAAGGTGAAGGAGTGCGTCGAGGTCGAGCCCACCCTCAGTCCCACCGACGGAGAGAGGCACTTCGCCGCATGTCATCGCAGGGACATCATTGCGCTGCAGAAGATGACCAGCGATGACGTGTTCCCGCGCCCTGAGTTAACCGTCGCGCCGGTCGCGAAGGTGCCGAGGGAGCAGCGCACTGTGGCCCTGGAGGTCAGCGGTCTGGAGCGCAAGTTCGCGCTCACCAAGGGCGCGGTGTTCCGTCGCAAGGTGGGTGCCATCAGCGCCGTCGACGGCGTCAGCTTCGAGATCAGAGAAGGGGAAACGCTAGGCCTGGTAGGCGAATCCGGCTGCGGCAAGACGACCACGATCATGGAGATCATGTCGTTGGTCAAGCCACAGGCGGGCAACGTTGTGGTGTTGGGTAAGCAATCCGGATCGCTCAGCTCGAGCCAGCGCCGGAAGATGCGCGCCGACCTCACCATCGTCTTCCAGGACCCGATGGCATCGCTGGATCCCCGGTTGCCGGTCGGCGACATCCTGGCTGAGCCGATGAAGGTGCAGAACGTCCCGGTCGCACGCCGCAGGGAACGGACTCGCGAGCTGCTGCGGATGGTCGGGCTGAACCCGGAACACGCGGCACGGTATCCGGCCGAGTTCTCCGGTGGGCAGCGCCAGCGCATCGGCATTGCCCGGGCGCTCGCCCTCGACCCGAAATTGATCGTCCTCGACGAGCCGGTGTCCGCCCTGGATGTGTCGATCCAGGCCGGTGTGATCAACCTGCTCGACGAACTCAAGGGGCGGCTGGGGCTCTCGTATCTGTTCGTGGCGCACGATCTCTCGGTCGTTCGGCACATTGCCGACCGGGTGGCGGTCATGTACCTGGGGCGGATCGTCGAGATCGGCGAGGTGACCACGATCTTCCAGCGGCCGACCCACCCGTACACCCAGGCGTTGCTGTCGGCAATCCCACTCCCTGATCCACATCGCGAGCGGGAACGCACCCGGGTGTTGCTGACTGGCGATCTGCCGAGCCCGTCCGACGTCCCGCCGGGCTGCCGGTTCTCGTCGAGATGCCCGAAGTACGCCAACGATCTGTCCGCGGACCAGAAGCACAAGTGCGAGACGGAGGATCCAGCTCTGATGCAGCGCACCGGCGATCACCGGGATGCCTGCCATTGGGCTGAGGCACTGGACGTTTTGTGACCCTCGAGCTCTCGTCACGTGGGCGGGAGATGGGTTCGGTGCAACGTTCACGTACCGATCTGGCAACGACCGGGCGATCCGCTTGCCCGGGGCAGGGTCGCCGGTAAGTCTGTATCGATAGCGCACGGCTGCTCAGAAGGCGCGTGCTTGCTGTACCTCACCACGACAAGAGGAGGACGCGTGAGGCTGTCCAAGAAAACAACTGCGCTCGTTGGAGTTGCAGTTGCCGCGGCGATGGGGCTGAGTGCTTGCAGCTCCGGTGGCGGCGGCGGTAACAGCAGTAGCAACAACAAGAAGAAGCAGGCGAGCAACAACGCCAACCAGACCAACCCGCTCGCCTACGACCAGGTTCCCGACGGTGGCAACCTGCGGTGGGCAATCGACAGCTTCCCACCGAACTTCAATATCTTCGAGGTTGACGGCAACGAGCTCGGTATCTCGCAGCTTGTCACCTCGACCCTGCCCCCCGTTTGGCACTTCGACGCCGGCGGCAAGCCGACCCTCGACAAGGACGTTGTCGACAAGGCACAGATCACCAACCAGGACCCGCAGGTCGTGGAGTACCACATCAACCCGAAGGCTGTCTGGAGCGATGGCACCCAGATGACCTACAAGGACTTCCAGGGCATGTTCAACGCCCTGAACGGCAAGAACAAGGCCTACAAGGCTGCGTCGACGTCGGGTTACGACCAGATCGGGTCGGTGGAGCGTGGCGCCACCGACCAGGACGTGAAGGTGACCTTCGCGAAGGTCTACCCGGAGTGGCAGTCGCTGTTCAACCCGATCATCCCGGCCGCGCTGACCGCGACGCCGGAGTCGTTCAACACCGCGTGGATCAACGGTCCGGCGGTGTCGGGTGGCCCGTTCATCATCGACAAGATCGACAAGACCGCGAAGACGATCACCGTCAAGCGCAACGACAAGTGGTTCGGGCAGAAGCCGAAGCTGGACACCATCCAGTTCAAGGTCATCGACGTGTCGGCGCAGCCGAAGGCGTTCCAGGGTGACCAGGTCGACTTCTTCGACATCGGCTCGGACCCGGCCGCGTACAAGACCGCGCAGGCCACCCCGGACACCGACGTGCGCAAGGCCGGTGGGCCGAACTTCCGGCACATCGACCTGTCCAAGCGTGGCCCGCTGGCCGACCTCGCGGTCCGCCAGGCAGTCATGTTGAGCATGGACCGGGTGAACGACGCGAAGGCGATGTTGTCGGCGCTGGACTGGCCGGCGACCGTGCTGAACAGCCACATCTGGATGAACAACCAGGCGCAGTACAAGTCCACCTGCGGTGACTACTGCAACCAGGACATCGCCAAGGCAGACAGCCTGTTGGAAGGCGCTGGCTGGAAGAAGGGCAGCGACGGTATCTACGCCAAGGACGGCAAGGCGCTGAACCTGTCGTTCGTGATCCCGGCCGGTGTCGCCTCCAGCGCCACCGAGGCCGGCATCCAGCAGAACGCGATGAAGAAGGCCGGCATCAAGGTCACGCTGAAGACCGTTCCGTCCGACCCGTTCTTCTCCGACTACGTCATCCCGGGCAACTACGACCTGACTATCTTCTCCTGGATCGGCACGCCGTTCCCGGTCAGCGGTGCCAAGCAGTTGTATGCGAGCACCGGTGAGTCGAACTACGGCAAGATCGGTTCCAAGGAGATCGACGACCTGCTCGACCAGGCCACCAGCACGCTCGACCCGAGCAAGGCAGATGACCTGACCTACGAGATCGACCAGAAGCTCTGGGAGGAAGGCCACTCCGTGACGCTGTACCAGCGCCCCGACCTGGTGGCCTGCAAGAAGAACCTCGTGAATGAAGGCGCCTTCGGCTTCGCCGACGTCGACTACACCACGATCGGTTTCAAGAAGTAGTCAGCAGCACCGAGTTACTACACCCGAGGGCCCCGACGCGAGTCGGGGCCCTCGGCCTTGTGCTGCCGCCGTTGACCGCCGCCAAGGCAGCGAATCGTGTTTCGTGGGCGAGTCACCATCTCTTCGGGCGTGGTACGAGCACATAACAATTTGCGACCCGGAGCCCCGGTGGGCTTGTCAGATCGGTCAGGCCGACTACCCTTCCACTCGCTGCGCATATCGTCACGTCGCAATTCGATTGCGAACGCGTCGAGGGCGATACGGCGCGGCAGGTCTGCACCTACGCTCCGGATAGGCCAGCGCCAACCCGAATACCGAGGAGTGGTCGAGAGCATGTCTTTGCCGGCGGGGGAACTCGAGGTCGTTACGTCGACCGCTCTTCCTGGCGATGGCAGCGACGGTCACCTGCCAGGTGCGATCGAGGGCCGGTCCCTGTTCCAGATCGCCTTCACGCAATTGCGCAGGGACAAGGTCGCGTTGGCCGGCGGCATCGTCGCCTTCCTCATCGTTCTGATCGCCGTCTTTGCCGGACCGCTCACGAAGCTGTACGGGCAGAGTCCGACGCACCAGAACGGCGGCGATCCGAATCTCGTCAACCCGGACACCCTGATGCCCACCGGGACGTTCGGCGGCATCAGCGGCAGCCATTGGCTGGGCGTCATTCCGGTTACCGGCAACGACGTTCTCGCGCAGTTGATCTACGGAGCACGTACGTCGCTGATCATCTCCGCATCGGCGACCACGTTGTCCCTGCTCCTCGGCGTCACCCTCGGCCTGATCGCCGGCTACTACCGCGGCTGGCAGGACTCGGTGATCGCCCGGGTAATGGACACCCTGTTGGCCTTCCCCACGTTGCTGTTCTCGATCGCGTTGCTCACCGTGTTCTCGATCGTGCCGTCATTCCTGGGAATGTCCGGCCAGGTGTTGCGCTTCGCCGTGATCATCTTCGTGCTCGGCTTCTTCGGCTTTCCCTACATCGGCCGGATCGTGCGCGGTCAGGTGTTGTCCATCAGGGAGAAGGAGTTCATCGACGCCTCGCGCAGTCTCGGCGCGTCGAACTACCGCATCATCACCCGCGAGATCTTCCCCAACGTGCTGGGTCCGATCCTGGTCTACGCGACGTTGACGATCCCCAACTACATGCTCGGCGAAGCCGGTCTGTCCTATCTCGGCGTCGGGGTCAACCCGCCGACGGTCTCCTGGGGCCAGATGCTCAGCGACGCCGGAAACTACTTCCAGGTCGACCCCGCCTACCTTTTCTGCCCGGGCATCGCGATCTTCATCTCGGTCATGGCGTTCAACCTGTTCGGAGACGGGCTGCGTGACGCACTCGACCCGAAGTCGACCCGCTGATGTCGGCATGGACCTCCCCGCGCTTCACCTGCGGCCACGGCCGCAGCACCGCACAACGCAATGCAAGCAAGGCAACGACCGCAGGCCCATCTGCGGACGTAGGCACTAGAAAGGTGAGAATCGGCCGATGAGAAAGCAATCCAAGCTGACTATCGGGGTCACTGTGTTGACCGCGATAGTACTGGTGGCTGGCTGCAGCAGCAGCGGCGGCGGGGGCAACAAGAGCAGCGCCTCGCGCGTGACCTCCGCCTCCGGTGGCACCACCGGGTCGAAGCCGGCGTACAACGCCGCATTCGACAAGGTAGTCAACCCGTCCACGAAGACGGGTGGCACGTTGAAGTTGCTGGCCTCGGTCGACTGTGACTCGTGGGACCCGCAGCGGACCTATTACGGCTGGTGCTGGAACATGCAGCGGCTGTTCACCCGTTCGCTGATGGGCTACCAGGTCGTCAACGGCACTGACTTCAAGCCGGTCCCTGACCTGGCCACCGCTCCCGGTGACCACAACGCCGACTTCACGCAGTGGACCTACACGCTGAAGGACGGGCTGAAGTGGTCGAACGGCTCGCCGATCACGCCCATGGACGTCAAGTACGGCGTTGAGCGGCTGTTCGCGACCGATGTCATCAACGGCGGACCGTCGTCCTACTTCACGCAGAGCATCGATCACCCGAAGGACTACGCCGGTCCGTACAAGAGTGGCGACCTGAGCACGATCACCACCACGGACAAGACCATCACCTTCAAGCTGGCGTCGCCGAACGCGGACTTCGACAACCTGATGGCGATGGCAGCCTCGGCCCCGGTGCCGAACAAGGTCGAAGGTGGCACCGGCTTCGTCGGCGCGACCTACACCAAGCACCCGCTGGCCTCGGGTCCGTACATGATCCAGTCGTACACGCCGGCGAAGAAGATCGTCTTCGTGAAGAACCCGAACTGGAGCCAGAGCACTGACACGATCCACCACCCGCTGGTCGACGAGATCGACATGACGATCGACACCAGCCTCACCGACATCGACAACCAGTTGCAGTCGGGCCAGGCGGATGCGGCAGCGGACGCCAAGGGCGTGCAGGCCGCATTCCAGACGAAGATCCTCACCCAGCCCAGCCTCAAGACGAACGCTGACGACCCGGTGACGGCCTTCGCCCGCTACGTGGCAGTGATGCCGTCGGTGGTCACCAACCTGCATTGCCGGTTGGCGATCTTCTACGCCTTCGACAAGGCGGCCTACATCCGCGCCTACGGTGGGCCCACCGCTGGTGAAGCTGCCGGCTCGATGACCCCTCCAGGCATCGACGGCTACGACGCCAGCTACAACCCGTACCCGTCCGGTAGCGACAACACCGGGGACGTGGCCAAGGCCAAGGACGAGTTGAAGCTGTGTGGCAAGCCGACCGGCTTCAGCCTGAAGTACGCCTACGCAACGCCGAGCGACCAGGCCGTCAAGGCCTTCGCCTCGGAGCAGCAGGCGCTGGCTCGGGTGGGCATCAAGGTCACCCCGATCACGCAGGATGGTTCGACGTACTACAGCACCTTCATCGGGTCGCCGCAGAACATCAAGAACCAGAAGATCGGCATGGCCACCGCCGGTTGGGGTGCAGACTTCCCGACCGGTGTCGGCTACTACCAGTCGATCGCCAACGGCAACTCGATCCTGCCGACGGGTAACTCCAACTACCCCAGTCTGAACGACCCCACGGTCAACAAGATCCTTGACGCCGCACCTGCGGGCAAGGCGACCGGCGATGACTGGAAGAACTTGGACAAGGCTGTGATGGCCAGCGGGGTGTACTTGCCGATCCTCTATGGCAAGACGCTGTACTACCGAGGTCCGCGGATGACAAACGTCACCTGCGACAACGCGCTGGCGTTCGGCGAGTACGACTTCGTCAACGTCGGCGTCAGCGGCTGATCTTGCGAGCCGTGTCCTAGTGACTGCTTGATCTGACAGAAGGGAAGCCGTGGTGGGTCGGCTCGGGAAACCGGGTCGGCCCACCACGGCGCCTACACAATGCTGCGATATGTGATCCGTCGGCTGATCGGCTCAGTGATCGTCATCTGGGTCGTGAGCGTCGTGACGTTCGCGATCTTCCAGTTGTCGCCGTCGCTGTCGCACACCTCTCCGGTCTACTACTACGTCGGCAAGGTTCCGTTCCCGCCCGGGTCGCTGCAGCTGAAGTTGCTGGAGCACCGGTTCGGGTTCGACAAGCCCATCCCGGCGCAGTACTGGGACTGGCTGCACGGCATCCTGTTCGGCCGCACCGTCACCGACGGGACGAGCTCGCCCATCCACTGTGGCGCACCATGCCTCGGCTACTCCTTCCGGCTGAACACTGCAGTGGACACGCTGATCGGTCAGGCCCTCCCGGTGAGTCTCGGGCTGGCCGCCGGTGCTGCGTTCCTGTGGCTGCTCGGCGGCGTCACAGTCGGCACGCTGTCCGGTCTGCGTCCCGGTTCGCTGGTGGACCGGGCCGGTATGACGATGGCTCTCGTCGCCGTCTCGCTGCCCATCTTCTTCACCGGCCCGCTGCTGCTGCTCGTGTTCGAGTACAAGCTGAAGTGGCTGGCGAATCTGAGCTACGTGGGAATCACGAACAACCCGTTCCAGTGGTTCAAGAGCCTGCTGCTGCCGTGGATTGCACTGGCCTTCCTCTTCGCCGCGTTGTACGCCCGGCTGACCCGGGCGAACGTGATGGAGACCATGGGGGAGGACTATGTCCGCACCGCGCGCGCCAAGGGTTTACCGCGACGCACGGTCGTGGTCAAACACGGATTGCGTGCCGCGCTCACCCCGATCGCGACGATCTTCGGTATCGACCTGGGCACCCTGATCGGGACTACGGTGATCACCGAGCAGGTGTTCAACCTCCGCGGGCTGGGATGGTTGTCGGTGCAGTCCATCCGTCAGCAGGACCTACCGGTCATCATGGGTGTCACGATCGTCGCGGCGCTCGCACTGGTGTTCGCCAACCTGATCGTCGACATCCTGTACGCGGTCATCGACCCGCGGGTCAGCTACAGCTAGGAGTCGCTGCGCGTGACAACCGAGGTGTATGAGGAGTCGTCGACGACGGCTGAGAGCGGCCGGGCCTTCCTGACCGTCCGCGATCTCAAGGTCCATTTCCGGACCGGTGACGGCATCGTGAAAGCCGTCGACGGACTGACGTTCGACGTCGAACGCGGCCAGACGCTGGGCATCGTCGGCGAGTCCGGTTCCGGCAAGTCGGTGACCAGCCAGGCCATCCTGGGGCTGCACAAGGGATCCAAGGCGAAGATCAGCGGCGAGATCTGGCTGGCCGACACCGAACTGGTCAGCGCCAGCGAGGGGGACGTGCGAGCGCTCCGCGGCGATGAGATGGCGATGATCTTCCAGGACCCGCTTTCCTCGCTGCACCCGTTCTACACAGTGGGCAGTCAGGTCGCTGAGGCATACCTGGTGCACAACCACGTGAGCAGGAAACAGGCCCGCGCGCGCACCATCGAGATGCTCGAGCGGGTGGGCATCCCCAATCCGGACCGCCGGTACGGCGACTATCCGCACCAATTCTCCGGCGGTATGCGGCAACGCGCGATGATTGCGATGGCGCTGGTCTGCAACCCTCGGCTACTGATCGCCGACGAGCCCACCACTGCGCTGGACGTGACCGTGCAGGCGCAGATCCTCGAGCTGATGAAGGATCTGCAGAAGGAGTTCAACTCCGCCATCATCCTGATCACCCACGACCTCGGCGTGGTCGCGGAGGCGTGCGACTCGGTGGTCGTCATGTACGGCGGTCAGTGCGTCGAGACGGGCCTGGTCGAGGACATCTTCTACCGGCCCGAGATGCCCTACACCTGGGGTCTGCTCGGGTCGATGCCGCGGATGGACCGCACCCGGCAGGAGCGGCTGCGCCCGATCGCCGGCCAGCCACCGTCACTGATCCAGGTGCCGTCGGGATGTGTGTTCCACCCGCGCTGTGAGTACAAGACGCGAGTCCCGGACGGGTCGTGTTCCAAAGTGCACCCCGATCTCCTCCCGGTAGGCGACGGCCACGCGGTGCGCTGCCACATCGACCCGGCCGAGCGCAAGCAGATCTGGTCCACCGACGTGTCGCCAGGATTGTGATGGCCGGCCAACCAACGCGCCCGACCGGCTCGTTACCCATGAGTGTCAGCCACACGGAAGGTCCGGTTCGATGACGTCGAGCGCATCCGAGGACACCCCCGGCAAACATGCGGACAACGGCGCCCCGCCGGCCGCTGTGACGACGAAGACAAAGCCGAAGACGAAGAGCAGTGCCATCGACACCAGCATCCACCCGGCTGCCGACGACCCGCAGGCGCTGCTCGCGGTCAACCGGTTGCAGCGGTTCTTCCCGATCAAGCGGGGCATCGTCGTGCAGCGCCAGATCGGAGCGGTCCGGGCTGTCGACGGGATCTCTTTCTCGGTGCGGGCCGGCGAGACGCTCGGTCTGGTCGGCGAGTCAGGCTGCGGAAAGTCCACCGCGGGTCGCACCATCACCAAATTGCTGGAGCCGACCGGCGGGTCGATCCGATTCGACGGCCGGGACATCAGCAATCTCTCCCGCGGACATATGCGGCCACTGCGCCGCGAAGTGCAGATGATCTTCCAGGACCCGTACTCGTCGCTGAACCCGCGGCACACCATCGGCACGATCGTCGGCGCCCCGTACCACATCCAAGGGGTGAAGACCGAGCACGGAATCAAGAAGGACGTGCAGGGCCTGATGGAGCGCGTCGGGCTGAATCCCGAGCACTACAACCGTCACCCGCACGAGTTCTCCGGCGGGCAACGGCAGCGGATCGGGATCGCCCGGGCCATTGCGTTGCGGCCGAAGCTGATCGTCTGCGACGAGCCGGTGTCGGCACTCGACGTCTCGATCCAGGCGCAGGTGGTGAACCTGCTGGAGGACCTGCAGAACGAGTTCCAGCTCGCCTACGTCTTCGTCGCGCACGACCTGTCGGTCGTGCGACACATCTCTGACCGGGTCGCTGTGATGTACCTGGGCAAGATCATGGAACTGGCCGACCGTGACGAGCTCTATTCGGCGCCCATGCATCCCTACACGCACGCGCTCATGTCCGCGGTTCCGGTGCCCGACCCACGCAAGGAGGCGCGTAGGGACCGGGTGTTGCTGGTCGGCGACCTGCCCAGCCCGATCAACCCGCCGAGCGGTTGCGTGTTCCACACCCGCTGCCCGAAGTTCAAGCTGCTGGATTCCGCCTCCCAGGAGCGGTGCGTCACTCAGGTTCCGGAGCTCGAGGTGAAGCGGCCCGGGCACTTCGCGGCCTGCCATTTCCCCGAGGTGCGCGAGGACATCGCGGCCGCCGAGGACGCGGGTGGCGCCAGCCTCGAGGTCGCCAGCACAGCCTGACTACTCTCGATTCGTGGCGGAGGGGATCGACCAGCAGAGGTTGTTGCTCGTCCACGCTCATCCGGATGACGAGACGATCGGTACCGGCGCTACCATCGCGCACTACGTCGCAGCCGGGGCGCAGGTGACGGTGCTGACCTGCACCCTCGGTGAATGGGGCGAGATTCTGGTGCCCGAGTTGGCTGAGCTGGAGGCGACTCGTGGCGATCAGCTCGGCGGATACCGGATGGGTGAGATGGCAGCCGCGATGACGGCGCTGGGCGTCGTGGATCACCGGTATCTCGGTGCACCCGGCCGATACCGCGACAGCGGGATGATCGGAACCTCGGCCAACTCCGACCCGCGGGCATTCTGGCGCGGCGCGACAGACTCCGAGGTGTTCGATGCGGCGGTCGACGATCTGCTCACGGTGATCCGCGACGTGCGCCCCCAGGTCGTCGTCACCTACAACCCCGGCGGCGGGTACGGCCATCCCGACCACATGATGGCGCACCGGGTGAGCACCGAAGCGGTCCGCCGAGCGGCCGACCCGGGCCATCGGCCGGACCTCGGTGCGGAGTGGACGGTGTCGAAGTTTTATTGGACCGCGCGGCCTACCTCGGTGCTCGCCGGTCAACTCGACGAGCTGCGCGCCATGCCAGGTCCCTACGACGTCCCGGTGGACGCCGCGGAGCTGCCCAGCGATGAGGATGCCCTGGTCACCAGCCGGGTGGATGCCTCCGAGCAGACGTCGGCGAAGGTCGCGGCGATGCGCTGCCACGCCACTCAACTGCTCGTGGCCGAGGATCGCTTCGCGCTGTCCAACCGAGTGGCGCAACAGCTCACCGGCGTCGAGTACTACCGGCTCGTCACCGGACCCGGCGGACCGCGTGATGCTGCCGGCTTCGAGTTCGATCTCTTCGGCGGCCTGCAGTGACACAGCGTGCCATCACGGCCTTGGCGGTCGCGCTGCTGATCGCCTGCGCGGCGCTGAGTGGCCTTTTGGAAGCGATGCTCGTCCCGGTCCGCGCTGGAACCGTCATCGTCCCGGTCTCGGTGGTGCTCGCGGTGCTGACGAACGTCGGTCTGCCGGTGCTGGCCTGGTGGGCCGCGCGCGCCACGGTGGCGGCGGTACTGCCGTTCGCGGCCTGGGTGGTGGTGGTCCTGCTGCTCAGCCAGTCGCGGCCGGAGGGCGATGTGCTGTTGCCCGGCGGTAAGACTGGGCTGACATATGTCTCCTACGGGCTGCTGCTGGCCGGGTTCATCTCGGGCATCGCGACGATCGCCCGGCTGTCCAGCCGCTCCGCCGCACGATCCCGCGCGGCCGATCGAACGAGCCGGGCCGCGGGGGAGTAGCGCTCAGCTGATCGGCGGTGCGTCGGTGAACGGTGCGCGGTTGCCTTCGTCCAACGCGTGCGAGACCGCGGCGATCGCGGCCGGGGGAAGGTCGGTCTCGACGAGCGTCGCACCCGGGAACCGGGACAACTCGTTTTGCAAGTCGGCGAGTGAGACGTGACTGATCAGCAGCGCCAGCGCGGTACGTCCGGGGGGCACCGTGCGACGTAGCTCGGCGATCTTCTCGTCCTTGATGCCGGTGTCACGCAGCTTGGCGACCAGCGCACCGGTGCCCGCGCCGGCGGCACCCACGACAAGGCCGAATGGCCCGGCCAGCAGGGTGCCTAGCAGCAGTCCCCAGATCCCGCCGCTCAGCGCGCCGCGACCCGGCGTGATGTCGGTTGTCTCGGTGACGTGGGTGTGACCGTCGGCGTCGTGCCGGACGACCACCGCGTCGTGCAACTGGAGCTCCTGCTGCTTCTGCAGGCGCACCGCCACGAGCAGAAATTCCTGGGCTTTCATCGGGTCGTCGAACGAGACGACCAGGAGCTTCTGCGGCGGGGCTTCGGTCATGCGGGCAGTCTACGGTCCGAAGCGGCTACCTGGTGCGGTCCCAATACCGGTAGGTGTGGTGCAGGTGGTAGCCGAGACTCCCGTACAGCTGCCGGGCGGGTTCGTTGTGCTCCTCGACCTGCAGGTAGCTTCGCTGCGCGCCGTGTTCCCGCCGGGCCCAGTCGACGATCGCGGCCATCGCGGTGCGTGAATGCCCTTGTCCGCGGCGCTCGGGCGGCACCTCGAGCCCGGTGATCCCCAGCCATCCGTCGTCCACCACGCCGCGAACGATCGCCAGTACGGCGCCGTCGCTATCGCGCACGGTCAGGAAGGCCACCCGGTCATGCCGGGTGAGGATGTCCACCGCACCAACCGGCGCGGAGCCCTCCCGGAAGGTGCCCAGCCAGTCCGCGGACGGCACCTCGGCAACCTCGATCGCGGCGCCGTCGATCCGAGCGGACGGCAGCAGGTCGAGCCGGCTGACGAGCACGTCGGTGACCGGTCCGCACTGCCAGACTCCGACGTCGGCCTCGTCCTCGAGCTTGCGGAACGCAGTGTCGGCCAGGAACGCGTCGAGCAACTGCCGGGCCGGGAGCGAGACATGGATGCGGGGAGGCAGATTGCGTTCGGCGTACCACCGGTGGACCCTCTGCAGCATCTCGTCCATGGGCATGCCGGGGGATTTCAGGGGCAGCGCGGAATTGGCCCGGCCGGTCCACCCGGTGGAGCCGCGCAACAACCACCCGCCGATCCACTCCGTCTCGGCCGGTTGCCAGCCCGCGGCAGCGATCCGTTCCAGATTCAGCTGTGCCGCCGTGGAGGCCTGAACGAGCCGGGCCAGCGTGATGTCCGCCACGGCCACCTCGACTGGGCCGGCATTCGTGGCGATCACGGCCCGGTCGGCGTCCAACCGGAGCAGATCGCCCAGCACGTCGCCGAACCGCTGTCCGGACTTGTCGACGCGGGCCGACTGGGCCGGGTCGGCTGTGACGCCCAGCACCCGGCGCACCACAACTCGGCGCCCCACCCACTCCGGCTGCATCACACGCGGCATACTAAGCGGGTCGCCGCTGGGCTCGTCCTGGCGGTGGCACGCAGGTAACCGTCCGCCAGGAGAACGAGGGACCGCAGTGACCTACGTGATCGCCGAGCCGTGTGTCGATCTCCTCGACAAGGCATGCATCGAGGAATGCCCCGTGGATTGCATCTACGAGGGCAACCGGATGCTCTACATCCACCCCGACGAGTGTGTGGACTGTGGTGCTTGCGAACCGGTCTGCCCGGTCGAGGCGATCTTCTACGAGGACGATCTGCCGGAGAAGTGGAACGACTACCTGCAGGCCAACGTCGACTTCTTCGACGAGCTGGGCTCGCCGGGGGGCGCCGCGAAGGTCGGCAAGACCGAGAGCGACGCCGCCATCGTGGTCGCATTGCCGCCGCAGGTCCAGGAGCACTAGCCCGTACCTCGCGAGGCGCTCAGCCCGCGAGGGTGGCTACCACTTCGTCGGCGGACGCCGACCCGTCGTGCCAGCCCTTGGACCGGGTCCACGTCGATCGGTCATAGCTGACGGTCGCGATACCGAGCCGGTCGGCGTTGGCCACCAGCCACGCCGCAGTCCGCCAGGACGCACCCGGGACGTGCACGGACCGGCTGTCGGTCGTGGGCTTCTGGACCGGGAGGTCACGGGAGAGCTGGCTGGCCACCGACGCGACCGACGCGACCCTGGTCGGCTTGCTGAACGAGCAGGCGATCCCCCGCGGCGCGCCCCACATCGCCGTGACGATCGAGGTCGCGGTGCCCTCGTGTTGGGCGTAGGCGGTTCCGTCTGCTGAGATCTGCACCTTCTGGATGACGGTGGCTAACGCGTCGGTCTGCCAACGTGGCACCTTGATCAGCGCGGTCAGGAAGGCGCCGGTCGCGAACCGCACGTCGGCGAGTTGTTCGGGCTTGCCCCAGCCCTGTGACGGTCGCTGCTGCAGGACGCCGACCGAGTCACGGTCGCCTTGCCCTGCCGGGATGTTGGTCAGCTTCGACTCCTGCAGGCCAGCAGCGATCACGAGCACGGCGGCCCGCTGCGGGAGGGACCGGCCGATCACCACGCCCACCATCGATGAGGCGACGGCGGCTTGGCCGGTCGAGGTGTGCTGGTCGCCGAAACTGCACCCCTGTGCGGTGTTTTCGGTGACCTTGTGCCACACCGCGCGCACGATCAGCCCGGTCGCCACCGCGACGACGGCGATGACGACCACGGCGATGAGGCCGCGGATCGCACCGCTGGAACGTCCGGCCATCAGGCGTTGGCGTGCAGCGCGGAGTTCAACTCGATGCCCTGCCGGGCGCGGGCGACGGCCTCGAGCGCGCCGGACAAGCTGTTGCGGCGGAACAGCAGGTTGGGCCGGCCGGACAACTCGACCGCCTTGATCGCGTGGCCGTCGTCGAGCACGACCTTGGCGCCGGCGGTCACATAGCAACCGGCTTCCACCACGCAGTCGTCGCCGAGCGAGATGCCGATCCCGGCGTTGGCACCGATCAGGCAGCGGCGGCCGACCGAGACGATCTGGGTGCCGCCGCCGGACAGCGTCCCCATGATCGATGCCCCGCCGCCGACGTCGCTGCCCTCGCCCACCACGACGCCGGCCGAGATCCGTCCCTCGACCATGGACTCACCCAGCGTGCCTGCGTTGTAGTTGACGAAGCCCTCGTGCATCACCGTCGTGCCGGGGGCGACGTGTGCGCCGAGCCTGACCCGGTCGGCGTCGGCGATCCTGACACCCTCAGGGATGACGTAGTCGGTCATCCGCGGGAACTTGTCGATGCCGAACACGGTGAGATGGCCCCGGGTCCGCAGCCGCAACCGGACGTCCTCGAACCCGGCCACCGGGCACGGTCCCATCGACGTCCACACCACGTTGTTGAGCAGGCCGAACAGGCCGGTGAGATCGACGTGGTGCGGTTCGACCAAGCAGTGACTCAGCAGGTGCAGGCGGAGGTACACGTCCGGCGCATCCTTCGGCGCCGTGGCGAGTTCGATGCGCCGGCGGACCACCTCGGTGTGCACGCCGCGGTCGAAATCAGAGCCAACCAGACGCTGCAGGCCCTCCGGAGCCACCTCATCGGCCGGCTGGCCAAGCGATGGCTGGGGGTACCAGGTGTCCAGCACCGCACTGGTCCGGTCATCGACGGTGGCTAGGCCGAAACCCCACGCTGTTTCGGACTCGGCCTGCTGGGAGGCAGCGGTAGCACTGTCGGGACTTGTCACGGGCCTACGGTACCCAGGCGATAGGTACGCTGCGCCCTTGTGACAGGCCGTGTTCAGGGTGACGTTGTCCGGCTCGATCTGTCGGTCGACGCCGCGGGGTTGACTGCGGCGCTGGTCGATGTCGAGTCGGTGTCCGAGAACGAGGTGCAGCTGACCGATGCGGTCGAGTCTGCGCTGCGTGCGCTTCCCGCGCTGGCGGTGGACCGGTACGGCAACGTGGTGGTGGCGCGCACCATGCTGGGTGCGGTGAGCCGGGTGGTTCTGGCCGGGCACCTGGACACCGTCCCGATCGCGGACAACGTGCCGTCGATCCGTGACGGCGATGTGCTCCGCGGATGCGGGACCTCGGACATGAAGTCGGGGGATGCTGTCGCGCTACGCATTGCCTATCTCGTCGGCACCGGCGCACTGCAGCCGGCCACCGACCTGACATGGATCTTCTACGACTGCGAGGAGATCGCTGCTGAGCGCAACGGCCTGACCGCGTTGGCCCGAGACCAGCCGGCGGACATGCGAGCGGACCTGGCCATCCTCCTCGAGCCGACCGGTGGCGTGCTCGAGGGAGGCTGCCAGGGCACCATGCGGGCAGTCGCGCGGCTGACCGGGCGGCGCGCACACAGCGCCCGGTCCTGGCTGGGGGTGAACGCGGTCCACGCTGCCGCGCCACTTCTGCAGTACCTGGCCGACTACCGTCCGCGCCGTGTGGTCGTCGACGGATTGGAATATCGCGAGGGCCTCAACGCGGTGGCCGTCGAGGGCGGGGTGGCCGGCAACGTCATCCCGGACGAGTGCCGGGTGACCGTCAACTTCCGATTCGCGCCGGACCGCAGCGAGGCCGAGGCCGAAGCCCACGTCCGCGAGGTCCTGGCCGGCGTGGACGTGGAGGTCATCGACTCCGCGCCCGGTGCCCGCCCGGGGATGGACGCCCCGCTGACCCGGGCGCTGGCCGCCGCGGTCGGCGGTGAGCCACGCGCCAAGCTGGGGTGGACCGACGTCGCCCGGTTCGCCCGCCTGGGAGTGCCGGCGGTGAACTTCGGCCCGGGCGATCCCAACCTGGCGCACACCCGGGAGGAATGGGTCTCGGCAGCGGCCGTTGGCGCCGCGGAAGAGAGCCTGGTGCGCTTCCTGACATCGCTCGGCTGACTCGTCTAAATGGGTATTTGCCGGCGCCGCGAGCGCTCCTACACTGTGTCGAGGTGCCGTGAACGCATGGTGCGCCCTCCCCGCGAAGCGCCTGGCGATGGGGATCGTCTCATGTCATCTGTGGCCTTCGCGCCGAGCGCGATCTACCAGCTGTTCAACGCGATCAAGGGTCATCTCCCGGAAGCCGAACTCAACGGGGTCGTGGCCGGCCCGAACGAGGCGTTCTACGGCTATCACTGGGCTGCCAAAGAGCTCCCGAAGAGCGACGACTCCCGAGTCGGTGCGCTGAACACCCCGCCCGCCGACCCCGGCGCTGCGTCGGCCCTGGACGTCAAGCTCGGGCCGGACTCGATGAAGCTGTGCACGAGTCGGTTGATCGCCGCGGCGAAGGCGGGTGATCGACGGATGCTGCCGGTGCGCGAACTATGCGGCACCACCGACGGCAGGCAGACCCACAACTACGAAGTACCCGAGCGCCGCGACGGACTGAACGAGTGGGAGCCCTCGCACCTCTGGCACATCCACCTGAGCTTCTACCGCCGGTACTCGCTGTCGGCCTCGACCCTGCTGCCCGTCGCCGAGGTGTTCGCGGGCAAGGACGTCGTGTCGTCGGCCGCGATGTCGGTGGCTGGAGCGCCGGTACCGGGTTCGGGCTGGCCGTTGGCTCCGGACGAGTACTTCGGTTTGGTCACCGGGCCGAAGGCGTCACACGGTGGGTACCACGGCTGGGAACGTCCGTACGTGACGAGGATCCAGAAGCGCATGCAGAAGCTGGGGTACGCACCGGCCGGCAAGAGCTGGGCGGACGGTGTGTACGAGAAGCCGACGGCACAGGCGGTCGCTGCTTGGCAGCACGCGAAGTGGGCGTCGGTCACCAGCAGGTACGGCGAAGTGTGGTCCGACGACTGGGCCCGGCTGTT
This sequence comes from Jatrophihabitans sp., assembly GCA_051001975.1. GTDB lineage: Bacteria > Actinomycetota > Actinomycetes > Mycobacteriales > Jatrophihabitantaceae > DATAEG01. The sequence goes on from JBPCMU010000121.1 coordinate 45,840, forward strand.
CTGACCCTTGCCGGGAATCCTGGGGTCGACCGGCTAGCGTTTAGCTGTGAGTACTGACGCCACCGATCCTGATGCCCGTTCGACCGGTGACTCCGAGGAGCGACACCGCGGGCCGGTGATCCTGCGCCGCGGCCAGATCCAACCCGGTACCACCGACCAGCGTCTGCTCGACTCGCGCGGGCCGACCGACTGGGTGCACACCGATCCGTGGCGAGTGCTGCGCATCCAGTCCGAATTTGTCGAAGGCTTCGGTCTGCTCGCCGAGCTGGGCCAGGCCGTGTCCGTCTTCGGCTCGGCCCGCACGTCGACCGACTCGGCCGAGTACACCACCGCCGTGCGACTTGGAGCCGCGCTGGTGCAGGCCGGCTATGCCGTGATCACCGGCGGCGGTCCCGGCACGATGGAGGCGGTCAACAAGGGCGCCTCGCAGGCGGGTGGCCCATCGGTCGGTCTGGGCATCGAGTTGCCGTTCGAGCAGAGCCTGAACCAGTGGGTCGACCTGGGGCTGAACTTCCGCTACTTCTTCGCCCGCAAGACCATGTTCGTCAAGTACGCGCAGGCGTTCGTCATCATGCCGGGCGGCTTCGGCACGCTGGACGAGCTCTTCGAGGCCGTGACGCTCGTGCAGACCCGCAAAGTGACGCGGTTCCCGGTCATCCTGTTCGGCACGGAGTACTGGTCCGGGTTGGTCGACTGGATCCGTGGCACCGTGCTGCCGGCCGGGAAGATCAGCGCGCCCGATCCGGACCTGGTGACGATGACCGACGACGTGTCCGAGGTCATCCGGATCATCACCTCGGCTGACGCGGTCCGCTCCGACCAGGCCGTGCTGGAGGAGCGCTCGCAGGACGCTGCGCGCCAGGACCGCGGCCACGACGCGCAGTAGTTCGCGATGGCAGCCATTTGCGTCTACTGCGCTTCGGTCCCGCAGATCGAATCGCGATTCCTCGACCTCGCCACCGAGATCGGCACGCTGATCGCTGCGCGTGGGCACACCTTGGTCTCCGGCGGCGGCAGCGTGTCGATGATGGGCGCGGTGGCCGCAGCGGCGCGGGCAGGTGGGGCGCGAACCGTCGGTGTAATGCCGCAGGCGCTCGTCAATGCCGAGATCGCCGACGAGTCGTCTGACGAGCTGGTCGTGGTCGACACCATGCGGGAGCGCAAGCGGGTGATGGAAGAGCGCAGCGACGCGTTCGTCGTGCTGCCCGGCGGGATCGGCACGCTCGAGGAGCTGTTCGAGATGTGGACCGCGCGGTACCTGATGATGCACACCAAGCCGGTCGTGCTGCTCAACGCATTCGGTTTCTACGATCCGCTGCTACAGATGATCGACACGATGTATCGGGCCGGCTTCGTGCGTCCCGTCTCGCTGGAGGTCCTGCACCGGGCGACGACGGCTGCCGAGGCGGTCGACGCGGTGGACGCCGCGCTGGCCGGTTAGTCGAGGCCGCGTCGCGCGGCGGCGGGCGCCCGGCTGCCGATGATGCTGGCCACCATGTCCAGCACTCGGCGGGTAGCGCGGACGTCGTGGGCGCGGAACACCCTGGCACCGTGCCAGGCCGAGATCGCTGACGCGGCGAGCGTCCCCTCCAATCGATCGGCGACCGGCAGGTCCAGGGTTTCGCCGACAAAGTCCTTACGGGACAGGGCGACCAGCACTGGCCACCCCGTTGCCACCAGCTCGTCGAGGCGATAGGTCAGCTCCAACGAGTGGTACGTGTTCTTGCCGAAGTCGTGGGTGGGGTCGACGATGATCCCGTCTGCTCGTACGCCTAGCGCGACGGCGCGCTCAGCGGCGGCGGTGACCGTCTCGATCACGTCCCGGACCACATCGTCGTACTGCATGCCGTGCGGATCGGTTCGCGGCGGCAGCCCGCCGGTGTGGCTGCACACCAGCCCGACGCCGGTCTCCGCGACTACGTGCACGAGGTCGGGGTCGGCGCCGGCCCAGCTGTCGTTGACGAGGTCGGCCCCGGCGGCGGCAACCTCGCGCGCTACGCCCGAGCGCCACGTGTCCACACTGATGGCCACCTCCGGATGGCGCGAGCGGGCGAACTCCACCACCGGCAGGACCCGGCGCAGTTCTTCTGCCTCGTCCACCTCTGGGCCGACCCCCGCGCGAACCCCGCCGATGTCGATGATCGCGGCGCCCTCGTCCACGCAGCGACGCACGGCTTCCTGCGCCCGGCTCAGCTCGACGTTGGCGCCCCCGTCATAGAAGGAATCAGGGGTGCGGTTGACGATGCCCATCACCGCGAACTCGTCCGGTGCCACCCGCAGCGGGCCGAGCCTGAGGGCGGCCGGGGCCTCGCGGTGCGCCGTCACGTCAGTCAGCCTGCCATGAGCCCTGACCGGCGGCAGGTCGACGGGGTCCTTCGGCGGGCCGGGGTGCATGCGGAGGTGCTCACGTGTCACGATCGTGGGCGTGTCGTCCCTGCTGATGTACGCGCTGCTGGCCATCGTGGTGTCTGCGGCGCTGGTCGCCTTGCTGATCGTGTTCGTGCCACAGGGTCGAATCTTGTCGCCAGTGGTGGCCGCCGATTCCATCCCGGACGGACTGCCGGTCGACGGGGCGCTCACCGCCGACGACGTCACCAAGATCCGGCTGCCGGTCGCCCTGCGCGGCTACCGGATGGTGGAGACCGACGCCATCCTCGATCGGCTGGCCAGCGAGCTGGAATATCGCGACGCTCTGCTGGAGCGACTCGGCCACCCATTCGACCCGCTGCATCCGGACCGCCCGCTGCCCGGCGGGTCGTTTGGTGCGCATACGGCCGGGAGGGACGACTCGGCCGCCGAGGTCTTGGCCGCCAACCCGCCGGTCGCCGAGCCGCCGGACGCCAACCCGCCGGCCGACGAGCCGCTGGCCGACGAGCCTCCGGCCGACGGAGGTGTGTCGGACGAGTCGGCCACACTGGAGACGTGAGCGAAGCACCCGACGAACGGTCGCGTTGCAGCTGGGCCACCTCGACGCCTGAGTACATCGCCTACCACGACGACGAGTGGGGCACCCCGCTGCACGGCGAACAGCAGCTGTTCGAGCGGCTGTCGCTCGAGGCTTTCCAGTCCGGGTTGTCCTGGCTGATCATCCTGCGCAAGCGCCCGAACTTCCGAGCCGCATTCAGTGACTTCGATGTCGACGCGGTCGCCGCGTTCGACGAGGCACGGATTTCCGAGCTGCTGATGGACACCGGCATCGTCCGGAACCGGTCGAAGATCGTGGCGACTATTGGCAACGCCGAAGCGATCCGCGCCGCGGTGCCGGATCTCGATTCGCTGCTCTGGTCCTTCGCGCCGACACGGCATCGCCGACCGCGCGGGCTCGGCGACGTGCAGTCCACCAGTCCGGAGTCGATCGCGATGGCCAAGGAACTACGCAAACGCGGGCTCAAGTTCGTCGGGCCTACCACCGCCTATGCCCTCATGCAGGCCACCGGCATGGTTGACGACCACATCACCACCTGCTGGCGAGCTGGTTCATAGTCGCTGTGTTTACTGATCGCTTTGTCGGTTCTTCGCGGACCGTCGCAGGCTCGGGCCCACTCTGAACCGAGCTCCTCGCTTCGCTCGGCCGCAAGCTCGCTGGCGCTCGCGCGGGCGATCTGCTCTTCGCGCAAGCGCTCATCGCGTTGTGGCTAGAGCTGTGACCGTGGTGCGGTCTTGCTGCATCGATGCGATCCAGCGTGGCTCTGTTTCGGGCGGCGCCGACGGGGGGGTGGGCGGGTGCTCGGGTTGGGCTGTCGGGTGCCGTTCTCTGGTTCGTCCTCTTGCCGAGAGGGAGGTTTTCGGCGCGACACGCCGACAAACTTGATCTAAAGCTCCCGCTCGGCAGCGACAACCTCCCGCTCGGCGCAATGGCCGACGAAGCGATCGATAGGAACAGCGTTCGGGATGTCAGTGGCCGGTGAAGGTGGGCTTCTGCTTGGCGACGAAGGAGGCGACGGCGGTGCGGTGGTCCTCGGTCTGCCCGCAGTCCCGCTGCAACTCCCCTTCCAGAGCGAGCGCATCGGCCAGGGAAAGCGTGGCCGCCTCGTGCAGCGAGCGCTTGATCGCGGCGTAGGCGTGGGTGGGTCCGGCCGCCAGTCGAGTGGCCAGTGCGTGCGCCTCAGTGAGGGCTTGACCTTCCGGAGTGATGCCGCTGATCATGCCCATCTGCAAAGCCTGCTCGGCGTTGATCGGCTCGGCGAGCATCGCCATCGCCAGCGCGCGTCCGCTTCCGATGAGCCGCGGCAGCGTCCAGGACGCGCCGCTGTCCAGCGTCAGCCCGATGCCAGCGAAGGCGAGCAGGAACTTGGCCTTCGCGTCGGCGATGCGGAAGTCGCAGGCGAACGTCAGCGAGGCGCCCGCGCCCGCGGCCATCCCGTTCACCGCGGCCACGACCGGCTTGGGCATGGCGGCCAGCGCCAGCACCAGAGGGTTGAAGTGCTTCTCGACCGTATTCAACGGCGCCGGATCGTCGGCAGCCAGCAACGCGACGTGCTCCTTGAGGTCCTGGCCCACGCAGAACGCCTTCGGACCGCCGGTGAGGACGACGGCGCGCACGTCGGGATCGTCGGAGACCTCGGCAACCGCTGCGATCAGGGCCTCTTTGAGGGCCACCGACATGGAGTTCATCGACTCCGGCCGATTCAGCGTGATGGTCGCGACGGCGGACTCGCGCTCGAGCAGGACGACGTCGTCCATGGACATCCCTCCGGATCTGTTCGGCACCGCTCCGCGAGGCCCGCTGGGCAGTCCGGTTTCCTCCACGGTGAGCTATGCGGGACAATGGTCGCAGAGCACGACCCCGGTCCGGGTGGCCGGGGGCAGTTGGCAAGACCGATATCGACACACCTGGGCGCTTGCGCCCACTGAGGGAGGCAGACATGGCGGCCATGAAGCCGCGTACGGGCGACGGCCCGATGGAGGTCACGAAGGAAGGCCGTGGGCTCGTGATGCGGGTTCCGCTGGAGGGCGGGGGCCGGTTGGTCGTCGAGCTGTCCCCTGATGAGGCCACCGAGCTCGGTGACGCCCTGAAGGCAGCAGTCAGCTAGTTCCGTTCAGTCATTTGCGGCTCCGGCGCCCCTTTACTGAGGCGGGCAAAACCGCCTGGTGTCTCCGGCCCGTCCGGTTGGGCTAGCC
>JBPCMU010000122.1:0-17045 GCA_051001975.1 Jatrophihabitans sp.
CGGAGCGGGGAAGCGCGGGCACCGCGTAGTCCGCCGCATTCGCCTGCCCCCCCCTCCCCCCCCCCCCCCCCTCCCCCCCCCCCCCCCACGACCTACCGCACCCCGGTGTTCCTGCTCTCCGACGGCTACCTGGCGAACGGCTCCGAGCCCTGGCAGGTTCCCGAGGTGGTTGACCTGCCCGACCTCACCGTCAAGTTCGCCACCGAGCCGAACGGCGACGACGGCGCGTTTCTGCCATACCTGCGCGACCCCGAGACCCTCGCCCGGCCATGGGCCATTCCCGGCACGCCAGGGCTGGCGCATCGCATCGGCGGCATCGAGAAGGCCGACAAGACCGGCGAGATCTCCTACGACCCGGACAACCACGACTTCATGGTCCGCACTCGTCAGGCGAAGGTGGACGGCATCGCGCGGTCCATCGCACCGGTCGAGGTGGACGACCCGGACGGCAACGCCCGGGTGCTGGTGCTCGGCTGGGGTTCGACCTACGGGCCGATCGGCGCTGCGGCGCGCGAGCTGCGCGACGCCGGACAGTCGATCGCGCAGGCTCATCTGCGTCACCTCAACCCGTTCCCGAGCAACCTCGGTGACGTGCTCGCCAGGTACGAGCGGGTTGTCGTGCCCGAGATGAACTTCGGCCAGTTGGCGATGCTGCTACGGGCCAAGTACCTCGTCGACGTGTTGAGCGTGACGCAGGTGCGTGGAATGCCGTTCAAGTCGGCGGAACTCGTCGAGATGCTGCAAGGAGTCCTGACCCATGAGTGAATCCAACGCACCGTCGCCGCTGACCCTGAAGGCGAAGGATTTCAAGACCGACCAGGAGGTGCGCTGGTGCCCCGGGTGCGGTGATTACGCGATCCTGGCCGCGGTGCAGGGTTTCCTGCCGGAGCTCGGTCTGGAGCGCGAGAAGATCGTCTTCGTCTCCGGCATCGGCTGCTCGTCGCGCTTCCCCTACTACATGAACACCTACGGAATGCACTCGATCCACGGGCGCGCCCCGGCGATCGCGACCGGCCTCTCGGCCACCCGCCCGGATCTGTCGGTGTGGGTCGTCACCGGTGACGGTGATGCGCTGTCGATCGGCGGCAACCACCTCATCCACGCGTTGCGCCGGAACGTGAACCTGAAGATCCTGCTGTTCAACAACCGGATCTACGGATTGACGAAGGGGCAGTACTCCCCTACGTCCGAGGTCGGCAAGATCACCAAGTCGACGCCGATGGGCTCGCTGGACCACCCGTTCAATCCGGTGTCGCTGGCTATCGGAGCTGAGGCCACCTTCGTCGCCCGGACGCTCGACTCCGACCGCAAGCACCTCACTTCGGTGCTGCGCGCGGCGGCCGAGCACCAAGGCACCGCGCTGGTCGAGATCTATCAGAACTGCAACATCTTCAATGACGGCGCGTTCGACGTGCTGAAGGACGCGGACACCCGCGCGGACTACATCATCCCGATGACGCACGGCGAGCCGATCCGCTTCGGGGCGGACGGCAGCAAAGCGGTCGTGCGCGATCCGCACACCGGTGCGTTGAGCGTCGACCAGGGTGTTGCCGAGGACGACGCGCGGGTGCTGGTGCACGACGCGCACAGCAGCGATCCGACAACGGCGTTCGCGCTGTCCCGGCTGTCCGGTATCGACTCGCGGTTCGCACCGATGGGCGTGTTCCGCAGCGTCGAGCGACCCACCTACGACGCGATGATGGCCGCGCAGATGGATTCGGCCGTCGACAGTGGAGCCGGTGACGCCGACGCTCTGACCGGCCTGCTCAACGGCCCGGACACCTGGACCATCCTGTAACCGTCTGCGCACCAGCCCCGTGTCGTGCTGCCATTGCGGTGGCCCGAACGGAAGGTCCGACCATGCGACTGCCCACCCGGCCCGGCCCATTGGCGGCCCTGTCCCTCGGCCTGGTGGCGGTGGTCGGCACGGCCGTCGCCGTCGGCCCGCACGGCGCCGGTGCGGCCGGGCACAAGAAACACGCGGACGCGCCGAATGCACGCGCCCACGCTGGTAACGGCTCCCCCGGCCAGAACGGCGGCAACGGCGACCAGAACAACAACGGCAAGGACAAGAACAAGAAGCAGAAGGACGATAGCGGCCACAAGAATCCGGGCCACAGCGGCAGCCGGCACCGAAGCGCACGCCCGCTGCGGAGCCGGCCTGGCAGCCGGTCTCCGACACCAAGATCGCCAACCCAGGCCTGCTCATCGACGGCAAGCGGTGGTACATGGCCTCGACCGGTGGGTGGAGCACGAAGGGACTGATCCGAACCGCGACCAACCCGTACGGGCCGTGGAGCAAGATCAACAAGCCCTTGCTGAACCGGCAACCGGCGTGGGCCAACCGCACCAACCACAGCGTCTGGGCGCCCTCTCTGGTCAAGGTCGACGACCAGCACTACGTCGTCTATTACGCGGCGGTGGTGGCCGAGCAGAAGACGGCGCGATGCATCGGTACCGGCTACGCGGACTCGCCCACCGGGCCGTTCACTCCGAATCCGCGGCCACTGGCCTGCTACAACGGGTCCCACACCGGCGCCTACGACAGCATCCCCAGCGAGGGAGCCAACTTCTCGCTCATCGACCCGACGCCGGCTCGAGTGCGTGATCAATTGGTACTGACGTACAAGACCCAGATCCAGCCGAAGGGCAAGCAGTGGCACACCACGATTCGGATGGTCCGGCCACTGCGCTGCCGTTCGCCGAACCGGGTGGTGGCTGCAACGGTCAGGCCGGGACGACGCCCGGTGAGGGCAACGCACAGGTGATCCAGGATCCGACGAGCAAGAACTGGTACATCTTCTTCAACCGCCATGTGCCCGGTGCGGACGGTCGCATCCAGGTGCCCTCCACCGCCAACTTCCGGATGTTCTGCGGATGGCTGCGCTGGAACAACGGCAAGCCGACGATGGTGTCCAGCAAGCACCCGAAGACCGTGGTCGCCGCGAACTAGCAGCCCGTTAGGGGGTGGCGGGTGCGGTGGGCGAGGCGCACCGGCCCGCGGGAGTGCATGAGCGGCGGCCATTGATGGGCAGGTGGCCTGCGCGACTGCCCTACACCAGCCGTAGCGTGGTGTCCGTGGAGCAGGCTGGCGAGACACGTCGCGGTCTGCTGTACGGATTCGCCGCCTACCTGCTGTGGGGTGGGTTCCCGCTCTACTGGCCGCTGCTGAAGCCGGCCAGCGCACTGGAGATCTTGGCGCACCGCATGGTCTGGTCACTCGGCTTCGTCGCGATCCTGTTGTGGCGCACGCACGGCTGGGGCCGGGTCCTGGCGGTGCTGCGCAACACGCGGCAACGCAACCTGCTCACCGTCGCCGCGGTGGTCGTCTCGGTGAACTGGGGCACCTACATCTGGGGCGTCAACAACCATCACGTCGTCGAGACGAGCCTGGGCTACTTCATCAACCCGCTGTTCACGATCCTGCTCGGCGTGCTGGTGCTGCACGAGCGGCTGCGGCGCGCTCAGTGGGTGGCGGTAGCGATCGGCACCGTGGCGATCGTCGTACTGACCGTCGACTACGGCCGGCTGCCGTGGATCGCGCTCACCCTGGCGCTGTCCTTCGGCACGTACGGCTACGTCAAGAAGCGCGCCGGGGTAGGCGCAGTGGAGTCGATCGCCGTGGAGACCGGAATCCTCTTCCTCCCCGCGGTGGCCACCCTCGTCGTCATCGGGCTCAACGGCACCCTGGCCTTCGGTCGGCACGGGGCGGGCAACACCGCGCTGTTGATCGGCACCGGCGTCGTCACCGCCATCCCGTTGCTGTTCTTCGCCGCATCGGCGATCCGGCTGCCGCTGAGCACGCTGGGGCTGTTGCAGTACCTGGCTCCGGTGCTGCAGTTCGGCGTCGGGGTACTGGTCGACCACGAGCCGATGCCGGCAGCCCGGCTGGCCGGCTTCGGATTGGTGTGGATCGCGCTGGTGGTGCTCACCGTCGACGGGGTGCGGCACTCCCGGCACGGGTCCGCGCTGAGCCGCGCCGCGGCCAACGTGGCCGCCTGAGCCCGCAGCGCGGTTGCCGGCACGAGATGAGGCGCTCATCCGGGTGTGGAGGTTCCGGATCAGCTGGTCGGACAAACTGCTGGTAAGTCGCCAGGCAACTACGCAAGACTACGAGGTCAGTGATTAGCTGGCGGACGGCAACGCATGGGTCGTCCCCGAGCAACTGCGGATCATGGCCGAGCACCCGCGGGCAGTGCGTGAATCCGCGACCGAACTGCTCGGCCGCCCCGAGGACGGAGAATGCGTGATCACCACCCAGGACCTGCGCAAGACCTACTCATCGCGCCGCGGCGAAGTCGAAGCTGTCCGCGGCATCGATCTGTCGGTCTCGGCCGGGGAGATCTTCGGGCTGCTCGGGCCGAACGGCGCCGGCAAGACCACCACCATGCGGATGCTCGCCACGCTCATCCCGATGACCTCGGGCAAGGCCACCGTGGCCGGCGTCGACCTCAGGGCCGATCCGGCAGAGGTGCGCCGTCGGATCGGTTACGTCCCGCAGGGCGGCAGCTCGGACCCGTTGATGACCGGCCGCCGCGAGCTCTATCAGCAGGGCCGGTTCAGCGGACTGAGCAAGACCGACTCGGACCGCCGCGCAGATGAGATCATCCCGGCCCTGCAACTCACCGACGTTGCAGACCGGGCAACAAAGACCTACTCCGGCGGACAGCGGCGTCGGCTCGACATCGCGCTCGGCCTGGTGCACTCGCCGCGGCTGCTGTTCCTGGACGAGCCGACCACCGGCCTGGACCCGCAGAGCCGCGCGCACATGTGGGACGAGGTCCGCAAGCTGCGAGAGGGCGGCACCACGATCCTGCTCACCACGCACTACCTCGACGAGGCCGACGCGCTCTGTGACCGACTGGTCATCGTCGATCACGGCACCGTCGTCGCCGAAGGCAGCCCCTCGGAACTGAAACGACAGATCGCCGGTGAGGCCATCGTGATCGGCAGCATCGACCCGATAGCGGTCGAGACCAAGTTGCGCGAGCTGCCTGGGCTCCGCGAGATCACCCATAGTGACGACGAGGTTCGCGCCTACGTCGACGACGCAGCGACCTCCTTGCCGACCGCGCTGCGACTGCTCGACGCGGCCGGCCTGAGCATCACCACCGCGTCGGTGACCAAGCCGTCGCTCGACGACGTGTTCCTCCGCCAGACCGGTCGCTCGCTGCGCGAGACCTCTGCCTGAAAGGGCCCTGCATCCATGAAGATCTTCCACGACACCTGGCTGGTGTTCTCCCGCTCGATGGGCCAGTCGCTGCGCAATCCGATCTGGCTGTTCGTCGCCATCTTCCAGCCGGTGCTGTTCCTGCTCCTGTTCGGCCCGCTGCTGAAACCGCTCACCCAGGTGCGCGGGTTCGGCGGGGACAACGCCTACACCGTCTTGGTGCCCGGCCTGGTCGTGCAGCTCGGCCTGTACGGCGCCGCGTTCGTCGGCTTCGGCATCATCGGCGAGCTGCGCGAAGGGGTCATCGAGCGGATGCGTGTCTCGCCGATCAGCCGGGTCGCGTTACTGCTCGGCCGCAGCCTGCGTGACGTCGTCGTCATCGTGGTGCAGTCTGCGATCCTGGTGCTGCTCGCGCTGCCGTTCGGCCTCAAGGTCAGCGGCGCCGGCGCCGCGATCTCCATCCTGTTGGTCGGCTTACTCGGGCTGTCGCTGTCTTCGATCTCCTACGCCGTCGGGCTGATCCTGCAGAGCGAGGACGCGCTGGCACCACTGTCCAACTTCTTCGTGGTGCCGGTGCTGCTGCTGTCCGGGCTACTGCTGCCGATGTCGCTGGCGCCTGCGTGGCTGCGCCGGATCTCCTACGCCGACCCCCTGCGGCACACCGTCGACGCGACCCGGTTCCTCTTCAAGGGGCAGATCGCAACCGGCACGGTGCTGCGTGGCTTCCTCGTCACCGGAGCGCTTGCCGCGCTGTGCGTGTGGTTCGCGGCTCGGCAGTTCCGCACCAGCCAAGCCTGACCGCAGCGACCTGCTGCGGCCCGGCACAATGGGCAACCGTGACAGCAACTGAGACCACAGCCCTGCTGCAATCGGTCCGCACCTCGACCGCGACCGTGCTCGCAGAGCTTTCGGCCACCACGCTCTCCGATTCCGACGTGCGCGCGGCGAGCCTGCTGCCGGACTGGACCATCGGGCACGTGTTGACGCACCTGGCCCGCAGTGCCGACGCGATGGCCGGCTCCGTCGGCGGGACGCTGCGCGACGAGGCCGTCGCTCTCTACCCGGACGGAGACGAAGGCCGTGCCAAGGACATCGAGGCCGGCGCGGGGCGGCACGCGACCGAGATCGTCGCGGACCTGCGCGATTCGGCGGAGCGACTCGACCGGGTGCTTGGCGCGGTCGCCGACGCCGACGCCTGGGATCGCGTCGCCGACCGTGGCCTGTCCAACGAGGAGATCCTCATCTCGCGGTGGTGCGAGATCGAGATCCACCGCATCGACGCGCGGCTCGCCGTACCGAAGCAGTGGCCGGCCCAGTTCGTCGAGCGGATGCTCCGTGAGACCGCCGATCCGGCGCGACTGCCAGAACGCCTCGACCGGCCGGTGCGCATCGTCGTCGACGGCGGCACCGAGCCGGCACTGACCGGGTTGGCCGTCGACGTTGCTCCGGCGGGGGGCGACGACGCGCCCGTCGAGGTGCGCGCACCGGACTTCGCTGTGCTTGCTTGGCTGTTCGGCCGCGGTTCAGCTGTCGACCCGCCACTCGGGTCGAGCGTCGTGCTCACCCCGTGGCGACGGATTCCGGCGGCGCAGTAAGCGACGTCAGCCGGTGCGCACGACCACCGCGGTGGCGAGTTCGTCCAGGGCTTGCCGGGCGGGCAGGTCCGGGATGTCCGCCAGCTCGACCCGAGCCCGGGACGCATACAACTCGACGGTGCGGCGTGCTTCGGTGAGTGCCGGCGACGCACGAAGCAATCCCAGCGCCTCAGCCACTTCGCTCTCTGCCTCGATCGGGTTGGACAGCAGCTCACGCAGTCGTGCTTCGGCGGGATCGGTGGAGCGCAACGCGTAGAGCACCGGCAACGTCGCGACGCCTTCACGCAGATCGGTACCGGGTCGTTTTCCCGATGCGTCGGTCTCCGCGACGATGTCCAGAAGGTCGTCGGAAAGCTGGAAAGCGACCCCGATCTGCTCCCCGAAGCGGCGCGCGGCATCGACGACCTCGGGTGCCGCGCCGGCGAACATGGCGCCGAACTGAGCAGCGGTGGCGATCAGCGATCCGGTCTTGTCGGCGAGCACCGACAGGTAGTGCTCCGTGCGGTCCATGCCCCCGCGCGGGCCGACCGTCTCGCGCAACTGGCCGGTGACCAGCCGGGCGAAGGTCTGCGCCTGCATCCGGACTGCTGCCGGGCCGAGATCGGCCAGCAGATCCGATGCGCGGGAGAAGAGGAAGTCGCCGCTGAGGATGGCGACGGTGTTCGTCCACCGGGCATTGGCCGACTCAGTGCCGTGTCGCATCACGGCTTCGTCCATGACGTCGTCGTGGTAGAGCGTGGCCAGGTGGGTCAACTCGATCACGACCGCAGCGGACACCACCTCCGGGCGCGTCGGGTCACCGAGATGCGCCGACAGCACCGACAACAGCGGGCGGAACCGTTTGCCACCGACGGTGGCATACCGGGAGACCTCGGACAGGAACTCGTCATCGGAGTGCACGGCAACGGCCAGCGCCGCCTCGACCGCGTCCACACCCGCGCGAACAGATGCTTCCAGTTCGGGATTCTCGAAAGAGACTCCCAGACCAGCGGTCACCCGTGGAGTTGGGCGGCGTTGGCCGCGAGGTCGAGGATCGGCTGAGGGACGATGCCGAGGAAGATCGTGACCGCGACGCCGAGCCCGATCGCGATCGAGCTGAGCGCAGACGGGACCGCGATCGTCGGGCTGTTCTCAGGCGGGTCGGCGAAGAACATCATCACGACGATGCGCAGGTAAAAGAACGCCGCCACCGCTGAACTCACCAGCGCGATCACCACGAGCGGACCGGCCGTGTGATAGGCGGCGCGGAACACTACGAACTTCGCGATGAACCCGCTGGTCAGCGGTATGCCCGCCATCCCGAGCAGCAGCACCGTCATACAGGTGGCCAGTAATGGTGACTTTCGGGCGAGGCCGGACCAGCTCGACAGGCCGGTGGCTTCACCGTCGGCATCACGCACCAGAGTGAGCATTCCGAACGCGGCTATCGACGTGAAGCCGTAGGTGAGCAGGTAGAACATCGTCGCGCTCAGGCCGTCCCGCGTCAGCGCGATCGTGCCGACCAGGATGAAGCCGGCGTGCGCGATGGCCGAGTAGGCGAGGATGCGCTTCACGTCGGTCTGGGTGAGACCGAAGATCGCACCGACGAGCATCGACGCGATGGCTACCGCCCAGATCACCGGGCGCCAGTTCCATTGCGCGCCGTAGAACCCGACGTAGAGCACCCGTAGCAGAGCACCGAACGCGGCGACCTTGGTGCACGCGGACATGAACGCGGTGACCGGCGTCGGCGCACCTTGATACACGTCCGGCGTCCAACTGTGGAACGGCGCGATGCCGGCCTTGAACAACAACCCGACGACGAGCAGCCCGAACCCGATATAGAGCAAGGCGTCGGACTTGTCGCTGGAGTTGCTGAGCACTGAGGGCAGGTCGACGGTGCCGGCGTAGCCGTACAGCAGAGCAAGCCCGTACAAGAAGAACGCGGAGGCGAACGACCCGAGCAGGAAGTACTTCATCGCCGCTTCCTGCGAGAGCAGCCGGCGGCGACGGGCCAACCCGGTCATCAGGTAGAGAGGCAGCGAGAGCACCTCGAGCGCGACGAACATCAGCAGCAGGTTGTTCGAGGCCGGGAAGATCATCATCCCGGAGACCGCGAACATCATCAGCGGGAAGATCTCGGTCTGGATGCGGGTACTGGTGATCAGTCGACGGTCGGCCGGAGAGCCGGCGACGACAGCGGCTTGCGCGACGACGGCGCTACCCGTGTCGACGCTGCGCTCGGCGATCAGCAATGTGGCCGGCAGCGCCATCGCGACAATGCTGCCCTGCAGGAACAGGGTCACCCCGTCGATCGCCAGTGCGTTCGCAGCCGTCACCAGGTGCGTCGAGTGGATGATGCCGATGTCCACCAAGGCCGCGGCGAGGCCACCGACTGCGACGCCGATCTGCAGCGGGTAGCGCAGCTCGCGCGAAGCGAATGCTTCGACCAGCACGCCGACCATCGCAGCACCCAGCACGATGAACACCGGCATCAACGCGTGGTAGGCGATGGACGGTGGGTGCAGCGTGTCGTTGGACGGCGCGGCAGCAAGCACCGAGTGCGCGAAGGTCATCTCAGGCACCCCGCGCAAACGTGGAGCGCCCTTTGCAGAACGTTGTCATCGGGTGTTCTCATCTGGGCGATCACTTGCCGTCTCCCGGGTTCGCAAGGTGTGCGGCAGGCGCAGGGTCGGTCTTGCCGACATCACTCATGGTGGCCTTCACGGCCGGGTTGATGATGTCGAGCATCGGCTTCGGGTAGATGCCCAGGACGATGATCACCGCGAGCAGTGGGCCGACGGCTAGCGTCTCACGCCATGACAGGTCGCGGAACTTGCGGACCTTGTCACTGACGGCGCCCTGCATCGCACGTTGATAGAGCAGCAACACATACAGCGCTGCCAGGACGATGCCGGCCGTGGCGACGATGGCGAAACCCTTGTGCCGGGTGAACGTGCCCACCAGGACGAGGAACTCGCTGATGAACGTGCTCATGCCCGGCAACGCGAGCGCGGAGAGACCGGCCAGCAGGAATGCACCGCCGAGCCTGGGCGTGACCTTCGACGTACCGCCGTAGTCGGTGATCTGCCGGCTCTTGCCTCGCATGATCAGGAAGCCGACGACGAGGAACAACGCACCGGTGGAGAGGCCGTGGTTGAACATGTAGAACACCGCGCCGGTGCCACTCTGCGTGGTGAACGCGAACACGCCCAAGCCGATGAAGCCGAAGTGGGCGATGGAGGTGTACGCGACCAGCCGCTTCATGTCGCGCTGGCCCATCGCCAGGAACGCCGCGTACAGCACGCCGATCACGCAGAGCACGAGGATCGGCTTCGAGAAGAACCGCGAGGCACCCGGGAACAGTGGCAGGCAATAGCGCAGGAATCCGAACGTGCCGACTTTGTCCAGCACCCCGACCAGCAAAGCCGCGCCACCGAACGGTGCCTCGGCGCCGGCGTCCGGCAGCCAGGTGTGGAACGGGACCAGCGGCGCCTTGATCGCGAAGGCGATGAAGAAGCCGAGGAACAGCAGCTTCTGGCTGGCACCGTCGGGCACCGAGCCGATCAACGCAGTGAACGAGAAGGTGCTCTTGCCGGCCACCACGTAGAGGCCGATGACCGCGGCAAGCATCAACAAACCACCGAGCAACGAGTACAGGAAGAACTTCATTGCCGCGTACTGCCGGCGCGGGCCGCCGAACATGCCGATGATGAAATACATCGGGACGAGCATGGCCTCGAAGAACACGTAGAACAGGAAGACGTCCATCGCGGCGAAGACGCCGAGCATGAACACCTCGAGCAGCAGGATGAGCCCGAAGAAGCCCTTCACACTGCGATCGGAGGCGGTCGACTCCTCGGAGTCGTCGTCGGAGTCGACGGTGTTCCACGATGCGATGACCACCGCGGGCACGAGTAGGGCGGCCATCACCACCAACACGACAGCGATGCCGTCCATGCCGAAGGACAACCGGGTGCCCAGCGCGGTGATCCACGGCCAGCTTCCGAGGAATTGGAAGCGGGCGCCGTTGGTGTTGAAGGCGACGGCCAGGACCACCGAGTAGACGAGCGCGATCAGGGACGTCACCAGGGTGACGATCTTGATCAGCTTCTCCTCTGCCGCGGGCAGAGCGAACACCGTCAGGCAACCCAGCAAAGGGATGGCCAGCAGGATCGGAATGGCGACGTTGTGCATCAGCTGTACCTCGCCGCCAACAGGACCACCAACAACGCGACGGTGCCGGCCATCATCGACAGCGCGTACGAACGCACGAAGCCGGTCTGCAGGCGACGCAGTCGACCGGACCCGCCGCCCATCGCAGCAGCGACTCCGTTGACCGCACCGTCGACGCCACGGTTGTCCACCCACACCAGGGCCCGGGTGAGCCACTGACCCGGCCGCATCAGCACCGCCTCGTTGAAGGCGTCCGCGAACAAGTTACGACGCGCAGCGGTGGTCACCGGTGACACGCCGACCGGAGCCTCGATGGGCACCGGCTTACGACCGAACGCCACCCACGCGCCCAGCACGCCCAATCCAACGACGAGCAAGGTGAGGATGGTGAGCACCGGCTTCGACACGGTGTGCACGCCCTCTTCGACCGAGGTGCCCACCGACGGTGTCAGCCAATGTTGCAGACCGCCACCGAGGATGAGCACGTACCCGCCGACCAGCGAGAGGAAGGCCAACACGATCATCGGTGCCGTCATGACCGTCTTCGCCTCGTGCGGATGGACGTCCTCCTCCCAGCGACGCTGACCGAAGAACGTCATCACCAGGGCCCGCGTCATGTAGAACGAGGTCAACCCAGCACCGAGCAGTGCCGCCCCGCCGAGCACGTAGCCGGAGGTACCGCCCTTGTCGAAGGCGGCCTCGATGATCTTGTCCTTGGTCCAGAAGCCGGTCGCCAGCGGGAAGCCGATGATCGCGAGATATCCGCAGACGAAGACCCCGAAGGTGATCGGCATGACCCGCCACAACCCGCCGAAGCGGCGCATGTCGATCCGGTCGTTCATGGCGTGCATGACCGAACCGGCTGACAGGAACAGTGAGGCCTTGAAGAAACCGTGCCCGAGCAGGTGCAGGATCGCGATCGCGTACACGCCAGGACCCAGCCCTACGGCGAGGAACATGTAGCCGATCTGGCTGACGGTGGAGTAGGCCAGCACGCGCTTCAGGTCGTCCTGGCCGAACGCGCACACGCAGCCGTACAGCAAGGTGATCGCGCCGATGATCACCACGACGGTGCGGGCCGCCTGCGACTCGTTGAAGATCGGGTTGGACCGGGCGATGAGGTAGACGCCTGCGGTGACCATCGTGGCCGCGTGGATGAGCGCCGACACCGGCGTCGGGCCTTCCATCGCGTCCGGCAGCCAAGTCTGCAACGGGAACTGGCCGGACTTGCCGCATGCGCCGAGCAGCAGCATCAGCGCGATGGCGGTGGCCACCCCCGTCGAGGCGCCGCCCATCTGGCTGAACACACCGGCGAACGAGGTGGTGCCGAAGTAGCCGAACATCAGCATGATCGCGATGGACAGCCCGACGTCACCGACCCGGTTGGCGATGAAGGCCTTCTTCGCCGCGGTCGCAGCGATCGGCCGGTCGTAGTAGTAGCCGATGAGCAGGTACGACGCGAGGCCGACACCCTCCCATCCGACGTAGAGCGAGAGGAAGCCGTCGGCCAGCACGAGCAGGAGCATCGCGGCGATGAACAGGTTGAAGTAGCCGAAGAAGCGACGCCGGCCCGGGTCGTGGTCCATGTAGCCGACCGCGTAGATGTGGATCAGCGCCCCAACACCGGTGATGAGCAGCACGAACACCACCGACAGCGGATCGAGCAGCAGGCCGGCATCCACCCGGAACCCACCGACCGGGATCCAGCTGAACAGGTGCAGGTCGCGCTCACGGCCGCTGCCGCCGGTCTCGGACTTGATCGAGAAGAACAGCAGCACGCCGTAGACGAAGAGCACGACGGGCATCGCGGCGCCGAGCAGATGACCCCAGCGGTCGGTCCGCTTGCCGCCGAGCAGCAAGACACCCGCCGACAGCGCGGGCAGCGCTACCAGCAGCCACGCGATCGACTGGATCCCGTGCGCGTCAGCCACAGGACACCTCTTCGCTCACCGGGGTTCCTCTCAGTACTTCAGCAAGTTCGCGTCGTCGACCGAGGCCGACCGGCGAGTACGGAAGATGGACATGATGATGGCCAGCCCGACCACGACTTCGGCGGCCGCCACGACCATCACGAAGAAGGCCATGATCTGTCCGTCGAGGCTGCCGTTGATCCGCGAGAATGTGACCAGCGAAAGGTTCACCGCGTTGAGCATCAACTCGATGCACATGAAGACCACGATGGCGTTGCGTCGCACCAAGACTCCGACGCCGCCGATCGAGAACAGCAGCGCGGAGAGCACTAAGTAGTAGGTAGGCGTCACTTCTGTCGCCGCCCTCGGGCAGTCAGCTGGCGCAATCTTGTCTCGTCGTCGATGACCTCGCCGTGGGTGGCGGCCAGGCTCTCCATGACCGACTCGGGTGCGATGGTGCCGTCCGGCAACAGCGCCGGCGTTCCGATGGCATTGCCGGTGGACAGCACGCCCGGGCCGGGAAGCGGCTGCGGCCGACCGCTGCGGATCGACACTCGGGCCAAGTCCTTCTGGGTCAGCCGAGGCCCTTCCCGCTCGACGTGTGCGAGCACCATGGCGCCGACCGCGGCGACGATCAGGAGCGCGGAGGTGAGCTCGAACGCGAATAGATACTTGGTGAACAGCACCGCAGCCAGGTTGTCGACGTTGCCGCCACCGGCGTTCTGTTGCTCGAGGTTGACCGGCTGAACGCCACTCATCGCCTTGCCGATACCGGCGGCGACCAGGATCGCGAAGCCAAGCCCGGCAAGGATTGCGGCCATCCGCTGCCCGCGCAGCGTCTCGACGAGCGAGTCGGAGCTGTCCCTGCCGACGAGCATCAGCACGAACAGGAACAAGATCATGATCGCGCCGGTGTAGACGATGATCTGGACCAGGCCGAGGAATGGTCCCTGCTCGATCACGTAGAACAAGCCGAGGCAGATCATCGTCGCGGCCAGCGATAGCGCCGAGTGCACAGCGTTTTTCGCCATCACCGTGCCCAGCGCGCCCAGCACTGCGACCGGCCCGAGGATCCAGAACGAGACAGCCTCGCCGCCACCGATCGAGTTCCCGGCAGCCACCGCCACACTCATGCTGTGTCCATGGCGCCGGCCTTCGCCGGACGCACGTGCCTGGACCGACGGTCGGCACGACCCGAGTTACCGAATGCACTAATGGTGACCACCTACTTGGTGGGCGATGGAGCTGGCGCCGGGGGCGGCCTCGTTGGCGGCGCTCTGCGGCTCGCCGGGCGAGGTGCGGGCGACGTAGTAGTCATGCTCGGTCTCGCCGAGGCGCATCGGGTGCGGCGGCGCTTCCATGCCGGGCAGCAGCGGTGCCATCAGCTGCTCCTTCGTGTAAATCAGATCCTGCCGGTTGTCCAGCGCCAGTTCGTACTCGTTGCTCATCGTCAGCGACCGGGTCGGGCATGCCTCGATGCACAGGCCGCAGAAGATGCAGCGCAGGTAGTTGATCTGATAGACGCGGCCGTACCGCTCTCCGGGGCTGTAACGCTCGGTCTCGGTGTTGTCCCCACCCTCGACGTAGATCGCGTCGGCCGGGCAGGCCCAAGCGCACAGTTCACACCCGACGCACTTCTCCAGGCCATCAGGATGGCGATTCAGCACGTGCCGACCGTGGTAGCGCGGCGCGGTCGGGAAGACCTCGAACGGGTACTGCTCGGTGTAGACCTTCTTGAACATCGTCGAGAACGTCAGCCCGAAACCCTTGGCGAAGCCACCGATGCTCCCGGTCGGTTCGCTGGGCAACTTCGGTGCCGGCGGCACAGTGGAGCGGGCGGGCTTACCGACGTCCTTCTTCGAAGCACGCTGTACAGCGCCGCCTGACTCGGATTCCTTATTGCTCACGATCGCCCTCCCTTCGCTGAACCACTGGACACCGACGCCCGGCGCGCCGCGCGGGACGCCGCACTCGCCGCCCGTGGGTGGACCGGCACGACGAGGTCGAGCGGCGGCGTCGGGAACGTCGACGGACGACGCACTTCGGCATCTTCCGCGGCGTCATCACGTTCTTGTTTGCGCTTGTCGTTGCGTTCGAGGATGAACGACCCGATGGCGAACAGCACCAGGATCGGGATGAGCGCGACCGCGAATGCCGCCAGCTTCGCCCAACCTCGGTCGTCGAGCACCCGGATGGTAGCCACGACCAGGATCCACAACAGGTTGATCGGGATGAGCACCTTCCAACCGAGGTGCATGAACTGGTCGTAGCGCATCCGGGGGAGGGTCCCGCGCAGCCAGACGAACCCGAAGATCAGGATGATGACCTTGGCGGTGAACCAGAGGATCGGCCACCAACCATGGTTCGCGCCCGACCACAACGACAGCGGGTACGGCGCTCGCCAGCCGCCCAGGAACAATGTCGTGGCGAGCGCGGAGACCGTCACCATGTTGATGTACTCGGCGAGGAAGAACAGCGCGAACTTCATCGACGAGTACTCGGTGTGGAACCCGCCGACCAGTTCCGACTCAGCCTCGGGCAGGTCGAACGGCGCGCGGTTGGTCTCACCGACCATCGCGATGAGGTAGATGCCGAATGAGACGATCAGCGGGATCCCGTTCCACAGCTTCTGCTGCGAGTCGATGATCCCGGACGTCGACATCGTGCCGGCGTAGATGAACACGCTCACGAAGGACAATCCCATCGCGACCTCGTACGAGATCATCTGGGCTGCCGAGCGCAGGCCACCCAGTAGTGGGTAGGTCGAGCCGGACGCCCAGCCGGCCAACACGATGCCGTAGACGCCGAGCGACGAGCAGGCGAACACGACCAGGACGCCCACCGGGAGGTCGGTCAGCCGGAGCGCTGTGTAGCGGCCGAACAGCGAGACCTCGGGGCCGAACGGGATGACCGAGAAGGCGAGGAAGGCGGGGACCGCAGAGATGATCGGGGCGAGGAAGTACACCGGCTTGTCGGCCAGGACGGGGATGATCTCTTCCTTGAACGCCAACTTGACACCGTCGGCGAGCGACTGGAGGACACCCCACGGCCCGGTGCGGTTCGGGCCGATCCGGTTCTGCATCCGGCCGACGACCTTGCGCTCGAACACGATCGAGAACAGCGTCATGACGACGAGGAACGCGAAGACCGCGAAGACCTTGATCAACGTGATCCAGAACGGCTGGTTGCCGAACCCGGGGAGGTTCTGCGAGGTTCCGAGCAGAACATGAGCGGAGTGCGACTCGCCCAGCAGCATCGTGGCGCTCATTCGGCCTCGCCTTCGTTCACTCCGACGACCGGCGGCGCGTCCGCGCGACCCAGCGTGACCCTGGACCCGGCGACGGCGCCCAGGCCGGCACGGACGGCGCACTCGCGTGCGTTGGTCGGTAGCCACACGACGCGGTCGGGCATCGCCTCGAACTGGGTCGGCAGCACGACCGTACCGCGTTCGGTGCTGACCGAGATGAGATCGCCCGCGGCGAGACCAATCTCGGCAGCCGTGTTTGCGCTGATCCGCGCAAAGACTGGCTTGGCGGTGCCGGCGAGGTTCTCGTCGCCGTCCTGCATGCGGCCGGCGTCGATGAGCTCGTGCCAGGTGGCCAACAGTGCCTCGCCCTCGCCGGGCGGCTCGGGTGCGGTGCCCTTGACGTTCGGGCCGGCCGGACGCTCGGTCGCCGGGGCGAACCGGAGCAGCTCGGCGCGGACGGCGTCGAGGCTCGGCAGCCCGAGGTCGACGTCCATCTCCTCGGCGAGCGCGTTCAGGACCCGGGCGTCGGGCATCGCGCCGGTGCCCTTGATCGTGAGCTCGAACGGGCGGCGACGGCCCTCCCAGGTGACGTACCGGCCGGCCTTCTCGGCCATCGGCGCAACGGGGAGCACGACGTCCGCGTGGTCGGTGACGGCGCTGTGCCGGATCTCCAGGCTGACGATGAATCCGGCCGTCGAGAGTGCCTGCTCGGCCAGGACCGGGTCGGGAGTGTCAGCCGGGTCGACGGCTCCGACGACCAGCGCGGACAGCGCGCCGTCGGCTGCGGACCGCAGGATCCCCATCAGGTCAAGTCCGGCCTGCGTCGGCAGGTCGGCGCCCCAGACGCCTGCGACCTCGGCCCGGGCTGCGGCGTCGGCGACCGGCCGGCCGCCGGGCAGCAGTGTCGGCAGCGCGCCCGCGTCGACGGCACCGCGCTCACCGGCGCGGCGCGGCACCCACGCGAGCTT
>JBPCMU010000123.1:0-56909 GCA_051001975.1 Jatrophihabitans sp.
GGGTGGTGTTTTGGGGGGGGGGTGGCTTTTTCGTGGCCCCTGTCCTCCTTTTCTCTCCCCCCCCCCCCTGGCCCGCTGGTGGCGGCAGCGCTGTCGTCTCACGGCGATCATCACGCCGCCGTCGAACTGTTCAGCGGTATGCATCTGGCCAATCGACCGATGCTCGTGCCGGGTCCGGTCGTCGCCCAGGTTGGGTACTGCTCGCACGGGAAGCCGGAGCCTGGGTCGAAGCGCTGCTCCTGCGATCGCTGGCCGAGGGCGACTTCAAGCCGGTGGACCTCACGGCGGGCGACTACCTGCGCATGAGCGAGCTCGTTGACCAGCACGGCGACCTCCCGCTTGGCACGACCGACGCCGCGGTCGTCGCTGTCGCCGAGCGTTTAAGCGTGTCCGAAGTCGCCACCCTCGACCGACGCCACTTATCGATCGTCCGACCACGACATGTCGCGACCTTCATGCTCCTGCGTTAGCCGAACGCTTCGACAGCCAACGACAGTCGACACACGTCATCCCAGCTGTACGTGTAATACCGATCTGCGGTAGTTCCGTCGTGACGATAGATCGATCGGGTGACGGGATCGTGGCAAGGCACGGTACGCGCGACACGGTCGACCTCGAACGCACGCGGCGCACCAAGCCAGAACCAGCGCTGGCGCGCCCCGCGACGGCAACGGCTGCGGCTTCCCGGCGCGAGGCAGCGAGGACCTGCGGGTGGTGCGGCACCACGATCGAGATCAAGCAACCGGGCGCATCCCGAAGTGGTGCTCGCCCAGCTGCCGGCAACGGGCCTGGGAACAATCACGAGCTGCTGCGTCCGGTCGCGCGGCGGTGACGGTCGTCGAGCGCGCGGTTGAGGTACCGGTCGTACGCCACGAGCCGCCGCGCCGTGACGGCTGGGCGACGCTCTTGAGTGACCTTGCTCGTCAACTCGAGCAAGGCCGCATCTACCGACGCGACCTACCTCCCTGACCGTCGCCCTCAACCAGGTTCAGCCCGCCCTCTGCCGCGCCGGCCGCTGACCCTGCTCACCTCCGAAACACACCTTCTATCCTCGCCACGCGTCTGGCACGAGTCAGCGCGTTGATTCGTCGTGACGATGAGTTTCGGAGCGAGTCAGAGCTCAAGAACAAGCCGTAGGGCCGCGTCGACGCGACGGATCTCGTCGTGGCTGAGCGACCCGATCGAGTCGCCGAGGCGGGTCGGATCGACTGCCGCGGTCTGCTCGACGAGCACGCGCGTCCCTTCCCCGCCGACCTCGATCTCGGGACGAAAACTCGCCGGACGTGCCGACGTGGATGTCGGAGCGACGAGCAATGTCGATAGCGGCAACTCATCCGACTGAACTACCACGGCGTACCGCCGGCCGGACTGCTCGTGACCTCGCGCTCCGTGTGGTGCTCGAAGTCGGAAGACCTCACCACGCACGCAGCGTCTCCATGTCGCGAAGCACCTGCGCTGCCTCGGCGCGGTCCTTCTCGTCCGCAGCTAACGCCTCGGCCTCCCCCCGCAGCGTCGCTCGCGCGCGCTCCCGCGCGGCGGCGATGAGCGCCGCCCGCACGGCTAACGACACGGAAGTGCCGTCACGCGTGAGCACATCGAGCGCCCTGGCCGCGTCCTCGTCCGGCCGGAATGTGATCGTGTCAGCCATAGGTCTCAGTGTGGCACAATCTGTAAGACAATAGGGAGGTGTGTGCCTGTCCGCTATTAGCGGCCGACGCTGTGCCGTCGCTGTCGCGGCGAGTTGCGGGGTGACGAACCCACCACGCGTGAAGAGCCGGGGTTCTAGAGGTCAGTGAGGATCAACAGCCCGCCGATAATACTCGGGCACGCGACGGGCGGCGGCTAAGCACGCAAGGCCAAGAGATAGCGCTACTTACCTAGCGCCGCGGTCGGTCTCTCGGGTCGTGGACGACAGCGCATCCGACCGCTTGACTTCGTCAGCGGCAGGTGTAGCCGCCGTCGATCGGAAGCGTGACACCTGTGATCATGGCCGCCTCGTCGCTGAGCAGGAAGGCGATCGGTCCGGCGATGTCGTCCTCGGTGGCCCACTTGTGTAGCGGCATCTGCTGGAGGAACGGTTCACCGATTTCGGGCCGGCCCCAGTAGAAGGCCGACATCTCTGTCATGACGACGGTGGGGTTCACGCTGTTGACGCGGATACCGTACTGACCGAGTTCGAGCGCGGAGACACGGGTGATGTTGTCGAGAGCTGCCTTCGAGGAGCCGTAGGAGATGTGACCGTTGAGTGCGGTGAGGCTCGCCTGGCTGGACACGTTGACGATGGATCCGCCGTTCCCGAGACGGATCATCGTTCGTGCGGCGTACTTGGTGACGAGCAGTGCTCCCCGCGCGTTGATGGAGATGACTTTGTCGAACACGGCGATGTCGGTGTCTTGAGGTGTGGCGATCTCGCCGCCGTAGCCGCCGCAGTTGACGACGCCCCATAGGTCGAGGTTGGCGATCGCGCCTGCGATGCTCTCCTCAGATGTGAGATCGAACGTGAGCGCGACCGCGCCCGTCTCGTTCACGAGCGGCGCAAGTGAAGCGGTGTTCCGACCTGAGGCGATCACTTTCGCTCCGCGTGCGCTGAGCTTTCGCACTGTGGCGCCGCCGATTCCTCCGCTTGCTCCGGTGACGAGGATCGTCTTGTCGTCGAAGTCGTTCATTGCGTCTCCTCTGATGTGGACGGACGGATGCCCTGCAGCGGTTGGCCTTGTGTCGGTGCCGCTCCTGGCACTGGCCGCAGCGTCGCTACGTGCCGGGCTGTCGGGTGTCGCCAGCGTGGGGTCCGGCTTGTGGCTCGTATCCATCCAGGTCGGCGAGCGTAGCGCGCACACCGCGTTCGTGGACTGATCGGAGAATGGCAACGTACAAGCTGGTGAAGATCGTGTTGTCCACGAGATCGCCGAACAAGCTTCTGTTGTCTGCGAGGAACGCGACGGGATCGTGCTGCTGGCGTGCAGCGGCGGCTCGTAAGCGCGGCTCGAGCGCGTCGTCGATGCCATATCGGTTGCCCTGCTCGTCGATGCCCTCGGCGTAGCGCGCCCAGAACGCGATGACGGCGACGGATCGCACGATGGATCGGTCGGCGGCAAGCTGAGCTTTGACCACGGGGAGCAGGAACTTGGGGATGAGGTCGGACGTGTTGGCGCAGAGCCGCGCTACGGTGTCGCGTACCTCGGGGTTGGAGAAGCGCTCGATGAGTCCGCGAGCGTAGCGCTGAAGGTCGACACCGGGAACCGGCTTCAGGGTCGGGATGGCTTCGAGGCGCATGTAATCGAGGAGGAACCCAGCGAACAGGGGGTCGCTGGTCACCTCGTGCACAAGGCGGTAGCCGACGAGGTAGCCCGGGTAGCACAGCGCCTGATGGCCAGCGTTGAGCATGCGAAGCTTCATCAGCTCGTATGGCTCCACGTCGGGGACGATCTGTACGCCGGCGTCCTCGAGCAGAGGCCGTCCGTCGCTGAAATTCTCCTCGAGCACCCACTGGGTGAACGGTTCGCACAGGACGGGCCAGCGGTCCTCGATTCCGAAGCGGCGCAACAGCTCGGCCCGGTCATCGTCGGTGGTCTGTGGCGTGATCCGGTCGACCATCGAGTTCGGGAACCGAACGTTGTCGGTGATCCAGGAGGCCAGGTCGGGATCGCGAAGCGCGGCGAAGCTGGTGAGGGTCTGTTCGGCGACGTGTCCGTTTCCTTGGACGTTGTCGCATGATACGACCGTGAAGGCTGGGATGGAGCGCGCTCGTCGGCGAGCAAGCGCTTCGATCACGAAACCGAACATGGTGTGCGGAGGGGCGTCGTGGCGCAGGTCGGCGGCGACAAGTTCGTTCGCTGCGTCGAAGCGTCCGGTGACCGGGTCGAGGTTGTATCCCCCTTCGGTAACCGTGATGGAAACGATCCGGATTCGCGGGTCAGAAAGTTTCTCGATCACCGCTTCGGGACCGTCCGGTGCGAAGGAGTATCCGGCGAGGGATCCGATGACGCGCGCGTCCCATGTGCCGTCGTTGTGGCGGAGCACGAGGGTGTACAGGTTGTCCTGGGCTGCAAGGGCGTCGCGCATCGTCCAGTTGGACGGCTGGAGGCCCACACCGTGAATGCCCCAGTCCATCGCCTTCCCCGTGTTCATCAGGGCGTCCAGGTACATCGCTTGGTGTGCGCGGTGAAAATTGCCCACGCCGAGATGGACGATCCCGGCCGTCACCGCTGCGCGCTCGTAGAACGGGACGGCCACCGCTGGATCCAGTTGCGCGAGGTGATCCTGGTCAAGCGCGGTCATGCGGGCGTCCTTCGAGGGTGCGGTGGCATCGAAATTCTGGCTATGGCGAGCCGATGCGGAGGTGTCGCTGGCCCGTCCGCTGATGTCGGCACTGGATACGAGTTGAGCGATACGCGCACCAAGCAGTGCCTCTCCTCATGAGAAAGCCGCCTGCCTGCACGCGGCGGCATCCCGATCTCCGTCGACGAACCTGTCGCGCCCGCATTCGACTGTGCCGCCGCCTTGCGGATCAGTTCCCGGGTGGTGTCGCCGGATGTCGCGACGTGAGCCTGCTCAGCAATTCGCCAACGCCGACACGACTGCCTCGCAGCGCGGCGGCGCGGCGGGTCTGGTCCACCCAGACGGCGACTACGAGGACGGCGCCGACGACGACTTGCTGCCAGAACGGTTGGATGCCCACGATCACGAACCCGTTCTGCAGAGTGGCTGGGATGAACAGGCCGATGATGCTGCCGAAGATCGAGCCATAGCCGCCGAACAGGCTGGTCCCGCCGATGACGACGCCGGCGATGACGTTGAGGTTGGTGTTGCTCTGACCGCCGATCGTCGTCGATTGGTAGAAGGCTAGATTCAAGAATCCAGCGAGCCCGGCAAGCACGCCGGAGATCGCGTAGACCTTGATCAGATGACGCCCGACGTCCAGGCCGACCCGGCGTCCCGCTTCCGGATTTGATCCGACCGCGTACGTATGCAGCCCGAACCGGGTGCGATGCAGAAGGACGATACCGATGACCACGACGATCGCGACGATGACGGAGAGGTTCGGCACCTGCCAGAACAGGTTGCCAAATCCGATCTTGCTCACCAACACGCTCGGCACGTCGCGCAAGTCGACGCCGCTGGTAATGACCTGCGCCAGCCCGAGCGCCATGCCCAGTGTGCCCAGCGTGACGATCAGCGGGGGCACCTTCGCGCGGGCGATGAGCACCCCATTGACAAGGCCCCAGCCGAAGCCACATATGAGCGCGACGAGCAGACCGACGAACGAGGCGCCCCAACCTTGACCGCCCATCGCCCCCATCGTCTTGTCAGCGACGACGCCGCTGAAGACCAGGATGCTGCCGACGGAGAGGTCGATTCCTCCGGTGATGATCACGAAGGTCATGCCGACACCCAGCAGGGCGAGGATCGAGGTGTTGATGACGATGCCGCGCATGTTGAATATGGTCAGGAACTTCGACGGCTCCATCACCGAGAAGATCACGATGACGACGACCAGAACGATGATGATCTGCAGCGCCTGCAGGCGTGCCAGCCGCGCCAGCCGGCCCTTGGGAGCCTCCTCGACAGGCTCTTCCCCTACCGGTGCTTCCTGCGCGGTCATGGGCTCGGTCACTTGTGTCCCTCCTGAGTCACCGCTCCGGTCATTGCGCCGACGAGACCTTCCATAGACGTGTCTTGCGAGCGATAGACGGCGACACGACGCCCCAGGCGCAGAACGTGAATCTCGTCCGCGACCTGCATCACGTGTGGCATCGAGTGGCTGATGAATACGACGCCGAGCCCTCGATCACGGACGCGCCGGATCAGGTCGAGCACGCCTTTGGTCTGAACGACGCCGAGCGCCGCGGTGGGTTCGTCGAGCAAGATCACCTTACTTGCCCAGGCGGCCGCCCGGGCTACGGCGACGGCCTGCTTCTGCCCACCGGACATGGCACCGATACTTCCCGCGTAGTTGCGAACGGTGGCGCCGAGATCGGCGAACGCGGCCTTGCTACCGCGGAGCATCTCGGCGTTGTTCATGAAGCCAAGCCTTCCGAGAGCGCCTGGCCGCATCACTTCGCGCCCGAGATACATGTTCTGAACGGGGTTGAGATGCGGTGCGAGCGCGAGATCCTGGTAGACGGTCTCGACGCCGTGGCGTCGCGCGTCCATAGGACCGGAGATGGTGACCGGCCGGCCGTCGATAAGGATCTCGCCGGTCGTCGGCGACTCGGTCCCGGAAAGGATCTTCACCAGGGTGCTCTTGCCCGCACCGTTGTCGCCGATGAGTGCGACCACCTCTCCCGCACGCACGGTGAAGTTCACGCTGTCGAGCGCGGTGACATGGCCGTACGCCTTGCTGACGTTTCGTGCCTCTAGGGCGGCGTCTGTCATGGCGTCACTCCTCTCATCTGGGACGCGCTCGACGTGCCGAAATCAAACTGCCACCCGTTTGATCTGCAGATTTTAGCCGTGGAACTACGATGATCTGACCGCAGGCAGAACCGGGTAGAAACGGCTTCGTGGCATCGCCGCGCCGTGCTGCCGACGAGCGTGACGTGTTATGTCATCGATGTCAAGGACCGAGCAGGGCGTCAGCGCCTAACCGTCGTTCCGGTGAATGCAGGATGAGCTGACTCGATGCAGCCATCAGGTCACTAATCGGCATCAGTGCTTGACATCGATGACACGAAGCAGGCAAGCTTCCCCCACCGCGTCTCGATGGGGATTGTCAGCGCCGACCACACAGGCCCTTGGTCTGCTTCGCAATGACTGCGTTGATCGGCGAATTCCGCTGCCACTTCTTCTCGAGCGCTCTCACAACGTTGTCCACAATAACTTTCGGCAAAGGAGCAGGAATGAAGCGTTCGACAATCGCCGCCACGACTGGCGTGACAGCGGCGATGCTGGCTCTGGCGGCATGCTCGTCGTCGGGCGGCGGGAGCCCATCGACTTCCGCTGCCGCCGGGGGGAGTAGCGGGTCCACTTCCGCCGCAACTACCGGCGGTGGCGGGGCGGCCCCGTCCACGAACGGCAAGTCGTACAACATGACCTTCGTCCAGGGCGTGGCAGGCGACGGCTTCTACGTCACGATGGGATGCGGCATCAAGGCCCAGGCCAAGAAGATCGGCAACATCAGCGTGAACATCCAGGGCCCGACCCAGTTCGACGCCACGCTGCAGAATCCGATCATCGCTTCGGTAACGTCCGCCAAGCCCGATGCGCTGCTGATCGCGCCGGACGACGTGTCGGCGAGCCAGACCCCGATCGACCAGGCGATCGCCGCGGGCATCAAGGTCGTGCTTGTCGACACCACGTTGAAGGATCCCTCCAAGGCGGTCTCGCAGATCTCCTCGGACAACCTGGCCGGCGGCGGCAAGGCGTTCGCCGCGATCAAGCAGCTCGCGCCCCAGGGTGGCAAGGTCCTGGTGGTCAACACCAAGCCGGGCATCAGCACCACCGACCAGCGCACCACCGGTTTCGCGGACGCCGTGAAAGCGGACTCCAAGTACAAGTACGTCGGCGTGCAGTACGACCAGGACAGCGCGTCGGTGGCGGCACAGGTGACCTCGGCCGCGTTGCAGAAGGATCCCGACATCGTCGGTATCTTCGCGACGAACCTGTTCTCCGCGGAGGGCGCCGCGACCGCGGTTCGTCAGGCGGGAAAGTCCGGGGCGGTGAAGATCGTCGGCTTCGACGCCGATCCGGATCAGATCGCCGCACTCAAGGACGGCACCGTCCAAGCGTTGATCGCCCAACAGCCTTACGCCATCGGCACAGCGGCGGTCGAACAGGCTGTCAACGCTTTGCAGGGCAAGTCGACGACCAAGAAGATCGGAACGAAGTTCGCCATCATCACCAAGACGAACCTCAACTCGGCAGCCAGCAAGGCGGCCATCTACAAGACCAGCTGCTGACGCCAAGCATGCTCCGGGACTGAGTTCAGCACACGTAGGAGGCGAGGGCGGATGGCCTCGGCAATGTTTTGCCGCGGGCCATCCGCTCGTCTGCGACGCCACCGCTGGCAGGCGACGGCCCAGGTCGCGAGGACCAACCACAACGATCTGTGTGGAGGGCGATCACCGATGACCACCATGCGTGACGTTGCCCGCGTCGCGGGTGTCAGCGCCAAGACCGTTTCTCGCGTGTTCAACGACGACCCGCACGTCACCCAGGAGACCCGCGACCGGGTTCGATGGGCCATGGAACGGCTCAATTACGTCCCGAACATGCTGGCTCGAAGCTTTCGTGCCGGCGCCGACGCTACCGTCGGGTTGGCATTTCCCGACATCGCGGACCCGTTCTTCGCGGCCATGACGAGCAGCATCGAGGAAGACCTCGTTCGACGTGAGATGGCCGTGGTCGTGACCAGCCTCGGGCACGACCCGGACCGCGAGCGCGGTGCGCTGGAAACGCTGCTGCGACGCCAGATCAGCGGGCTGATCGTCGCGTCGATCAGCTCGGACCAGGCCTATCTCAGCGCCTGGCAGCAACGCACGCCGATGGTGTTCGTCGACCGTCTGCCGCGCCGGCTATCCACCGTGTCCGTCGTCGAGGACGACCTCAGCGGCGCGCGGCAAGCGGTCACCCACCTGGCTCGCCACGGCCACAGCCGCATCGCCCTGACCGGAGTATCCACGTACGTCACGACGACTCGGCGTCGTCTCGAAGGTTATCGCGCCGCTGTCCGGGAGAACGGGTTGGCCGAGGACGCGAGCCTCGTGTGCCTCGGCAGCGACTCGGCAGGCGAGGTTGCGAGTGAGTTTGTGAAGCGGTTGAGCCTGCCTAATCCGCCCACCGCGGTGTTCTCCGTGTCCATCCCCTGCACGATGGCCCTGATCCACGCGCTACAGACGGTCGGACGGACAGACATCGCGTTGGTCGGCTTCGGCGACTTTCCGATGGCCGACGCGTTGTGCCCCGCCGTCACCGTCATCGACCAGGACCCTGCGCAGCTCGGGCGCGTGGCCGTTGACCGTTTGACGCAACTCATCCGTGCTCCCAGCGACAAGATTCGCCGGAAGACGGTGCTGCCGGTGCGGTTGATCGCTCGCGGATCAGGCGAACTGCCTCCGGCCAGCGAATCCTGACGAACAGAGCGCGAGCGGTCAACCCGGAGCGCAGGGCAACGGTCCCGCAATCTGCGAGCACGCACGAAAGGACATACCGTGGATCGACCAGGCACCGAAGAGTGGCGACACGATCAAGCCATCAGATTGTTGGCCTTCGGCCGCGGCAGCCAGCTGCCGGACGGCGGCTTCGGCTGGCTCAACGAGCAAGGCACTGTGGATCGCGCCCGTCCCCGACCGTTGTATATCGCGGCACGCATGACCTACGCCTACTCGTTGGCCTACCTCCGCGCCACGGACGAGGAGGCGCGCAGACTGGCGCTGTCCGGCTTGACGTCACTCAGTGCCGGGTACGCTGACCGCGAGCACGGCGGCTGGTACGCAAGCCTGGACCGCGATGGCCGGGTCAGCGATCCCACGAAGGCCAACTACGCCCACGCCCACATCCTGCTGGCATCAGCGACCGCTTTCGCCGCGGGAATCCCGACAGCGGCAGACGTCCTCGAGCAAGCGACAGCGGTGATAGACGAACGCTTCTGGTCCGACCAGGAGGGCTGCGCGGTCGAGAACTGGGATGTGGCGTTCACCGATCTCGAGCCCTACCGCGGGGCGAATAGCAACATGCATTCGCTGGAGGCATACCTCGTGGCCGGCGACGTCACCCATGACGCTGTCTGGCACGCCCGTGCGCTGGCCATAGCGAGCAGGCTCATCGACGGCCATGCCCGTAGGAACGGCTGGCGTATTCCGGAGCACTATGACGCGACGTGGCGTCCTCTGCTCGACTACAACCGCGACCATCTCGATGACCAGTTCCGCCCCTTCGGGTGGACCCCGGGCCACTCATTCGAGTGGGCTCGTCTGCTCATCGCGCTCGAAGCTACGCTCGCTGATCCACCGGGCTGGCTTCTCGATGCCGCGATCGGGCTATTCGATGTCGCGGTCACGTCCGGCTGGGCGCCGGACTCCCATCCCGGCTTTGTGTACACGCTGGATTGGGACGACCGTCCAGTGGTAACGGAACGTCTGCACTGGGTCGTCTGCGAGGCCGTGCTCGCTGCGGACTGCCTGTACCGACGGACACGCGAGGCTTCGTACGCGCGCTATCTGGACCAGTGGTGGCAGCACATCGCCGAGCACTTCCTGGACCCAGTCAAGGGTGGCTGGTGGCAGGAGCTGACCCCGACGCTGACGCCGAGCACGACGATCTGGTCAGGGAAGCCGGACGTCTATCACTCCTACCAAGCGTTGCTCTTCCCATCCCTGCCCCTCGCGCCGTGCGCCGCGGTCACGCTCGCTCGCCCGGCCAACGAGTCTGCGTGAATCGATCCGCGCCAGGCACCAAGCGGTCCGGCGACCGGCCCGTCGCCGTGTTCATCGGGGGCCCGCCGGCTAGCGGCAAGACCACGCTCGCCACCGCCTTGGCACCGGCGCTGGGTGCGGCCCTCCTCGACCTCGACGTCGCGACGGGCCCGCTCACGAACGTCATTCTGGAGCTCATCGGCGCATGCGACC
The DNA here is from genome assembly GCA_051001975.1 of Jatrophihabitans sp. Taxonomy (GTDB): domain Bacteria; phylum Actinomycetota; class Actinomycetes; order Mycobacteriales; family Jatrophihabitantaceae; genus DATAEG01. The sequence continues at coordinate 10,566 of JBPCMU010000123.1, forward strand.
TCAGCGAGCCACGCGCGGCTCAACTGACGCGCGAGCCGCGGTATGAGACCCTGTTCGGCTTGGCTGAAGACACGGCACGAGCCGGCACGTCAGCCGTACTCGTCGGACCCTTCGGAGCCGAATGCGACGCCTCTCGCTGGGCCGGCATAGCGACTCGGCTGTCGCGGTTCGCGGAGGCGCACCTGGTGTGGTTGACCCTCCCGCCGGCCGAGTTGGTGAGAAGGCTCGCTGCGCGCGGCGCCGCGCGTGACGCGGTCAAGCTGCAGGATCCCGCCGGTTATGGCGCCGATCTCGACTCTCATCGGCCGACCGCGCCGCACCTGCCGCTGGACGCGACCCGGCCTGTACAGGACCTGCTGCGCGACGTTCTCGAGCACCTCGAACACTAGTTGCCATCGATCGCAGCAAGTGCCAGACTCAGGGCATGCCATCGATGGCAAAGCTAAGGATTCGGGCGTGAAGGGCGAGGCTCGACTCATCGACGTCGCGACCACGGCCGGCGTCAGCCTGCGCACCGCGTCCCGGGTACTCAATGGGGATCACCGCGTCGCGGACACGACGCGCGACCGCGTCAGTACGGCGATGCGCGACCTCGACTTCCAACCCGACATGATGGCGCGGTCTCTTCGGGCCGGCACCGACACCGCGATCGGGTTCGTCGTGGAGTCGATCGCCGACCCGTTCTTCGCGGCGCTCATCGACACGGTCGAAACCGAGATGGCCCGCGAGGGCCGATCTGTGCTCGTCGCCAGTACGCACCGCGACCACGAGCAGGAGCACGCAGTGATCCGGCGGATGATGCAACGGCGGGTGGCGGGACTACTCCTCGCGCCCACCGGGCAGGACAGCGCCTGGTTGAGCACGGTGAAGACTCCTGTTGTGCTCGTCGACCGCGGCGTCCGGGGCGCCGTTGCCGACCTCATCGACATCGACGACCGACAGGCCGCCTTCGACGCGGTGACCCACCTCATCGACCACGGCCACCGCCGCATCGCCTACATCGGCGACAGCAGCGCGATTCCCACGTCTGCCGCGCGTCTGCGCGGCTATCACGACGCGCTGCGCGCACACGGCTTCGACGTGCAGGATGACCCGGTGGCCTCCACCGCCGCGACAAGCCGCGAGGCCGCTGAGGCCGCCAACGCGCTGATCGACAAAGCCGGCAGGACGTCACCCGACGCGCCGACAGCGATCTTTAGCGCCACGACCCGAGCCTCGCTCGGCGCCATCCCCGTCCTGCATTCACGAGGACGCACCGACCTGGCGTTTGTCGGGCTCGGAGACTTCGCCATGGCCGACGCGCTCGTGCCCGGCGTCACCGTGATCGATCACTCCGGAACACGGGTCGGTCACGCCGCTGCACAACGGCTGCTCGCGCGACTGAACGACGGCGAGCTGCCAGTCCAACACATTCGCCTGAGCGCGCCGCTCGTTCCACGCGGATCAGGAGAGCTTCATCCGTGACCACGACCGACACTGTTATCGGCCTGGACCTCGGCACGACGACGTCCAAGGTCTTGATCCGACCGCTGGACCGCACGCCGGCACTCGTTGCCGAGCGACACACGCCTTGGTGCACCAACGCGGACTCGGAAACGGAGATCGACCCCCACGCGTTGCTCAGGACCGCCACCGACCTTGTGGGACGTGCGGTCCGGATAGCGGAATCCGAGTGGGGCTCAGTCGCCGTGCGTGCGGTGTCGGTCACCGGCTTCGCCGAGAGTGGCGTGATCCTGGATCCGTCCGACCGACCCGGCATCTCGGCGATCGCCTGGTTCGACCGGCGCGGACAGGCCGAACTGGACGCCATCATGGAGCGGACGCCCGAGTTCGTGACCGCGTTCTCCGCGATGACCGGTCTGCCATGGTCATTCCAAGCCAGCTTCGCGAAGATGCTGTGGCTGACGGCCACGAACCGCATCCCGGCGGGTTCCACATGGCTGAGCGTCCCGGAATGGATCGTCCACGGACTCGGTGGCGACCTGGTTCGCGAACCGTCGCTTGCCTCGCGGACCGGCCTCATCCGACAGGACACCGCCCAACCCTGGGACGATGCCGTTGCCATCGCGGGTGTGCCTGCTCAGTTCCTGCCCGACGCCGCGCCGGCCGGTACTCCGGTGGGCAAGCTCGACTACGCGGGCGCGCCGTCCGCCGCATCGGAAGCTGTCCTCAGCGTCGCCGGACACGACCACCCGGTCGCTGCGCTAGCGGTCGGTGCCGTGGCCGCGAATGAATTGTTCAACTCCACCGGCACCGCCGACGTTCTGGCGCGCGCCGTGCCGTCAACGCTCACGAACGAGCACCGAGCCGCAATCGTTGCAGCACGATGGTCAGCAGGAGCGCATATCGTCCCCAACACGGATGTGCTCCTCGCCGGCGGAAGCGGCGGGTTGCTGCTGCGCCGGGTGTTGACCGCGCTCGGAGTGGAAGGCTCCGATGCGCGTGACACGCTCGACGTCGCGAGTATGCAAGTCACAGCGCTGCCACCAGGCCTGAGCATCGGTGGCGATGGACGCACCCAGGAGGATGTCGAGATTCGGTTGCGGGACAACGCCAGTCCTGCCGCTATCTGGACTGCAGCAACCGCCTACACCGCCGAACTCGCCCGCCGCATGCTCGCCGACATCGAACCGATCGTCGGGCCGCACCGCCGCGCCGTCGCTGCCGGCGGATGGACCCGCATGCACAGCGTCCGGACAGCGAAGAGCATGGCAATCGGTCAGCTCGAGTTCTCCGATACAAGAGAGCCCGGCGCAACCGGCGCCGCCCTCCTCGCTGAGTACTCGCTCACCGCTGACACACGTTCGCTTCCCGAGTTTCTGCACGACGCGTCGCAATCCGTCGACGCCTGATCCCGCCAAAGGACTCACATGCACGCACCGAACGCTGTCAAGTCGCTCGACGACATCGCGGCCGCCAACAGAACGTTTTCGATCATCGCCATGGACCAGCGGAACACGCTGCGGCGCATGTTCACTGCGGTCGGCCGCGATGGGACCGACGACGAACTGCGCCAAGCGAAGGTCGATGTCGCGCGCGAGCTCACACCATTGGCGAGCGGACTGCTGTCGGACCCGAGTTTCGGGGTGCCGGCCGTCACGGCCGCAGGTGCCCTCGCGTCGACGTGCGGGCTTCTCGTCGCGGCCGAGCCGGCCGAACGACGCACCTACCACGCCGAGCCACGTACGCATCGCGATCCTTCGCTCGACGCACGCTGGGTGCTCGACCAAGGTGGCGACGCGCTGAAGTTCTTCGTACAACTCCGTGGCGACCGGCCGCGGCCGGCGGCAGGCGAGCCGGACCTCGTCGCAGAATGCGTCGATGTCTGCAAGGTCATCATCGAGGACTGCCGCAGTCGAGGAATCCCCGCCGTGATCGAGAACCTCGTGTACCCGATTCCCGACACCGAGCTGACAGGGTCCGAGCGTGAGACCGCGATCGTCGAATCGGCACGCGTGCTCAACGATCTCGACATCGACCTTCTCAAGCTCGAGTACCCGGGCTCGCCTGAGGCGTGCCGTCGCCTGGCATCGGTGCTGACGCGACCATGGGCGGTATTATCGGCAGGCGTGCCGTTCGACCAGTTTCACGACGTCCTGCGAATCGCCTTCGACGAGGGCGGTGCCGCAGGATTCATCGCCGGACGATCTGTCTGGCGGGAGGCCGTGAGCCTCGACGGGCCCGCGCGGCAGGAGTTCCTCACCACCGTCGCGAAGCCGCGCCTGGAGAAGCTGGTCGCGGTCGCCGACCAACACGCCTGCACGTGGCGCTAAGAAGCTGATCGCTGGTGTCGTCGTCCACGTTCGGTGCGACTGCTGTGTCGCGGCCGGCGGATTCGTCCCGTCCCCGCCTGGACCGCAAGCTGACCGCGATCGCCGCGGGCAGCTACACGCCCGACGACTTCGTGATCGCTGACGCCAAGGACGCGGACATGGCGTTCGGCGTGACGGCGGCAGGGCCTCAGGCAAGTGCGCCGGTGGACGGTGTCGGAGCGGGACGTCATCGCTCCCGAGCCGACTATCTCGACGCGATGCGATGCCTCATTGCGCAAGGCGTTGTCGATGTCATGCTCACCTCTGCTGCCAACGGCGAGCAGCTCGCCAGGGACGGCTCGCTCGATGGCCAGGTCACATTGGCCGTGCGCGCCAACGACACCACGGATATCTGGAACGTACGCGGCGGCAGCTACTCGACCGTGCCGTCGCGTCCGTTTCGGAGCGTGCACCTTCCCGCGATCCTGCCGTTCTGCGACCTCGTGCTGTATTCCGTCACGTTCAACAACGACCTCGAGTACGACCTCGCGACGCTTGAGGCGTATGGCGCGTTCCGACGCGAGGCCGCAGCGCTAGGCATCCGCCATTTCCTCGAAGTGTTCAATCCGAACGCTGCGACGAACCTGGTTGGGGAGCAGGTCGGAGCCTTTGTGAACGATTCGATCGTGCGCGCGCTTGCCGGCGTGACCAGCGCGGAGCGGCCACTATTTCTGAAGATGGCGTACAACGGTCCGCGTGCATTGGGCGAGCTTGTCTCGCACGATCCGTCACAGATCATTGGGATCCTCGGCGGCGCCGCAGGAACGACCCGCGACACGTTCGAGCTGGTACACCGGGCTCAGGAACATGGCGCGCGGGTGGCGCTGTTCGGTCGAAAGATCCAGCGCGCCGAGTCCCAGCTGGATCTCGTCGGACTCATGCGTCCGGTGCTGCGGGACGAGGTAACCCCCGAGGATGCGGTACGGGCCTACCACGCCGCGCTCGGACGAGCCGAGATCGCCCCACACCGCACGCTCGATGCCGACCTCGAACTGACTGATCCAGCTCTACGTGACCAATGACCGACACCGCGATGCGTCAGCCGGCGTGCTATGTGCCGGCTCGATCATCGTCGACGTGGGTAAAGTCATCGATCACTACCCAGAACGCGAACATCTCGCCACCATCGAGGAGATTTCCGCGAGCACCGGCGGCCCGGCGCTCAACATGGCGGTCGACCTGCGAATGCTTGGAGCCGACTGGGCGGTCGGTGTTGCAGGCGCGGTGGGTGACGACGAGAACGGCGCGTTCGTACTGACCGAATGCGCGCGTCATCGCATCGACAGCGCCGGCGTGCGCACGGTGAAAGGCGCCGTCACGGCGTTCACCGACGCGATGGTGGAAGCCGACGGGGGCCGTCGAACCTTCTTTCACCACAGCGGGGCAAACTCGTTGTTCGACGGCTCGCGCACGGATGTCGAGTCGTCGAGGGCTCGAATCCTGCACGTAGGCGCGCCCGGCATCCACGCGCGCATGGACGAGAGTGAGCCTGGCGGTGGCAACGGGTGGTCGACCCTGCTCGCTCGGGCGCGCGCGGCGGGGCTGCGCACGAACCTCGAGCTGGTGAGCATCGAGCCAGCTCGAATAGCCAGAGTCACCCGGCCGTGTCTGCCGCTACTCGACAGCATCGTCATCAACGAACTGGAAGCAAGCGCCGTCACCGGTATTGACGCGACGGCATCTGGCCCGGACGGTGGTGTCGACTGGGTTGCTCTTGAGCAGTCCGCCCTCGAGCTCGTGGCACTCGGTGTATCCACACTGGCCGTCGTTCATTTCCCGGCCGGTTGTGTCGCTGCGGCGCCAGGAAGTCGGACCTGGCGCCAGGGGTCCGTGCGGGTTCCTCGTAACCAGGTGCGCAGCACAACCGGTGCAGGCGATGCATTCGCATCCGGCGTGCTATTCGGATTGCACGAGAACTGGCCGGTCGAGCGTTGCTTGGAACTCGGCGTGGCCGCTGCCGGCATGTCTGTACGGAGCATGCTCACATCCGCGGGCATCCAACCCGCTGCCGCATGCCTGGCAGCGGCGACCCAGTACGGTCACCACGCGATCGAGTCCAACCCGGCCGCTCCGTAGCACTGGCGGTTTGGGCCGGCTCAAGCGGTCGTGTTCGTCAACAGCACCTTGACATGGTGTCCGCCCGATGCCAGGTCGAACGCAGCTGCGGCTTGATCGAGAGGGAGCTCGGCCGTGACGATGTCGTCCGGGCTGACCGCACCCGCCAGCAACAGGCTGATCGAGTCCTCGAAGTCGACTGGTAGATAGGTCGCGCTTCCCTGCAGCCGGATCTGGTGATCCTGAATGACAGGGAGTGGCACCTCGGCGTCGGCAACGGGAACCCCCACGACGACGACCACCCCGCCCTTGTCGGCGATCGCAATGGCCGCGGTAATCGTCGCCTGGATAGCGACGCAGTCGAAGACCACGTCCGCGGACTCACCAAGCGCGGCGCGCACCTCGCCGGGCAGGTCCACGACCCGCGCGTCGATCGCTACATCGGCACCGAGCCGAAGTGCCCGCTCTCGCTTGGCGGCGAGCACGTCGGTAACGACCACTCGCGCCGGGCTCTGGTGACGCAGGACCGCCAGCAGGAGCAAGCCGATCGTTCCGGCGCCGAGGATCGCGACCGTCTTTCCCTCCACGTCACCGGCCAGCCGCGCGGCGTGCACCGGGGTGGAGAGCGGCTCGATTAGCGCCGCAGAACGGTCATCGAGCTCGTCCGGTATCGCGTGCAATCGGTCCGCACGGATGGAAAACAGCTCGGCCATGCCTCCCTGGGAATAGCCGCATCCGAAGAATGCCAGGTTCTCGCAAAGGTTCTCACGTCCAGTGGTGCACATCTTGCACGTCCAGCACGGCAACGTCGGCTCAACGACGACCCGCTGTCCTGGGCGGATCGAGTCGACGTCCGCGCCGACTTCCCCTACGACGCCGACCACCTCGTGCCCCGGAAGATACGGTAAGGGGACGAACGGGTGGCGCCCTTGGGCGGCGTGTACGTCCGAGCCACACACTCCAACCGCGGACATCTGAACGAGTACCTCGGCCGGTGCCGGCTTCGGGGCATCAGCGACCTCAATGCTGATGCCTTCATGCCGGGCTACCACGCGACGAATTCTGTTGGTACCCGCATGATCAACCACTGCCGCCTCCATACAGATGAGCCGAACCGCGACATCGAACGGGTGCAGACGATGCAGCAGCGATCATGTCACCGTGCCAAGCATAGGTGCGAAGGTAGGCGGATCTCGGCTCGCAGAGGACGCCGAGTCCTATGTTCGTGTCAGCGGCCATTCGGAACTGCCCAACGGCGGCCAGGGACCGCCGGCCAGGGATTGTCGGAACGCGACTTCCTGACGACAGAACGAGTACCGCGCATCGTCGTGGCCGGCGGTGGGTTCGCGGGCTTCTATGCGACGAGACGCCTCCATCGGCTCGTCGGTGGTCGAGCTGAGGTGATCCTGTCACCGACCGAATACCTGCTTTACAGCCCGTTACTGCCCGAAGTCGCCACAGGAGTGCTCGATTTCCGCGACATCGCGGTGCCACTGCGCCAAGCATTGCCCGGAGTGCGCCAGATCCACGGTCACGTGACTGCGGTGGACACCAACCAGCACACCGTGCATGTAAGTCCGCGCGACGCCGGACCGGAAAACTCGTCGGTGGGACCGGCTGGTACTCGCTGGCTTGGCAGGCGTCGCGTGTGCGCGACGGCTGTGCTGATGATCTCCTCAGCCGTAAAAATCTGTGTCGCAGGTCGTGGATCTGTCTAGTTGGCAGCGATGCTGCGCTCGATGCGTCGGTCCGGAATGAGCCACAGGACGGCGACGGCGACGAAGAAGGCGAGGCCGACGTAGATCCATGTCTTTGTATGGTTGTTGCCCAGCAGGGCGCAGCCGATTCCAGTGAGGTAAAGAACGGGCGAGACCTTCCCCTTAATGTCGCTGCCCACTGCACGCTTGAGCGCCGAGCCGGGTCCCTGGGAGTTAATGATCACTCTTTGCATGATCACATAGGCGGCTGCCGCCGCGACCAGATCGATGCCGTAAACGATCGTGGGCGTGCGGGAGAAATCGCTCTGGTCCATCCAAGCGGTAGTGAACGGCACCAGCGACAGCCAGAACAGCAGGTGCAGATTCGCCCACAGTGTCGCCCCGGTGACAGCCTCAGTGACGTGGAGCATGTGGTGATGGTTGTTCCAGTAGATGCCGATGTAGACGAAGCTCAGCAGGTAGGTCAACAGGCCCGTGCCGGCGCCTGAGGTCAGCGCGCTCAGGTCATGACCCTCGGGGACTTTGAGCTCTAGGACCATGATCGTGATGATGACGGCGAGCACGCCGTCGCTGAATGCTTCGAGACGACTGGTGGGCATCTGCCGCCCTCCCTTCGCGAGACATCGAGGCCTTGGTACTGGTGGTGACAGTAATTCGACGACCATGATCCTCGCGTCAACGAAAGTTCGCGGCGACAGCTCACGCAGGCACGACGGGTTCGGCTTGCGGCATGCCCATCGTGTGCGGCACCGGTGCTCGGGGCTCAGGGTGTGGCTTGCTGGGCGATCTGGATGAGGTTTCCGCAGGTGTCATCGAGTACGGCGGTGGTGACTGGCCCCATGGCGGTGGGCTGCTGCGTGAAGCGGACGCCATGTCCGCGTAGCCGCTCGTACTCATGCTCGATGTCGTCGACGCTGAACGATGTGGCCGGGATGCCGTCCTGGACGAGCGCCGCCTTGAACGGCTTCGCGGCTGGGTGTTCATCGGGCTCAAGCAGAAGCTCGACCCCGTCGGGTGCGTCGGGTGAGACGACTGTCAGCCAGCGGTGCGCGCCGAGGGGAACGTCGTTCTTCTTCTGCAAGCCCAGGACGTCGGTGTAGAAGGTGAGCGCCTTGGCTTGGTCGTCGACCAGGACGCTGGTCACGGTGATCTTCATCGGTCCTCCGGGGGTTGCGTAAGCCAGCGGTCGGTGAGCCGCTGGAGCGGTCGCCGGTCGAGGTGGTGGAACTTGCACCTGCCCTCGCGTCGTGTCGTGACGAGGCCGGCGTCCTCCAGCACGTCGAGATGCTGGGAAACTGCCTGCCGCGACGATGCGACGTCATGCTTGGTGATGAGTCGCGAGCAGAGCTCGAACAAGGTCTGCGGATCGCGCTCCGCGAGTTCGTCGAGGATCGCTCGCCTAGTGGGGTCCGCCAGGGCCTTGAAGACGTCCCCCACGCAAACCAACTATAGGCAAGCAGGAACTTGCATGTCAACGCTGGTCGGCAGGGTCGTCGTCGGCCCAGTGTCATGCTGGTCCTAGTCGTCCAGCTGATGAAGGGGCCCTCAGATGCGTGTGGTGGAGATTCTCCCTGACCTGCATGTTCAAGACATCGAGCACGCGCGGGAGTTCTACGCCGAGTACCTCGGCCTCAGCACCGAGGAGTTCAACCTGGGCTGGGTTGCGCGATACACCTCACCGGAGACGGGGATCAGCTTGCAGGTCGTTACCCGGGACGCTGCGGCACCAGTAGACCCCGTCGTCTCCGTGAAAGTCGACGATGTCGACGCGGCCTACGAGGAAGCTCAGCGACGCAGCTACGAGATCGTCCATCCGCTGCAGGACGAGCCGTGGGGTGTGCGCCGCTTCTTCGTTCGCGCACCGGATGGCAACGTACTGAATATCGTGCGCCATCGGACGTGAGCACCTACCCAGCCGCATGATCTACGACGCGGACGGAAAGTTCTGCATGCTCCGGCGCCCGCACGGCTTCTGACCGTCGCGATGACGCTTACCGCTCGAAGCTACGCGGTGCTGCTCGTGCTCACCGCGGGCGCCGCCAGCACCGACTCGCTCAGCTACCTCGGGCTCGGGCGGGTGTTTCCGGCGAACATGACAGGCAACACAGTGCTGCTCGCCATCGACACCGCAACAGGTGGTGGGCAATCGGCGCTCCGTTCGCTACTGGCCCTGGCCGGCTTCGTATTCGGCGCAGCGGTCGCCGCGCTCGTCGTGACGACCGGCAACAGGGTGGAATAGACCGGCCGTGTCCTCGCCGTCCCGCTTGCCGAACTTCTCGTGCTGGTCGCTGTCGCGGCGTGGTGGCTAAATCGTCAGCATCCGGGTGCGCCGCTGGCGGTCGACCAGTACGCCCGCCGGCAGCGTCGCCAAGGCGCCCACCAGGCTGCTGACGGCGAGCACCACGCCGATGCCCGTCTTGCCGATGTGCAGAGCCGCCTGCAGTTGAGTGGCATCGGTGCCCACCGTCGCCTTGTCCGCGCTGTCGAGCGCCAACACGCACGCGAAGACCGCGATGACATGGCGGCGAACGGTCCACCGACCGTGCGGTCCACCCTGGTCGTCAACCCGCGTGCCAGCGAGCGACCTGGGATGCGCATCACCATCCTTTGTCGCCGTAGCGCATTGTGACGTAGCCGGCATGCACTGCCTCCTGCGCCTGATTCCGTGCGATTTCGATACCCGTACCCGCCGGACTACAAACGCGGGCCGAGCCCACCGCTGCCCGCGGCATCACTTGCGTAAGCGCAACTAGTGCGAGTAGGAAGGTGTTCAGAGACTCTCGACGAGGAGGCAGTGGACATGTCCGCTGAGCTGGCCGTACTGAACTCCGAGCGCTGGCGTCGGCTGATCCCGATCGCGTTCATCACCTACTCCTTCGCCTACCTGGACCGCTCGAACTACTCGATCGGCTCCGCCGGGGGCCTCACCGACCGACTGAACATCACCTCGACGCAGTCCGGGCTGCTGGGTGGTCTGTTCTTCATCGGCTACTTCTTGTTCCAAGTGCCAGCCGGTACCTTCGCCGAGCGGCGCAGCGTCAAGTCCTTGCTGTTCTGGTCGCTATCGGCATGGGGTGTCCTGGCCGCGCTGCAGGGTGTCGTCACGACCTACTGGTTGCTGCTGGCCGACCGCTTCTTGCTCGGTGTCGTCGAGGCAGTCGTGCTGCCCGCGATGCTCGTGTTCCTTTCGCACTGGTTCACCAGGGGTGAGCGCGGACGCGCGGACACCTTCCTGATCCTGGGTAATCCCGTCACGCTGCTGTGGATGTCGGTCGTGTCCGGCTACCTGGTTGCGGCGGTTGGCTACCGGTGGATGTTCGTGATCGAGGGACTCCCCGCGATCGGGTGGGCATTCCTGTTCCGTCATCTCGTCGACAACCGGCCCAGCGACGCCGACTGGCTCAGCGCGGAAGAGCGCCGCGCCGTCGAAGAGGCGATCGAGACCGAGCAACGCGATCTGCCCGAGCCGCGAGGCTTCCGCGAGGTGGCGCGGTCCTGGAACGCCGTCGTGCTGTCCGCGCAGTACCTGCTCTGGAGCGTCGGCGTCTACGGGCTGGTGTTCTGGCTGCCGTCCATCATCAAGCACCTGACCGGGCAGGGCATCGGCTCGACTGGGCTGCTCACCGCATTGCCGTACCTGGCCGCGATCATCGCCATGCTCGCTGTCTCAGCTGCCTCCGATCGAACTGCGCACCGGCGAGTCTTCACGTGGATTCCGCTGTTGATATCTGCGGCGTGCTTCGCGATCTCCTACGCCACGCGAGGGGGCACGTTCATCGTGTCGTTCATCCTGCTGATCATCGCCGCCGCAGGCATGTACGCCCCGTACGGCCCGTACTTCGCCTACATTCCCGAGCTGTTCCCCGCCGCCGACGCGGCCCCGGCGACGGGCATGATCAACGCATTCGGTGGCCTCGGTGGCTTCGTGGGAACCTATATCGTCGGCGCGCTGGGCGGTGGGACCTCCGCGGTTCCGTTCGTCTTCCTCGCGGCCTGCCTGCTCGTAGCCGCGCTGCTCATGTTCGCCGTTCGCCGCCCGGGCCGCGCAGCGCACACACGCGCGGCGGGTCCGCCTGTCAGCGTCGACAAGGCACAAGCGGCCTGAGGAGGGCCCCAATGCCTGCTAACGATGGAGTCGTGATCAGTTGCCCAGCTCCACAGCGGACGTCCGATCGTCAACCGGATCACCGCCGCCAAGCCCTATTGACGTCGCCTCCGCTGAACTCACGGGTGCCGGGTGTTGTCTTCGGACGCGATGGCCGTAGCAACGTCACGGGGATAGCGTGCGCGGGCAGCGGTCAGCAGCAACACTCCCGACAGTGCGAGCGGCACGAGCATGATCAGGAAGGTGGTGTCCAGCCCCCGGGACCCACCAGTGGCATTGCCGTGGCCGGTGACGCCCGACAGTCCGGCCGCGCCACCCCCGAATGAGCTGGAGACGTAGCCAAAGATCAGCGGCGCGGCGGCTTCGAGGAGCGAGCGCAACACGGTGCGTACCGCTTCGGCGCGTCCCCACAGCTGGTGTTGCATGACATCCAGCCGCGCCGCGTCGAGGGGTGGGTTGGTGGCGCTGTACGCGCCGGCGGCCAGGAAACAGCAGCGGAATCGCGAGCAGCAGGCTCGTCACCAGCAGCCCCGGCAGGAAGAGCGTCGCTGCGAGCAGGAACGCCGCACCGGCCACGATGGGACGTGCGGCCAGCATGCCGGTGCCGATCAGCCGGTCGGCGAGGCGTCCGCCGATGAGCACGCCGATGACTGCGCCGGTGCCGATCACCACGAGCAGCGTGCTGGCCGCGGACTGGCCGAGCCCGAATCGGCCACGGGCGAACCCGACGGCGAAGGTGCGCAGTCCGGAGAAGAAGAAGTACCCCAACGCTGACCCGATAATCAGGCTCACGTTGGTGCGGATCGACAGGATGTAGCGCACCGCGCGGACCAGGGGCATCCGGTCGGAGTCCGCGTGCAGCACCAATTGCGGATGCGGTCGGACGTGCGCACGCTGCACCTGTTCGGCCACCGGTTCCGCTGCGTCGGGCGCTTGGCCTGCGTCGGTCGCGTCATCGGCCGGGGCGGTGTCGATGGCGTCCTCGGCGGCGAGGATGTCGGTGTCGCCGATCTGCAGCTGGCTCTGCCCGCCGCGGTCCGGTTCGGGCAACCCTCGCTGGATGGCCCAGGCGAGCGCCAAACCGGGAAGCGCCAGCCATCCGAATGATGCCCGCCAGGAGAGCACGCCCGCGATGTCCCCGGAGATCACCAAGCCCGCACCTGCGCCGAGCAGTTCACCGGTCAGGATGTAGCCGTAGATGCGGCCGCGTTCGGCGGGACAGAAGAAGTCACCGGTCAGGGACGCGACCGCAGGGCCGGCGGCCGCGATAACGGCGCCGAGGGCGACCCGGGTGAGCAGCAGCATCGGGTAGGACACCGCGAAGGCGCTGACCACCATCGCGGCACACCAGGCGACAATGGCGAGCGTCAGCAGGCGCACGCGCCGCACCCGGTCGACGGCCACCCCGACGGGCAGCGTGGCAACCGCGCCGATCGCAGTGGACAGCGTCACCAGCAGCCCCAGCTGGGTGTTGCCGATGTGCAGGCTGGCTTCCAGTGGCGCGGCGACCGCGCCGACGGTGGCGGTGTCCGCGCTGGACAGCCCGAGCACGCTCGCGAGCAGCACGATCACCCGGAGGCGAGGCGGACCACCAACTACGCGTTCGAACCGCTCGGTGACGTCACGGTGGAACCAGTCGTGCAGCCGGATCGTGGGTACGGATGCATCGTCCCCGGTCATCGACCTGCCCTTCCCGCGTGGCCAGTGCGTGCCGCCAAGCCCGCCAGCTGCGCTGACAGCACTGTCGATGCTGTTCAGCACCTCAGCGAGACTCCCCAGCTCGCGTTCGTCGATGCTCCTGGTTCGAGTCGGATCACCCGCTCGCCGGTCTGGAACGCGTTCGGGGGACAGGTCATGGGTTCGGTGCCCATGCCGCGTCGGCGTCGATCGGCAGCGAGCGTGTCGCCGGTGTAGATCTCGACGATCGGGTACGTGTCATCGACCCAGAGTTCGACCGTGTGGCCGTCCGCCCGGACGAGGCGGACCCAGGCCCGGCCCTCGTCGTCGCGATGCAGGTCGGCGAATGCGTAATCGAGCTTGAGGTCGCCGAGCTTCCTGCCGTCACGGAAGTCGTAGGGCGTCCCGTCGACGCGTTCGACGCCGATGGGTAGCTCGCGGTCGGGGTCCGTGAGAATACGCGTGTCTGCCTCGAGGTGCAGCGTGCAGTCGTCGATGAGTCCTGCGCCAGCGGCCAGGTAGGGATGCTGCCCGCAACCGTAGGGTCCTGGTTGCTCGCCGACATTGGTCGCCGTGGTCACGACGGTCAGGCCGGCGTCGTCGAGGTGGTAGTCGATGCGAACGTCGAGGGCGAACGGATATCCCTCCAGCGGGAACAGCGTGGCCGCCATGACGACGCGATCGTCCTGGTGCTCGGCGGCGTGCCACGGGCGCCAGTGGAGGAAACCGTGGATGGCGTTGCGCTTGTCCGGTTCGGTGAGCGCGACCTGGTAGTCCGATCCGTCGAAGCGGTAGCGTCCGTCGCCGAGGCGGTTGGGCCAGGGGATCAGCGGGGCGCCGTGCGCGCCGTCGCACATCTGATCCAGGGCGTAGGGCTGCAGGACGTCGCGCTCGCCGACGCGGTACTCGCGGATGCCTCCGCCGACTTCGACGATCGTCGCATGTTGCTCGCCGAAGTTGATCTCGAACTGCTGTCCGGACGGTGCGTAGGTCATCTACTGCCTCTCAGTCGGCACGGCCACTTACCCATGCGGTGGCCGGCGGGATCGGTCCAGCCGTACCCCGATCGACCGGGCGAGCAGCGCTGCCGCCGCGCCGACCAACGCGGCGCGCCGCCTGCCGTGCCTGGCGTCAGAACGCTCTTCGTTCGAGGTGATCGGTCCGCCGGCGCGCAGGTGGCCGGCCTGTCGCGCGACGAGGGCTCGCTCGACCGGTGCGGGCACCGCGCCGAGCAACGGTCGATTGCGGGTATGTTCAGCGATCTCCTGCTCGGAGGCGCCGGGCCCGCGGCCGGTCAGCAACGCCGCGCGGAGCTGGGCGATCCGATCCGAAGGGTCGCTCACACCCGAGCCTCGCTTCGCCCGTTCGGGCGGCGAAGCCCGATCACATTTGCTCGCTCGCTGCGCTCGCTCACTGGTCTATTCCGTCCCGCCCCTGACTCTTCGATTACTGAACAGCGTGACACATCTGATTGCGTACGCGCAAACATTGCGCATACGCTATGAGCGACGGAGGAACACTTTCGAGAGGAGCCGGGTACGTGCCTGAGTTCCTCCCGTACTGGATCGTCGTACCCACTTCCTGAACATTTTCTCCACGCTGCTGCTGGCACGATCAGTGGCCACCGGGGCGGGAGTGGCAGCGGCTGTCAACGAAGATGTACGGCGCCGATTCCCGCAAGCCGTGGACCTCGCTGGACGAAGAAGAGGCCTGGTCAGCGATCGTCGCTGGCCAGGCAAGAAGAACCTCGGGCTGGGCCGGCACTGGCATCACATGACGATCCAGTTCTGGATCCTCACCGGTGCGGTCTACGTCAGCCTGGTGTTCGCGACCGGCTATTGCATTTCCTGATCCTGACCCAGTGGTCACTCGTCCCGGACTCGATCAAGTCAATCGGTACGTATCTGCGGTTCGAGATCCCCGCCAAGATCACTGGACAGCCCTTCGAGCCGGCGCAGAAGCTGGCCTGCTTCGTGGTGATCTTCCTGCTCGGGCCGTTGCAGATCGCGCGGCGCGGCGATGGCGCCGTCGGTGCTCGCGCGATTCCCGTGATACGGCAAGCTGTTCGGCGGCAAGCAGGGAGCGCGCAGCCTGCATTCCTGGGTATGTGCGGCTTCGGCGCGTTCATCGTGGTGCACGTGTTCATGGTGATCATCCACGGGGTGCCTGAGGAGTTCGCCGCAATCGTGCTCGGCGACCCCGGGGGAGATCGGCGGCTCGCGCCGGCCTAATCAGCCCACCCGAGTTTCCAGGCGTTGTGGGCTGGCGCTTCGCCGGCCGCGAGCCCGAAGGCCCGCATCGCACTCACCAGCGCACCTCGTCGGCGCTCGGGTACTGCCTCCAGCACCGCCGCGACGGCCTGACGACGGTGCTCTACCAGGGTGGCCACGAGGCGGAGACCCTCGCCGGTGAGCTCGAGGACCAGGTTGCGGCGGTCGACCGAGGATTCCGCGCGGCGCAACAGGCCGCCTGCTACCAGGCGGTCACAGGCCCGGGTGGCGTTGGAGGGATGGACGTGCATCGCCTGGGCCAATGCGTTGAGGTTCAGCGTGCCCCGGCTGGCAATCAGCACGAGCACCCGAAGCTGCGGCAACGTGACCCGGTCCTCCACCTCGGTGACCGACTGCGCCGCGACGCCAACGATCGCCTGCGCGGCGAGCATGATCGCATCGACCTCCTCCGCGGTGGCCGCCACCGGGGCCGTCTCCTGATCCTCTACCGCCATGGGCACAGTATTTACTGATAGTTGCCGAGTCGCAAACGTTGCGGATATTCGTGCCAGCGGCCATGTCAGGCGCGGTCTCTGTCGGCGCCAGGTGGATTCGATTGGGTGAGGGTGTCCAGCGCCGCGGCCAGTTGACGTCGAGCCGTCAGGTCGAGCTTGTGGAACACGTTCGCGAGGTGCCATTCCACCGTCTTGGTCGTGAGGTAGAGCTCGCGAGCTATCTGCGCGTTGGTCCGGTCCCCGGCTGCGAGTTCGGCTACGCGGCGCTCGGTGGGGTCAGGGCGCCGACCCCGCTGCTGCGGTGCGGCCGCCGAGGGCGGCTGCCCGCAGCGCGCAGCTCGTCCGTGACACGGCGAGTGAGCGGTGCCGCCCCAGCGTGGGTCGCGATGGCAAGGGCCCGTTCGAGCGGTTCGCGTCCGGAGCTGCGGCGACCGGTACGTCGCAACGTGCACTGAAGGCAGTCAGCGACGCGGCCAGCTCCAGCGGCGCGGTCGAACGGGTCAGCGTCGTTACCGACTCACCCAGCATCGGCACGGCCTCGTCCGGCGGCGCCAGCAGCGCAGCGGCACGCAGGGCCACGCGGATCGAGCGCTGCGTGCCGGTCCGGCGGGCGATGTCGAGGTCGGCAGCAACCAAATCGATCGCGTCGTCGGGGCCACCGACCTGCTGCGCGGCGGTGGCGGCCGCCGCCCGCCGCCCGCCACGAGACAATCCGGGATTCACCAGCCCCATCGCGTCCAGGGTGCGGCCGGCCTCGGTGAACGTGTCGTAGGCAAGCGTGAGGTTGCCGAGTGCGGTCGCCAGCCAGGCCTTGGCTTCGAGCAGCAGGCAGCTCCCGACGGGATCGACGGCCTCGGCATCGGCCAGCATGGCGCCAGCCGGCTCGAACTCGCCCTGCTCGATCAGGGTGCGGGCCAGGTTGGCCCTGATCCACGCGCCGTAAAGCGTCCAGTCGTCACTGTTGCACGCGGCCAGCTCGCGTTGTGCGTGAGCCCGGGCGCCGACGAGATCACCGCGTCGGAACGCCACAACCGCCGACCAGTGCTGGATCACCGTGATGGTGATCAGTGAACGGCGCGCCTTCGGCAACTCGTTCGCCGCAGCCAGCGCGGCCTCGGCCCGGTCAAGCTCGTCGAAGATCACCAAGGACACAATCGGGAAGGCAAGGACGACGCCGTGCGCGGCTTCATCGACGAGCGGATGGCCGGCGAGGGCCCGTTCGACCACGGGGCGACGAAAGCAGCGTCGTCACCGGCGACGGCCATGCGTGCGCCGACGTGCGCGCAGATAAGCGGGTCGGGCGGGACCTGCCCGCCCCGGGCGCGAATCAGCACACGCAGACGGTCAGGCGCCCAACGTCGGCACGAAAACCACGGGGTACGCAGCGGCAAAGCCCGGGGTTGTGCCCGGGCGTCAAAACGGTCGACCGGCAGCGACGATACGGCCGTGATCGGCCCACCAGTGCGCACATCGTGGTCCAAGTCGCCGTCGGGAGCGACCCGATCGCCGGTCATGTGATCGACCTGCAGCACCGCGTGTGCCCGTTCGTTGGCTGGATCGAATTGACCCGCGCCGTCGACGAAGCCGTCCGCGTACTCTCCGTCCCATCCCTGCCCACGCCATCGGAGACCGACATGCTCAGCACCGAGAACCCGCCCCCCACAAGCCGGCCGGGTTACCTGCTCGATCCGGCCTGGCACGCCGAACGCGACCGTCTCAACAGCCTCAGCCAGCTCTACGACCCGGCCACCGTACGGCTGAGCACCGCCCTGGGTCTTCGCCCAGGCTGGCGCTGCCTCGACGTCGGCGCGGGCACCGGCAGCGTTGCCGAGCTCTTCGCTGCGAAGGTCGGGCCCACCGGGTCGGTGCTCGCAGTCGACACCGACACCCGCTTCCTCGAACCGATAGCAACCGAGATCCTGCAGGTTCGCCGGCTTGACGTCACGAGCGAGCGGCTGCCGGCCCAGCAGTTCGACCTCGTGCACGCCCGGCTGCTGCTGGAACATCTGCCCGAACGCGACGAGGTCCTTGGCGCGCTGGTCGACGCAGTTGCGCCGGGTGGTTGGCTGCTCGTCGAGGACTTCGATTGGGCAACGGCCACGGTCGTCGACCCGCCCGCCTCGGTCCACCGGCTGATCGCTGACGCCTGCATGGCGGTCTTCGCCGGGCACAACTACGACCCGCACTTCGGCCGCCGGTTGCCGCGGGCCTTCATGCGCCACGGCCTCGTCGACGTCGCGACCCATGCGGAGTCCAAGCAGGTGCGCGCCGACGCACAGGGCGGCGTACCGCAGTGGGAGCTGCTCGTCGACCAGCTCAGCCCCGCGCTGCTGGCTTGCGGCCTGGTCACCAGCGAGGATCTTGACGCATTCCACGCGCTTTGGCACGACGGCGACAGCATCTGCTTCGCCCCGTTGATGGTCAGCACGTGGGGACGTCGCGACGACGTCCGCACGGCCCCCGCGACCGGACGGCGGTACCCCTGATGAGCGCTGTCCGCGCCCGCACCCCAGCCGATAGCGCGCGCGCCGGATCGCGCGTGCTGTGGCGTGCGATCACCGTCGGCCTGCTGACCGGTCGAGCCACACCGGCGGCGGCCGCGACCGGCGGCTGACTCACCTTCGGCCGGCTTCACCGGCTCCATCGAGTCGTGCACCGTCCCGGCGGGCGTCACCCAGATCTCGGTGCTCGCCGTCGGCGCCGCCCGCACGCTGCGTCGCACTATGCTCAGAGCGCGGAGCCGATGCACAAGCGCTGCGGTCATGAGCGCGGTTCTCGGGAGGGCTATCGCTTTCGTGGGCTGTTGCCGAAGTACGCATTCGCCTAGCGAAGGGCGGTGGGCCGGATGGCAACGCCATCAACAGCCGGCCGTCCAATCGCGCGCCGGTGCGCCAAGACCGCGGCCGGAGCTAGACCGATCGGGATTGCTCTCGGTCGGTGTTCGGAACGGTCGGCACCGGAACGCGTGACGATGTTGTTCTCCTCGATGGCATATCGCGCAAACGGCTGCTTCTACCCCGCCGATCGTGACTGAGATCGCATGGCCGACCGGAACGTCCCTTCTGGCGTCGATCGAGGCGTCGTCGCAACGCTGGCGCGCCGAGCCGGATGGAGCATGGCTGACCAGATTCTCTCCAGTCTTTCCAACTTCGCGTTGGCTGTGCTCGTTGCCCGTGGGCTAGGCAGCGATGCCTTCGGCGCCTTTTCGCTTGCCTTCTCGTTGTACGCCTATGCCCTGACCGTGTCGCGGATGCTCGTGAGTCAGCCGCTGATGATCCGGTATAGCGGCTCCAGCGGAACCGACTTTGCCAACGCTGCCCGACAGTCCACTGGAGCTGCCGTAGGAGTGGCCGCGCCGATCGGGATGGCGATGCTCATCGCGGGAATCGTCGCCGGCGGTGCCCTGGGCCCGTCGTTGGCGACTACTGGTGTGCTTTTGCCTGGGCTGCTTCTGCAGGATGCGTACCGAATGGTCTATTTTGCAATGGCGAGGCCGGCGGCTGCCGCTGCGAACGATGCCCTCTGGGCGGTTGCGCAGGTCGCGGCGGTGCTGGCAGTCAATGCGCTCGGCTACGGCAGCCCGGCAGCCTACCTCTGGGCTTGGGGCCTCGCTGGCTGGGTCGCGGCTATGTTTGCGGCGGCACAGTCCGGACTTCGGCCGGCTCCGACGAAGTCGTTGCGGTGGGTACGGGCGCATTCGAAGCTGACTCGCTATTCGGTTACCGAGATAGTGCTTCTTAACGGAGCGAACCAACTGACGCTGCTATTGGTGGCGGGGTTCGGCGGCCTCTCCGTAGTTGCTGCCCTGCGCGGTGCCCAGGTGCTTACCGCTCCGACAACTGTCCTGACGTTGAGCGTCCTTGCATTTGTCGTTCCCGAAATGGCTCGTCGACCGTCTCTGATCGGGTCGCGACTTGTCCGGGCAGGTGTGCTGACTTCTGTGCTGGTAACCACTCTTGTGCTGTTGTGGGGGGCGCTGCTGTTCCTCGTGCCGGACGGGCTCGGCCACCTGGTGCTTGGCGCCACGTGGACCAACACACACAGAATTCTCTTTCCAACCGTCGTCGGCATGGTCGCGGGAATGGCGGGCTTGGGCGCGTCCTGCGGGGTCTACGCGAGGGGCGGTATGAAGGCCCTATTTCCCCTCGTGCTCCTTGGGGCGCCCGTCTACCTCGTCACTGGAGTGGTTGGGGTGATGGCAGCGGGCGCCTACGGGGCAGCCACCGGTCTGGCGTTGGCAGCGAGCTATGGCGCCGTTGTCTCTTGGCTGCGCTTCGTGATCGTCGCCCGCCAAACTCGTTCCGCGACACCCGCCGAGCCCTGAGGGTTGAGCTGCACAGTGCCCGGCCACGCGACCGCCTGGCTCGGAATTACTGTCCCGCCCAATTACGACGAGTAGGGCGCTGGCGACGGAACAGAGCATTCGTCATGAAAGCCCTTGTTCTCCGC
This sequence comes from Jatrophihabitans sp., assembly GCA_051001975.1. Classification (GTDB taxonomy): domain Bacteria; phylum Actinomycetota; class Actinomycetes; order Mycobacteriales; family Jatrophihabitantaceae; genus DATAEG01. The sequence goes on from JBPCMU010000123.1 coordinate 31,107, forward strand.
TCAGAGCGGTCGATGCCGAAGAGCGAGACTTTGAACGGCGGTGCCAAGTCGGATATAGCCAGGTTTGCGGTTAACAACGGTAGGCCTATTGTCAGGCAAATCCTTATTGCCCGACCGAGAGGTTGACGTGTAAACCGCAAGGCGGCACTCTTGGCAACGTCACCCAACTTGGTTTCAGCCGCCTCCTGCAATTCAGGGATCCTGTGCGCCACGTTCGAATTCGAAACGCGTGTTTCGAGCCGGTGGCTGAAGTGACGCGGCGTCTTGACCTGGGGGCGGCCGCGCAGCAATGCAGAGTAGGGGGCTCTCGATGACCGGGTCGGTTCTCGACACAAACGAGAACGCCTGGCCACCACCCGTGCGGCCGGTGGATGGTCTCGCCAGCGGCAATGCGGAGCCGCGAACGACGCCGTTCCGGCGGTTACTCTCCAACGGCATCGGCCGCCCGCTCGCGGCGCTTGACTGTGTGGCATTCGCGGTGGCCATACTTGCTGCGTCACTGGCGGGGGGAGTGCTACGCCTGGCCCTGCTTCCGCTTCTCGTTCTGACGCTTGCGCTGTACGCCGCCGCGGGCCTCTACCGCTCGCGCCTGACTTTGTCGGCTCTCGATGACTTGCCGTCACTGCTCGCCCGCGCGGCAGTTGCCGGGACGGTCGCCGCTGCGCTCTTTCCGCTCATCGGGGTGCAGATCGGCCGAACCGCCTTAATCACGAGCGCCATCTTCGGCGCAGTAGCGCTCTGCGCGCGCGCCGTCGCCTACACCGCCATCCGGTGGGCCCGCCGGTCCGGCTTCATGCGGCACGACGTTCTCATCCTGGGAGCGGGTGAGGTGGGCCAGCTCCTGGCCACCACGCTCCTGGAGCATCGCGAGTATGGCTTGGTCCCGGTGGGCTTCTTGGACAGCGACCCACTGCTGCCTTCCGGACATCAGCCGGTTCCCGTACTCGGTGACCTGACGAGTCTCTCGGCGACCATCCGGGCGCAAAGAATACGTGTCGTGATCGTGGCTTTCGGATCCATGCGCGAGTCCGGTGTCGTCGACATACTCCGGACTTGCGACCGACTGCGATGTGAAATCTTCTTGGTTCCGCGTCTGTATGAACTTCACACCGTCAGCAGGGACATGGACTTCGTGTGGGGGATCCCGCTGGTCCGGTTGCGGCGAGCACCATTTCGCTCGCTCACGTGGCGCGTCAAACGCGCGATGGACGCCGTGCTCGCCGCAGTTGCGCTAGTGGCTCTAGCGCCACTCATAGCATTGTGTGCCGCCCTGGTACGCGGGCAGGGCGGCCCCGGCGTTATCTTTCGGCAGCAGCGCGTCGGGCTGGACGGTAGAAGCTTCACGGTGCTAAAATTCCGCACGCTCCGCCCGGTCAACGAGATCGAAGCGGCCATCAGCTGGAATATCACGGACGACGCCCGAGTCACTCGGATTGGCCGCTTTCTCCGGCGGTCGTCTCTGGACGAACTGCCTCAGCTGTGGAATGTCCTGCGAGGAGATATGAGTTTGGTGGGTCCACGCCCGGAACGGCCCTTCTTCGTCGCGCAGTTCACGGAACAATTTCCGCGTTACTTGGCCCGGTATCGCGTGCCGGCCGGTATGACGGGGTGGGCACAGGTGCACGGGCTGCGAGGTGACACGTCCATCTCGGAGCGGGCTCGCTTCGACAACTACGCGATCGAGAACTGGTCTCTGTGGCAGGACGTCAAGATCTTGCTGCGCACCGTGGGCCAGGTCTTTCGCGGTGCAGGGGGATGACCCGCTGGTCCGCTAGCGGGTACGGGTCGGGGCTCGGTCTGCCGGCGAGGCGGCACGCCACAACTGCCGGTAGGTGGCGGACGCTCGCGGGTTGATCGCGGCCGGGCTGATACAGAAGGCCGGGCATTGCGAGTTGAAGTAGCTTTCGTACGCGATGGACCTGGCGTTGGCAGCGAAGAAGTCGTGCATCTTTCGAACATAAAATGGATTGTCGAAGCCGCCGTCGCCGCCTCGATTGTTGACACCCCATTCGGGCACCGACAGTCGCTTGCCGTGCGCCTTCGCGAACGCCAACCAGCTGCCGAGACCACGGGGACCACCGGCTTGAGTCCTCAGGTAGTCCGCGTTCCAGTCAGCCTGCGTGCGGTAAACGGGGTACGTGTCATAGAAGTCGACCCCGACCACGTCGACATAGGCGTCGCCCGGGTAGATAAGTTGGCTCGCAATCCGCCCATCCTTATTCATGGTCCAGTCGATCCGGGCCGATGGGTCAACGGACCGGAGAGCGGTCACCTCGCGGCGGAAGCACGCAACCCAGGCCCGGGGGTCACTGCCAGCGCTCCAGGCGTACCAGTTCCCGTTTCCTTCCCAACCGAGGCGGACGAACGCATCAGGGTGGTGGTACCGCTCGAGCGTCTTGCCCAGCGCCACGAAGTGGCGGTCGTACGCGCCACCTGCACAGGCCTGCAATGAGTCGGATCTATTCGACAGCATCGGGACGGCGATTGACAACTTGCCCGCGAATCCGGCAAGCGACCCGTTCTCCAGCGCCCAGACCGCCTCGGTACCACGCCAAGTGCCGTCGTCCTCCCACGTGGTGGTCACGCCGAGAGGCCTGCCACGGTAAGCGGCGAATGCAGTCAGGTTGGAACCAGCATTGGATCCGGACAGCCAGGGCAGGCGCGATACGCTCGCTGAAACAGCGGGTCGGGTTGCGCCTCGTGTGCTGGCGGCCGCCCAAGCGCCCGTGTCGTGAGTGCTGGTCGCGAGCGCCGTCGCGAGGACGATGATTGCTGCGAAGAGCGCAACGAGGCGCGCGATCTGGTCTGTGGCATAACACTGCTGCGAGGTGTGACGAGCCATGGCTTCCTCCCGACCTGTGCCGGACGGGTCATCCCCACACTGATGTCCCGAACGAGGAACGCACCCTCACCGCCGAGGACTTGTCCACGTTATCCCATGTGGGCGGTTGTTGCTCACCGGGCAATCTGCCCTCCGCAGCAGATAGCATCGATGGGGTCCAGAGCGTTCCTCTATTGGTGGAGCAATTGGCTACGACCGCCACAGTGCCGGCCGGTGATCAAGTCGACGGTCCTCCTGCGCAGCTCTCCGGACGCGTGGCTCTGGTTACTGGCGCCAGCCGGGGCATCGGCGCGGCTGTAGCGGAGCAGTTGGTTCGCGCTGGCGTCCGGACGGCGCTGGTATCGCGCGATCTCGAAGCCGTCACGGCAGTCAGCCGCCGCCTGCAGGATGCTGGAGGGATCGCGCTGCCGCTGGGTCGCGACCTCTCGGACCCCGCCAGCGCCTCGGAGGCGGTAGCAACTGCGGCATCCGCACTCGGTGCGATTGACCTGCTGGTCAACAATGCAGCCTCGGTCGGACCGCTCGGTCCCACCGTCCGGGTGCCGGTGGAGCAGTGGGGGATGACCCTGAATCTCAATCTCGTGAGCGCGTTGGCAACCATTTCCGCAGCATTGCCAGACATGCTCGCGCGATCGTTCGGACGCATCGTGAATGTGTCATCGGGAGCTGCTTCCGGTTCCGGGATGCTCGGTGCCAGCGCCTATTCCGCCAGCAAGGCGGGGCTCGAAATGCTCACTCGCAATCTAGCCGCGGAGCTCTCAGGTACCGGGGTGGCGGTGGTAGCGGTGCGGCCGGGTCGCGTCGATACAGACATGCAAGTATTTCTTCGTGCCCAAGACGCCGATGCGGTCGGGCCGACCATCGTCGACCGCGCTCGTGCCTTCTTGACCGACGGACACCTCATCGATCCGGCCGTCCCCGCGGCGCTCATCGTCCGGCTGATGCAAACGGGGCTGAGCGGTGCTGCGGTGAGCGTGTACGACGAACGGGGTCGCGCTTTGCTGGCGGACGTGCCTTACGTCGGTGCGAACGCGAGACCGAAGCGCACGAGTGGCGAGCGCTAGCGCTTGCTGTGTCGGTGATTGCCGCTTGGGCGGGGCGAGCGCGTGATTGCCCGTCGCCAGTTATTCGAATCGGTCGACTGATCAAGGATGAGGCCTAGCGCTGAGCGGCCGAGCGAAGTCAGGTGATCTCGTGTCTCGCGCACTGATTCCCACGGCGTGTCGTTCCTCCCCACGATCACGACGGCATCGGCGCTGGGGGCGAGAAGCTCAGCCGGCGACGTCGCGACGGGCGGCCCGACAACCAGGAGCAGGTCTGTCGTCTTACTCAATTCGGCAAGGAGCGAGGAGTAGCCGCAGCGGGTCGCCCCGTCCGCAAGCTCCGGCGCCGGAACGAAGAGTGCCGTACCCAGAACAGCATCCGCACGTAGGCCCACCAGTCCCGCAGCGAGTCGGATCGACGTTTCGGGCTGCCCTGCTCCCCGTCGGGCGAGGTCGTGAGTCAGCGCACGGTCGCCCGTATTTCCGTCGAAGAGCACCACGTGTCTGTTGCGGCCGAAAGCCCGAGCCAGGCCGGTCGCGACCTCGGGCGCGAGGTCGCCCTGCCTGCACGGCATGATGAGCAAGACCTTGAGGCCATCGGGCATCGCGACGTCGATGGCGGAGACGGCTCTGACGAAGCCGCGGTCACGAGACGCCGCGCTAGTTCGTTGCCTGCTCCACCGTGATCGTGCTAGCTCGGGCAGCTCGACGAGACGAACTATTCCGGTAGCCGTATAGACATCAGTACGAGACCTGGTGGTGCGGCGGCTGGACCTCCACCACACGATGGCGATGCTCAGCAGAGTCCCGAATATCCCCCCGAGAAGGGCGTCGCGCTTGGGTTGGGGTGTGCTGGGCGCGGACGGCACCGGCGGCTGCTCGGCCAGAAGTACCGGGTTGGTGGGAGTGGACGCGGCAGTGAAGGCGTTGGCCTCTTCGGTGCTGAGAGCGCGCAGCTGTGCACCCAGGACCGCGACGCGGGCCTGAAGCTGAAGGTCTCGTGGTGCGGCGGCGAGCTTCTGCTGTGCGGAGTTGTAGGCCGCCTGCGCCGCGGCACGCTGACTGACAAGGTGGGCGAGCAATGCGGTGCCGACGCCGGCCCGTTGCTGGGTCACCACGCGCTGATAGGCCTTTTCGGCCGCTTGGACGAGGGCCACCGCGCTTTGAGGAGTGTTGCCCGTGCCGGATACGGTGAAATAGTTGCCGCTGGACGCCGCTTCGGTGCTCAATTGCGCCGCGACTGCCGCTTGCCCTAACCGCAGGTCTCGCGCCACCAAGGCAATCGTCTCGGAGGACATGGCGAGCTTCGATTGAGTCAGCACATCTGCGACGGGGTCCGCGCCATTGGCACCGAGGGACGTGCCGTCGAGAAATATTCGAGCTGAGGTTTCGTACTGCTCGTGTGTTCGCGAGCTTATGGCCGCCGCCGCCGCCGCGCACACAAGCGTGATAGCGGCGACGAGCCACCACCTCAACCGCAGCGCCGCCGCCAGGCTGCTGATCACCCGCGGCGCAAAATCATCACCGGGTGGATAACGGCGGGGCTCCGGCGGTTGGCCGACGTCCAAGAACGCGCTCATCCGAACTCGAGGCCGATGAGGTGACGCTTCGCCCAGGCAGCCGTCTGGTCGGACAGCGTGGCCCAGTCCGTGCCACGCGCCAGGTGCGCGCTCTCCAGATGGGTGCACAACGCCGGGTCGGCCGCCCAGATGAGCCGATTCCGTCTGCGTTGGCGCAGCGCCAGGAGGTTCACAGCGATCCGTCCGGGAACCGCGGCGTTGGTCCGCAGGCGCCTCTTGAGGGTGCGCTCGACGGTCCTTGGCTCGGCAGCGAGTCGCTGCCAGCGGAACGGCTGATAGCCCTGGTACGTCAGGCACGCCGTGTAGTCCCACGCCGTGGCAGTGACCATGCTCAACGCGAAGGCGAGCCTGTCGACCCGCACCGACTCCACCCTCGCCCCGAATGTCGAGGTCGTCGCAAGGGCCACGCGCCAGCATTGACCATCGACCATCATCGGCGCCGCCGTCCGCTGGGACCTCGGCGCGGTGAGCCAAGCGGGGGCTCGTCCCCCCTCCGGCGGAACGCCGTCGATCAGCGCATACAGCCCGAAATAATCGCCGGCTGGTGCTGCGTCTGCCGCGCGCCCGAGTTGGCAGAAAGCGGTGGGTAGGTACAGGTAGTCGTCCTCGGCAAACCAGACGACGTCCCTCGCCGGCCAACCGCGTCGTGCCGGCATCGCGAGGGCGGCAAGGAAGGAACGTTTGGCACCGACGTCGGGCAACGTGATGACCTCGCCGGTTCGCTTCATGGCCTGTAACCGGTCCGACGGAATCGGCCCGTCGTTGACGAAAACCATCTCAGTAGGACGATCCGCGGCCTCCACCGCGCGTATCAGCGAGGCGAGTGCCAGTGATTTGCTGTAGTAGGCTGGCCGCCCCTTCGTGTTCTCACCGCCATAGGATCGGTAGACAACGTGCAGTGCGGTCATGAGGGGATGCCCGCGCACGAGCGCTTCTCGAATGCAATCCTCACAGCCACCATCTTTCGAAGCACTGACCGGCTACGCTCGTAATTCTGGTCGGCTCAACTGTATCTTTCCGTCTCGCATTCAGCGGCTTGGCAGTCGGTCTGCGCTGCATTTGAGGAGTTAGGCATGCATGTACTGGTCACTGGCCATCTGGGCTATTTGGGTGTGATCGTGTCTCGTGTGCTGGGCGACGCAGGGCATGACGTGGTGGGGCTGGACAGCGGCTACTACGACGGCTGCTCACTTGGTCCCGAGCCGAAGCCGCTACCCATGTACCGGTGCGACATCAGGGACGTGCAACCGATGCACCTAAAAGGCATCGATGCCGTCATTCACCTAGCCGCTCTGTCCAACGATCCAGTGGGCGATTTGGCGCCGGAAATCACTTACGAAATCAACCATCACGCGAGCGTGCGGCTGGCCTTACTGGCGCGGGATGCCGGGGTCCGGCGCTTCCTTTACTCCTCGACCTGCAGCGTGTACGGGGCCGCAGGAGGCGACGACCTGGTCGACGAGGATGCCCCGCTGCGGCCGGTAACGCCCTATGCCATCAGCAAGGTGCGAGTGGAGGACGAGCTGCATGCGCTTGCCGACAGCGACTTTGTGCCAGTTTCGCTGCGAAACGCGACCGCCTACGGATTCTCACCGCAATTGCGGGCGGACATTGTCGTCAACAACTTGGTGGGCTGGGCCTACCTCACCGGTGAGGTGAAGGTGCTCTCGGACGGCACGCCCTGGCGCCCGTTGGTGCACGCCGAGGACATTGCGAGTGCCTTCCTGGCTCTGCTGGAGGCTGACGCCCCCGCAGTCAACGGGCAGGCCTTCAACGTCGGCCGGCAGGGTGAGAATCATCGCGTGCGGGACATCGCGGCCGCCGTTGCGGCGACGGTGCCCGGCTGCCGGGTCACCGTCGCGGGCGAGGCCGGCAACGACCCGCGGTCCTACCGAGTTGACTTCTCCCGGCTCACGCGGGCCGTGCCTGCATATCGAGCCAGATGGACGATGCGGGAAGGGGCTGAAGAGATTTATGCCGCGTACCAGAAATACGGACTATCGGCTGACGACTTCCACAATAAGTTCGTCCGCCTGCGTCGGCTCGCCGCATTGCAGGCTACGGGGCGAGTCGACCAAGACCTGCGCTTCACGTCAGCCGAGCTGTCCTAGCACCTCCCGCAACGGGCGTGCGGTGCGATCACGCGCACTCATCGCGGTAACCGGCAGAGGCCAGGTCACGGCGATCTCGTCGTCGTCCCACCGGACGGTAACGTCGTGTCCCGGATCGTGCGGTCGGTCGATGCGGTAACAAATGTCGGCAGGTTCAGTCAAGGCTTGGAAGCCATGGCCGAATCCGGCCGGCACGTACACACTGCGATGGTGCACATCGTCCAAGCGCAGCGACATCCACTGCCCGAAAGTGTCCGACTTGACCCTCAAGTCCACAAGGACGTCGAACACCGCACCGTAGGAGCAGCGCACCAGCTTTGCCTCGCCCGCGCCGGTTCGCAGATGAAGTCCGCGCACCACACCGCGGTGCGACCGTGACTGGCTGTCCTGCACAAATGACGTAGCATCGATTCCGGCGTCACGTGCCACGGCCGTATCGAATGTGCGGGTGAAAAATCCTCGATCGTCTCTCAGTGGCTGCGGCGTGAAGACCAGGATGCCAGGAAGGTCACCGTCGTGAACTCGCATGTAAACCTCCCGTGCGCCTCTCGACAAGGTGACAGTCAGCTGTGACGCCGTCATCAGTATGCTGCCGCTTCTGTCGTGCTGATCTCAGCGAAAAGGTGCTCGATCTCGGACTGCAACCTGCGTCGGACTTCTTCCCGCTCTCGGGCAGTGCAACAGAGGATCCCCGCTGGCCGCTGACCCTCTGGCTGTGCTCCCAATGTTCGCTGGTCCAGCTCGGGACGGATGCCACGATTCCGGAAGCTCCTCTCGCGGTTGAGTCCCACACTATGCAGCGCCATGCGGCGTTGACCAGCGCCGCTGTCCTCGAGCAGTCCGGACTGCTTCCGGGTGCCACGGTGGCGGAGGTTGCCAGCCACCACGGAGGGTCCTGGCTGCCAGCGCTCGTCGCTGCTGGCCTGCGCCCCGTCGCGCCGACCGGCGACGCGAAGGCAGACCTGGTCGTGGACGTGCACGGCTTGGCGCACGACTCGGACACCAACGCGGCACTCGCGGCGCACGCCCGTCGGCTACTCCCGAACGGTCGCCTTGTCCTCGAATTTCACCATCTACTTGCCCTGGTCGCCGGCGGCCAATTCGACACCGTGCGGCACGGTCACCCTGTGTATCTATCGCTGCTCGCGCTAGGTCCCGCGCTTGCGCGGCACGGTCTGGCGGTGACCTCCGCGGTGCAGTCGGCCGGGTACGGCGGAAGCCTGCGAGTGACCGCACGATTCGACGGCCCCTCCGCAATAGCAGATCACTCAGTCGAGCGGGTGTTGCAAGCCGAACGCGCGGCCGGGCTCGACAAGCCGGAAGCCCTCAAGACGCTGCAACAGCAGGCAAGGCGGACCGGGCGAGCCCTTCGGGAACATCTCGTCCACGCGCGCCGCGCCGGTCGAGTGGTTCTCGGCTATGGCGCGCCGTCCAAGGCGTCAGTTCTGCTGTGCAGCAGCGGCATCGGAGCCGATCTGCTGCCGTTCACCGCCGATATCTCGCCGGCAAAGCACGGTCGCCGCCTGCCCGGGTGCGGAGTGCCGATCCGCTCACCGGAAGAGCTGTTGGCTGCCCGGCCGGAGGAAGTGCTGATCCTCACGTGGGACATCGCTGCCGAGGTCGCCGAGCAGTTGGCCGTCGTGTCCTCCTGGGGAGGCCGGTTCGTCGTCCCGGTACCCGAGCCTCACGAGCTGGCCATCGCATCAGCCGGTGGCACTTCGGTTGGGTAGGCCACGGTGGTCAGGTCAGGCCGCCGCGCCCAAACGTCAGACCTCTTACGTACGCGACGAAGCCACGAGCACGTTGCCAGCGACGCGTGAGCAGACATTCGGCGATCCGCAGCAGGTAGCCGGTCACCAGGGCGGCCCGCATGATCGCGACCACGGCGGGCCGATGGTAATGACGGAGGTAGGCCATCATCGAAGCCCCTCGCATGCGAGCCATGTACGAAGACCCCGCACCCGAACCGCCGCCCAGATGCGGCACCGTGAGATCGCCGCGCAGCACCTGCCGCAGGCCCGCCGCCCGCACCTGTCTGCCAAAGGCCATATCCTCGTTATAGACGAAGTACATTTCGTCAAAGCCACCGAGCGCAACGAACCTCTCCCGGTTCACGGCCATACATGCGCCGCTCACCCATTCCCGCTCGACGACTTGTCCAGGCTCGGGTGGAAACCAGATACCGGCGGCCGGATACAACTTGTGCAAGCCGAATGCGTGCACCAGCGTCCGACGTAGCGTCGGCTCCCAGCCGCCGACTCCCAGCTCGATGCGGCCGTGCTCATCCACGGTGACTGCCGACACACTGGCACAGCTTGAGTCCAGCCGCAGCTGGTTCACGAGATCTCCGAGCACGGTGGCCGTGGGTCGGCTGTCTGGATTGCCGAACACAAGATAGTCGGCGGTCGATGTCCGGGCACCGAGGTTGGCCGCCTTGGCATATCCCTTACCACCACCGCTGTCGACGTAGCGTGCGTTTGCTCGCTGCTCGACGATCGCTGCAGCCCCGTCGGCCCCGCTGGCGTTGTCCACAACCGCAATTGCCAGGTCGGACGGGAGGCAGGCGAGAAGGGCGGCGATCTGATCAGCGCTGTGGTAGCTGACGAGGATGAGTTCAACACGTTCCAGTGACTCTTGTTGCGTATTCACGTTCGAGATGAGCTCTCTGTAGACGGTGTCCTGAACAGCGCCGCGAAGATCAGACAGGTGTAGACCGTGGCGGGTTGCAACAGGCTGCCGGACAGGACGAAGTAGAGCAACAACAGGACCGCGCCCAGCGTAGGCGACCGTGCGCCGCGGACGATTGCCGCGGTGATGAACAACGTGAACGCAATGGTGGCGATCAGTCCGTACTCAGCGGCGAGTTTCGGGACGACCGGATAGTTGACCTCGAGTCCATTGGGATTGAAGAAGAGCGAACCAGTACTCCTGGCGACCGCGCCCGGCCCGCGCCCCACGAGCATCGTCGGCACGTCACGGGCGAAACCGTCGAAGACTTGAACGTACGGAGCGACGAATCGGGCGTTACCACTGGAATTAGGGGTTGCTGCCTCCGTCGATCGCGTCGAAATGATACTTCCGAGCGGGGTGAGAGCAACCAGCGCGGCGACAACTCCGACGACCAGGAGAACCCGAATCATCCATCGACCACCGCGGTGGACGGACAGCACGCATAGGCCGAGTCCGAGGAGCAGGACGCCGGTACCGGACACTGTCGTGACGAGAGCCGCGGCATAGAGCACCAAGCGCCACCCCCGGCCGCCGAGCAGGATCTGCACGATAATCGCAAGCGCCAGGTACTGCGAACAGAAGCTCGGTTCGAGGAACACGACCGCGTTCGTCTTCATGATGCTGGACCCGTATGTAATCGGGTAGAACGTGTTGTACGTCTGTAGGAGCAGCTTGCTGGGCAATATCGCCAGCGGATCGCGGTATGACCATCCGGCGACCTGGACAGCCCATTGCACGAGCGCCACGGCCGCTAGCCAGACCATAAGGCGATTGAAGAACTCCAGCAGTGGGAGGCGAAGTACCTGCAAGTCCGTGCGAAGCCGGAAGCAGAACGGTATATAGACGACGATGAGCAGCGCCATTGAGCTGATCGAGGGCGCAGCCCGGAAGAACACTGCGCTGATAGCAGCAGCCAGGGAACACAGGCCGACAGCCACACAGTAGCCGCGGCTCCCGGCTGAGTCAGCGACCAACAAGTCACGGGACAATAGGTAGGCGACCGCGCCGAGCACTATCGGTGCGCAGAGGGCGGTGCTGATTCCGGGAACTGAGAAGCGCTGCAGGAGTACCACTGACACAACCATGAGTTTGAGCACGGCCATGGTTCGCCGGCGCCGCTCACCTGACTGCCAGGCAGCCGGGCGGGCCAATACGTCCGAATCGGATGTTGCCGCTATGCTTAGCGGCTCCGAACGGAGAAATTGCTCTACCACATTGGCCCCCTTGCGAGAGTGCGCCCGGCGACCTCTCATGGGTCTTCCTAACGTACACTGCTGCGGAACGCACCGACCGCTAGCAGGGGTCGCAAGAAGGGAACCCGTGGGCGCCTTTTCCCGGCACAGCCTGGACTCCGTCGCGACCGAGCGCAGAATCGCGGCTGCCTGTTCGGATCCGGTCGACCTGGTGACGGTCGTCGTGCCGGCACGCAATGAGCAGGACCGACTTGCGGCCTGTCTCAACTCCGTCCGGGACCAGTCCTGGCCACATCTTCAGATCATTGTTGTCGACGGCGCCTCCACGGATCGGACGGTTGACGTCGCATCAGCGTGCCGGCAGGAGGATCCGCGCGTCGAGCTGTTGCACAATGCGCAGGGAATTATCCCTATCTCGCTGAATGTCGCCCTCGCGGCTGCACGTGGACGCTGGCTGGTCCGCGTCGATGCGCATTCCACAATCCCGCCGGATTACGTCGCCGCCGCCGTCCAGCACTTACGAACCGGCAAATGGGGTGGGGTGGGCGGCCGCAAAGACGGGGTGGGCGAGACAGCCGCCGGCCACGCTATTGCCGCGGCGATGGGCTCGCGCTTCGGCGTCGGGAATTCGACTTATCACCACGGGCGCCGACTGCAGGAAGTCGAGCACATTCCTTTTGGGTGTTATCCGGTCGAGCTGCTCCGCGCCGTCGGAGGCTGGGACGAGACGTTGCCCGTCAATCAGGACTTCGAGCTCGACTACCGGCTGCGCAAGTTGGGCAAGACGCTACTGTTCGATCCTTCGCTGGTGATCAACTGGCGGTGCCAACAACGTGTGCCGGATCTGTTCCAGCAGTATCGCCGGTACGGACGCGGCAAGGTGCGGGTCGCGGTAAGGCACCCTCGCTCGGTTCGACTCAGACATCTGGTGGCGCCGGCGTTTGTTGCGGCCTTGGGGGCCGCGGTTGTTGCCGCGCCCTGGCGGCCGAAACTGGCGGGAGCCCTTGTCCTGCCGTACGCCGTCGCTCTGGCTACGGCGAGCGTGTCGACGATCGTAAGGCTGCCTGACCAACGCAGCCGGCGCTGGGTGGCACCGGCGTTCGCGGCCATGCATGTGGGCTGGGGACTTGGATTCTGGTCGGCGGCCGCTGACGAGCTGAGGGGGGCCATCGTGCAGGTGCGCCCAGCAAAGAGCAGCTGACGTGCGCTCGGTGATGGTCACGAAATTCCTGCCGCTACCGGCGGATTCCGGTGGCAAGCAGCGTTCGCTGGCGGTGCTGACTCGGCTGGCGTCGCTCGGTGAGGTGGTTCTGTGCGCATTCCAAGAGGACAACGCCGACTTCGCGGGTCTGGCGAGGATGGGCGTGGACGTGCGATCCGTGCCCTGGCGCCCGACCGTCCCGCGTATAGCCAGAGGATTTCGGCACGCGTGGAGTGGCTCCGCAGCAAGATTCTGGGATTCGGATCTCGCTGCGCTGGTCCGGACGGCGACGACGGAGGCGCCGACCGACCTGTTGCAGATTGAGTACGCGACGTTGGCGCCCTATTTCGCGGGCACAAAGGCAACCCTGCGCGTACTCGACCTGCACAACATCGAGTCGGCGCTCGCCGCCAGCTATGCTCGCCAGAAGTCCAGGCTGGGGTCACTTCCGGTGTGGCTCGAGACCGCGGCCCTGCGCGGAGTGGAGTGGCGCGGCCTGCGCACCGCAGATGTGGCCGCAGTCGTCAGTGAGCAAGACCGATTGCGACTTCCCTCCTCGCGTACGGACGTACTCCTCTGCCCCAACGGCTGGAACCCGACCGGCCCGCTCCCGCCTGCGGCGGACCCGGTGGTGATATTCGTCGCGCTGCTGAAGTGGCGACCGAACGCCGACGCCGCGGTGTGGCTCGTCAATGACGTGTGGCCATTGGTGCGTGCGCAGCAGCCGAATGCTCGCCTTCTTCTGGTTGGCCGGTCCCCCGGCCCACGCGTGCAGCGGCTCGCCGCGCCGGACGTCACCGTGACGGGAACCGTACCCGAAATTCGCCCGTACCTCGCCCGCGCGAGGGTCGCGGTGGCACCCCTGTTGTCCGGTGGCGGTACACGGCTCAAGGTGCTCGAGGCGCTCGACGTCGGACGACCCGTCGTGGCTACGCCGATCGGTGCCGAAGGATTGGACGATCTCGTAGGTCACGGCGTGACGGTCACCCCGACAGCTGCGGCGATGGCTGGCGTCATCACCGACCTGCTTGGTGATCCGGAACGCGCCGCCCGGATCGGAGTGGACGGTAGTCAGGCGGTGGCGCAGCGATACGCCTGGGACGTCACGCTCGCGCCATGGCTGGCGCGTGTTCGGTCTGCCGCGGGTCAGCCGGGCTGAGCTGAGCGGGTCAGCCCGGTTCCGGACTCAGCAGCACTTTGCGGCAGCTGAATGCCTCCGCATAGGTGGCGCGACATTCCATGCCGCGCAGTCGGGCCAGTCCGCGAAAGACCTCATCGTCGAACCAATCGCGCTCCCGCTGCGACACAAAGTGCTTCGACAACAACTTGAGCTTGCGCCCGATGACGTCGCGATCGAGGGGGACGTAAATCGTGGGGCGCGCCAGGTCGCCGTCCCATTTCGGAATTTCGTATTCGAGTACGAGATGGTCCCGGAAGGCAGTAGGGACCAGGGCGGCCAGCGTACGGTGATCCTGATGGCGGTCCGATTGCGAAGGCGCCAACACGACGTCGGGGGTCCAGGTCGCCGCGCAGTCCTCCAGGATTTCCTTCACCCTGTTCCACTGCTCGGGAAAACGGCCGTCCAAAAGGTCGTGGGTCTCCACCGTCACCGCAGAGCCGGGGAGAAACGCGGCGGCGCTCGACCGCGCCTCGGCGGCCCGGCGCTCATCGGCAGAGAACACGATCACGACGGCGTCCAGCGGTTGCTGGTCAAGCCGCAGCAGTGTGCCGCCCGCCCCGATCTCGACATCGTCGGCGTGAGCGCCTAACGCAAGTACACGCAGCGGAGCAGCGGGCGAACGGGATCGGATGGGAAGCGACAGCACAACGCTATCTCATCTCTATATCCGAAGTGGCTGCTCCGGCTCGTCCACCCCGCCGACGCTCGGGGCCGGTCCAGCCGCGCTGTGCTCTCGTGCTGGAGTCCCACACAGCCCATGGCCTGCTCCCGTGGAACAGGGCCTCCAGCTGCGCCCGCTCCTTGACAGTGTCGGCAGATGCCCAAAATCCGTCGTAGCATCTCGCGATGAGACGTTCCTCGGATACGAGGCGCCCGAATGCGTGGTCAACGAGATCCTCGCCTTCAGCCAAATAATCGAAGATCTCGCGGCGGAGCACGAAGTAACCGCCGTTTTCGCGGATCGGAAAAGTCTGCACCGGCTTCACGTCGCGAACCTTATTGTCGGCGTCGACTGCCACAACGTGGAACGATGATTGCGGTGGCACGGCAAGGAGCAGCGCGACGGCCTCGCTGTCCCGTAGGTCGGCGACGAGTTCCGGCAATGGCGCGTCGGTCAGGACGTCCGCATAGTTGGCGAGAAAGATCTCGTCCTCTCCGAGATACTTGTGCACCCGAAGCAGGCGCTCACCGATCGTGGACGACAAGCCCGTGTCGACAAAAGTGATTTCCCATCCAGCAATGTCGCTCGTAATGAGCTCCACCGTGCGACCGCCATCACGCAGGACGAAGTCGTTGGACGATGTCTCCTCGTAGTTGAGAAAGTAATCCTTGACGTGTGCGGCGCCGTATCCCATGCACAGGATGAATTCAGTATGCCCGAAATGGGCATAATAACGCATCACGTGCCACAGTAACGGGCGATCCCCGATCATAGCCATCGGTTTGGGGGCATTCGTGACGCCGTCGCGCATCCGCATGCCATAACCGCCACAAAAAAGAACAACTTTCACTAATGGCCCTCCTCAAGCTACCTGAAGCGTTGGAATGGGAAAGACGAGGCGACCGCCCCAACTTCGTATGTAGGACAGCTGTTCGGTGATCTCGTCCCGCAGGTTCCACGGGAGCACGAGAACGAAGTCGGGCCGGTCAACAGCCAGCTCACTCGGCGCCAGAATCGGTATGCGTGTGCCCGGAAGGTACCGACCCTGCTTATACGGACTGCGGTCGACGGTGTAGGGCAGAAGGTCAGCCCGGATGCCGCAGTGGTTCAAAAGGGTGTTGCCCTTGCCGGGTGCGCCATAGCCCGCTACTCGCGACCCGTCTCGGGAAGCGTTGATCAGAAACTGCAGCAGGTCGCGCTTCACGTCGAGCACTGCGGTCGCGAATCCGTCGTGCCCGCTCAGGCTGTGCAGCCCGGCGTCGTCTTCGGTCTGCAGGAGCTTCGGCACGGCCGCTGCAACTTCGTGCGTGGTTTCCACCGGTCGTGCGTGGACGCGCAGGGAGCCGCCGTGAGTGGGTAGTTCCTCTACATCGGTGACCCTGAATCCGCCTGCCTCGAGCGCGCGCATGGCCGTGCGGAGCGAGAAATAGGAGTAGTGCTCGTGATAGATGGTGTCGTACTGCCGGCCCTCGATCAGGCGCAGCAGATGCGGAAACTCGACAGAGAGCAGACCATCGGCTGCGATGATGTTACGCAGCCCGCGGACGAAGTCGAGTAGATCGGGCACGTGCGCAAGCACGTTGTTGGCAACCACCAAGTCCGCCGGGCGATGCTCTCGCGCGATGCGTGCGCCCTGCTCGGCGCCCAGGAACACGACCTCCGTGGGGATGCCGCGGGCACGCGCTACCTCAGCGACGTTTCTGGCCGGTTCGACACCCAAGACGGGCACGCGGTTGGCCACCAGGTGTTGCAGGAGATATCCATCATTGCTCGCGATTTCGACGACAAAGCTCAGCGGGCCCAATGCCAACTGGTCCGTCATCCGTTCCACAAAGGCGCGCGCGTGCTCGACCCAGGAGTCAGAATAGGAGGAAAAATAGGCATAATCGGAGAAAATCTCGGCCGCTCCGACACATTCCGGCAACTGGACAAGGAGGCAATTCGCGCACGTCCGCACATGGAGCGGATACATTGTCTCCGAAACGTCGAGTTGCTCCGCCGCGAGATAGCTCTCGCAGAGCGGCGAGGCGCCGAGATCTACGAACGTGCGAGTCAATGGTGCCGCACAGAGCCGGCAATTCATGGCAACACCCCTACCTCGATCGCCGGTGCCCGGCCGCGACCAAGGGTCACTGCCGCGCTTGCAAACAGTACCTGCTGTGCGGCGCGCTCGCAGCGCGGTCTCACTGGGTTGGGAGGCTATTTGGTCAGCCGTAATGAGCGGCCAATTGACGCACTGCTGCTGGCGTGCGAGCTTTCCTTCCGAATAGCCCAAGTTTGGCCGAAGCCTCCGGATGTGGGGAATTGAGGAGGTACTCGTAACAAGTCCACTTCATTGTCTCGAGGATTCCCATCCCGAACGGGTCGCTCCCTCTCGTCGACCGACTCGCGATCACAGATTACTCAGGCGGTTGTGATCAGGTCTGGAGCCAGGTCGACGACCCGGCGCATACCGGCGAGCCCCATGGCCTCGGCCAGGTCAGCGCGCAGCGCCGCCAGGACGGCGGTCACACCGGCAGCGCCGTCGGCTGCGAGACCCCACAGCACCGGCCGTCCGACGAGCACCGCTCGAGCACCAAGCGCGAGGCCAATCAGCGCGCTCGTGCCGTCGCGGATTCCGCCGTCGACGTAAACCTCGCCATCGGTGCCGACGGCCGCAACCACCTCGGGCAGCGCCGCCGCTGTGCTGATCACGCGGCTGAGCTGCCGTAGACCGTGATTCGACACGATGACACCGGCAGCTCCGGAAGCCAGGCACGCCCGCGCGTCATCGCCGCGCAGGACGCCCTTCACCAGGACCGGCAGTCCGCTCAGCGCGCGAAGGCGCCCGATCACATCGAAAGTGCACGTCGGGTCCTGCTGCGTCGCGCCCGCACCAATATCGACGTAGTCGTCGATGTTTACTCGGTGTGCGTCGCCGATGTTCAGCAGGGCGCCGGCACTGCGCTGAGCCCCGAGGTACGGCGTATCAGCGGTGAACACCAGCGCCCGCGCCCCGCACTGCACCGCACGGCGAACCAAGTGGTCGGTCAACGCGGGATCGCGCATGGCGTATACCTGCAGCCACCACTCGTCGGCGACCTCGGCGATGCGCTCGAACCGGGTGGTAGAGCGCATGGACACGATCAAGGGGCTGCCGAACTGGCACGCCGCTCGGGCCACCGCGAGCTCACCGTCAGGATGGACGAACGTCTGGTAACCGGTCGGCGCCACGAGGATGGGAAGAGGCGAGCGGCGCCCGAGCAGCTCGACGGCGAGCTCGATCGTGCTGACATCGCGCAGTATGCGCGGGCGGATGCGGAACCCGTCCCATGCCTTCGCGGCATCGTGTGCATCGGCGCCGGCAGTCGCCTCGATCCAGTCCCACACCACCGCGGGCAACCGATCACGTGCCTGGGTGCGGACGTGGCTCAGCGCGGGCAGCATCGACCTCGGGGCCGGCTGAGCCGACCCGCCCGCCACCGAGTTGGCACTGCAGTGACCGTGTTCGTCGGCCGGCAGGTATGCGATCTCGACGGGTGCGGGGGTGAAACGTGCGGGATCGCTGGAATAGACCCAGCACCATCCCGCGAGCGGTCCGTCCTCGACGACATCGACACCACTGTAGAACTGAACCGATCGACGAGAACGTGCGCACCGGGCGCCATCATCGCCAAAGTGCGGCACTGCGCCAGGGCTGGATCATGATCCGTGCGCGTGAGTTTCCTGGCCCCGATCTCGCTGGAACAGGACAAACAGCCATGCGAGTGAGGGCAATACGGCCAGGAGTCCGATCACGGAGGCGATGGCGGTGGCTTGCAGCGTCGCGTGTGCGGCCGCGGCCTGGCCGACGGACAGGCCCGGTAGCACCTGGGGGTATTGACCGATGCCCCATGCCCACAAGACCGCGGCGACGGCGAGCGCTGCGGTGATCCGGACGACGACGTAGTCTCGCCTCGCCAGCAGCACCAGCGACACGAATCCCGCGACCAACGAAAGAATGCCGAGCGGCAGACCGTGGTGTAGCAGGTCGTGGTAGAGCCGGTGCGCGTCGGCGTGCACCACCGCGATCGCGGCGAGCGCGACGACGCCGACCGCGACGCCGCTGAGCAGCCCGCGCCGACGGAAGTACTCGGCAAGCTCGGTGTGCCCGCCACGGCGCGCGTCAGCGGTGAGATAGATCGCCGAGAGGTAGGCGCAGACTCCGACCGCGAGCACCCCGCAGGCCAATGAGGTGGGATTGGCCCAACTGGTGATGATGTCGCCCTGGGCTAGACCTGGCGGCACACGGTCGGACGCAACCCCGCCGGCCATCGCGCCGAGGAAGAACGGAGTGATCACGGACGAGAACGCGAACGCCGCGCCGAAGAGACGTCGTTGCCACAACTCGGTGACGGCTTTGCGGAACGCGAATGCCGACCCGCGGGCGATGATGCCGAACGCGATCAGGGTGAGCGGAATGTAGAGCGTCGAGGCGATCGCCGCGAACAAGGTCGGAAACGCCGTCCACATCACCACCAGGACAAAGATCAGCCATACGTGGTTCGCCTCCCACACCGGACCGATGGAGTGCTCGATGAGAGTGCGGCGAGGTTGTCCCGGCTCCGGGCCACCAGCGATCAGGTCCCAGAAGCCCGCGCCGAAGTCGGCCCCGCCGAGCAGGGCGTATGCGGTCACCGACAGCCAGGTGAGCGCAAGCAGCGCGGTGGCCAGCGACACCGCTACGTCACCTCGTAGTCGGCGAGGTCGGATTCCTGTGGCGCGGCAGGAACGGGCCGGCCGCGCACCATATGACACAGGACGTAGACGATGGCCACGGTGAGGACGGCGTACACGACGAGCAGCAGCGGCAGCCCCCAGCCGATCCCCGAAGCCGGGTTGACGGCCTGGTCGACGCGGAGCAGACCGTAGACGATCCACGGCTGACGTCCGACCTCCGTGGTGATCCAACCCGCTTCCATGGCCACTACGGCGGCGAGGCCGGAAACCGCTACGGCGCGCAGGAACCAGGCCGAGGCCGGAATGTCGCGGTGCCGCCACCAGGCCCACCCCAGCCATGCCCCGAGCGCGAGCAGCGCAAAGCCGATGCCGACCATGCTGTCGAAGGCCAGATGGACGATGTTGACCGGCGGACGCTGGTCGACAGGCACTCCGTCCAGGCCGGCGATGTAGGCGTTCGGGTCGAGCCGGGTCAGCAGCGACAGACCGTTGGGAATGTGGATCGCGCCGTGCAGGGCGTTGTCGTAGTAGATGCCGCCGAGGGATTCCGGAGCGCCATGTTGGCTGCGGTACAGACCTTCCATCGCCGCAAGCTTCGCCGGTTGGCTGTCGGCAACGTAGCGTGCCGCCCAGTCGCCGACCACGAGCTGGATCGGCGTCACTGCGCAGCCGAAGGACAGCGGGACGAGCAGACCGAGACGGTGGTAGCGGTCGCGGCGTCCCTGCAAGATCGCCACGGCGTAGATGCTGGCGACGACGAATCCGGTGACCATGAACGCAGCGAGAATCATGTGCGTGGTTTCGGGCCAGCTCGCCTTGTTGAACATCGCCGCCCACGGGGAGACGCTGCTCAGCTTGCCGTGGTGTTCGGTGAACCCCTGCGGGCTGTTCATCCAGGCGTTGGCGCAGACGACGAAGAACGCGGACAGCACGCCGGCCACGAAGATCGGGACGCCGGAGAGGAGATGGGCCCGCGGTGTGAGCCGATCCCAGCCGTAGAGGTAGATGCCGAGAAAGATTGCTTCGATGAAGAATGCGAAGCCCTCGATCGCGAAGGGCAGGCCGATCACCGATCCGTAGTGCTCCATCAGACCGGACCACAACAGGCCCATCTCGAAGGACAGGATCGTCCCGGACACCGCACCCACCGCGAACAGCACGCCGAGCGCGCGGGCCCAACGACGCGCGAGCAGGCGGTAATGCACGTCACCCGTGCGCTGGCCTCGCCATTCCAGAAACAGCATTAGGCCGGGCATGCCGACCCCGAGACAGGCGAGAATGATGTGCCACCCCAGCGAGAACCCCATCTGGGACCTCGGCGCGATGATGCTGTCGGCGGCCTCGATCGACACCTGGCACAGCATGTCTCAACGCGCTCCTTTCGCGCTCTCGACCCTATGACCGCGGCCAAGACCGCCGCACGCCGCCCAGCGCAGGCGGGAACTGCGCCGAGCGCATGGCTTCGTGCGGATGGCCGCGTAGAACGAGAAGTCGCTCACCGCGGCTTCAGCGCAACGATCGTCCGTGGCTGCGACCAGTGTCTGGAACCCGGGGAAGCAGAAGACCCGCACTGAGTCGGGCGCTCGACGGGTCGACGTCGGCGTTCACGGCGGCGGGTGATTCGTCGGTGTGATTTGGGCGGTGTCGAATGTGGCCATCTCGCCCAGGATCCGGGCCGCAGCTTCGAGGACGCTCAGGGCCAGGCACGCGCCGGTGCCCTCTCCGAGACGCATGCCCAGGTCGAGCGCGGGATCGAGCCCGAGGTGGTCGAGGACGGCGGTCGCGCCCGGCTCGGTGGATCGGTGGCCGGCAACAACGTAGTCGAGGACGTTCGGAAAAGCGGCGTGTGCGGCGAGCAGCGCGGCGCCGGAGACGACGCCGTCGACGACGACCGGTACGCGGTGCGACGCACCCGCGACGATGAACCCGGCCAGGGCAGCGATCTCGAGGCCGCCGACGTGGGCGAGCACGGTCAACGGGTCCGGGTCCGAGGGGAGCCTGGTCAGCGCGGCGGCGACGATGTCGGTCTTGCGGCGGAATCCGTCGTCGTCGATGCCGGTGCCGCGCCCGGTGACGGTGTGGGCGGCCCGGCCGGTCAGGGCGGCGATGACAGCGGCCGCGGCGGTCGTGTTCCCGATGCCCATCTCGCCGGTGACCAGCGCGCGGGCTCCCGCGTCCACCAGTGAGGCGGCAATCTCGGCGCCGATGTCGCGCGCCGCTTGCGCCTCGGGGTCCGACATCGCGGGACCAGCGGCGAGATTCGCGGTTCCGGCGCGGACGGCGCGGCGTACCAATGCCGGGGCGTCGATGCGGCCGAACGCGTCGAGGTCCGTGGCGACGCCGACGTCGACGACCGTCACAGTGGCGCGGGCTTGGCGGGCGAGGACGTTGATCGCTGCGCCGCCGCCGACGATGTTCGCGACCATGGCGGCAGTGACCTCTTGTGGCCACGGGGTCACGCCCTCGGCCACCACGCCGTGGTCGGCGGCGAACACGGCGACGGCCGCGGGCGCCGGGACCGGTGGCGGGTCGACACCGCTGATAGCGGCGAGCTGGATGCCGAGAGCTTCCAGCCGGCCGAGCGAGCCGCGCGGTTTGGTCAGTTGCTCGTGGTGGGCTCGTGCGCGCTCGCCGGCGGGGCTGTCGATCGGCCCGAGCAGGGCGGCCGCTGCGGCGTACGCGCCGGCGTCGGCGGTGAGAGCGGCGCGGACCGCGATCCCCGGGTCACGGTCCGGGCCGGTGGACGCGAACCGCACCCCGGCGTGCTGAGCGGCCGCGTGGTCGGCGGCGGTGTCACCGACGAACAGTGTCTCGCCGGGCTCGGCGCCGAGCTGGGCGAGCGCGCTGCGGACGCCGCGCGGGTCGGGCTTGGCGGCGCCGACGTCGACGGACGTGACGATCACCTCGAGCAGCTCCGCGAGACCCGAGCCGGCGAGCGCCTGGCGCACCTGCGGGCTGGTCATCACGGCTGTGTCGGTGACCGCGCCGAGCCGATATCGGGCGCTGAGCGCCTGCAGCGTCCGGACCGCTCCGTCGACCGGGCGGGCGGCGAGGCTCTCGACCGGTGTTCCCGGCGGGGCGGCGTGCACGAGCGTGTCACCGAGGTCGAACAGGATTGTGGTGATCATTGTGCTGTCCTAACTATCGGTGCCTCCTGGATGAGCCGGCAGATCGCCGGCATGTCGAGGTGCTGCTCGACGAGATCGCCGAGCCGGTCGAGCTGGTTCTCTCGCGCGGCCGCGAACGACATGGGCTGCGGCGTGAATGACCGCCCGCGCTGACGGGCTATCTCGGTGAGGACGGCCGCACGAAACTCGTCGGCCTCGAACAGGCCGTGCAGGTTGGTGCCGAAGACCGTGGGTCCGCAGGATGGTTGTGCGCCCTCACCGGCCGGCCCGTCCAGGACGAGCCACGGCCGTACCGACGGGGCCGCAACCGTGCGTCCGTGGTGGATTTCGTAGCCCGAGACGGGAACCCCATAGCCCGTACCGTGCCGTCGGCGCAGCGTCTTGTCGCGGCCGAAGACGGTGTGCACGTCGAGCCAGCCCAGACCGGCGACCTGGGTGCCGGCGGTCGTCTCCACGCCGTCGGGATCGCTGATCGTCCGGCCGAGTGCCTGGTAGCCGCCGCAGATGCCGAGCACGACCGCGTCGGTGCGCGCAATCGCGTCGGCTAGTCCGGTGGCCCGCAGCCACGCCAGGTCGGCGATCGTAGACTTCGTGCCGGGCAGCACCAACAGGTCCGGCCGCCCGAGCGCCGCGGCGTGGTCGACCCAGCGCACGCCGACGCCCGGCTGGACGGCGAGCGGATCCAGATCGGTGGCGTTGGCCAGGCGCGGCCAGCGGACGGCGGCGACGTCGAGCACCGTCGGACCTGGCACGGCCGGACGGGAAGCGCCGCCGGCAAGCGCGAGGGAGTCCTCGGCGTCCAGCGCAATGTCGCTGAGGTACGGCAGCACCCCGAACGCAGGCACCCCCGACGTACGGGCGAGCTGTTCGGTGCCGTCGAACAGCAGGGCAGGATCGCCCCGCAGCTTGTTGATGACGAACCCGCCGACACACGCGCGCTGGTCGGGTGGGAGCAGCGCGACCGTCCCGTAGAGCGCGGCGAAGACACCGCCGCGGTCGATGTCGCCGATCACGATCGCCTTGACGCCCGCGGCCACCGCGACGGGCAGGTTCACGATGTCGCGGTCCAGCAGGTTGATCTCGGCCGGGCTGCCGGCGCCTTCGAGCAGGACGACGTCGTAGCGGCGACGCAGGTCCGCCAGCGCGTCGAGCACGGTGCCGAAGAGTTCGGGTTTGCGGGCGTGGTATGCCGCCGCGGACAGCTGCCCGACCGACCGGCCGCGGACGACAATCTGGCAGTCGGTGTCGCCGCTCGGCTTGAGCAGCACCGGATTCATCGCCACCTCGGCCTCGACTCCGGCGGCCGCCGCCTGCATCGCCTGGGCCCGACCGATCTCGTGCCCGCCGGCGGTGACGACGGAGTTCAGCGACATGTTCTGCGCCTTGAACGGCGCGACCCGTACGTTGCGGCGGTGCAGCGCGCGGCACAGCCCGGCGACGACTGAGCTCTTGCCCACATCGCTGGCCGTACCACAGACCATCAGCGCGCCACGCACGACAGCGCCTCCGAAAGCCGGGCGAAACCGGCGTCGTCGGGTACCGCGACCCGCACGTGTCCGGGAAGCCCGAAGCTTGCGCAGTCCCGCACGACGACGCCGGCCGGCGCGAGGTGCTCGCGCAGGCCGGGCGCCTCGGCGATCAGCCACGGCGCGTCCGACGGTCGGGCCGGGATGCCGTGGCGGCCGAGCAGACTGGCCAGTTGCTCGCGGCGGACGGCGATCTCGGCCTGCCAACCGCGCAGGTCGGCCGCGGCGAGCAGTTCGGGCAGCACCGCGAGGGCGAGCCCGTTCACCGGCCAGGTCGGCTGCGCGGCGGCGAAGCGGTCGATGTCGTCGGCCAGCACGTACCCCAGCCGCAGCCCTGGGCACGCGAAGACCTTCGTCAGCGACCCGACGACGACGGCGCGGCCGTCGCCGCGGGTCCAGCGGCCTGTCGCCAGCGGGAAGAACGCCTCGTCCCACACGTCGGCGCGCTCATCCGCGGCGGCGAGCCGGCCGGTCGGGTTGTTGGGGTTGCTACGCCACCGCGGTCCGCCACCCCCGCGGGGGTGCAGCGCGAATTCGGGTTCGGCGGCGACGGTGCCGCCGAGTACGCCGGCGACGAGGCTGATCGCCTCGCTGCCGCCGTTGGTGAGCAGTAGCCGGCCCGGGTCGGTGCCGATCGCGTCCGCCAGTGCAGCCGTCGCGGCGGTGGCACTGGGATAGCGGCGCAGCGCGCCGAGGTGCCGGCGGGCGAGCGCGGTGATGTCGGGCGCGCACGGGTTGAGCGTCATCGACAGGTCGACGATGTGGTCCGGGTCCAGGGACAGCGCCAGGGCGATCGCCGGCCCGTCCCCTCCGTGTCGCCCGGCGGCGGGGATCATCGGTGCACCGCCGGTGCCAGGCCGACGACGGCGAGCACACCTGCCAGGGCGAGTGAGACGTCCCGCGACAGCCGGACGGCCCGGCCGATGTCGCCTGGACTCGCTGGCCGTCCGTCACCGAGCGTGGGCCGAACCTCCACTCGGCCGGCGTAGGAACTGACGCCGCCGAGGCGCACCCCGAGAGCCGCGGCGAACGCCGCCTCGGCGACCCCGCTGTTCGGCGACGGATGGGCCGGCGCATCGCGTCGGACGACGCGGACGACGCGGCGGGCGGCGGACGGTCGGCAGCCCGCAACCAGAGCCGCGGTGATCCGCGCGGGCAGCCACGCCGCGGCGTCGTCGAGGCGTGCCGACGCCCAGCCGTAGCGCGAATACCGGTCGTCGCGGTGGCCGACCATTGCGTCCATCGTGTTCACGCTTCGATACCCGAGCGCCCCCGGCGCACCGGCGACGGCGGCCCACAGGGCGGGGGCGACGACGGCGTCCACAGTGTTCTCGGCGACCGATTCGACCACGGCCCGGCACACCTCGGCCTCGTCGAGTCGATCAGGGTCACGCCCGACCAGGGCCGGCAGCAGCGTCCGCGCTCGGCTGAGGTCGCCGGCAGCAAGCGCAGCGTCAATAGCGTCCGCCGCGTCGGCCAGGCCGCGTCCGGCGACGGAGACATAGGTCGCCAGGCACGTGGAACGGCAGACTGAACCCGCAAAGGTGCCGATCGCGACGCCGATCGCCGCGTGCAGGACGCCTGCGGACCGACGGTCTGCATACAGCCCCCGCTCGACCCGGTGCAGAACGCCGCCGAGCAGCGCAACCGGATGCGGGCCCACCGGCGGTTCGCCGATCAACCGGTCGGCAACGATCCCGGCCGCGGCGGCGACCGCGCGGCTCACCACTTCGCGGCCGCCACGACGAGGGACACCGTCTCGCCGGTGACGCCGGCCGCTCCGAGGACGTCGCCGGTGAAGCCACCCAGCCGCCGCCGTCCGAGCAGCAGCACGCCGGCGCCGGCCGCGATCCCGGCCGCGACCGCCACGCCGCCGCGCAGGCCGTCGACGACCGCGGCAAGCCCGAGCG
>JBPCMU010000124.1:0-24967 GCA_051001975.1 Jatrophihabitans sp.
AGGTGAGCGGCAGCCGCCAGGGTCGGTCGATCAGGCGGTACTCCCCGTCGCCCACGTCTTGCATGTCCGGCAGCGCTCGGCCGGGCATGGTGTCGTGGTCGGTCAGTTCGGTGAGCTGCAGTCCGGCATCGAGCAACCCGGTGACGATCTCGCCGAGGCCGTGATTCCACTCGTAGCAGGTGTTCGACACGAACTCCGCCTCGAAGCGGGCGTAGCTGCCGGACCGGTCGTACTGCGTCGGCTCGGGTCGCTCGAAGTACGCACCGTCAATCAGCAAGGCGGTGCCACCGTCGGCCGGTTCGCGCAACGCCCAGAGCACTGGATGCGTCTCGCGGAGGAACAGCCGACCCCCCTCGCGGAGCAGCCCTGCTACGACTGCGCCCCAGCGATGGATATCCGGCAGATACTGCAGCGCTCCGATATTGGTGTAGACGAGGTCGAACCCGGCCGGCTCGAGCACACCGAGCGCGTCATAGACGTCGGCTTCGACGAAGTCGACCTCCACGCCGGCTCGCTCGGCCAGCTGCCGCGCCTGCTCCAACGAGCCCGCGGAGAAGTCGAGCCCGGACATCCGCGCTCCGAGTCTGCTCAGCGAGATGGTGTCCGTGCCGATGTGGCACTGCAGGTGCACGTCGCGCACGCCGTGCAGATCACCCAACCGCGGCCGGTCGTAGCGCACGATGCTGCTGATGGCCTGCAGATCCGCGACGAGCCGATCACCTTGGTAGTGCGGCGCCGTGGCATGAGCGCCACCGCGCTCGTCCCACCATGACCGGTTCACCGACTCGTAGACGTCCATGCGGCGCACCGTCCCACGCCGGCCCTGTCGACACCACGGATTGACTGTCCGGCGCTGCCTGGGACAACCCGAGCAATCGCTGACGCTGGGCAGCTCCTAGGTGGGGACGCCGGCGGACACCGTGTGCAGGTCCAGTGGTCCGCCGGCGATGTGCTGCCCCCGGGGGGTTGCGTCGACCAGCTCGTCGTTCTCGACGACGACTCGTCCTCGCACCAGTACGGTCACTGGCCGTCCCGTCCCGGACATGCCTTCGTATGGCGTGTAGTCGGTGCGCATGTGCAGGCTTTCGGCGGTCAGCGTCCACTGCGCGCGGGGGTTCCAGATCGCGATGTCCGCGTCGCTGCCGGGCAGCAAACTGCCCTTGCGGGGATATAGACCGTTCATCCGGGCGGGGTTGGCCGCGGTCAGCTCCACGAAACGGGTCAGCGGCAGACCACCGGCGACGACGTAGGCAGAGAAGACCACCGGTAGGCGAGTCTCGACACCGGGCAGGCCATTGGGCATAGCCCGGACATCGGTGCGGTTCGACGCCTTCTGTTCGAGATCGTAGCAGCAGTGGTCGCTGCCCACCGTGGTGATCTCACCAGTCGCCAGGTGCCGACCCAGCTCGAGGACGCTGGCCCGCGGGCGCAAGGGCGGGCAGCACACATAGCGTTCCGGGTGCGCCATGGCATAGCTGCCGTCGTCGAGCGTGAGGTGATGCGCTACTGCCTCACTGAACGCGGGATGCCCGCGTCGGCGAGCCGCCGAGACCAGCTCGACGGCCTCGGCCGTCGACTGATGTACGAAGTACACGGACGCGCGTACCGACTCGGCGATGGCCAACACCTCCGCGACAGACGCGGTCTCGGCCAAGGCCGGCCGGGTGGCGGCCATGTTCGCAGCATCGATTCGACCACGCGCGGCACACTCGCGCTGGACGTCCTCGATGATGTGGTTGGCCTCGCAATGTACGACGACCATCCCGTTCAGATCACGCAGTGTGCTCATGACCCGCAGGATGGTGTCCGCGTTGGCCATCGTCTCGCCGCGATATGTGGTGAACATCTTCACCGTCGGGATTCCGGCATGGACCATGTCCGTCAGCTGGCCGGGCACGCTTCCATCCCAGTCAACGACACAGCCGTGCAGCGCGCTGTCGCAGAGGCCTTCGGCGGCCTTCGCTCGCTGAGTCCAGGCGACGTCAGCCGGACGCTCGCCTGGCCGCGGAATTGCGAAATCCACGATTGTCGTAGTACCCCCGAACACCGCGGCCGTTGTGCACTCGGCATAGCCATCCAACGAGGTGTAGGCGCCGGAGGTGAATCCGACGTGACAGTGTGGGTCGACTCCCCCAGGGAGCACCAGCATGCCGCCGGCATCGATCTCGTCCACACCCGGACCGGATGACGCGCCCGGCTCGGTGAGTGCGTGGACCCGGCCATCCGCTATGTGGACGTCTGCTCGCCCGATCCACGAGGCGTCCACGACCGTGCCGCCGCGAATGACGAGGCCAACCGGCGCAATCGTCATGCCCGGCGTGCGGCGAGGTAGGCCAGCCATCCGCCGGCATCGCTGATGTCCACGACGCCGTCGCCACCGAACGCATCGGTCCGCATCCGCATCGACAACGCACCGCTACCGTCGGAGAGCTCTACCACGCCCAATTCGAGCTCAGTGGGCTCGCGCGGCAACAGCCGGTCCCGCAGCATCGAGTACGGCAGGGCGTACAACTCACCCGGTACGCGGCGGCCTCCCGTCTCCACGGGGTGCAGCCCGGGGAATTCCTCCCGCACCGCGTAGAAGCGATACCGGTCCGTGGTGCTGGCGGCGCCCAGGAAGTGAGCCCCATCCAGCGCATCCGAGATCGTGCCTCCGCTCATAGCCTGGCCGTTGACGAACATTCGGATCGTGTCGTCGGACAAGGGTGCTCCTAACGGGATGTGTGCTCGCGGCCGAGGCGGGCACGCTCGCTGGGCGGATCGGGCACCGGCACGGCGGCAAGAAGTTGGCGGGTGTATTCGTTGTGGGGGTCGGTGAACAGATCATCGCGGGGAGCCAGCTCGACGACCCGTCCTTCGCTCATCACAGCCACCCGATCGCACAGGTAGTGCACGACGGCGAGATCGTGTGCGATGAACAGGATTGCCAGATCGAGTTGCTCGCGGAGGTCTCGGAACAGGTTGAGCACCTGCGCCTGGACGGACACGTCTAGCGAGGACACCGGTTCGTCGCAGATCAGTAGCCGCGGAGACACGGCCAGCGACCGTGCGATCGCGATGCGCTGGCGCTGTCCGCCGGAGAACGATCGCGGATACCGATTGAGATCCGCCGAGGACAGGCCGACCAGCTCGAGCAGTTCCACCACCCGGGCCCGAACGCTGTCCCGGTCATGCCCGATGCCATGTATCAGCAGTCCTTCGCCGACCAGATCGGCGACGGACATCCGCGGATTGAGTGAGGAGTAGGGATCTTGGAATACCATTTGCATGTCGCGCCGCAGTCTCCGCATCATGCGACGATCTGCACCTGTTACGTCCCGGCCGCCGAGTCTGATTCGGCCGGAATCGGGTTTGATCAAACCGGCCACACAACGCGCGGTGGTGGACTTGCCCGAGCCGGACTCACCAACCAGGCCCAGCACCTCACCAGCCGCGACGGTGAAGCCCACGTCATCCACCGCGCGAACCCCGCCGTAGCTCTTGACCAGACCAACGACCTCAAGCAGCGTCTCGTTCATCAGAGCCCGCCGCTGGATTCGTCATAGGCTGGAACGGTCACCAGCCGGACGGATGGGTCAGCATCGAGCCGGGGCACAGCACCGAGCAGACCACGCGTGTAAGGATGGCTCGGGGCGCGGAACAACTCGTCCACGTCGGCTCGCTCCACGACCTTGCCGTGCCGCATCACGACGACCTCGTCGGCGAATCCAGCCACGATACCCAGATCGTGAGTGATCAGCAGGACCGCCATCTGCCGTTCGACCGCCAGGTCGTAGAGCAGTTGCAGAACCTGCGCCTGCACTCGGACGTCAAGAGCCGTCGTCGGCTCATCGGCAATCAGCAACTGAGGTTCGGCGATGATGGCGATCGCGATCACCACCCGCTGCCGCATCCCGCCGGAGAACTGATGGGGGTAGTCGTCGAAGCGGGTCGAAGCGTTACGCACGCCGAGGCGTCCGAGCAGATCGATGCCCCGCCGGCGTGCCTCGCGACCGCGGACTCCGCGAATCACGAGCGGCTGCATAATCTGCCAGCCGATCGTCATGACCGGGTTCAGCGCGGCGAGCGGATCTTGGAATACCAAACCGATACGCGCGCCGCGCACTCTGCGAATCGCCCGCGGCGACATCGTCAGCAAGTCCTGGTCATCTAGCATCACGGACCCGGTGATCGATGCGTCGGTGTCCAGCCGCAGGATCGCTCGTGCAGTCACCGATTTTCCGGATCCGGATTCCCCGACGATCGCCAACCGGGTGCCGGCAGCGCAATCGAAGTCGATGCCGTGCACTACCTCGGTCCTGCCGTCGGCGCCTGGATAAGACACCCGCAGCCCCGTGATCGTCAGCAGGCTCATCCGCGTCCCGCCTTCAGCGTCGGATCGGTCCGAACCCGCAGCCAGTCGCCTACCAGGTTGAAGGCGACCGCGGTAACACCGATCGCCAGGCCCGGGAAGAGCAGCGCCCACCATCCATTGACGACATTGTTCGCAGCGGCAGCGATCATGGCGCCCCACTCGGCAGATGGAACTTGCGCACCCACTCCGATGAAGGACAGACCCGAGATCACCAGCATCACGGCAGCCACGTCCAGGGTGATCTGCACGTACAAGATGGACAGCGAGTTGGGCAGGATATGGCGCAGCACCAGGCGCATTCGGCTGGCACCAAGCATCCGTGCGGACTCGACGAACTCGGCGTCCCGCACCTCGCGCACTACCGTGCGTACGAGGCGCGCGTACCCCGGCCACCATGTTGCTGACATGGCGATCACGGCAGAACTCAGGTTCGGGCCCAACGCCGCCGCCAGACCGAGGGCGAGCACGATCGAGGGCAACGCCAGGCCGATATCGCAGATCCGCATCAGGATCTCGTCGACGACGGTGCCACCGAGTGCGGCGACGGTGCCAACCACGACACCGACAACGGTCGCCACCACCAGCACGATGAAGGTCGCCGACAGGGTCGCGCGGGCACCGGTGAGCACCCGACTGAGCACGTCGCGGCCGTTCACGTCCGTGCCGAGCCAGTGCGCCGCGTTGGGTGATCGCAGCGACTGCGACGGATCGACCGTGTACGGGTCATGCGGAGCCAGCCAAGGCCCAACCACCGCGATGACCACGATCAGCAGAGCGACACCGATCGCGATGCGTTCCGCGAGCGGAGCGCGACTACGCACCCCAGATCGTGCTGCGCCCCGAAAACTTGGCCGGCCACGGAGCAGCCGACCCGTACGCGAAGGCATCAGATCCCCGGTCATGTCGCCGCTCCGACGCCCTCGGCAAGTGTCGCCGGTGCCACCAACGGGTCAGATCGTCGGCTTCCCTGGCGCAGCCGCGGATTGAGCCACAACTGCACCAGGTCGACCACGAAGTTCGTCAGTAGGAACACCACGCCGATCGCGAGGACGCTCCCGATGACGGCGTAAAGATCGTTCTGCAGTACCGCGGTCACCATGTAGGCACCCAGGCCGGTCCGATTGAATGTGGATTCGACCAGGACGGTCGCGCCGAGCATCCACCCCAACTGCATACCAAGAATCGTGCTGGCCGGCACGAACGCGTTGCGCAGTGCGTGCCGGACCACCACTCGCCACTCGCTAGCGCCCGTGGCCCGGGCCAGCGTGATGTAGTCCGCGTCGAGGGCGGTGATCATGCTCGAGCGGACTGTCCGTGCGACGACGGCCACGAAGGACGCGGACAGCGTGATCGCGGGGAGAACCAAGTGCCGGAGTGCATCGCCGAACGCCGGGAGATCACCGTGCAGCAACGCGTCGATCGACACCATGCCGGTGATCCGGGGCACTTCGATTCCGAAGCCGAGCTGACCGGACAGCGGCAGCACCTTGAGTTGGTCGGCGAAGATCAACTGAAGGATCAGCCCCAACCAGAAGACCGGAAGCGCTGCACCGATCAACACCAGCAACCGTGCTGCCACATCGGCCAGCCGGCCACGCTGATACGCGGCGTATACACCGAGCGGCACCGCCACCACCACATTGATGAGCATGCTGGCAAGGACCAGCTCCAATGAGGAAGGCAGCACAGTGCCGATATCGGAGAGGACCGAGCGATGGGTGAATACCGACGTACCGAGATCCCCATGCAGTAACCGGCTGACGTAATGCCAGAACTGGACGAGCACCGGCCGGTCCAGGCCGAGGCGCACTCGCTCGGCGGCAATCTGCTCGGCTGTGGCGTTACGACCGCTGGCAGCGCGTGCCGGATCGCCGGGCAGGATCAGGTTCATCATGAAGGCGACGACGACCAGCCCCGCGAACACCACGACCATCAGCCCCAGCCGACGGGCAACAAAGCGAGTCATCACACCTCCTCGATCGAATCGGATGAAGCGGGCCGGCCACGCCATCGCGGTGGCCGGCCCGTTCGCTCAACTGACCTTGATGCGATACACGTCGACCGTCTGGTGATGGGCGGCCTCGTACTTGTAACCGGACAGCCGCTTGTTGTAGATCGTGACGTACTTCGGGTTGGAGATGTTGATCGTCGGCGTATCTGCGACGACCGCGGCCTCGGCCTGGTTGTAGAGATCGCATCGAGCATTGATGTCGGAGAGCTTTTGCGCCTTCTGCACTAACGCATCGACGGTCGGGTTCTTGTAGCCGCCCCAGTTCTGGCCGGAGTTGATGAACTTCGAGTCGAAGTTCTGGTACATGATCGAATCGGGGTCAGGGAAGGTCGGGAACGCATAGATCATGCCGAGGTCAGGCGTGGTCGCGTTCGTCTTGGCTTCGTCCACGTACTGCGGATAGGTGATTGCCTTCAGGTTGAGAGTGATCCCTATTTGCTTCAGAGCGGACTGCAGGAGGGTGGCCGACTGCTCCATCTCGGCGGTTGCCTTCAGGTAAGTCATCGTCAGCTTCACGTTCGTTAGGCCGGACTGGGCGAGCAAGCTCTTCGCCTTCGTCAGGTTGTAGGTTGGCTGCTCGACATTCGGGTCATAACACTGCATTCCGCTGGGCAAGACTCCCTTAGCCAGTTGCCCCGCACCCTTGAGGATGTCGCTGACGTGTTGCTGATAGTTGTAGGCGTAGCTGATCGCCTGCCGTAGCAGCTTGTTCGACGTTTGACCGCCCTGCATCTTGAAGAACACGTACAGCATCACGTTGGTGTTCGCCTTGTCGACGACATAGGCGGAGTTAGACGAGAACGTCGCCCAGTCGCTCGGATCGATGTCCATCGCCATGTCGACGTCTTGGTTGGTGAGTGCGCTGCGCTCGGTTGCCGCGCTGGACAGGTACTTGAACTGGACCTGCTTCGCCTGCCCGCTGAAACCCTGCCAGTAGGAGGAATACTGGGTGAAGTCCGCTTCTTGGTTGGCCGCGTACTTCTTCAGTTCATAAGGCCCCGATCCGGCGTCGTTGGTCGCCAGCCACTTCTGCCCGTCGTCGGATCCGGCGTTCTTCTGCACGAGTGCCGAGTTCACGATGTAGACGCGGCTCAGGGCTGACGTGAACGGCCCGGACGGTGCGCCCAGATTGATGGTCAGGTGAGTCGGATCGGTGACGGTCGTCGAAACGTAGGCGCCGATAAGTGCCGCCACCCCGATGTTGATCTTCTTGACCCTGTCCAGGGTGTACTTCACATCGGTAGCGGTCAGCTTCGCGCCGTCGTGGAACTTGACGTTGTCGCGCAACGTGACGGCGATCGACTTGCCGTCCGCGCTCGTCGTCCATTCGGTGGCCAGGCCAGCAACGAGCTTGCCGGAGTCGTCGAATTTCACGAGTGTTTCGTAGGCCGGAAGAACAACCTCATCGACCGTCGAGTTGTCGGCCTGCACGGGGTCGAAGGTTGCTGGCGGCTCGTTTTCGGCGATGATCAGCGTCTGGGAACGGGTGGATTTGCCGCCGGAGGATGAGGGCGACGAACTGGAACAGGACGACAACAGCAGCGCGCTCACAGCAACGCTCGCCGTCACGAGCCCGAGTGTGCTTCGTCTGCGCCATTGGCGAGGGGACGACTGATCAATCGTGTGCATGATTGCCTCTCCTACGATGTCTATCCGAGATCACGCGAGCGGTCGGTCCGCTCTCGTGTTGGGCGCCAACTGCCGTCAGCGAGTACCTCGACTCCATAGAGGCGCTCCGCTGCGGCGGGTGTGACATAGCCGTCCAGAACATCGGCGACGACGGCCGCTGGTTCGCGCAGCAGCGGATCTCCGTACCCGCCACCGCCCGCGGTCCGGTTGATGAAGCGCTCGCCGGCGGCGAGGGTCGCGCGGTACATACCAACTCGGATGGCCCGGTCGGTCCCGGGCCAGATCACCATCTCACTGGGTTCCGGCTCGTGACCGCCGTCCATTGCCCAGGGCCGCGTCTTGCTCTTCTTCTTCATCGAGAGAACTTCCGCGTCTGCGAGGTACTGCACCTCGCGCAGTACGCCGACTCCACCCCGGTGCCGCCCCGCGCCGCCGGAGTCCGGAATCAGCTCGAGCCGTTCATGCAGAAGCGGGGACTTGTGCTCGAGCACCTCGACAGGCGTGTTGCGCACGGTTGTCTGCGACGGGTGTTGCTGGGCGTTGCCGCCGTCGTGATCGCGAGTCGCACCCCAACCGATGCCCTCGTTGTTGCTGATCACGAAGTCGCGTCCGACACGGGGATCGAATCCGACCGCCATGAATCCGGGCTCGTCCCCACCCGACGAGGCAGGGATGGAGTCGATCACAGGCGCGAGCGCCTTGTGGATCAACTCGGTGGCGATGATCGCACTCCACTGCGTGAACGTGGCTGATGGATAGACCGCGTGGAAGAAATTCCCCGGCTCGGCCAGCACCGTCAGTGGTTTGAAATGCCCGGCGTTGGTCGGCTCCCGCGGAGTGGTCAGTTCCTTGAATGTCGCCTTGGCGATGCCCATCGTTGCCCCGATCGGCAGGTTCACGGGGCCCGCCACCATGCCGTCGGAGCCATTGAAGTCCGCGATCATGCTGTCGCCGTCGATGGTGACGGTCACCTGCATCCGGATCAGGTCATCGGTGACATTGTCGTCGTCGCACCAGTCGACAGCCGTCCAACATCCGTCCGGAAGGGCTGTGACGGCGCGTCGAGCCGTCCGCTCGCCGTGCTCGATCACCTGCGCCAGAGCTTGGTCCACCTGACCGCCACCGAACTTCTCCCACACCTGGCCGAGTCGGGCCTCGCCGGTGCGCAACGCGGCCAGCTGCGCGTGAAAGTCTCCGATGGTCAGGTCGGGCAGCCGCGAGTTGAAGCGGATGAGCTCGACGATGTCCTGCACCACCTCGCCGCCGGCGACAATCTTGGTGCTGGGAAAGATCAACCCTTCCTGATGCATGTCCGTCGAATCGAGCACGTACCCCGGATCCTTCGCACCGAGGTCCATCCAATGCGCGCGCACTGCGAGGAACGCAGCCGGCCCATCCATGCCGGGTCGGAACACGGGCGCGTAGAGCATCGCGTCGTAGGAGTGAGCGCCGCTCCAATATGGATAATTGAGAAGGTAGACGTCACCGGGTCGCATGTTCTGCCGGCCGACATAGTCAAGACCCTTGACGATCGCGTGGTCGTTTGCCCCGAGGAAGTGCGTGATCCCGGCGGCCTCGGCCATCAGCTCGAGTTCCGAGTTGTAGAGAGATATTCCGAAATCCAGCACGTCGTAGATCACCGGGTTGAAGGCCGCCCGCACCAACGTCCGGCGCATTTGTTCGGCCACAGAGCCGACGTAGTTGCGAATCACCTCGACGGTGGCGCCGTCCAGGCGGCCGGTCACGAGAGCGTCTCCAACGCCGTACGCACCAACAACTGGCCGTAGTCGTCCACGTGTAGCCGCTGATCGCCGAAGAAGACTGTCGTGGAGGTGCCCTCTTCCACGATCGCCGGACCTGCGATCTCGCCACCCGGACCCATTGAGCGGCGGTCGTAGATAGGAAAGTCCACCCACCGCTCGGTGTGGACATCGAAGGCCGGGCGGCGGCCTATCAGTTCCGGTGGCGGGTAATCACCAGCCGGCAGCTTGTTGATCTCGGGCTTGGTCAGCACGCCGAGCGCACGCACTCGCGCTGTGACGATCTCAGCCGGTTCGGGCATCGCATGCCCGTGCCGCAGCCGGTGCTCGGCGTGGAAGCGTTCTTGTACCGAAGCGGCGTCGTCATTCGGGAGCAGCTCGATCGCCAAACTGTGTTCCTGCCCGCGGTAGCGGACATCGATGCCGACATCGAAGCGCCGGGCCTCGACCGGTACCGACTGGGCAGCTAGCGCAGCGTCGCCCTGATCGCGCAGCTCTACGACGGTAGGCGCGATCGCCACGAGTTCCGCGTCCTGCAGCGGTCGCAAGATCGTCGCGGACAACTCGTGCTGCAGATCGGTCATCAGCATGCCGAATGCCGAGAAGGCCGACGGCACTTGGGGAATCGCACAGGTCGCGATCCCCATCTCGCGAGCCAACATCGGGCCCAGGAGAGGGCCGGCGCCGCCGAAGGCGAGCAGCGTGAACTCGCGCGGATCCAGACCCTGCTCGACAGTGATCTCACGCAACGCACCGACCGTACGAGCAAGCAGTACCCGGAAAATACTGGCTGCAGCTGTCGTCGCGTCGATACCGAGCGCGGCCCCGATTCGATCGTTGATCGCCTGCTCCGCGGCCTGCGCATCGATGCTCATGCCACCATCGAGGAAGGTCTTCGGGTCGAGGTAGCCGAGCGTCAACGCCGCGTCGGTGAGGGTGGGCTCGGTACCACCGGCACCGTACGCAACCGGTCCGGGAACCGCGCCTGCGCTCTGCGGGCCTACCCGCAGCAAACCGTCATCTGTCCAGGCGATCGAGCCGCCGCCAGCACCGACGGTGCGGATGTCGAAGATCGGAATCAGCAGCGGGAAGCCATCGATGGATGCCTCGTGCACCTCGCTGGGCGTGCCTCCCTCGATCACGCATGCGTCCACGCTCGTACCGCCGACATCGAAGGAGAGCACCCGTGGCCACCCCATCAGGCGAGCCACAGCGGAGGCACCCACCACGCCGCCGGCGGGACCCGAGAGCACCGTGGTCAACGGCGCAGTACGGGCGTGCTCGGCAGTCATCGCGCCGCCGCCCGAGCGCATGATGTGCATCGGTTGTCGTAGCCCGGCATCGGTGAGCCGCTCGGCGAGCGCACCGAGGTAGTCGTGCAGTACCGGGCGGATATAGGCGTCGAGAATGACAGTGCTGGTCCGCTCGTACTCGCGGTACTCCCGAGTGATGTCGCTGGACACGGCGACAGCGACATCCGGGAAGGCGGCGCGCAGCAGCTCACCGGCCCGCCGCTCGTGCGCGGGATTGGCGTAGGAGTGCAGGAAGCACACCGCGAGCGAGGTCAGCCCGTTCTCTTCGATCAGTTCAGTGGCGGCGGTGAGCAGGGATGACTCGTCGAGCGGAATCAGCTCCCGGCCGAGGTAGTCCATCCGTCCGGGAACGCCGCGACGGTTGCGCCTGCGCACCATCGGTTCGGGCCGGGCGTAGGAGAAGTTATACATGTGCTCAGTGGGGATGGCCGCACGAGCGATCTCGAACAGGTCCTCGAACCCGGCATTCGTGATGACGCCGACCTCGGCACCGCGGCGCTGCAGAATGGCATTGAGTCCGAGGGTCGTGCCGTGCGCGAACGCGGTGACTTCACTGAGATCGCGCTGCACGCCGGCGACCGCCTCGACGACGCCGCGAGCGGGCGCCTCCGGAGTGGTCGCGGCCTTGAACAGACTGATCTGGCCGGTCATCTCGTCGAAGGCGATGGCGTCGACGAATGTGCCACCGATGTCTACCGCAAGCCGAGTACGAGCACTCATCCGCGCGCCTCTGTCGCAATGTCGTCACGCACGACCCGACCCTCTTGCAGGACCACCCGGATCCGACGCAGGGCCGACACATCATCGGTCGGGTCGGCATCGGTGACGACGAGGTCGGCGAGGTAGCCGGTGTCGACAGCGCCGATACGGTCTTCGCGCCGGATCAGCCGGGCCGCGTCGATCGTGCCGGCGCGCAGGGCCTGCACCGGGCTCAGCCCCGCTTCGGCCAGATGCTCCATCTCGCGCACTGCCACCACCGTGTCCTCGATCGGCTCTCCTGGTGGGTAGTCGGTGCCCGCGACGAAGGTGATCCCCGATTGGCCATCACGCCCCTGGCCGCCTGCCACGGCCCGCCGGATGCTCGCGAGGTGACCCGGCCCGACCTCGACGGCCCGTTCGATCTGCCATTGAGTGAAGGAGTGCTCGGCCATCCACTCGGGACTGCGCGTGACGCACAAGGTCGGGGTGAGAAAGACCTGCCTCCTGGCCATTTCGGCAACCGTTGGGTCGTCGAGTTCATACGCGTGTTCAAAGCTGCGTACACCGGCCTCCAACGCCTGCCGAATCGCCACGGCATCACCGGCGTGCGCAACGGCGTACGCGCCGCGCTCCTCGGTCGCCCGGACCACCGCCCGCATTTCATCTACGGTCATCTCCGCGCCTTGGAAGGTCTCGCCCTGGCGAGCGATGCCTCCGGTGATGAAGATCTTTACGTGGTCGGCCCCGGCTGCCAGCTCCGCTCGCGCCGCGTGCAGGAACCCGTCGTATCCGTCCGCATAGGAGCAGGCCATTCCGTGCCCGTGACCGCCCGTGGTGGAGACCGCCCGGCCTGCGCCCAGGATCCGTGGGGCGGCGATCCACCCATGTTCGGCCGCCGTACGGATCAGCAGGTCGGCCCGGTTCTGCTCGTGCACGCAACGGATCGTCGTCACGCCGGCGTGCAACGCGTCCTGTGCGCGGGACAAGGCCCGCAGCGCCGTGATACCTGCAGACTCGCTCTCGTCGGTGTCGGTGAACGGGTAGACGACCGACAGATGGGTGTGCACCGAGATCAGGCCGGGCAGCACGTACCTGCCGCCCAGCTCGCGTCGAGCTGCGCTTTCCGGCGGGGCCGAAGATGTGACCTGCGCGATCCGCCCGTCGCTGATCTCGACATTGACGTTCCGGCGCACCGTGCCGGCCCGAACGTCGACGACATGGCCGCCGGTCAGCCACAGTGACGAGGCCGAGTCATCCGATATTGACACGAAGATCTCCTTGCGTGATGTGGCGTTGCGGCTCGAGGCCGGTGAGGTCAACCGGCGGCTGGTCGCCGTGGATGAGCGCGGTCAGGGTTTCTGCCCATAGGGGGGCGAAGGTGAAGGCGTACGTCCCGCCGGCGACGAACAGTCCATCCGCGCCGGGAACCTCGCCGATCACCGGCATCTCGTCTGGAGTAGCTGCGAGCGGGCCGGCCCACATCCGCAGCAGTCGCAGGCCACCGAGCGCCGGCAGGATCCGGATTGCTTGGGCGAGGTTGCCGACCATGCTGGACACGCTTGCGGCCGTCCGCCCGGACAGGTCGATCGGCCCGGACGGCCAGCCGCCGCCGATGAGAACGTTGCCCGCGGTGACTTGCTTCACCGATAGGCCCTCCCCGATGTGCTGTACCAGGTGACGAAGCAACGGCGGAGTGCGCACCGTTGCGTGCATCTGGATTGCCACCGGCGCCATCTGCAATGTGACTCCTGCCAGCGCGGCGACGGCCCCTAGCCAAGGTCCTGCTACGTCGACGACTGCCGGCGCCTCTGCCACCAGGTCGCCGGCCTCGACGCGCCACCCGCTGCTGGTGCGTGCTAGCGAGGTGACCGCACAGGCGGTGTGTACCCGCGCGCCGGCGGCGATCGCGGCGTGGAGATATGCGGGGGTGACCAGCAGCGGGTTGGCGTACCCGTCGACCGGACACCACGTCGCGGCGAGCACGGTAGGCCCCAGCTGAGGCATCATGCTTCGGGCGGCATCACCGTCCAGCAATTCGGTGGGAATACCGGCTTCGGCTTCCCAGCGAGACTTGGCCACCAGCTCGGCTCGCTGCTCGTCGGTTTCGGCCACGGTCAACCCGCCGGTGCGGGTCAGTTCGATGTCGGTGCCGAGTTCGCGCGGGACGTCGCTCCATCGGTCACTGGCC
This sequence comes from Jatrophihabitans sp., assembly GCA_051001975.1. Taxonomy (GTDB): domain Bacteria; phylum Actinomycetota; class Actinomycetes; order Mycobacteriales; family Jatrophihabitantaceae; genus DATAEG01. Next base: position 13,955 of record JBPCMU010000124.1, read on the forward strand.
GCTTTCTGCAGGGGAAGAAACCGCCGGCTGTCCAGCGGGATGTCCTGGCCGGGACGCCGGGTGTGCACGGCTTGAACGTGCAGGTTACCGGCGGTACTCCCCGAGCCCTCGCGGTTGGCCGCACCCCGTTCGAACACGATCACCGAGCGGCCCGCGCGGGAAAGGTGCCACGCCGTCGAGGCGCCGAGAATTCCCGCACCGATGATGACGACGTCCGCGGTAAGCACGCTGGTCATGACGCACCTGCTGTTGCGGTCAGTTCGCCGTCGGACGGAGGCGGGGAAACCGGGGTGCACGGCAGCGAAGCGAGCGCGGCAAGTGACACCGGGCGCACCGGCATCCGCGCCGTCTCGGCCCCGACGGCTCCGCTGATGGCCATCACTGCGGGCGCGCACTCGCGCCCCTGGCAGAGCCCCATCCCGGCTCGGGTGCGGGCCTTCAGCGCACTGCGGTTGGTCGTCTGCGCCGCGGCGGCACGGATCGCCGCGGCGTCGATGCCCTCGCACCGACACACCTGGGTGCAGTCGGGCAGCTCGCGGGTGAGCAGCTGAGCCAGTTCCGCCGGCGCCGGATAGACGCCGGCGGTGAGCTGGGCGAAGCACTCGATGCGGCGGTCCCTGCGCCGTAAGCGGGTGGACCCTCTTAGCGGCCGATCGCGGTGCAGGATGGATTCCGCGGCTCGCTCGCCAGCGGCGAGGGCGCTCTGCACGCCGGCAATGCGTGCCGCTTCACCGATGATCCATACGTCCGGCCGAGAAGAGCGCCACTGGTCGTCGACGACCGGTAGCAGGTCGCTACTTGTCGGCTCGAGCCGCACTTCGCAGCCGAGCAATTGGACCAGCTCGGTCTGTGCGCGGAATCCGAAGCCCACGCACAACGCATCGATGTCGAACTGGTCACCGGCGACGGTCGGGGCGTCGGTCGCAGCCAGCGTGACCGAGCCGACCTTGCCGCATTCGTCCGCCTCGGCGCTCATCACGACCTGGCCTTGGCGCAGCGGCACCCGGCTGCGCATCAGCATCGAGACGTATCCGGCCAGCTCGCGCAGCCTCGCGGGGAACCGCAGCATTTCCAGCGACCGAGGCGACAGCCTGTATGGCTGCCCTGCCTCGACCACGCCGACGACCTCGACGCCTAAGCGCAGCAGCGAACAGGCCACCGGGAGCAGGAACGGACCCGACCCGGCGACCAGGACGCGGTTGCCCACCGGAACACCCTCACCGGCCAGATGCTGGGCGAACCCCGGGGTGACAACACCAGGAAGCTGCCATCCAGGGAAGGGGAGTACCCGCTCGTGCGCACCTGTCGCTAACACTACGGCGACGCCCGCCGTGAGCCGGTCAACCGAATCGCCACAGGTGGTCAGCAACGACCTGCCGTCGTCGTCCACGCCCCATACAGTTGTGCCTGCGCGTACCTCTACTCCGGCGGAGCGGACCGATTCGATCAGACGGGCGCCCTGCGGGCGGTGGTCGCCGTATTGCGCGAGCAGCGCGGGGCTAGGGCGGCGGAAGTATTGGCCGCCCGGCTCGACGTGCTCGTCGAGCAGCGTCACCGACAACCCGCCGGTGGCGAGGCGACGGGACGCCGCGAGCCCGGCCGGGCCGCCCCCGACAACAATGACGTCAGGCATCGGTCTGCACCTGCATGCCCTCGCGCACCCGGACCAGACACGACCGAACCGCAGGCTTGCCGTCGACGGTCAGTTCGCACTCGAAGCAGACACCCATGCCGCAGAAGGGGCCTCTAGGCTCGTCGGTGACCAGATGGGTACGCAACCGCCAGACCCCGGATCGGATCAACACTCCGGCCAATGTCGCGCCGTCCGGGGCGGCCAATTCTTGGCCGTCAACGCAGAACCGGACCGAAGTCATCGGACCGCCGTCAGTTCAACCTCGTCGAGCAGAATTTGGATGGCCGCCAGGGACCCGGGATCATCCAATGGGAGCAACGGAGGACGCACCTGCCCGCCAGGCTGGTTCAACAGCGCCATTGCTGCCTTGAGCTGCGGGATGGGCGATGCGAAGACGCCGCTGTAATCCGCGCGAATCAGGCCGGCAGACAGCCGCACGTAACGATCCGCAGCCTGCTCAGCCGCTGCTCGATCCCCGCGACGCACCGCCTCGTAGAACGCCACCCCAAACGGCGCTCCCAGCCCGCCACCATCGATGTTGCCGTCCCCGCCCATACCCAGCAGCACAGCCAAACCCCGACGATGCAGGAAGCTGCCGAAGACACGGACCTGAGCCGACACGGACTCGACCGTGTGCAGCATTGCCAGCCAGTCCCCGGTCGAGTCCTTGATGGCAACAACCTGTTCCAGATCGGCCAGTCGCTGGATCAGACCGGGTTCGGCGCACATGTCGATCGACACTCCGCGCGGCCAGTTGTAAACCATGAACGGCAAGTCCGTGGACGTGCTGAGTTCGCTGTAGAAGGCGACGACCTCGGCCGCCGACGGATGGACGTACGGCGGCGGCGTGGCCAACACGCCGGATGCACCGCTCCGGGCAGCGTGCCGGGCGAGTGCACCCGCTTCTCGGGCGGTGTAGGCACTGACGCCGATGACAACCGGCACCCGGCCGGCAATCACCTCCACCGCGATCTCGGTGAGCCGCTCGCGCTCGGCGTTGCTCTGGCTGAACCACTCACCGGTGCTGCCGTTCACCAAGACGCCGTGCACACGCTGATCGAGGTACATGGCCAACAGCGCCCGCCACGCCCTTTCGTCCAGGCGGCCGTCACCATCGAACGGCGTGGGCGCAGCCGGCCAATAACCCCACCAGTCGACGTCGGAACGGTTCATCTGCACCTCCTGATGGGATCGATTGCATGACTGTGCAGGATTATGATGCCGTCCGTCAACCCCTAGATCTCGAATTCTGGGGGCATGTCAACGCCGCAGATCCCTCGTAGTCCCGAGAACCGTCCATACTGGCCGCAATCGATTCCGACTTGTGTTCTACGATGCCCCGACCGATCGACTGGAGCATTCATGACCATCACGCTGCAGGATGTCGCCGACGCTGCCGGCGTCTCGCGCAGCACCGCTTCACGCGCTCTCAGCGGTTCGACGGCGATCTCGGCGCAGACCCGCACTGCGGTGCGGTCAGCCGCCGACCAGATCGGGTACCGCGTCAACCGGATGGCCAGCGCGTTGCGCTCCAACAACTCGCATCTGATCGGGTTGGTGCTGAACAACCTCATCAACGCGTCGTTCCACACCATCGCCGAGGTCGTACAACGCCGGGCAAATGACGAGGGCTACCAGGTCATCCTGACCATCACCGGTGCCGACCCGAAACGTGAGCGAGAGTTGCTCGACACTCTCGGCGATCACCACGTCGACGGCATCGTCGTGATCGGTACCGGGACGAGCGCCAGCACGACGAATCGGCTTTTCGCCGCCGGCACCGCCATTGTGAACGTTATCCGGGCACCGACTGAGAGCGCTGCTCCGACCGTTCTCGCGGCCGACCGGGACGGAGCATACGAAGCGGTGCGCTATCTGCTTTCGATCGGACACCGTCGGATCGCCTACATAGGCGGTCCGGCCGGTACGAACTCCGGTGACGAGCGTTATGCCGGTTACCAGAGCGCGCTGGCTGACCACAACGTCGCGGTTGATCCGAGGCTGGTCGAGCGAGGGCCGTTCGACCCACAATTCGGCAAGCAGGCTGCCAATTCCGTGCTCGATCGGTGTCCAGACGCCACCGCATTGTTTGCTGCGAACCACGAGGCGGCCTTCGGTCTACTGCCGGCGCTGGTCGCCCGGCAGGTTCGAGTACCTCAGGACCTGTCCTTGATCTGCTACGAGGACATCCCGTGGTTCACCGCATGGCAGCCGCCGATCACCGTCGTCGACAACGGTGCTCGCGAACTGGCCGACCTGGCCATGGACTTGTTGCTGCAACAAATGAATGGACGCGAGAGCATTGCGCCGCGCCGGGGCCGGACCTATCGAGTCGGTGCAGCACTGGTGCAACGAGCGTCATGCCGCTCCGTGCAGTGAGCGCCCACAGGCGGTGCGGCAGCGCCTAGTCGATCAACGCCATCGCCGGCAACGTGAGGAACTCGATGAAGTCGTCTGCCAGGGCGACCTCCAGAAACAGTCCGGCCGCGTCATCAAGGCGAGTTGCCGCCGGGCTGTCGGCGAGTTCCACCCGGGCCAGTGCAACCTCCTCGGCGAGGATCTGCTGCACAAGTGCAGCGGTGACCTGCTGGCCGGTCTCGAGTTCGACGCCCGCGTGCACCCATTGCCATACCTGCGCGCGGGAGATCTCCGACGTTGCTGCGTCCTCCATGAGATTGTTGATCCCGACGGCGCCGTTGCCTGCAAGCCACGCCGCCAAATAACGCAGCGCCACTGCCACATCGTTGCGCAGTCCCATCGCGGTGACGTCGCCCGCTTGCCGAGGAATCACGAGTAGTTCGCCGGGGGTGACGAGCACATCCGCACGCAACCGATCGATCTGATTGCGGCGCTCTCCGAGGATGGCGTCGAACTCTTCTGCGCAGATGGACACCAGGTCGGGGTGTGCCACCCATGACCCGTCGAAGCCGTCGGTCGCTTCACGCCTCTTGTCCTCACGTACCTTTGCCGTCGCCACTGCGTTGACGTCCTCGTCTCGGCGACTGGGGATGAACGCAGCCATCCCCCCTATCGCACTGGCCCCCCGGCGGTGGCAAGTGGACACGAGCAACTCGGTGTACGCCCGCATGAAGGGTGCCGTCATGGTCAGCGCACTACGATCCGGCAACACGTAGTCGTCGCCGGCTGATCGGAACACCTTGATCAGGCTGAAGAGATAGTCCCAGCGGCCAGCATTCAACCCCGCGGCGTAGTCGCGCAGTTCGTACAGAATCTCTTCCATCTCGAACGCCGCAGGAATCGTCTCGATCAAGACGGTCGCTCGAATCGTGCCGGGCCTGATGCCGAGTTCCGCTTCCGCGTAGGCAAATACGTCTGCCCAAAGCCGAGCCTCCAGATGGCTCTCCATCTTCGGCAGGTAGAAGAACGGTCCCGCACCACGTGCCGCGAGTTCAGCCGCATTGTGAAAGAAGAAGAGTCCGAAATCGACAAGCGCCCCGGCAGCTGACACTCCGTCAACGATGATGTGCCGCTCGGTGAGATGCCAACCACGGGGCCGCACAACGACTACCGGAACCGACTCCTTGTCCTTGATTTTATACGGTCGCCCATCGGCCGCCGTGAACGAGATTGACTGCGTCACAGCATCACGCAGATTGACCTGGCCGGACACAACGTTCGCCCAGTGCGGGGTATTCGCGTCCTCGAGGTCTGCCAGCCAGACCTGGGCGCCGGAGTTCAACGCGTTGATCGCCATCTTTCGCTCGGTCGGCCCGGTCATCTCGACGCGCCGGTTCTGAAGCGCGGGCGGGATCGGGGCTACCCGCCAGGACAGGTCCGTGCGTATTGCCCGCGTACTTGCGAGAAACTCCGCTCCCGCTGAACCGGCGTCGGCGATCGCTCGTTGGCGGGCCGGCCGGCCGGCGAGCAACTCGTCGCGACGCGCACCGAAGGAGCGCTGCAGGCCGGCCACGAAAGCGATCGCTTCGCTGGTGAGGATCTCATCTGCATGGTCCACCTGGCTGGCCGAGACCTGCGCGTTTGTCATGTTCTTCCCCTCGAACTATCGGTACGTCTCTCTGACTGTAGGAGGATCATCTCGTTATCTGGAATAGGTATTCCGCATGACGGAATCGTCAGGAGGCACAGTGCAGACCCCGAGCAAACCTGCGACGCCGACCGAAAGTGGCACGATCCAATCCGTGCATCGTGCCTTCATCGTGCTGGAGATGATCGCCGAGCGCGGCGGTCACGCAAGCGTCGGCCAGATCGCTGCTGGCACAAGTTTGCCGGTTGGATCAGTGCACCGGATGTTGCGTAGTTTGCTCACCGCCGGATACGTACGTCAGCTGCCGACACGCGACTACGCGTTGGGTCCCGGCTTGATCCGGCTCGGCGCCAGTGCGCACAGCATTCTTGGCGTATGGGCATCGACCCATCTCTCAGCAGTTGTCGAGCAGTTGGGCGAGACAGCCAACCTCGCTACGCTCGACCGCGACGCGGTTGTGTACCTCGCGCAAGTCCCGTCACCGCACCCAATGCGCATGTTCACTGAAGTCGGTCGTCGAGTCTCTGCCCACTCTACCGGGGTCGGCAAGGCGCTGCTCTCCCAGCTTCCAGAGCACGAAGTACTTGCGTTGATCGCACGGACCGGGCTCGCGGCGCAGACCCCACGCACCATCACCGACCCGCACTCATTGCTCAAGGAGCTGAGTCGGATTCGGCGGACGGGTTATGCGCTCGACGACGCGGAACAGGAGAGCGGCGTGCGATGCATCGCCGTTCCGATACCAGATACGCCGTCACCGCTCGCTGTGTCGATCTCCGGCCCGGTCGCCCGGTTGCCGAGTGCGCTGGTCAAGGTCGCCTCGCAGGTCCTGATCGAGACCGCCCATCGTTTGGCGGACGCACTCGCCCAACCCGTGCGGCTTACCTGATGGCGCAAGGTCGTGTGCAAAGGCGGATACGGTCGCCTCACGTCTGCGTAGAGGGCCGCGGGCCGGCGGTCGGGCACTCTCGACGCGCGCTCCGGCTACCCGCATCGCTTCGGAGAGCTGATAGGCGTTGAAGCGCTGGCCCGCAGCGAATGCGGCGTCGATGCCTGCCAGAAAGACGAAAGCGGGCGCCAGCGCAGCCGGATGCACCATGCCGATCTTCATCTGCTCGGTGTAGTGCGAAGCCGACATCGAAACGCTGCCTGCAGGATGATGTTCGTTTCCCGTCGCCAATCGGCGAAGGTGACGTCGAGCATCAACACCTCGCGCAGCAGAGCCGCGTTGTGGATCAGCACGCGCGGCGTCCCGAAATGCTCCATTGCGGCGTTGACCGCGATCTGGGTGGCCTCGGCGTCAGAGAGATCCACCGCGAAGGGCTGAACGTCGGCGCCTTCGGCTGTCAGCTCGTCGGACAGTTGGGTCAACTTGTCCGTCTGCACGTCGAACAGCGCCGCCCGCATGCCGGCCGCAACTATCTCCTTGGCGATCTCACGTCCCAAACCCTCGGCGGCCCCCGTCACGAACGCCACCTTCCCGCCCACCTCGATCATCGGCGAATCGGTCAAGAGACCTCACCGACCATCGCGACAACCTGACCGACGGACTCGATACGGGCCATCGTCGGGCGCAGGAGGGCAAGAGCCGTTCTGGGATAGGGAGCGTAGAAGCTCTCGATGACATCGCTGGTCAGCGGATCGAGCAGCTCGCCGATCTGTGTCCCCTCATCGACGATCGAGCCCAGATCGGCTTCACGCTTGATGGGACGGTAGATACCGGGTGTGGAGGTCATCAGCGCAGCCTTCTGGCCACCGACCGTTCCCGGCGAATCCGCGAGCACGATGGCTCCCTGTGCTCGGGCGTATCCGGTGAGACTGGCCGGGCGGTCCGGCCCGTCAAAGATGAACGGCGTGCCGATCCATTCGGCAAGTTCCTCACCGCCCGGAAAGCGGTAGGTGAAGCAGTTTGATATTCCAACTGCCGCCGCCGTGAACGTCGAGCACCACGTTCGATCCGTCCAGTACTCGCTCTGCCAGCAGAGCTGCCAGACGTTGCGTATGCGTACCGGCCGCATCGCCCGGAAAGGCTTCATGGCAGTTGGCGAGAGGGCCGGCGATGGTGAGGGCCACCCGTCGGCCCTGACGTTCGATCAGTGTCTGGTGCAGGTCGCGTTCGAGCCGGGCGATCTGTTGCGAGATGGCCGACGGGGTGTAGCCCAGCTCACCGGCAGCGGCAGTCATCGATCCGTGAGTAGCGAGAGCTTCGATCGCGCGCAGCCCGGCGAGGCTCACCGTCGCCACCCGCAGTCACCCCTCGATCCCGTACCGCCGCCCAGACCGGCACGGAACTTGCGGGGAACGTACAGCACCGTGCTGAGCCGGCTCTGCTACCTCTATCCACTCGGCTGCCGACCCACCTCCGCAGTCAGATCCCCACGGTAGGTTTCGGTCATGTCCGTGGCGCCGCGGTTTCCCACCGACCATGAGCCGGCGAGCGAGGTTCGGCCCGCGGTGGGCCGCTTCGAGGACTTCGCCACCATCGTGGGCACGCAACGGCCCGATGCCCGCGGCTGCTGGTGCATGGCCTTCCGAGACAGCCGCGTTGCCAACGGCGAGCGGCCGGACTACATGCGTGCGGAGTGCGCGAACGATCCTGGGCCGGGCGTTCTGGTCTACGTGGACGACGTCGTGGCCGGTTGGTGCTCCATCGCCCCCCGTGCCAGCTACCGGCGGCTGCTCAACTCCCGAACCATCCCGATCCTGGACGACCGCGACGCGTGGATCGCCGTCTGCTTCGTCGTGCGGGCCGGCTACCGCAAGCACGGTCTGATGCATCACCTTCTGGCCGGTGCTGTACAACACGCGAGCGCGCATGGCGCCGAGGTGATCGAGGGCTATCCGGTGGACGCTGGCGGCGGCCGCATCGACGTCATCTCCGGCTACGTCGGGACCGTCGAGCTCTTCGAGCGCGCTGGCTTCGAGCGCGCAGCACCTACGAAAGGACGCAGTGGTGGGCAGCCGCGCTGGGTAATGCGCAAGACGCTGCGCTGAGCCACGCCGAGCATCGTCGCGGCACGCGTCCGGACCTAGTCCAGATAGCGCGAGAGCGTGTCGGCTTCGGCTCGCAGCTCGACAGCACGATCGGACTGTCCGAGACGGTCGTACTCATCCGCCGATGCCAACTGCTCGCGGCGATCGGCCCGCAGGAGTTCGGCAATATCCTGGTCGGTGCGGACCGTTCGGGCGGCTTCGGTCACGCCCAGACCAGTTGCCGCGCTCGCGATGGGCGACTCATCCGCGAGGTGCGCAGCTGCGGCCGGGGCGTCGACCGCCTCGGCGTTGGCGATCAGCGCGAGTGCCGACCGGATCGCCCGCATGGCTGTTGCGTCGCGACGCTTCATCGCGGTGGTCAAGTCCCGCCGCAGCCGAACAGTCAGTGAAAGGTCATCGGGCACGCCACCATCACACCACGACCCTCATCACCGGGAGCGAGGGGTAGGTGCGTCCCACCTCGGTGAATCCTTCGGCGCTGAACATCGCCATGGTTCCGCTGAACACCGCGGAGCCTCCTACCCGGGCAGCAGTCAGGGCCGCCACATCGACCGGATGCCCTTCGACAGCGGTGGCGCCGTGTGGGACTGACGCCAGGTCTCGCCGATACGCTGAGCCTGCTCGTGTCAAGACGATGGAAGACGAGGTTGGCCGTTGCCTGAGCAACGCAGTTCGCAGTGGTACGGCGGTGCAGACCGCAATGGCTACATCCATCGGGCCTGGATGCGTCGGGGACTCCCGGCGCACGCGTTCGACGGTCGCCCGCACATCGCCATCGCCAACACCGCTTCAGATCTCACCCCGTGCAACGCGCACCTCGACGAGGTTGCGCAGAGCGTGAAGCAGGGCGTCTACGAAGCCGGCGGCATCCCGCTCAACCTGCCGGTGGTGTCACTCGGCGAGACGCTGGTACGGCCGACTGCGATGCTGTGGCGCAACATGGCCGCGATGGCCACCGAGGAGATGCTGCGGGCCAATCCGATCGACGGCGTGGTGCTGCTCGGCGGGTGCGATAAGACCATCCCGTCGCTGCTCATGGCCGCAGCGTCGGTCGACCTGCCCGCGGTGGTCCTACCGGGTGGTCCGATGCTCACCGGCACGTTGCGCGGGCAAGCGCTGGGCTGCGGCACGGACGTGTGGCGGCTCTCGGAGGAAGTGCGGGCCGGGACGCTGTCGCAAGAGCAGTTCATCAAGTCGGAGTCGTCCATGATCCGCAGTCGTGGGCACTGCAACACGATGGGCACGGCGTCCACGATGGGGTTGGTGGCCGAGGCGCTGGGCATGGTGCTGCCCGGGCTGGCCGGCACGCCCGCCGCCGACAGTCGCCTCCTCGAGAGCGCGCACGCGACCGGACGGCTGGCGGTGGAGATGGTCGCGGACGGTCGCCGACCGAGCACGGTGCTCACCCGCGGCTCTTTCTTGAACGCGATCGTGGCGCTCGCAGCGATCGGCGGCTCTACCAACGCAGTGGTGCACCTGCTCGCCATCGCCGGACGACTCGGCATCGAACTCACCCAGGACGACTTCGACTCCATCGGCGCCGACATCCCGCTGCTCGTCGATCTGCAGCCGGCCGGGCGGTTCCTCATGGAGGACTTCTTCCGGGCCGGTGGGCTGCACGCAGTGCTCAACGAGGTGCGCGATCTGCTCGACCCGACCGCCCTAACCGTCAGCGGGAAGCCGCTGGTCGACTACCTCGACGGCGCGCAGATCTGGGACCGCGAGGTCATCCGGCCGCGGACCGAACCGCTGCAACCGCACGCCGGGATCGCCGTGCTGTACGGCAACCTGGCGCCCGATGGTGCTGTGGTGAAGCCCGCCGCCGCCTCGGAGGAACTGTTGCAACACCGCGGCCGCGCGCTGGTGTTCGACTCGGTCGAGGACATGCACGCTCGCATCGACGATCCTGACCTGGACGTCGATGCAGACTCCGTACTGGTGCTGCGCGGCTGTGGCCCGAAGGGTTACCCCGGCATGCCCGAGGTCGCCAACATGCCGTTGCCGACGAAGCTGTTGCAGCAGGGTGTGCGCGACATGGTGCGCATCTGCGACGGGCGGATGAGCGGCACCGCCTACGGCACCGTGATCCTGCATGTGTCGCCCGAAGCGGCGGCCGGCGGCCCACTCGGCCTCGTCCAGACCGGCGACATCATCGTGCTGGACATCGCCGGTCGTCGGCTCGACATCGACATTCCGGCCGACGAGCTCGCTGCCCGCACGCCCAATGCCGCGACGGTGGCGGCCTATGCAGCGCCCACCCGTGGCTGGGAGCGGCTCTATGTGCAGACCGTGCAGCAGGCCAACACCGGCGCCGACCTGGACTTCCTGAACGGGTCGTCCGGCGACCGCGTCTCCCGCGAATCGCACTGAGCGCACCCGC
>JBPCMU010000125.1:0-10430 GCA_051001975.1 Jatrophihabitans sp.
TCGAGTGGTGTCGACGACCAAGGCGTCGGGCCACGGCGCGAACTTTGCCAGCCGGCTCGAGACGTTCGCCCAGTCGCCGCCCTCATGCCAGCCGGGGATGTCGCGTTCTCGGCTGGCCAAGCGATGGCGATGCTCGTCTTCGTCCGGGCAGGTGCACACCACAACGCGCAGGGTGCCACCGGCGGCATCGGCCAGGCTCCGCCATCGGTCCCGGGTGGCCACGTCCTCGCCGGGCGCGTCCAGCCCGGCGGACTGGCCGAGCATCAACTGCCGGTACGCAAGCGTCGTCAGCTGCTCGTAGCCGATGCCGAAGAGATCAGTGAGGTGCCGACCGCCGAACGGTGTGAGCGCGCCGAGCGACCAGTCGATAGCGAAGACCGGGATACCGAGCCGGGCGCCGACCGCATCGGCGAGCGTGCTCTTCCCGCTGCCGGGCACGCCGGCGAAGGCGATCAGCTGACCGCCGCGGGCACCGGACCAGTCCTCTCTCGTGAAGTTCATCGGCAGCCGAGGCGTGAGGTCGGCCGGGATCTCGGCCTGTAGCCAGGTCCGCACGATCCGGTGTGGCGCAGTCGGGTCGACGACGCAGGTGAGCACGTCGACGGCGCCGTCCGGCCTGCTCAATCTGGCGCGGGCGGTGTGCTCGCCGACGTCCGCCGCGATCACCGTGAGCGGCGCATAGATTGCAGCCCTGGCCCGAGTCACCTCGCCGTAGTCGAGAGGCGCGATGGCCGCCGTGAACGCCGCCGCCAGCACCTCGGTGATGTCGCCACCCCAACCCGTAGTGGCGGCCAACCCGTCGAGGATCCACTCGAGCCGGTCGCCGGCGGCCGTTCGCTGCAGTTCGATCACCCAGTCAACCTATGACTGGAGGCCGAGCGGGTCAGCCACTCTCGCTTTCCGCGAACGGCACGGTGCCGAAGGCCTCGCGCCCAGGCGGCGGGCAGTCCGTCGTGGCCAGTCGTGACGAGACCGGTGCGGGTTTCGAGCTGCTCGAGGGTCATCGTCAACAGGACGGTGGCGGGGGTGCCGCCGGTGGTGGGCAGCGTCCCGGACGAGAGGAGCCGCCGGGCCATGTCGAGGATCGCGTCATGCAGCCGCTGCCCCGCGGTCCGTTCATCCCGACCACCGTCGCCGGCGGGCCGCGGCTAGGCCAGCGGCAGCACCGCGGCCTGCACGATCGCCACCGCTTCCGGGGTGAAGTGCACCTTCAAGTCCCCGGAGCCGTCGCGGTGGACGGTGAACGTCCCACCCTGGCGCCGGTCACGCTCCGAGTCGTCCGTGAGGGTGCCGTCCGGGTCCACCGTCGCGAGGATCCGCCGGCCCAGCACAAGCCGTCACCCTGCAGCACGGCCAAGCCACCCAGCAACCTCCTCGTCGGCGCGCAGTTGTCTGACAACGGAATCCCAACGCAACCGTCACTCAGCGACCCAACACAAGCACCGATGCGGCTTCCCGTCGCTGCGCCTTTGCCCGAATCCCACCACTTACCGATCAGCGACCAGCTTCGCTGTCGTGCCAGCGCTGCATCATCAGTGGCAGTTCGGCGCGCATGAAGGCCATGAAGCGGCTCGTCTCCTCGAACCGCTTGCCGGCCGCGGTGCCCGCACCAAGGACCGCGGCCCCGTCGTCGAAGGTGACGGTCCAGCGCGCCAGTAGTTGGTCTCGATCCCCTAAGGCCTCGTACCAGAGGTCGTTGTACAGCCGGTAGACGTCCCGGCGCCCGCCGATCTCGCGCTCCCGGGCAATGAGACCGACCTGCTGCAGGTAGCGGACAGCGCCGGAGATCGCTGCCGCACTGACCTGCAACTGCTCGGCGAGTTCGGCGGCGGTAGCGCTGCCGTCGTCGCCGCACAACAGGAGGGCGAAGACGCGGGCCGGCATCCGGGGCACGCCGCCTTCGGTCAGCGCGCCCGCCAACCGTTGCACGTAGGCAGCCATGCGTTCCGCGTCGCGCTTCGGCGGACGCTTGCGGGTTCTTCCGGTCACGTTCTCACTCTACAAGATTCACAAATTTGTGAAGATAGCGTACGGTCCGATGAGTGGACAACGCAGTGGAGATCAACGGTTTGGTGAAGGCGTTCGGCGGGGTGCGTGCCCTGGACGGGCTGAACCTCGAGGTAGCGACCGGCGAGGTGCACGGCTTCCTCGGGCCCAACGGCGCCGGCAAGTCCACCGCCATCCGAGTCCTGCTCGGGCTGCTCCGCGCAGACTCCGGCACTACGCGGCTGCTCGGCGGCGATCCCTGGAGCGAGGCCACTGAATTGCACTCGCGGCTGGGCTACGTACCCGGCGATGTCACGCTGTGGCCGACGCTGTCCGGCGGCGAGGTGATCGACCTGCTGGGTCGGCTGCGCGGCGGACTGGACGAGAAGCGGCGCGCCGATCTGCTGGAGCGATTCCAGCTCGACCCGACGAAGAAGGCCAGCACATACTCGAAGGGAAACCGGCAAAAGGTGGCCCTGGTCGCAGCGCTCGCGTCAGACGTCGAGCTACTCGTCCTCGACGAGCCCACCTCGGGACTGGATCCTCTGATGGAGCGGGTGTTCGGGGAATGCGTCGCCGAGGAGAAGAACCACGGCCGAACGGTGCTACTGAGCAGTCACATCCTGTCCGAGGTCGAGGCACTCTGCGATCGGGTGACGATCATCCGGGACGGCAAGACGGTCGAGACCGGCAGTCTTCCTGATCTGCGGCAGGTTTCACGGACGTCGGTGACCGCGGTGTTGACGAGGGCAGTGCACGGCCTCGTCAGGCTGCCCGGTGTGCATGGGTTGCGCGTCGCGGGTGACCGGGTGACCTGTGACGTCGACACGGTGGCACTCGACCCGGTGATGCGGGCGCTGAGTGACGCAGGGCTGCGTTCGCTCACCTGTCAGCCACCGTCGCTCGAGTCGATGTTCCTGAGCCTGTACGACACTGCCGAGGCGCCGCCGTCGTGACCTCGGCCACCGCTACCGGCCCGCTGCTGCAGCTCGCGCTGCGCCGGGACCGGCTGATGATTCCGATCTGGCTGTACGCACTGGTCGCCTCCGTCGCCAGCACGGCGTGGAGCTATCGGACCTTGTATGACACTCCGGCAGAGCGCCGCACGTTCGCCGAGAGCGCGGAGGCCAACAGCGCCACCCGGGCGCTGTACGGCCACGTGTACGCGCCGGACTCGGTGGGCGGGCTGACCGCATGGCGGATGGTGGCGCTCGGCGGCGCGCTGCTCGTCGTGTTCACCGTGCTGCTGGTCGTCCGGCACAGTCGCGCCGAGGAGCAGGCCGGGCGCATCGAGCTGCTCAGCGCCGCGGTCGTCGGCCGCGCCGCGCCGCTGGTCGCAGCTGTCGTCACCGCGCTGATCGCGGTCGCTGCCATTGCCGTCGTCGTGGCCGGCGCGCTCGTGCTGCTCGGCTTGCCGGTCGCGGGGTCGCTCGCCTTCGGCGCCGCATGGCTGGGCCTCGGGGCGGTCTTCGCGGGGGTCGCTTCGGTGACCGCCCAGCTCACCGAGAGTGCCCGCGCCGCCCGCGGAATCGCAATGGCTGTGGCGGCCGGCGGTTTCACGATCCGGGTCGTCGCCGACGGCAGCGTCACGTGGTTGACCTGGTGCACGCCATTCGGTTGGGCACAGCAGGTCCGGCCGTTCGGTGGCAACCGGTGGTGGGTGTTGATTCTACCGGCGCTGAGCGCAGCGTTGCTGCTGTCCGCGGGCTTCGCGGTACACACCCGCCGCGACCTGGGCGCGGGCCTGCTCCCCCCGCGACCTGGTCCGCCCCGCGCCCGCCGAAGGCTGCGCTCGGCGATGAGCCTCACCGTCCGATTGGGGCGCGGTTCGCTGCTCGCCTGGTTCGTCGGGCTGTGCCTCTATGGAGTAGTGATCGGTGCAATCGCCTCCTCGGTGTCTCAGTTCACCAACGGCAGCAGGAGCACCGAGGATCTGCTCACCAAGCTGGGCGGGCGTGGGGGTCTCGTCGACGCGTTCCTCGGCACGTCGCTTGGTCTTTGTGGCCTCGCCGCGGCCGCCTACGGCATCACCGTCATGCTGCGCGCTCGCGACGAGGAGACCAGTGTGCGGCTGGAGGCGGTCCTGGCTACTCGGGTCGGCCGGCTGCGCTGGCTCGGCGGGCAGCTGGCCTTCGCCCTCGCCGGGACGACGATGCTGGTGCTCGGCGCCGGCGTCGCGGCCGGGCTGCTGCACGGGCTGCGCACCCACCAGTTCGGCCACCAGCTGGGCCGGGTCGTCGCGGCAACCGCGGTGCAGCTGCCGGCCGTCTGGCTCATCACGGCGCTGGCGGCGGTGCTGGTGGGTTGTCTGCCGCGGGCCACCCAGGCCGGCTGGGCGCTGGTGGGCCTCTGCGGGTTGATCAGTCTGATCGGTCCGGTCGTCAACGCCGGACAGTGGGTGCTCGACGTCTCCCCGTTCAGTCACCTCCCGGCGACTCCGGGCGCGGCGGTGTCCGTCGCCGCGGTGGTCTGGACGATCGGACTGACCTGCGTCGCAATACTCGTAGCGCTTGCCGGATTCCGCCACCGCGACATCGGGTGACCCGATCGGCGGCCGAACGTGAACCGCAGGCTGACGGGCCCGTGCCGGGTCCGCTTCGGCGTGGCACAGTTTGCCCCGGGTGCGCGCACCGGGCACACTTCAACCGACCGAACGTTCGTTCGGGAAGGAGGCGGCGAGGATGACCGACGCAGAGCTGGAACGCGACTTCACCGAGACGATCGAGCACGACCGCCGCATCGAGCCGCGCGACTGGATGCCGGACGGCTACCGCTCGACGATGGTGCGTCAGATCGCCCAGCACGCGCACTCCGAGATCATCGGCATGCAGCCGGAAGGCAACTGGATCACCCGAGCTCCCTCGTTGCGGCGTAAGGCAATCCTGCTGGCGAAGGTGCAGGACGAGGCCGGCCACGGCATGTACCTCTATTCCGCGGCCGAGACGTTGGGCGTGTCCCGCGGCGAGCTGACCGAGAAGCTCATCGCCGGCCGGCAGAAGTACTCCTCGATCTTCAACTACCCGACGCTGACCTTCGCCGACGTCGGTGTGATCGGTTGGCTCGTGGACGGCGCCGCCATCTGCAATCAGGTGCCGCTATGCCGCTCGTCGTACGGGCCGTACGCCCGGGCGATGATCCGGATCTGCAAGGAGGAGTCGTTCCACCAGCGGCAGGGCTACGAGCTGCTGACGACGATGATGCGCGGCACGCAGGCGCAGCGGGAGATGGTGCAAGACGCGGTGAACCGGTGGTGGTGGCCGTCGCTGATGATGTTCGGCCCGCCCGATGCCGACTCGCCGAACACCGCGCAGTCGATGGCGTGGGGTATCAAGCGGCACACCAATGACGAACTGCGGCAGCGCTACGTCGACATGTCCGTGCCGCAGGCCGAGGCGCTCGGGGTGACGTTCCCGGACCGCGACCTGCACTGGAACGATGATCGTGGCCACTACGACTTCGGCGACGTCGACTGGGACGAGTTCAGGCAGGTCATCAGCGGCAATGGACCGTGCAACGCCGAGCGGGTCGAGAACCGCCGTCGTGCCCACGAGGACGGCGGGTGGGTCCGCGAAGCAGCGATCGCGCACGCTGCCAAGCACTCCGTGAGCCGAGCGCCGGCCCATGTCTGAGTTCACTGCCGAAGGCGGGCACGGTGCCGTCCCGACGGAAGGTGTGCCCACCGGCCTCGGCGAAGAACCGATCCAGGCCGAGTGGGGATTGTATGAAGTGTTCCTGCGGGGCAAGCGCGGACTGAACCACGTGCATGTCGGGTCACTGCATGCGGCCGATCCGCAGATGGCGTTGCGCCATGCCCGCGACCTCTACACGCGACGTAACGAAGGCGTCAGCATCTGGGTGATCGACTCGGCGCACATCACCGCATCGAGCCCGAGTGAGAAGGACCCATTCTTCGCGCCGAGCGGTGACAAGGTCTACCGGCATCCAACCTTCTACTCCATCCCCGACGACGTCCCACATATGTAGATGAGCGATCCCGCGCAGCACGAGGACACCGCCTACGACGCGATCATCGAGGAGAACGACCACTCGCGGTGGGCGTTCGGTACTGGCTTCGCCGATGCGCTCGCCGGCGTCGACACAACCGTCCCGGCCGGCATCGACGGCGCGTGTCTGGCCGAGTACTGCCTGATGCTCGGTGACGATGCGCTGATCATGTCGCACCGGTTGCAGGAGTGGGTGGCCCGCTCGCCGGAGTTGGAGGAAGAGACGGCGCTGGCCAACATCGCGCTGGACCTGCTCGGTCAGGCTCGGATGTTGCTGGCCCGGGCCGGCCGTGCGGACGGCAGCGACCGCGACGAGGATGCGTTTGCATTCGGCCGGGAGCCGGCCGAGTTCCGCAACGTCGCGCTGGTCGAGCCACCGGATGACGATTTCGCCGATGCTGCCGCCCGCTTGCTGGTCTTCGCGACGTGGCGGCTGGCCCTGCTTACCCGACTGCGCGGTTCGCTCGACCCGGTGCTTGCCGCGATCGCAGCGAAGGGCGCTACCGAGCTGACCTATCACCGCGACTATGCCGCGCAATGGGTGGTGCGCCTCGGCGACGGCACCCCGGAGAGCTGCCAGCGGATGACCCGCGCGCTGCGCAAGGTCGGGCCGTATCTGCCCGAGCTCTTCGAGGCGACGCCCGCCGAGGGCGAACTGGCCACGGCGGGGGTGGCGGTGAACCCGGCTGAACTGCGTGTTGAGGTCAGTGCGGTGCTGGACGAGGTGCTCACCGCAGCCGCCCTCTCCCGCGATGATCTCGCGGAAATTGCTCCTATGGCGACTATTTCCGCGAGATCATCGCGGGAACGGCACACCGAACACTTCGCGCCACTGGTCACCGAGCTGCAGAGCGTGGCGCGGGCGCTGCCGGACGCGACGTGGTGACGGGCGTGCGCGAGGCAACTCTCGAGACGGCGCGCCGCGTCGCAGCCGGCGTGCCGGATCCCGAGCTGCCGATGGTGACGATCGAGGATCTGGGCATCCTGCGCAGCGTCTCCGTCGAGGGCGGCCGGATCGTCGTCGAGATCACCCCGACGTACTCCGGCTGCCCGGCGATGACCGAGATCCGTCACGACGTGGCCCGCCGGCTGCGGGAGGCCGGCCTGCCCGAGGTCGACGTGCGGCTGCGGCTCGACCCGCCGTGGAGCAGCGACGCGATCACCGCAACCGGTCGGCGCAAACTGGCCGCCGCCGGGATCGCACCGCCTTCGGGCACCGCGCCTGCGAGCACCGGCCCGGTCCCGCTCACTCTGCAGCCGATCCGCCGCGAGATCCCCTGCCCGCAGTGCGGCTCGACCGACACCGTCGAGTTGTCCGCATTCGGGTCCACAGCCTGCAAGGCGCTCTACCGCTGCCAGCTGTGTGCCGAACCCTTCGACTACTTCAAGGCGATCTGATGACGTCAGTGCGCCAGTCCTTCCACCGATTGCCGGTCGCCACCGTCGAGAAGCTCACCGATGACTCGGCGGCGGTCACGTTCGCGGTGCCGGACGAGTTGCGTAACGAGTTCGCCTTCCGGCCCGGCCAGTCGCTCACGCTGCGGCGAATCGTCGACGGCCGTGACGAGCGACGTAGTTACTCCATCTGCGCACCGGCCGGCGCGGCGCCACGCATCGGTGTGCGGGCCGTCAGCAACGGTGTGATGTCGACCTGGCTGGTCAATGACCTGCGCGCTGGTGATGAGGTCGAGGTCGCCGGACCGACCGGCTCGTTCACCCCTGATCTCGCCGCGCCCGGCCATCACGTCCTCATCGCGGCCGGCTCGGGCATCACCCCGATGCTCTCCATCGCCGCGTCCGTACTGGACCGTCAGGACACGCAGGTCACGATGCTCTACGGCAACCGGCGCAGCGACACCGTCATGTTCGCCGACGAGGTGTCCGACCTGAAGGACGCGCATCCCACCCGCCTGCGGCTGGTGCACGTGCTCTCCCGGGAGGCGCAGGAGGTGGAGCTGTTCAGCGGTCGGTTGGACGCCGTGAAGCTGCGCGAGTTGCTGCCGGTGACCTGCGCGGTCGGTGCGGTCGACCACTGGTGGCTGTGCGGGCCGTTCGGGATGGTCACCGACGCGATCGACGTGCTCGCCGAACTAGGCGTCCCGGCCGACCGGGTGCACCGCGAGTTGTTCTACGTCGAGGACACCCCACCGCCGATGGACAAGCACGTCGAGGCGGCCCCGGACGGGCCGGGCACCGAGACGACCGTGATCCTCGACGGCCGGGCGACGACGCTGACCCTGCCGGCCGGCAGCACGGTGCTCGACGGCGCGCAGCGGGTCCGCCCCGACCTGCCCTTCGCCTGCAAGGGTGGGGTCTGTGGGACCTGCCGGGCCAAGCTCGTAGACGGTGAGGTGACGATGCGGCGCAACTTCGCGCTGGAGCCGGCCGAGGTGGCGGCCGGCTTCGTGCTCACCTGCCAGAGCCTGCCGGTGAGCGACAGTGTCACCGTTGACTTCGACCAGTAACCGGTAACCAGTAACCCGGAGCCCCGCGATGATCAAGGTCAGCGGGTCGCCGGGGCGACCACTTCGCCTTGATCATCGCGGGCAGGGCCAGAATGGTGCGCATGACTGACGCTGCCGCTGCCCGCACCTACGAGTTGGACCGGGCGCATGTGTTCCACTCCTGGTCCGCCCAAGCCGCCGTCAAGCCGATGGTCATCACCAAGGCGCAGGGCAGCTACGTCTGGGACGGGGACGGCAACCGGCTGCTGGACTTCTCCAGTCAGCTGGTGAACACGAACATCGGTCACCAGCACCCGGTCGTCGTCGAGGCAATCAAGGCGCAGGCCGACCGGGTCTGCACGATCGCGCCGCAGCACGCGAACGATCAGCGTTCGGAGGCGGCGCGGCTCATCGCCGAGGTGGCTCCGGAGGGTATGGAGAAGGTCTTCTTCACCAACGCAGGCGCCGAGGCTGTGGAGAACGCAGTGCGGATGGCCCGGCTGCACACCGGCCGGATCAAGGTGTTGAGTCAATACCGCAGCTACCACGGGGGCACCCAGATCGCGGTGAACCTGACCGGCGACACCCGGCGGTGGGCCAACGACTACGGCGCTTCGGGCGTGGTGCACTTCTTCGGACCGTTCCTCTACCGCAGCGAGTTCCATGCGAGCACCGAGGAAGAGGAGTGCGAGCGCGCGCTGGCGCATCTGCGCTCGGTGATCGAGTTCGAGGGCCCGGCCACACTGGCGGCGATCATCCTCGAGTCGATCCCCGGCACCGCGGGCATCATGCCGCCGCCGCCGGGCTACCTGGCCGGGGTGCGCGCGCTGTGCGACGAGTTCGGCATCGTCTACATCGCCGACGAGGTGATGGCCGGCTTCGGCCGCGCCGGCACCTGGTTCGCCTTCCAGAACTGGGATGTAGTGCCCGACCTCATCACCTTCGCCAAGGGCGTCAACTCCGGTTACGTGCCGCTCGGCGGGGTGATCATCAGCGACGACATCGCCGCTACGTTCGCCGACCGGGTCTACCCCGGCGGGCTGACCTACTCCGGTCACCCACTGGCCTGCGCCTCAGCGGTCGCGACCATCAATTTGATGCGCGAGGAAAAGATCGTCGAGAATGCCGCTCGGATCGGCACGGACGTGCTCGGCCCGGGCCTCATCGCGCTCGCCGAACGGCATCCGAGCATCGGCGAGGTGCGCGGGATGGGCGTGTTCTGGGCGCTCGACCTGGTGGTGAACCGGGAGACCCGGGAACCACTCGCCCCGTATGGCGGCAGCAGCCCGGCGATGGGCGATCTGGTGGCAGCGTGCAAGAAGGGCGGCCTGCTGCCGTTCACGAACTACCACCGGCTGCACGTGGTACCGCCGTGCACGGTGAGCGATGCCGAAGCCAGGGAGGGCCTGGCCATCCTCGACGAGGCGCTGAGCGCCGCTGATGCGCACACCACCGCATGAGTCAGCCCGAGCCGCCGACCGCTGAGCAGGTAGCCGAGAAGTACCGGACGCAGATGCAGGGCGGGTTCACCGGCTTGCTCGGGATGACCTTCGGGCCCGCTTCCGCCGACCGTGTCGAGGTCAGCGTGCCGGTCACCGACGAGCTGCGCCAGCCGTACGGCATCGTGCACGGCGGGGTCCACTCCAGCCTCGTCGAGACCGCGGCCAGCGTCGGCGCGGCGCTGTGGTTCGGTGGGCGCGGCAACGTCGTCGGCGTCACCAACACGACGCATTTTCTGCGCGCCGTCCGGGAAGGCTCGCTGCAGGCAGTGGCCACCCCCATCCACCGCGGGCGAACCCAGCAGCTGTGGCTGGTCGAGATCCATGACGACACAGGACGGCTGGTGGCCCGCGGTGAGGTCCGGCTGGCCAACATTGCCTCCGCCGAGGTCATAGGCAATTCCTAGCCGGCCAAGGTTTCGTCACCGGAGGATCCGGCCATAGTCGTGTCATACACTCACGCGCACGAGTCATGAGATGAGTACGCCCGTGCGCGG
>JBPCMU010000126.1:0-25160 GCA_051001975.1 Jatrophihabitans sp.
AGCTCAACCGGTCCAGTCGTTTGGTGGCCAAAATGCTTGTGGGGTATGCCCGCTGCTCGACCGACGCCCAGGATCTCACCGCCCAACGCGACGCCCTCACCGCACTCGGAGTGGAACCAAAAAGGATCTACGTCGACCACGGCCTGACCGGCACCAACCGAGCACGACCCGGGCTGCGCGAAGCGCTGGCCGCGTGCCGGTCCGGCGACACCCTGGTGGTGACCAAGCTCGACCGGCTCGCCCGCTCACTCACCGATGCCCGCAACATCGTCGAGGAACTCACCGACGCCGGCGTGAGACTCAACATCGGCGGATCGCTGCACGACCCGACAGACCCGGTCGGACGGCTGCTGTTCAACGTCCTCGGGATGATCGCAGAATTCGAGTCGGACTTGATCAGGATGCGCACTCGGGAGGGCATGAAGGTCGCCAAAGCCAAAGGTCGGCTGCGCGGCAAGCAGCCCAAACTCACACCCGCGCAGGAAGCCCACCTAGTCGAGCTGTGGCGAGGTGGCAAGCACACCAGCGCCGAGCTGGCCGAGCTGTTCTCCGTCGCCCGCTCCACCGTTTACCGCGCCGATTTGGACCGTCAGGTGCTGATCGATCAGTTACGCCGCCACGGCGCCGCCGGATTCGACTACGCCCATCTGCCGCCCCATGCCGACCCGCTGTTGTGGATCGCGGACGCACTCGCGTGGTGCTCGTCTGCCGGCGGATCCTGGCGAGATCGCATCGCCACCACCACGTCCGGGCAGGACGTCACCAGACGGTAGAAAGCACGAAGCCCGGCCGCTCACCGTCCGGAGAGGAGCCGGGCTCACTTCCTGAAGCTCAACGCAACAGGCTGAGCCCAGTGTACGTCACCCGACGTCCGTCGCGCTCTTGTCAGAACTGCAAGATCGTTCTCACCAGGACAAAGCCAGCATTGGGGCTGGTGACCGCGCCGCTACCAGCACCCCAACTACCGGGAACCGCTTCGACCAATAGTGTCGACCTACGCCGCGGGGGTGGTCCGGTCACCATTCTCAAAGGAGCCCCATGTCGGCCCGATACCGCTCCCTGCGACTTCCCCTGTTCGCCCTTCTTGCCGTCGTCACAACCGTCGGCGCACTCCTCGTCCTCGACGGTCACCGCTCACAGGCGGGCCGGCGGCACACCGACGCTGCAGGTCACCACGGTGGAGTCCGGGCTCAGCTTTCCGTGGGATCTCACGTTCACCCCTGACGGCACGATGCTCTGGCCGGCACCGCGACCTCCTCGCTCTCGGTGGTCTCATGGGGAGGCAATCGGCTGGATGCGTTCGCTCGCGGCCCACGCAATCAGTTGCTGCACTGGTACTTCGCCGACGGCTGGCATGCCCCGCAGGATCTCGGCGGACTCATCACCAGCGCACCGACCGTGGTGTCCCTCGCGTCGGGTTCACTCGACGTTCTCGCACGCGGAGCGCACGACGCGCTGTATCGCAATCGCTTCGCTCTCCACTGGAGCAGTTGGACAAAGGTGGGCGGGATCATCACGGCCGCTCCGGGCGCCTCGGCAGACCGCGCCAGCCAGCGCACCACGGTCATAGTGCGCGGTACCGGCGGCTCAGCGCATCTCGCGATCCTCACCTACAGCCACGGTGTCAGGCTTCGTCAGGTTGGACTCCCGGCTATGGTCGTCGCGCGCGCTGGGCGACTCCACCTCAGTTGGTGCAGCGCCGTACGGAGTGGACATCTCCTTCGACGGCTCGGCGGTGCTCACCCACAGTGGCTTCGTCGATACGTTGCCGGTATTTTCACCGGCGCACCCGGCCTGGTGATGACCGGCGCCACAACCTTCGTCATGGTCGGCCGATCACCCGGCGGCACTGTGTTCAGCTATGAAGGTCGTCCCGGGGCGTACACCCTCACCTCGCTCGGCGGCCACGCCACCTAAGGCCGATACGCAGCGGTAGCGTCCCTTGCGTGCGGATCGATCTGAACGCAGACCTTGGCGAGTCGTTCGGTCGCTGGACGCTCGGTGATGACGCCGCGATGCTCGGCGTGGTCACCAGCGCGAACGTCGCGTGCGGATTCCACGCCGGCGACCCGACGACGTTGCGCCGCGCCTGCGCGACGGCGGCCCAGAAGGGC
Source organism: Jatrophihabitans sp. (assembly GCA_051001975.1). Lineage (GTDB taxonomy): Bacteria > Actinomycetota > Actinomycetes > Mycobacteriales > Jatrophihabitantaceae > DATAEG01. The sequence continues at coordinate 2,115 of JBPCMU010000126.1, forward strand.
GTGGTGATCGGTGCGCAGGTTGGTTATCGGGATCTGGCCGGTTTCGGCCGCCGCTTCATCGACGTGGCCCCTGCTGATCTCGAAGCCGACGTGCTCTACCAACTCGGCGCGCTCGATGCGATGGCGCGGGTGGCCGGGGAGCGGGTGCGCTACGTGAAGCCGCACGGTGCGCTCTACAACGCAGTGGTGACGCATGACGCGCAGGCCCGAGCCGTCGTCGCGGCGGTGGCGGCCTACGACCGGACGCTTCCCATCCTCGGCCTGCCCGATTCGGTACTGCTCGGGCACGCCGCAGAGGCAGGGCTCCCGACCGTCGCCGAAGCGTTCGTCGATCGCGGGTACACCCCGGACGGTCATCTGGTGGACCGTCGCGACGCCGGGGCGCTGCTCAGCGACGTGGCAGAGATCGCCCGCCGGTCCGTGGAGATGGTCATCGCCGGCACTGTGACCGCAGTCGACGGCAGCGTTGTCACGCTCGCCGCGCAATCCCTCTGCGTGCACGGGGACACCCCGTCGGCGGTGCAGATCGCGACTGCCGTCAGCGCCGCACTCGCCGAGGCCGGCGTCACGGTCGTGCCGTTCGTCGAGCGGTGACGTGCGCGTCCTGCCCAGCGGCGACCACGCGCTGCTGATCGAACTGGCCGACCTCCGCGAGACGCGCGCGTTCGCCGATGCGGTGATCCGCAACGGGATGCCGGGGGTGCGCGAGATCGTGCCGGCGGCCCGCACCGTGCTGCTGCTCACCGAGCCAGGCACCGACCTGCGCACGGTGGCCGCGGCGGCGACGGCGATCGAGTACCGGGAGACGTCTCCTGCCGAACTGCCCGAGCCGATCACGATCGGCGTGCGTTATGCCGGCACCGACCTCGCCGACGTAGCGGCGCTCACCGGGCTCGACGAGGCGGGCGTCGTCGCGGCACACACCGGCCAGATCTGGACCGTCGCGTTCTGCGGGTTCGCGCCCGGCTTCGGTTATCTGGTCGGGGAGAACTGGGCCCCGAACGTGCCACGCCGCGACTCACCGCGGACTTCGGTGCCGGCCGGATCGGTGGGCCTGGCCGGCGAGTTCACCGGTGTCTATCCCCGCGTCTCCCCGGGCGGGTGGCAGCTCATCGGCCGCACCGACGCGCCCCTGTGGGACGTCCATCGGGACCCACCTGCCCTGCTGCGACCGGGCGTACGGGTGCGCTTCGTCGAGGATCCGACGTGAGCCAACCCGACGAAACCTTTTCGCACACAGCACTTCGCGCTTCCGCGGGGGCCGCGGCGTGAGCGGCTCGCTGCGAGTGCTCGCAACCGGGCCGCTGTGCTGCCTGCAGGACCTCGGCCGCCCTGGCTATGCGGCGCTGGGCGCCGGGCGATCCGGCGCCGCCGACCGTGGTGCGCTGCGGTTGGCGAACCGGCTGGTCGGAAACGACGAGGGTGCTGCGGCGATCGAGGTGTTGCTCGGCGGACTGGTACTGCACGTACACGAGCGGGTCCTGGTCGCGGTCACCGGCGCGGCCGGCCCGGTGATGGTCGACAACCATCCGGTCGGGATCAATGCGGTGACTTCCGTGCCCGCGGGCGCCACGGTGCATCTCGCGGCGGCCACTGCCGGGGTGCGCCGCTATCTCGCGGTACGCGGGGGGATCGCCGTCGAGCCCGTGCTCGGCAGCCGGTCCACCGACACACTCGCCGGGCTCGGTCCGGCGCCATTGCGACCGGGCGCGCTGCTGCCCGTCGGTCGTCCCCGCAAGCCGGTGCCGGACACCGACCTGGCCGCCGTTCGGGCACCCAACGCCGAGTCGGTGACGCTGCCGCTGCTGCCCGGACCTCGGGCCGACTGGTTCGCCGAGCCGATGCCCTCCGGCACGTACACGGTGTCGGCGGACAGCGATCGCGTCGCGGTCCGGCTGTCCGGCCCCGCGCTCGTGCGGACGGTCGGCGGTGAGTTGCCCAGCGAGGGTCTGGTGCCCGGTGCTGTGCAGGTGCCCGCCGACGGCCAGCCGCTGGTCTTCCTGGCCGACCACCCCCGTCACGGGCGGTTATCCCGTCCTCGGCGTTCTGCCCGAGCGCGCCGTCGACCTGGCCGCACAGCTGCGCCCCGGTCAGCAGATCCATTTTTGCCGGGGTTAGAAAACCGTGGCGATCAGCGGATCGACTCGTTACGGTGGTCGTACACGAGAGAGGAGGTGGTCCAGCGTTGAATACGTACAGGACTCGTGAGGTGACTGCCGGCTGAAGCCGACAGCAAATCAGCTAAGGACCACTGTCCTGACCTGCCGCTGACGGCAGGCCAAAACCAGACAGTTACCCGACCCCGGGCCCCGGAACCAGTCCATCCGGCCGTCGCACGGCACGCGCCACGCGACGTCAAGGCCCGGGGTCGAACCATGTCCGCCGCATGAACGCTTGATCATCGCGGAAATGCGCGGCGCAGGAGGAGCGAGCAGCTCAGCCGGCGCCGGGTGGGACGCGCTTCAGTTGGGCGGTCAGGTGCGGCCGGAAACCGAGGCCCATCGCGTCGAGTTCGGCGGCGTAGCCGAGGCCGTCACCCACCAGTGCGTAGAGCCGCCGCTCCCCGGCCACGTCCTTGGCCCCGGGTGCAGCGCCGACCGAAGTCGACGAGATCTCCCAGCGCAGATCGCTCACCGCGCCGGTGAAGACGATCGAGAATCCGCTCGCCACGCTCAGCACGACGGCGACGTCGTCGGGGCCGGGCCCCGGCCGCCAGAAGCCACGCTCCCGAGCCGCTGGGCGGACTACCGCGCCCGCGTCGTCGACGATCCACGACGTGCCTTCGTAGGCGAGGAACGGCCGCCCGTCATGGGCAAAGACGAGTTCCTGGCGATACCGAAACCGTTCCTGAGTACGCGGCACCACGCCCTCACCGCTGCCGCGCCAGACACCGACGAGGGGGAGCAGCGCGAGCAGGTCGTCGTGCAACGGGGCACCCTGACGCAGATCCGAGGTGTCCGCTGCAGGTCCGCTCATCGGTGCGCTATCGGCGGAAGAAGTCACCGCTGCCCTGCGTAGAGCTTGTAGACGATCAGAAAGGCCATCGCGCCGATCGCCACGAACGCGGCGACCAGCAGGACCAGGTATGCGACCTCGAGCATGCCCCGACCCTATCCGTTTTTGGCCGCCCAGCCGTCTATCTGACGGTGGGCGGCCAAAAGCGTGGCTAACTCAGGCTGCCAGGACGAGGTGCGCCTCGACGAGGCCCGGCTCGAGCGCGTGCACGTCCTTGCGCACGGATGCACCGGGCGCGAGCACGGACAGCGTCCACGCACCGGGAGCGGCGTAGAACCGGAAGTCGCCGGTTGCGCTGGTGACCACCTCGGCGGTGAACTCACCGGTGTCGTCGAGCAGCCGGACATAGGCCGACGGGACCGGCGCGCCGTCCCGGGTGACCTGGCCGTAGATGACCGTCTCCCGGCTCAGATCTACGTGCGACGGCAACTCAGGCGCCTGCGCGGGTGCTCCACACATCAGATATCTCCCTCTTCGCGCGAGCGGTCATCGGCCGCTCGCTCGCTGACGCTCGCTAGGATGCTCACTCGCTCAGACGTCCTTCTCGATCGGGACGCCGACCAGCGAGCCGTACTCGGTCCAGGAGCCGTCGTAGTTCTTGACGTTCTGGTGACCCAGCAGCTCGTGCAGCGCGAACCAGGTGTGACTGGACCGCTCGCCGATGCGGCATTAGGCGATGGTGTTCCTGCCGTCGTCCAGCCCCGCCTCGGCGTAGAGCGCCTTGAGTTCGGCGTCGGACTTGAACGTGCCGTCCTCGTTGGCCGCCTTGCTCCACGGCACGTTCACCGCACTCGGGATGTGACCGCCGCGCTGCGACTGCTCCTGCGGCAGGTGTGCCGGAGCGAGCAGCTTGCCGGAGAACTCGTCGGGTGACCGGACGTCGACAAGGTTCTGCTTGCCGATCGAATCGATGACCTCGTCGCGGAAGGCGCGGATCGTCACGTCCTGGTCGTTCGCGGTGTACGTGGTAGCCGGCCGGCTGACCTCGTCCTTGCTCAGCTCCCGCCCGTCCAGTTCCCACTTCTTGCGGCCGCCGTCGAGCAGCTTGACGTTCTCGTGGCCGTCGAGCTTGAAGTACCAGTACGCGTAGGCGGCAAACCAGTTGTTGTTGCCGCCGTAGAGCACCACCTCGTCGTCGGTGCCGATGCCCTTGGCCGACAGCAGCCCCTCGAACGTCGCCTTGTCGACGAAGTCGCGGAGTACCTGGTCCTGCAGTTCGGTCTTCCAATCCAGCTTGACGGCGCCGGGCAGATGCCCGCCGTCGTAGGCCGAGGTGTCTTCGTCGACCTCGACGAACACGACGCCCGGGGCGGTGAGATTCTGCTCGGCCCAATCGGCCGAGACGAGCACGTCTTCGCGGCTCATGTGCGGTGTCTCCTCAGGGTAGGGATGTGCGGCTCGGGACTGCGGGGAGTGGATCGGCGTCCGACGCATCGCAGCCGACGCCGTGATGCGGCGCGGCAGTGTGTGGGATGCGATCGGGGTGGGACGGCTCAGCGGCGGAAAATCAGCGCGCTGCAGACGTCCGGAGAGCCGGTCCGGTCAGGACTGTCGACAGAGGCAGCTGCCCACGCGGCACAGGTCGACCACGCGGCGGGAGAAGAACAGCTTGCCCATGGGGTGAGCGTAACGGCAGCGGGACCCGTCCGGCCAGTTGCCCACTATGTGAGACGGCCGATCCGAGCCGTTGAGCGTTGAGTGGTGCGTTTCGGATCAGCCGGGTTGGCTCAGGTCGTCGTGCCGATTCGCGGCAGGCGACTACGCGACGAAGCTGGGCAGTGGGCAGTGCAGGAGGGCACAGCTGGTGCGCAGCAGTTCTGCCTCGTCGACGCCCAGCACACCGTCATCGCGGATGGCCACGGTGATCGCCTCGACGAAGCGCTGCTTGTGCTTCGGGTCCAGCGAATCCAGCGCCGGCCAGGCCGCGTCCAGGGCATCCCATGACTGGGCGGGCGGCTGGTAGGGCACCGCGGTGCCGGGCAGCAGATACTGGACGGCGTGGGTGAATGCACGCTCGGCGGCGGCCGGCTCGGTATTACCTTCCGCGGCGATGACGGCGAGTACACCGAGGGCAGCCTGCTGAACGCGGCTGACCGCAACCTTGCCGGGCTTCGAGCGGCCGGGCGGATCGTTCGAGTCACGGATGTAGCCGGACACCATCCGGGTGAGGCAGTACTCGAACACCGAGATCGTCCCGTCCGCGCGGGACAGCTGGTCGAGCGCGCTGATCAGCGCGGCGAGCCGATCCTTCGGGCGGGCGGTGATCAGCGGCACGGCGATGCTGACGACCGGCAGGCGCAGCAGCGGCGGCAGGGTGGCGACATCATCCACTAGCTCGGTGGTCGCTTGCGCCGTCTCCTGGCCGAGCGTGGCGAGGATGATGCCGAGCTGCTTTGCCTGCACGTCCGGTTCGGCATTGAGCAGCATCGCCAGCGTGAGCGGTACCGCAGTCGAGCCCTGGTTCGCGAGCTGCCGGAACCGCGGCGGCACTTGAGCGCTGAGCCTGCTGCCGCGATCGAGATCCGACGGGGAGGCGGTGCCGACCCGCCCGCTCACCTCGGCCGGCTGCACCGGGAACCGGGTCGCACCGGAGTCGAGCGCGGCGGCCAGCCCGACAGCCGGCAGAGCGGGAGCACCGGTTGCCTGGCGCCCGGCCACCGGTCCGGTCGGAGTCAGCCCGAGCGCGGCGTCCTCAGCCAGACCGTCAGGCGGCTGGTTCGCCCAGCCCCGTGCGAGTTCTCGCACCTCGTCGGGACGGAAGCTGGGATCCAGCGCGCTGATCCGGTCCATCAACGGCGGATGGGTGGCGAACAGCGAGCTGAACTTGGCACTGCCCTCGCCGAACAGCATGTGGCTGACTTCCTTGGCGTTGCGCATGTTCGCCAGCTTCGACCCGGTAGGCAGACCGGCGATCTTCTTCAGCGCGCCCTCCAGGCCCTGCGGGTCGCGGGTGAACTGCACCGACGACGCGTCGGCGAGCCACTCGCGCTGCCGGCTCACCCCGGCCTTGATCATGTTCGCGAAGAACTGGCCGACGAACCCGAGGATGAACATGGCCAGCGCGATCAGCAGGATCGGCCCGGCGTTCTTGTCCCGGCCCCGGCCACCGCCAGTGCCCAAAACCCGCAATCCGACCAGGCCGAGCAGCAGGATGCCGTTGAGCAGGCCGATGAGCCGGATGTTCAGGCGCATGTCGCCATTCAGGATGTGGCTGAACTCGTGGCCGATGACGCCCTGCAGCTCGGCCCGGCTCAACTGGTGCAGCGCGCCGCCGGTGACCGTGATCGCCGCATCAGCCGGCGTGTACCCAGCCGCGAATGCGTTGATCCCGGCCTCGTCCTGCAGCACGAACAGCCGCGGCACCGGCACGCCAGAGGCCAGTGACATCTCCTCGACGATGTTGACGAACCGGCGCAGCGCCGGATCAGTGCTGGTCGGGTCGACGGCAGCGGCGCCCACCGACAGGGCAAGCGCCGAGCCACCGGCCCGCAGCGACAACGTCTTGTAGACCGAGCCGCCACTGATGATCAACAGCGTGAAGACGCTGGCGATCGCGACGAACGACGCGACACTCCCGGCCGGCTGGCTGTGCACCAGGACGAGCACGACGACGTCCACCACCACGACGATGCCGACGACGGCCGCGACGAATAGCGCGACCAGCCGGATCGACGAGGTCCGGGCGGCGTGCTGCCGCTCGAAGAAGCTCACTGGTAACTAGTTACTGGGGCGGACCCGCCGGCGGAGCGGGGGGCGCCGGGGGCAGCTGGTCGCCGGCAGCCGGAGGTGCCGACGGAGGCGGCGCCTGGTCAAACGGCGAGGCGGACTGCGCCTGCTGCACAGGCGGGGCCGGCGGAGCCTGCTGCACAGGCGGGGCCGGCGGAGCCTGCTGCACAGGCGGGGCCTGCGGAGCCTGCACTGCCGGCGCATCCTGCCCGAACGTCACCCTCGGTGCCTCGCGCATGTCGCCGCGGTCCTGCGGGATCTCCAGCAGCGCTGCGGGCTTGAAGTTGAACCGGCCTGCGATGACGCTGCCTGGGAACGACTGCTGCTTGTTGTTGAAGGTCATCACCGAGTCGTTGTAGGCCTGTCGGGCGAAGGCCACCTTGTTCTCTGTGGTGGTCAGCTCCTCGGACAGCTGCATCATGTTCTGGTTGGCCTTGAGATCCGGGTAGGACTCGGACACCGCGATCAACCGGGACAGCGCGCCGTTCAGCTGGCCCTGACCCTGCGACAGCTGCTGCATGGCAGCCGGGTCACCCGGGTTGGCGTGAGCCGCGGACAAACCGGCCATGGCGGCACCGCGTGCCTGCACGACCGCTTCGAGTGTGTCCCGCTCGTGTGCCATGTAGGCCTTGGCCGTCTCCACCAGGTTGGGGATGAGGTCGAAGCGGCGCTGCAGCTGCACATCGATCTGAGCAAAGGCGTTCTGGAACGCATTACGCGCTCGAACCAGACCGTTGTAACCGCTGATCACCCAGAAGACGAGTGCCAGAACGATCACCACGATTACGATGGTGATGACGATCCCCATGTCGAGCCCTTCAGTTCCGGGACAAGGTCGTGCGTGAGCTTAGCTGCCGGTCCGGGAAATCAGGACGACTCCGCTCACCTCGCCGGAAACCACCAGCCCGTCATCGGATGCACGAACTCCGGTGAGCTTCAGGTTGTACGGCAACCGCGGCAGCTTCAGCTGGGGGGTGAGCAGCTCGGCGACTTGATCGAGCACCGACGACGACAGGGACGCCCCGCTCACCGTCGCCGAGGTGATGACAGCCTTCACCTGGCCGCCGGAAACCTCGATCCTTCCGGTACCTCGGCCGGTCACTGTGCCCACGCCGGGAATGCTCACGTGCCCAGAGACGAGCAGCTGATCACCTTCATGACCCAGCTGGACGGTGCCGCCAGACGCGGTGGCGACCTGGGTGTACGGAACGGTCACGTCGCCGGCGATGCGATCCACCGGCAATTGCTGGACATTGCCGTTGAGGGCATCGGATGCAGAAACATGCACGCCGTGCAGATGCGCGTCGAATGCGAGGCCACTGACCGAGTCGATCGTCAGCCCGGAGTCCGATACCTCGATGTCGGAATACTTCCCGGCCACGGCCTGGGTGAGGAACGGGAACCCGCGGATCGTCACGTGTGGAGTGGGCGCGCCGACGAACGGCGCGTGTTCACCAAGCTTCGTCGCGATCTTCCGGCCGGCCACCCCCGCCGCGACGCGGTCGACCACAACCACCGCACCGAACAGAAGCACCACAATCGAGAGCAGGACGGCCCATCCGCGCCGGCGCATCAGATCGCCATCAGCTGTGGCCGGTCAAGCAGAGCAGGTACGCGGCGGGCGCGGCCAGCGAGATCGGCAACAACACTTGGGCCAGCGGCAGCAACGCCTGTCGGCCCCCGGGATGGGGGCGGCCGTCGTCGGTCGCGGAAACGGGCACGAACTCGGGCAGCCGATGCACCGCGAACGCGCCGGCGATGGCCAGCAGCCCGGTGACCGCCCCGATCGCCACCGACACGTAGATGGACCGGACCGTGGTGAACGCGACCACGTCGTGCAGGCCCTTGGTGCCGGCCGCCCCAGCGGCGATCGCGCCGAGCGCGAAGGCAAACAGCCCGCGCGGCACCTCTGTGTCGAAGCGCGGCCGGGACCAGATCATGTCGGCGAGGTGCCCGACCACCAGCGCGACCCCGACGGCGAGAAGCGAGCCGAGGGCGAGGTCGCGACCGTCGAACTCGTGCCGAAGCTGCAGGTAGCAGGGCAACGAGCTGACCGCCACCACGAGCAGCGCAGCGTGCGACAGCGACTCGACGGTGCGGGTCCGCACCACTCCCCGGACTAGCTGGTGCACGAACATGACGGAGACGGCCAGCCCGAGACCGACCAGCAGCGGAGCCAGCTGTCGATGCGGATCCACCGAGACGGCTACATCTGCACCGGCTGCCGCCGCGCCGGCGATTCCCAGCCCACCAATCCGGCCCGGCATCCCGGTGCCGAGCACCCAACTCACGATCAGCACGGCCTGCACAACCGCCGTCACGATCAGCAACGTCAGCGCGCTCTGTCCCGTCGCGACGGCCAGCGCCGCGCCGAAGACGACGGCCACCAGTACGCACCGGCCGTGCCCGGACGGCGCGCCCGACGTGAGGTCGCTGATCGGCTCGGCCTCGTCGGCCACGGTGTCCTCCACGCCGGTCATCGTCCCAGACGAAGGTCAGAATCCCGGACCCCCACCGTCGGGATGGTGCCGGTGACCCGGCGCACCCAGCTGTCGATGCGGTCCACCAGCTCCGGCGAAGTGGCGTTCTCGGCGTGGCCCATGCCGTGCTCCAGCCAGAGCGCCGACCCGGGAGCCGCTGCGGCGAGCGCTTCAGCGTGCCGAACCGGGAAGTAACTGTCGGCGTCGCCGTGCACGATCAACAGCGGCGTCGGGGCGATCCGGCCGACCACCTCGACCGGCGCCTCCGGGGTCTGCGCCCAGCCGCGGCCGACCCTGGTGTGCAAGCGGGTGGACAGGATCCGCCGGCCCAGCCACGTCTCGCCGACGAAGTGCACCCGGCGCATCGACCGGGTGCTCCGCTCGTACCAGAGGCCCGGGCTGCTCACGCTGACCACCGCGTCCACCCCGCCGACCAGTGCGGCATGCCGCAAGACCACCGAGCCGCCCATGGACCAACCCGCGGTGGCCACCACGGGGTAGCCGGCGCCGCGCAGGAAGGCGATCGCCGCACTCAGATCCCGTTCCTCGACGGCACCGATCGTGCTCAACCCGCCTGATTTGCCGTGGCCGCGGAAATCGAGGGCAACGACCGCCGCGCCGCGCCCGGCAAGACGCTGGCAGATCGCCTCTACCGCGGCGTGCGTGCTCGAACCCGTGAATCCGTGACCGATCGCATAGCCCAGCTCGGCCTTCGGCTGCGGCCAGTACCGGCCGGACAGCCGGACGCCGTCTGTGGCGTACACCTCGATCTCGGTCACCATTTCATCGGATATCCTCACCTGTACCGCCACGGCAGCGCCGCCCGGGCTGCGGACCATCGTGAATCGTGCCCTCTTCGGCGCGGAGCGACCCCATCTGGAGGCGCACGTGCACATCATCCTTCTCACTGCGGCGGCCCAGCCGACCACCGAGGTCCTGCCCGCACTGGGCCTGCTCACCCACCGGGTGACCGTCCTTCCCTCCGACCCGGCGGCGCTGCTTACCGCCCCCGACGCGGACGTCGTGGTGCTCGACGCGCGGCGGGATCTCACTCAGGCGCGCGCGTTCACCCGGGTGCTACGTGCCGCAGAGACACCGGTGCCGGTGCTCGCGGTGCTCTCCGAAGGCGGCCTCGTGGCGCTGAGTGCCGAATGGCAGGTGGACGACGTCGTACTCGACACCGCCGGCCCGGCCGAGCTCGACGCCCGGCTGCGGTTGGCCATCGCTCGATCGACCGTCGCTGCCGAACAGGACGCCGAGCCCGACGTGATCCGGGTCGGCGACTTGGTCATCGATGAGACGACCTACACCGCCAAGCTGCGGGCCGGCACGCTCGACCTCACGTATAAGGAGTTCGAACTGCTGAAGTTCCTGGCCCAGCAGCCCGGCCGTGTCTTCACCCGGGCACGCCTCCTGCAGGACGTTTGGGGCTACGACTACTTCGGCGGCACCCGGACCGTCGACGTGCACGTGCGGCGGCTGCGCGCGAAGCTCGGCACCGAGCACGAGGCGCTGATCGGCACCGTGCGCAACGTCGGCTACAAGTTCGTCCGCCCGGCCGGCATCCGCGAGGAGACCCGGCCGGCGGCACCCGTCGAAGCCGAACGCGCCGCGGTGGATACCGTCATCGGGTGAGCTTCCTCCCGTCGGTGCGGCACCTGTCCGACCAGCAGGTGCGCGCGGTGCGGGCAATGGCCCCCGAGATCGAGGACGCCGACGGCGCCCCACCGCTCAGCGACCAGGCGCTGGTCCAGCTCAGCTCCGACTCCGAGCAGATCGAGCATTTCTGGCTCGCGGGCACTGACTCCCACGTGACCGGGTATGCCCAGATCGCCAGGGCCACCGACGCGGTCACCGGAGAGATAGCGGTAGCCGTCGAGGCTGACCGCGCGATGGCCGCCACGAGATTGCTCGACGCGATCGAGGCCTCGGCCGACCGGCGGCCGATACTGATCTGGTCGCACGGGCAGCGCTCACCGATCGGGCCGGTGCTGGCCGCCCGCGGTTACGCCGAGCGGCGCAGACTGCTGCAGATGTCCCGCCCGCTGGACGAGGTCGCTGCGGCGACGGACCTGCCCGACGTGAGCATCCGTCCGTTCCGGGTGGGTGTCGACGAGCCGGCCTGGCTCGCGGTCAACGCCCGGGCCTTTGCCGATCACGCCGAGCAGGCCGGCTACCGTCTCGCCGATCTACAGGCCCGCGAGGCTGAGCCCTGGTTCGACCCGGCCGGGTTCCTGCTCGCGGTCGACTCCGACGGCGTTGTGCTCGGCTTTCACTGGACGAAGATCCACGCCGGCGCCCGCGGCGGTGCGCCGATCGGCGAGGTGTACGTCCTCGGCGTGGATCCCGCGGCGCAGGGCCGCCACCTGGGCGGAGCACTGCTCGACGCGGGACTGCGGCACCTGTCCAACCAGGGTGTCCGCGAAGTGATGCTCTACTCCGACGAGGCAAACAGCCGGGCGGTGCACCTCTACGAACGGTCCGGCTTCTCCGTCACGGGCACAGACACGCAATACCTGCGAGTACCGGGCTGAGCCGGACGGCACGTCCGCATTCACCTGGTGGCCACATTCGCGATTGTCGAAGGTCACATCGACTCCCGGTGACGTTCACCCTGCGTTCACCCGCGGCTGGGTAGCGCGCCACCTGATCCCCTTAACGTCGGCGACGTCAATGTCGTCATGTCGAAGGGAACCACCACGTGAAGCTCACCCGGGTACCGACCGCCTTGCGGCTGGTCGGTGTCGTAATGGCGGGCTCGCTCGCACTCGCGGCCTGCGGCTCGAGCGCCGATAACAATGGCGGCGGCTCCAGCGCGGGATCGACCGGGGCCACCGCGTCCGTCGACTGCCAGACCGGAACGCTGAAGTCAGACGGCTCCACCGCGCAACAGAACGCGATGACGCAGTGGATCAAGGATTACCAGACCAAGTGCAACGGAGCGACCATCAACTACGGTGGCGGCGGCTCCGGGCAGGGCGTCACCGACTTCAGCAACAAGCAGGTCGACTTCGCCGGCTCCGATGCCGCGCTCAGCGCGGACAAGGGTGAAGTGACCAAGGCCGCCACAGCCTGCGCCGGGCCGGCCATCGACCTGCCCATGGTCACCGGACCGATCGCGCTCGGCTTCAACGTCAAGGGCGTCAAGGACCTCACCCTCACTCCCGGGGTGATCGCGAAGATCTTCCTCGGCAAGATCACCGCCTGGAACGACCCGGCGATCAAGGCGATCAACAGCAGCGCTGACCTGCCGTCCACGAAGATCACGGTCTTCAGCCGGTCCGACCAGTCGGGTACCACCCAGAACTTCGAGAGCTACCTGAAGGCCTCGGCACCCAGCGACTGGACCGCCGAGCCGTCGAAGCAGTGGGCCGGTGCCGGCCAGGGCAAGAAGGGCAACCAGTTGGTCGGCCAGGCAGTGCAGTCGACCGATGGATCCATCGCCTACGTCGAGTGGTCCTATGCGATCCAGAACAACCTCAGCACCGCCAAGGTCGACAACGGTGGCGGCGCTGTGGAGCTGAGTGCGGAGACCGCCGGCAAGACGGTGGCCACCGCGCAGGTTGCGCCCAACGGCCCCGGCGACCTGTCGCTGAAGCTGGACTACGCAACGAAGACTGCCGGTGCTTACCCGATCGTCCTGGTCACCTACGAGATCGTGTGCAGCAAGTACAACGACTCGAAGGTCGGCGCACTGGTCAAGTCGTTCATGAACTACATCGTGAGCGAAGAAGCACAGAACAGCGTGCACGACCTCGGGTACGCAGCACTGCCGGACTCGGTCCGCACCCAGGTGCAGGCCGCGATCGAGAAGATCAGCTGACGACCTGAGCGTCGGCAACCACTAGATTCACACAGAACGACGCGGCCCTGCCGGAGCAGTCGGTGCGACACCGGCGCACTCCGGCAGGGCCGATCGTCGGCACAGGGGAAAGCGCCAGCCCATGCCAGAGCGAGAGATCATGACCGACCGCAAGCCCGCGCTGCCACCACCTGCTGAGGCGGGTGAACCGGAGCCGCTACCCGCTGCTCCGTTAGGTGGCGAGCCTCCGCCGGCCCTCGTCGGGTCGGCGGACCCGGTCGGTATCGCCACCATGGAGGACGCTCCGGCGGTGTCCGGTTCCGGTTCGCTCAGCGGGTCCGGCGGCCGGCCGCGGATCGGCGATCGGGTCTTCGGCGGGATGGCCGCGGGCTCCGGCGTCTTCATCATCGTGCTGATCGCGCTCGTCGCGCTGTTCCTGCTCACCCAGGCGATCCCGATCATCGCCAAGGACAAGTCGAACTTCCTGCTCTCCCGGCAGTTTCAGGTCAGCGACGAGCCACTGCACTTCGGTGTGCTGGATCTGCTCTGGGTCACGGTCATCAGCTCGGCGGTTGCGCTGCTCATCGCCGTACCGGTCGCGGTCGGCATCGCGCTGTTCATGACGCACTACGCACCGCAGGCACTGCGCAAGCCGGTCGCATACATCGTCGACCTGCTCGCTGCCATCCCTTCGATCATCTATGGAATCTGGGGCATCTACGTACTCGCGCCGCACCTTGAAGGCGTCCAGCGGGCGTTGTATCACCTCGACTTCATCCCGCTGTTCGCCGACAAGGGCGTCGTCACCGGCAGCATCTTCAACGCCTCGATCGTGCTGGCGATCATGATCCTGCCGATCGTCACCGCGATCAGCCGCGACGTCTTCGAGCGCACGCCCAAACACAACATCGAAGCCGCCTGGGCACTCGGCGCGACCAAGTGGGAAATGATCCGCATGGCGGTGCTCCCGCACGGCCGACCGGGTCTGGTCAGCGGCGCCATGCTCGGCCTCGGCCGCGCACTGGGCGAGACGATCGCGGTCATGCTGATCTTGAGCAAGCCGCCGATCAACGCGCACTTCACCCCGTCGCTGTTCGCCGGCGGGCAGACGTTCGCGTCGCTGATCGGGCTGAACATGCAGGAGGCGAACGGTCGCACCCAGACCGGTGCGTACATCTCCGCCGGGCTCGTCCTGTTCATCCTGACGTTCGCGGTCAATGCCTCCGCACGCGCCATCGTCAACCGTCGTAAGGACTAATGATGACAGCCGAGTACCCCACGCGCCGCTGCCCTTACGCCAAAAGACGATGCCTGAACGCCAGTGCGGAGGCGCACTGATGAGCACCACAGCTCTCTCCGCGGCTCCGGGCCGGGGTCTGCGCAAGGCCAAGAACAACCTGGCGACGGTCCTGGTATACCTGTCCTTCGCCATCGCGCTGGTGCCGCTCATCTGGCTGCTCTGGACGGTGACCAGCAAGGGGTTCAACGCGATCACCCGCAACGGCTGGTTCACCCACAGCCAGCGCAACCTCACCTACACCGATGCCGGCGGCGGTGCGTACCACGCCATTCTCGGTACCGCGGAGCAAGTCGCACTCTGCACTGTCATCGCGGTGCCGATCTCGCTGTTGGTCGCCGTCTACCTCGTCGAGTACGGTCGCGGCCCGGTGGCCCGGACGGCCACATTCATGGTCGACATCCTCACCGGCATCCCGTCGATCGTCGCCGCACTGTTCATCTACGCGGTCTTCATCGGGACGTTCCACGGGCAGCGGGCCGGCTGGCTGGTCTCCCTCGCCCTGGTGATGCTGATGATCCCGGTGATCGTGCGCACCACAGAGGAAATGCTCAAGCTGGTCCCGAACGAGTTGCGTGAGGCGTCCTACGCGCTCGGTGTGCCGAAGTGGCGAACCATCCTGAGGGTGGTCATCCCGACCGCGCTCACCGGCATCATCACCGGGGTGGTGCTGGGCATCGCCCGGGTCGCCGGCGAGACCGCACCACTGCTGATCCTGGTGGGCTACGC
The DNA here is from genome assembly GCA_051001975.1 of Jatrophihabitans sp. Taxonomy (GTDB): domain Bacteria; phylum Actinomycetota; class Actinomycetes; order Mycobacteriales; family Jatrophihabitantaceae; genus DATAEG01. The sequence goes on from JBPCMU010000126.1 coordinate 17,164, forward strand.
GCCAGGCATCAACACCAACCTGTTCGGCGGCGCGCAGGCATCGCTGCCCGGGATGATCAACGAGCAGACGCTCAACTACACCAACCACGGCACGTACCGGCTGGTCAACGGCAAGCCGACACTCGTGCACAACTTCGCCATCGACCGGCTCTGGGGCGCGGCGCTGACGCTGATCGTCATCGTCATGGGTTTGAACCTCATCGCCCGGCTCATCGGCCGATTCAGCAAGGTCACGCACTGACCTGACGCAGCCGCGTCGCCCACAGAGAAGGAAGCAACCGCAGATGGCCAAGCGCATCGACGCCGACAACCTGAACATCTACTACGGCAAGTTCCTCGCCGTAAGCGAGGTCAACCTGACGATCGAGCCGCGCAGCGTGACCGCCTTCATCGGGCCGTCCGGTTGCGGCAAGTCGACGGTCTTGCGCACGCTCAACCGGATGCACGAGGTCGTCGCCGGCGCCCGCGTCGAGGGCAAGGTGCTGCTCGACGGCGACGACATCTACGCCAGCGACGTCGACCCGGTCGACGTACGGCGCACCATCGGCATGGTCTTCCAGCGGCCCAACCCGTTCCCCACCATGTCCATCTACGACAACGTGGTGGCCGGGCTGAAGCTGCAGTCCAGCAGGCTCAAGCGCTCGGACCTGGACTCGGTCGTGGAGAAGTCGTTGCGCGGCGCGAACCTCTGGGACGAGGTCAAGAACCGGCTGAACAAGTCCGGCGCAAGTCTCTCCGGTGGCCAGCAGCAACGGCTGTGCATCGCCCGCGCGATCGCGGTCGAACCGCAGGTACTGCTGATGGACGAGCCGTGCTCCTCGCTGGACCCGATCTCGACCCTCGCGATCGAGGACCTGATCCAGGAGCTGCGCAAGCGGTTCACGATCGTCATCGTCACGCACAACATGCAGCAGGCGGCCCGGGTCAGCGAGCGCACCGCGTTCTTCAACCTCGCCGGGCTGGGCAAGCCGGGTCAGCTCGTCGAGGTCGACGAGACGCAGAAGATCTTCTCCAACCCGACCGACCGGCGCACCGAGGACTACATCTCCGGCCGCTTCGGCTGATCCATAGGGTCCAGCAGGCCGCTAAGGTCCGTGGTAACTGTCTGCGGCAGTACACGGGAGTCGTCATGGAACAACGCCGGGGCATGACCGAGATCAACGAAGCGTTCCGCGAGAAGTTCGGCGAAGACGTCGGATTCGACGGCTTATGGATTGTCTGGCACACGATGCGGGCTGCCTCGGCGATCCGCCGATATCTCGAACGTGGCGAGCTCGCCACCTACAACATCACGTGGAGTGGGTTGGTCGTGCTCACCCAGCTGTGGCTCTTCGGTGACTCCGCCAGCCACGAGATCGCCAACCAGTCGTCGATGTCCAAGGGCACGCTGACCGGCATCGTCTCGACGCTCGAGTCACATGGGTGGCTGGTCCGAGCTCGGGCCGACGACCGGCGGGTGGTGATGCTGTCTCTCACACCGGCCGGCGAGGCATTGGTCAGCGAGTTGCTGCCGAAGTTCCAGAAGTACGACGAGGGCATCATCGTCGATCTGCCCGCCGACGACCGGGAGCACCTGATCGCCACGCTGCGCACCGTGATTCGGAATGCCGAGGCCGATCTGGTCGAGGACTGACCTCATCGCGAAGCCGCAGGCGACCGTGCGTGGAGTTGGGCGCACTGCGCCCGGACACACAAAAAGATGGTGGGTCGAGTTCCCCCCAGACCTCGACCCACCATCTCTTTGCGTGAGGCTGAACGCTTCTCCGACCCCCCAGTACGGATGTGCCGCCTCAGCGGCAGCATGGCCCTGGGCGACGTGAGAACCGCTGTGCGATTCTCCCCCGACCGGCAGGCCGTGCATGACGCTTTCGCTAGCTTGGCATCCCAGCTAGTTCCTGTCAAGCTAGCCGTCAGGCAGTGTTTGCATAGACCACCGCTCGGGAACCGAGTGAGCAGTCGACCACCAAGGAGAGTGCGCGCGCGTGAGCAGTGATCTGTCGTCCGAAGAGTTGATCACCTGTTGGGGGCTCGTAGAGGAAGGATTCCGGAACACCCACCGCGTTATCGCAACTGAAATCGAAGATGCCGGTCTCCCCATCCAGTGGTTCGAAGTCCTCATCCGGCTGCTCCGAACGCCCGATCACCGACTGCCGATGAACAAGCTCGCCGCCGATATCGACATGACCAGCGGTGGCTATACGAAGCTAGTCGACCGGCTGGAGGCCGCCGATCTGGTCGAGCGGGTCCCCGCCGTGGATGATCGACGGGTCATCTACACCTCACTCACCGACACCGGCCAGAAAGCCGCCGAAGAGGCAATCGCCCGCCACCAGCTGCACCTGGACGACGTGGTCCTCGGGGTGCTCACCGGAGCGCAGTTGAAGAGCCTGTCGGAGCTGATGCGCAAACTACGCGATGCCCACGAATTGTCTGACACGGACTGACCGCGTCCGGACCGATTCGCCTCCTTCGTCAGCTACCGTTGTCCGGAAGAATCTCGAAGCTTGTATCAAATCCTGGGGAGACAAGTGACCGACAAGGCCACCGAGAGCATGTTGACAGACCGCATCACCACCCACAACAACGGCACCGAGCCGGCCCACTCGGACACCGAGGTGATGACTGCCGTTCGGCTGGTTATCCTCAGCGGCGAGCGATTGCGGCAGCGGCTCGCCGCCGAGCTGGGCATCGGGATCTCGGAGATCCTGGCTCTCGGCCACCTGTTTCACGACGGTGAACTCACGCCTCGCGACCTCAGCGACCGGCTGAACCTGTCGTCGGGGACGATGACCGCCTTGGTCGACCGGCTGGAGGAGTCCGGCCTCGCGGCGCGTGCGCCGAATCCCACCGATCGGCGCAGCCAACTCGTCTCGATCAGCAAGAGCGGCAGCGAAGCGATGGAGGGCGTCTACGCCCGGTTCGATCTGTCCGCGCAGCAGGCCATCGATGGGCTCACTTCTCCCGCACGCGGAGAGTTCATCACGCTCATCACTGAAATCGCGGCGGAGATGGACAAATTCGCCCGCTCCGACGACGCCGAGATGGACACCTTCGTCGACTGAGCACGCGGCGAGCTGAGCCTGCAGCTCGGCTACCCGGCCGCCTTCGCACTCGTCGCGACGTCGATGCTGGTCGCCCTGCCGACGGCCCGAAACCACCGCCAGCGATCGGTTCATCGGGCGCGGACCGGCCGGGGCGCGGACCATCGACGGGTGAACGCTCACCGTGCGATGTCCGGCCGGCTCCCGGTCACTGCGGCCGCCTGGGCGCTGGCGGCGCTGCTGCTCACCACCGGTACCTGGCACTTCGCCTCACCGAAGGGCTTTCGTTCGATCGTGCCCGGCTTTCTCGGTTCGCCGACGTTCTGGGTCGCCGTCAGTGGCGTGGCCGAACTCGGCTGCGCCCTACTGCTTCTTCTCCCACCGACCCGCCGCCTCGCCGGGTGGGCCTGCGCGGTCCTCTTCGTCGCGGTGTTCCCGGCGAACATCGCCATGGCCCTGCACACGCTGGGCGGCGACGGCAACGCCCTGATCGCCTGGGTGCGGCTGCCGCTGCAGATCCCGCTGATCATGTGGGCGGTCTACATCGCTCGCCGAGCCGACCACGGCTCGACCGCACCAGGCCGTCCAGCGTCGGTGTCAGACTGACGTGATGCGACCCGGGCGGATTGTCGGCCTGGTGACCGGTGAAGGTTTGCACCTGCCGCTGAGTGAACTTCCGCGACCAGCTTTCGGTGGGTGCGCCCGAAGGGATTCGAACCCCTAACCTCTTGATCCGTAATCAAGTGCTCTATCCGTTGAGCTACGGGCGCTCGTCGTGCCGCACGGAGTCTACAGGGCGCCAACGGGTGGCCCGGACGTCGGCACAGCACGGTCCGGAGCACGACTCCTGCGGCCGGCAACCCGGCCGGCCGGTGCCGGCGCGGGTCACCACAGTCAGTGCGCGCGGGAATTGCTCGGGCACTAATTTTCGCTGACCCGTATCGCAGCGCAGACAGCCTCGTTCAGCCGAATACAGGATCCACATGGCACGGGGGCCGAAGGAGGAACTCCGTGCTGTCGTTCGCAGTGGCCGGCTCGAGCGCAAGCTCGCCAGTGCCCGCTGCCTGCGACGCCCCCTCCTCGCTGCGCCGCCTGATCGTGCGCGCGGCGGCCGTCACCGGCCTGGCCATCGGCGCATGGTTGCTCTGCTCGATGCTCGCCGCACCGCACGCCTCCGCTGACACCGGCGCCACCGGGCACCCCAAGACGGCACCGGCGGCCACCAAATCCGGCCCGGCCAAGGGCGACCGGGCCGGCTCGCTGATCAGCGTGCTGACAAACGTGCTCGCCGACACGACGACCGCGCTGACCCACCCGGCCCAGCACTCAGCGACGACGCACCGGGCTCCGGCCGCACCCCACACCGGCCACGCTGCGAGCAGCGCCGGCACGCACAGCACCTCGACGGCGGCCGCGACGCACCCCGGCGCGACTCATGCCGGGGCGACGACCACACCGGCACAGCCGGTCGACCCGCTGACCGCGCTGCTCCGGCAGTTGTCCCCCGTCACCGCGCCGGTCACCACGGTTGTCGACCAGACGGCGCGGACCGTCACCGATGTTGCCGACCAGCTTCTGCAGCCGTTGCTGGGCCCGACCGTGACGCTGCCGACCGCACCCCCGGTGAGCTCTGTCCCGACACCTGTGCTGAGCCTGCTCTTCGGCGGCCAGCCGGCGACCATGACCGCCACGCCGGCAGCCGGTACGCACACTGCGTCCGACGCGGCGCACGCCACCCAGGCAGGCAACCTGCTGACCGGCCCGAGCCGCAATGCGCTGACCAGCGCAGTCGCCGCTCCGGCCGCGCACCACACCTCGACCGACACCGCCGGCGTCGCGACCACTCCCCTCGGTCACGCGCCGGTTCGCACACCGTCCCCGGCCCCGACCGATCCCGGTCCGGCACCGGCTCCCAGCGGCCCGACGGGCACCGGTGGCCCGGTGCACGCGGCCCTGCCGGGGACCGTCCAACTCGTCCCCGCACACGCTGCGCAGTCGCGATCTGTTCTCGCGGCTGATCGGCCGACTCGCCTGCGCACCAGCGAGGCGCCGGTCTGGCCCGACTAGCTCGACCCTCCTTCACCAGGTCAGAGGTCCCGCGTCGCCGACGCCGGTGACCGCAGTCCAGTCCTTGGGCGTGCACGTTCGTGCCGCCCATCCCCGAAGGAGACACCATGAACATCTGGCTGAAGCGCGGCCTAGAAGTCGCGATCTTCGCCGGAGGAATGTGGGTGATCGGCGCAGGCATTGCCAACGCCGACACCCCCGGTTCCTCCAGCCCACCGATCAACGTGTCCGTCAAGGTTCCGATCACGGTGTGTGACAACCCGATCGCGATCCTCGGCAACGCATCCGGCGAATGTCAGCACCAATCGATCGACATCGGCAAGGCCGACCCGAACGCGAAGGTCTCGGTCCCTGTGGTCATCCCGATCGACGTCTCGCACAACGGCGTCGGAGTCCTGGGTGACTCCCATGCCGGCACGGCGTCGTCCGGCTCGGCCGCCAGTACGTCCGGCGGCTCGACCGGCACCTCGACGGGCACGGTGACGAACAACGCCAAGCCCACCACAGGCTCGGCAACGAAGAGGGCCGGAACCACGACAACGACCGCGGCCACCGCCAAGCCGAAGACCGCAGCGTCGGCGACCGGTGCTGTCGACGGCAACCGCCCGGCCATCGAGATTCCGGTCACCGCACCCATCACGGTGTGCGGCAACGGTGTGGGAGTGCTCGGTCATGCGAGTAGCGGCTGCGCGGCCCCGACCACCACGGGTGGCGGCAGCGGCAATGCCGCACTCGAAGTCCCGGTGACAGCGCCGCTCCTCGCCTGCGGCAACGCGATCGGCGAGGGCAGTGCGACGTGCGCGGGCGGCACCACCAGCTCGGACGCATCGAGCGGGACCGGCCGGCAGGTCGACATCCCGGTCACCGCACCGATCACCGTGTGCGGCAACGGGGTAGGCGTCGCTGGTGACGCCACCGCGAGCTGCACCGGAGGGACCACCACCGCCAGCACCGGCGGCACCACCAGCTCCACTCGCGCCGGCTCGACAGGCGCCGCCAGCGTCCCGGTGACCGCACCGGTCACCGTCTGTGGCAACGGTGGCGGTGTCCTCGGCACCGGCACGGGCACGTGCACGGCCGGTAACACGACCGGCGGCGGCACCGGCGGCTCGACCGTCGCGGCGCCGGTCACCGCACCGGTTCTGGTGTGCGGCAACGGCGTCGGCGTCCTCGGCACCGGAACCGGCGCTTGCACCGGCGGTACGACCACCACCGGCTCGGGCACCGACCCGGGCTCGACGGTGAACGTACCGGTCACCGCTCCGGTGACGGTGTGCGGCAACGGCGTGGGAGTACTCGGCGACGCGTCGGGCACCTGCACCCAGCCAGTCACAACAGGTGGCGACCCGGGCGGCACGATCGGGATCCCGATCACCGTGCCGGTCACCGCATGTGGCAATGGGGTCGGCGTGCTCGGTAGCGGATCGGGCGCCTGCGGCGTCACGACCCCGCCGAACGGCCCGCCGCCGAACGGCCCGCCGCCGAACGGCCCGCCCGGAGTGCACCAGCCCGGGACGCACAACCCCGGACACACCCCCAGCCATCGGACGCCCGCACTGGGCAAGCCGTTGGCCTACACCGGAGCAAGTGTTCAGCCGGTCATCGCCCTCGGCCTGCTGCTGCTCTTGCTCGGCAGCTTGCTGATGCTGGTCTCGCGCAGGCGTGACGCGCGGGTCTGACCCAGGAGGTAAAACCACCGCGGGGGTATCTCGTACTGACAGTGCGGAGGCTCCGGGATTCGAACCCGGGATGGGCTTTAGACCCAAACCGCATTAGCAGTGCGGCGCCATAGACCAGACTAGGCGAAGCCTCCAAGCGGCACGAAGGTCTCGCAGCCACCAGCGCACGAGCCTACAAGGTGCCGCGACCGTGTTCCGAAGCCGCCTCAAGCGCTCATTCGTCCGGCGCGTCGCCAATCAAACGGGACCCGGCGGTCACGTCCGGATCTCGACCAGGGGAATCATGACTCGCTCGATGATGTCGTGGACGTCGGCTTCGGACACCGGTTCGTGGTTCAGGATTACGCGCTGCATCAGGACGGCGGGAAGCACGTCCGCGACGACGGCGCTCGCGGCGTCGGGACGGACCTCGCCGCGCGCGATGCCGCGTTGCAGCAGCCTGAGCATGGCCGCACGGCGAGGCGCCTGGAACCGCGCGTCCACCAGCGCGGCGAGTTCCGGGTCGGACACCGCCTCGAACTTGATCGCCCGCATGGCACTGCCGGCGGGACCGCTCATGATTCCGGCGATGGCCGTACCGACCCGACGCAACGCCTCGACGGTCGTCACGGAATCGTCCAGGTCGGCCGTCGGGTCGAGCCCGCAGTCCTCGGGCATGGGCAGCCGGGCGAGCAACGCGTCCATGACGAGTTCTTGCTTGGTGGGCCAACGGCGGTAGATGCTCGCCTTGCCGGTATGGGCGCGGGCGGCAGCGCCTTCGACGGAGAACGCGAGGTAGCCAGCTTCGGTCAGTTCAGCGTAGGCGGCTTCGAGGATCGCATCCTCGAGCGCGGCACCGCGCCGGCGTTGAGGAGCGGCTCGGTGCGTCGGGGCGGCGGTCACCTTTGTCGGACCCTCACGTCATGATCGGTGGGCTGAATCACTCGTAGAAGACGGTTGCGTTCTCTAATGCCGGGTTCTAGAGTAACGCAAATAGTGAACGTGCGCGTCCCTTACCGGGGCGACGTTGGATCGGAGCCCTCGTGACGCAGACCAAGGCCGACAAACCCGACAGAGTCGCGGGGGTGAACGGGGCCCGCCGGCACGCCCACCCGGGGCTCGTGTTGCTCGTGATCGCGGGCGCGCAGATGATGGTCGTGCTCGACGGCACAATCGTGAACATCGCGCTGCCGTCGATGGGCCGGTACTTCGACAAGAGCCAGACCGATAT
>JBPCMU010000127.1:0-3909 GCA_051001975.1 Jatrophihabitans sp.
GGCGAGCAGGGTCGTGGGGACCAGGATGGCGACCTGCTTGCCGTCCTGCACCGCCTTGAACGCCGCCCGCACCGCGACCTCGGTCTTGCCGTAGCCGACGTCGCCGCAGATGACGCGGTCCATCGGCAGCGGCTTCTCCATGTCGCCCTTGACCTCGTCGATGGCGGCGAGTTGGTCGGGTGTCTCGACGTAGGGGAACGCATCCTCAAGCTCACGCTGCCAGGGCGTGTCCGGACCGAACGCGTGCCCCTGCGTCGCCATCCGCGCGGAGTACAGCCGGATCAGCGCGGCGGCGATCTCCTTGACCGCCTTGCGCGCGCGGCCCTTCGTCTTCGCCCAGTCTGAACCGCCGAGACGGTTCAGAGTGGGTGCCTCACCACCGACGTAGCGGGTGATCTGATCCAGCGCATCGGTCGGCACGAACAGCCGGTCCGGCGGCTGACCACGCTTGGCCGCCGCGTACTCGATGATGAGGTACTCGCGCTCGCCGCCGTTGGTGGTACGCCGGACCATCTCGATGTACCGGCCGACGCCGTGCTGCTCGTGCACGATGAGATCGCCGGACTGCAGTTGCAGCGGGTCGAGTGCCTTGCGTCGCCGCGACGGCAGCCGCGGGCCTTCCCGGGATGTGACGCCGCGTTGTCCGGTGATGTCGGCCTCGGTCAGCAGCACGACGCCGAGCCGGTCGGACATGAGGCCGCCGGCCAGCTGGCCGGTCGTCACGGTGACGGTGCCGGCCTGCGGCGCCGCAGTCAGTGACTCGACGCGGACGACCGGCAACTCGGCTTCCCGCAGACGCTCGACGGCACGGTCGGCGGTGCCGTGCCCATCGAACACGGCGACTACCTGCCAATCCTGACTGAGCCACTGACGGACCTCGCCGAGCAACCCAGGGACGTCGCCGCGATGGTCCGGCGCCTGCGTGAACGAGCTGACCAGGGTGGCCTCCGAGGTCGTCTCCTCGTCCATCTCGAACGGGGTGATGGTCCACCACGGCACCCCGTCGCCGCGCGCTTCGGCGGCCACGTCGTCGAGTTCACGCAGCGAAGCCGACCCGAGATCCACCGGCGCCTGCCCGCCACCTGCTGCCGCCGCCCACGAGGCGGCCAGGAACTCCTCCGACGTGCGCACCAGATCGGCGGCCCGGCGCCGCACCTTGTCCGGATCGCAGACGACGACGTGGGTACCCTTCGGCAGCTCGGAGGTGAGTACGTCCAGGTTGTCGACGAGCACCGGCGACAGCGACTCCATCCCCTCGACCGCGGTGCCCTCGCTGATCGGATCGAGCAGTTCGGCCAGTTCCGGATGCTCGAGGCTCAGCGCCAACGCCCGAGCCCGCACGTCGTCGGTGAGGAGCAACTCACGGCACGGGGGGGCCCACAGCCCGTGCTCGGCGACGCCGAGGGAGCGCTGGTCAGCAACGGCGAAGTACCGCACCTCCTCGACCTCGTCGCCCCAGAACTCCACCCGTAGCGGGTGCTCCTCGGTAGGCGGGAATACATCCAGGATGCCGCCGCGCACGGCGATGTCGCCGCGTCGCTCCACCAGCTCGGTGCGCGCATACCCAGCGGCGACCAGCGCCGCCACGATCTCGCCGAGCTCGCGGGTCTTGTCGCCGACCTGCAGTTTCACCGGCTCGAGGTCGCCGAGTCCGGCGACCTGGGGCTGTAGCACCGAACGCACCGGCGCGACCACCACCGACAGCGGTCCGGTAGCCGGATCGGACGGGTCCGGGTGGGCCATTCGGCGCAGCACGGCGAGGCGGCGGCCGACGGTGTCCGGCCGCGGTGACAGCCGCTCGTGTGGCAGCGTTTCCCAGGCCGGGTAGACCGCCACCGAGTCGCCAGGCAGCAGGCAGCGCAGCTCGTCGGCGAGTTCGGTTGCCTCGTTCTCGGTGCTGACCACGGCAAGTACGGGTCCGTCGACCCGCCCGGCCAGCGCCGCCAGTGCCAGCGGCCGCAGTGCGCCGGGCGCGGTGAGCGTCAGATCAGCGTTGCCAACCCCGGTCAGAAGATCGCGCAGCGCCGGGTCGGCACGGGCGACGTCGAGGAGACCTTCGAGGGACACGGCGGAACCTTTCGGTGACACGGGAACAGCACGAAAGCCCCTACCCGGCCAGCGGGGAGGGGTGCTATTTCAGCGTACCCGTGTGGTTGTGCGGGTTCCCAAGGTGCACGCTCGGATGGTCGGGGCCGGAGAAGAGGAAGTACGCGGAGGCAAGACCGCCTGCAACTAACGCGCAACAACCCGCCGCCACCGGCAACCACAACCTGCGCCGACCGGCTGCGCAAATGCCGACCGCCAATAGCAGCCCGGCGTACGCGACGAGGTCCATGGCGGTGAGTCCGTGACCGGGACTGAGCGTCACCAGCACTGGTCCTTCGAGACGACCATTGTTCACAGGAAGCCACGCCGCGCAACACACACTGAGCAGTAGTACCGACACGACGGACCTGCGGATCAATGCCCACCCCGAGCAGATCAATAGCATGCCGAGGACGCTGATTGCGACGAACACTCCTCCACAGTAGAGATCGCCTGCACTGGCCAGCCCCAAAGCCAGCGTCGAGGAGCACTGCGACGGTCGCGCCACGGGATCCACGTGCGCTTCTCACCGATAGGGTTGTGAAGTGTCCGACGACCCATCGACCTGGCAAGTTCATCAACTGGATGCTGACACTGCTGCCGATATTGCCCTCCTCCTGAGTGGGATCAGATTGCCACTGACCGGGCCGATTCGGCTCTGCGACGGAGAGAATCTGATCGTCCAGACGGATCTGTTCGCGGATACCGAAGAAATCGTCCTTGCCGATGAGGAGTCGACCCCGATCGCACGACTGATCGCTGACCGGTTCGGTCGTGGACACCATCTCGAGCCGATGGGGCCCACAACGGCCCAGCCCTGGGATCCCTATCTAATTCGGCCGACTGCTATCCGCGCAATCGTGGACCCAGCCGCCACTGCGATCCTGTGCGACAGACCGCTGACGGCTTTGGCCGAGGAGCAATTGCGGGCCTACGGTGGCCCGGTCCTAATATTCGCTCAGCTTCGCGGCGGGAAATTACCCGACGACGTTCTGGTGCGCTGCCTGCAGGACTCCGTGGCGCACATTCAGGGTGCGGCTCTGATCGCTGTGCCGCTGGCAGCGCGCAACGTCACCGCGACAACGAAGACCGATCTCGCGACACAGTTCGGCATCTCGACGGTCCTTTCAACAGTCAACGAGCCGACTTGGGCCGACGTGCTTGCCGCGCTCGATGACGAGGACTCGCTTCCATCGAAATTTGGCTCAGCTTTTACCCGAACCGCGCTGCGAGAGTGGCGCCCCCCGCTGACCGCTCGGGGACTCGCCATCCTGTTCACCGGCCTGTCCGGGTCGGGCAAGTCAACAATCGCTGCTGCCGTTGTTGGCCGTCTCGCGCTCAACAAGCGTCGCGCCACATTGCTTGACGGAGACCGCGTACGGCGCCTGCTCTCCTCTGGTTTGAGCTTCTCCCGAGAGGATCGCGAGACGAACGTTCGGCGAATCGGGTGGGTGGCCGCACAGATCGCGGTCCACGGAGGCATCGCTGTTTGCGCCCCAATCGCCCCCTACGCCGCAACCCGCGAGTGGGTGAGGCGAGAGGTGAGCATGCACGGGGACTTCCTGCTGGTCCACGTCGCAACGCCGCTGGCGGTCTGCGAGGCGCGCGACCGGAAGGGACTGTACGCCGCAGCCCGGGCCGGCAACATCCCATTGTTCACGGGCATCAGCGACCCGTATGAGGAGCCCAGCAAAGCGGACTTAGTCCTCGACACCGCCAACCGCTCGATCGACTCGTGCGTCGACGAAGTCATGGGCAAGTTGACGGCTGGGGGGGGGGGGGGGCAGGCAGACGAAGGCAAAAAACCAACAAAAAAAAGAAAAA
>JBPCMU010000128.1:0-51891 GCA_051001975.1 Jatrophihabitans sp.
GACACGCTCGGCGACGAGGTGAAGGTGACGGTCATCGCCGCCGGCTTCGACTCCGGTCAGCTGCCGTACAAGAAGGTCGAGGTGCATCGCGCCGAGGCGCCCGCGCAAGCGCCTGACCAGCGGCACAGCGCACCCCCGCAGCAGTTCGCGCCGGCCCCCGAGCCGGTTAACTCCAACGGCTGGCCGCTGCCGGCCACCGCCCCGACCCGCACTCCGGTCGGCCTCGACGAAGACCTGGACGTCCCCGACTTCCTCAAATAAGACGACATGACAGCGCTGCTGGAATCGATGGACTGCTCCGCGTACGCGCGGCTTGAGCCCGCGATTTGTCCTGACCTTCCTTGCCATCGGGGCGGGTCACCCGCGCTGCTGGAATCGATGGGCTGCTTGCCGTACGCGCGGCTTGAGCCCGCGATTTGTCTTGATGTTCCCTGCCATCCGGGCGGGTCACCCGCGCTGGTGGAATCGATGGACTGCGCCGCGTACCCGCGGTTTCAGGACGCTTCGGGTCACCGAGTGGTCGCCCAGGTGCCCACCACTGACTTGGCGGTAATCACACCAATGAAGACCGCGGCAGTTGCGTGACCGGACCGGGTGACTCGGCGCGCAGGGCGGAACTGGTTGCGGCACTGGCCGAAGTCCGGCGTGTCATCCACGACGCGGCCACCGCGGTCGAGCGTGATCCGCGCAGCGTCACGTTGGTCGCGGTGACGAAGACATTCCCGGTGGCCGACGCGGCGATCCTCGCCGAACTCGGCGTGCTCGACCTCGGCGAGAGCCGGGATCAAGAGGCCAAGCCGAAGGCCCTCGAGCTCCCCGAGCCACGTTGGCATTTCGTCGGCCGGCTGCAGACCAACAAGTGCCGTTCGGTGGCCGGTTACTCCAGCGCGGTGCACACCGTCGATCGCGCCGCCGTCGCGGATGCTCTAGCTGCCGGCGTGCTGCGCGCCGAGCGTCCACCGCTCCGGGCGCTGATCCAGGTCAGTCTCGACGGTGACCCGGCGCGCGGTGGGACCCCGGCATCCGGCGTGGCGGCCCTTGCCGAGCACATCGACGCGATCCCGGAGCTCATGCTGTCCGGTGTGATGGCTGTGGCTCCGCGCGACTCGGTGCCCGACGAGGCGTTCGACGCGCTCGCCGCAATCGCCGCGAAGCTGCGCGCCGAGCATCCGGATGCGAGCTGGATCTCGGCCGGGATGAGCGCCGACCTCGTCCCGGCCATCAGGAACGGCGCGACACACGTGCGTGTCGGATCGGCGTTGCTCGGCCGTCGCGAGCCCGTTGTCGGCTAGCGTTTCGGCCAGATCGAGTCGCACGATGCGCGCAGACGCTCATCGAGCGAGCCGGCGTAACGACAGTGGGAGGACCGCATGGCAGCGAGCCTGCGCAAGATGGGCGTCTACCTCGGACTCGTTGAGGACGAGGAGGGCTATGCCGAGGACATCTACGACCAGGAGCCTGCGCTCGATCCCCGCCGCGGGGCACCGGTGAACCGCGGACACGAGCCGGCCCAGGTGGAGTACTCCCGCGACCCGGCCCGGCCGATGCGGGAATGGGCTCCCGAGCCGCAGTCCTACGCGGCCGAGTACGACTACCCGGCCGAAGAGCAGCAGCCGTCATACCGCATCACCACGCTGCACCCGCGTACCTACAACGAGGCCGTGACGATCGGCGAACATTTCCGCTCCGGCACCCCGGTGATCATGAACCTCAGCGAGATGGCCGACTCCGACGCCAAGCGCCTCGTCGACTTCGCCGCGGGTCTCACCTTCGGCTTGCACGGACGGGTGGAACGAGTCACCGCCAAGGTCTTCCTGCTCAGCCCGCAGAACGTCACTGTGACCGCGCAGGACAAGGCCAAGCTGGTCGAGGACGGGTTCTTCAACCAGAGCTGATCTCATGATCGCTTTGTCGGTTCCTCGCGGACCCCTGGCTTCGCTTCGGGGTCCACTCTGAGCCGAACCCCTCGCTTCGCTCGGGCGGCACCGACGAGACGGTGGGCTCGTGCCCGGGTTGGTTTCGTCGGGTCCCGCTTCGGGCAGCCCGCTTGCGCCGAGAGGGAGCTTTCCGTCGCGACACGCCGACGCCCTTGACTGAAACCTCCCGCTCGGCCACGACCACCTCCCGTTCGACGAACTCGGCACCGCGGTGCAGTCGCGGCGGTGCGGGGAGCTGGGCGGGGCTTGGGTGGATACGATGGTCGCGTCGGTGACTCCGACGAACTGGGAGATAGGGAGCAGGTCAGCGGATGGGCACGGTCTGGGCGTCAGTAGCGCTTGCCCTGCTGGTGGCCTACCTCCTGCTGCTCGGACGCATCATCGTGGACATCACCAGATCTTTCGCCCGCACCTGGCGGCCGTCGGGAGCCGCGGCAGTTGGCCTGGAGATGATGTACGCGACGACGGACCCACCGGTACGGCTGCTGCGGCGGCTGATTCCGCCGCTCCGACTTGGTCCGGTGAGCTTGGATATCAGTGTGCTCCTGCTGCTGATCGCGATCTTGCTGATGCGTACCATTGCGCTGCAGCTTGCGCTGCGGTAGGTAACACCTGCATCATCCGCAACGGTTGTTCAAGTAGTTCGAGACGATTCGGTGGCCAGGTGCACCAGCACCCGGCCGGATGACGAAGAGGTGAAGCGCACATGGACGCAGCGCAGGGCGAAGGTACGCCGAAGAGGGTGACCCCCGCAGATGTCCACAACATCGCATTCACCAGGCCGCCCATCGGCAAGCGGGGCTACCACGAGCAGGAAGTCGACGACTTCCTTGACATCATCGAGCAGGAGCTCGCCCGGCTGATCGAGGCCAATGAGCAGCTCAAGGCTGGCCCCGGTGCCGACTCGGCCGCTGTCGCTCAGGCGACCGATCAGGCGGTGGCCGAGGAGAACTCCCGGCTGCAGTCCCAGCTCGCAGCGATGGAGCAGCAGCACGGCGAGCTGCGCCAGCAGCACGGCGAGCTGTCCCAGCGGTTCGCGGCGCTGGAGCAGCAGCACAACGACCTGCAGCAGGCCCAGGGCGACACCGGTCAGGTGCACCAGGCATTGCAGGAGCAGTTGCGCGCCGCTCAGGATCGGGTGGCTCAGGCCGAGGACCAGGCCCGTCAGGCGCACGAGCAGCTGCAGGCTGCCGCGGCGAATCAGCAGCAGGGTGGCGGCTCGACGTCGGCCGAGCATCACCAGCAGGCCGTCAAGGTCCTGGCGCTGGCTCAGCAGACGGCCGACCAGCACCTCGCCGAGGCGAAGGGTGAGGCGGACGCGCTGCGTAACGAGTCGCAGGCAGCAGCCGCCCAGCTGCACCAGGAGTCCAGCGCTGCCGCTGAGCAGCGGGTCGCCGAGGCACAGGCCAAGGCCGACCAGCTGCACCAGGACAGCAGCGCGCGGGCAACCAAGACGGTGCAGGATGCCGAGCAGCGTGCGGCAGCCATGAACGAGGCCATGGAGACGCGCCGAGGCGCGCTGCAGAAGCACGTCGACGAGCTGCGCACGTTCGAGCGCGAGTACCGCACCCGGCTCAAGAGCTACCTCGAGTCGCAGTTGCGCGACCTCGAGCGCGGCGGCCAGCCTGACCAGGGCGCGCAGTCCGATGGCGCGGCACCGGAGCAGGCCGCCGAGAAGGCGCACTAACTCCACCTCCGCGCTCGCGGAGTTCCGGTTAGAAGGCGGCGCCCGTGCACGTCGTGGTGATCGTTGCGCTGGTTGCTGCCCTGGCGGCCTTCGTGGTTGGCATCCTCACGAACTCGGTGCCGTGGGTGATCGCATCGATCGCGCTCAGCGCGGCGGCACTGCTGCTGGTGGTCCGCAGCCGCCCGCGCGGTTCAGACGCCGCTGACGCCTGCGTCGTCCAAGACAGCGACGAGGACGCCGAGACCGGTGAGGACGACGAGGTCGACGAGGTCGACGAGGTCGACAGCGAGGCATCGGAGGCTGCCACCGACAAGCCCGAAGCCGAGACCGAAGATGAGTCGGTACCCGAACCTGCGCCCGACGCTGACGAGGCGTGGGTGATCGATGGGCGGCCGCGCTACCACCTCCGCAGCTGCTCGTTCCTGGTCGGCAAGGACGCCGAGCCGGTGCCGTTGGAGCAGGCGATCGAGGACGGGTTCACGCCCTGTTCCATCTGCGACCCGCCGCGGACCGCCTGACAGCACAAGTCCGCCCCGGCCTGCCTGAGCAGAACCGGGGCGGACTCCTTTCGAGTGCGACGCGAGCTACTTGACCAGTGCGCTCCACGTCTTGGGGCCGACGACGCCGTCGACGCTGAGGTGCTTGGCCGACTGGAAGGACCGCACTGCAGCCTTCGTCTTCGGACCGAAGTCGCCATCAGCGGTGACGTTGTAGCCGTGCGCCCGAAGTTCCTTCTGCAGCGCTACGACCGCCGAGCCCTTGCTGCCAGATTGCACCTGCACGACCAGTGCGCTCCACGTCTTCGGGCCGACGACGCCATCGACGCTGAGGTGCTTGGCGGACTGGAAGCTGCGCACCTTCGACCGGGTGGCCGGCCCGAAGTCGCCGTCAGCGGACAGGCTGTAGCCGCGCGCCTTCAGCAGAAGCTGGACGGTGTCCACCCGCTCACTGCGCGCGCCGTACTGAACGGTCGGCCAGGTGTTGCCTGAGGTCGGCGGCGGCGGGGGCGGAGTGGTGCCACCACCACCGGACACGTGGTTGTAGCGCACCGGCATGAACTGGTTGTAGTAGCTCGTGCCCCACGTCGACTTCAGCGCCGGCTTGCCGTAATCGGACTCCTCCCAGATATACATGGTGCTGTGGCTGGAGCTCGTCCAACCCTCGAACAGCGCCGTGTGGCCCTCGTTGAGCCGCAGCATCGCATCGCCTGGCTGCAACTGGCCCAGCGTGATCTTGTGGCTGATGTCCAGCATGTTGCCGGTGTAGTGGTCACCGCTGGCGTGCCAGGCCATCGTCACGAAGCCGGAGCAGTCCTGCCGGTACTCCTTGCTGTGGTCGACGTCCCAGGTGTAGTTCGCCTGGCTGTACATGACGTGCTTGGTGATCCAGTACTGGGCGCGCTTGTTGATCTCCGAACGCGACACCGTGCCGCCGATCGAGCTGGCGCCGGAGCCGTGATTGAACAGCGTCAGGCTGCCCAGTACGGCGACAAACAGGATGACGGCGCCCGCGATCAGCGAGCGCCGTCTGGTCTTGGAGGGGGATGGCATCGGGACTCCTTTCGGCCGGTCCGACTGACCGGGCCCTGCGTGCCGGACCCGTACCCGCCGCCCACCCGGCCATGCCGCGGGCGACCTGCACATCGGTGCAGACCTCCCGCAACCGTCAGACCCGGCGCAACCAGAAGACCAACCCGAGGCCGTCGTCCGCACCGCGGAACCAGGCGTCCGGGTCCGGCGGCGCGCCGTGCTGCAAAGAGGTCGCCAGCACCTCGGCGCACAGCTCATCGGCGTGCTCGGTGATGGCCTCAGCGGGTTCCGGCGAGCCGCCGACCTGCCAGCGCAGATCGATGCGGTCGGTGACGTCCAGGCCGGCGTTCTTGCGGCCCTCCTGCACCACCCGGATCACCTCCCGCAGCAACCCGGCGCGACGCAGCCCGGCGGTGAGTTCCAGATCGAGAGCGACCGTCTCCGCGCCTTCGCTGGCGACCATCCACCCGGTGCGTGGCGTCTCGGTGACGATGACGTCGTCAGTGGACAGCTCGAGGATCTCCCCGTCCACAGTGATACTCGCCGAACCTGCCCGCAGCGCAGCCACCAGCGTGGCAGGTGGTTGGGCCGAGATCGCCGCAGCAACCCGCTTGGTGCGTGCGCCGAAGCGTTGGCCGAGCGTGCGGAAGTTGGGCTTCACCCCGACATCGACGAGGTCGTCGCCCGCGGACAGGCTGGCCAGGCTCAGCACGTTGAGTTCGGCGGCCACCTCGGCCTGTAGCGCCTCCGGCACTTGGTCCCACCCAGGCGCTGAGATCAACGCGGCGGCCAGCGGCTGCCGGGTGCGGACCTTGCTGCCGGCGCGGGCCGACCGACCCAGTTCGACCACTCGACGGACGGTGGCCATCTGGGCGGCCAGCGCGTCGTCGCCCGCGCGGACGCCTACCTCCGGCCAGGCGGCGAGGTGCACCGAGTCGACGCCGGTGACGGGCTCGAACATCGCGTCCCAGACCCGCTCGGTGACGAACGGCACGAACGGGGCCAGCAGCACCGTCAGGGTCTGCAGGCATTCGTGCAGCGTGCCGAGCGCGGCCGGGTCGCCCGCCCAGAACCGTCGCCGCGACCGACGCACGTACCAGTTGGAGAGCTCGTCGATGTAGCCGGCCAGCGCCCGCCCGGCGGCTGCGGTGTCGAAGTTCTCCAGCGCCGCGTCGACGGTCGCCACCAGCCGCCGGGACTGCGCCAGCGCCCACTCGTCCAGCATGGTGCGCTCACCGTCGCCAACCGTTGCCGTGTCGTGCTCGCTGCGCAAGGGTCGCTCGGGAGACCAGTCGTTCGCCTTGGCGTAGAGCGTCTGGAACGAGGCCACCGACCAGTACGTCCGCAGCACCTTCGACGCGATCTCGGTGAGCACCTTGTCGCCGATCCGGCGCGCCGACCAGGGCGAGCCTGTGGCCAGCATGAACCAGCGCACCGCGTCGGCGCCGTGGCGGTCCATCAGCGAGACCGGCTCGATGATGTTGCCGAGGTGCTTGCTCATCTTCTTACCGTCCTCGGCCAGGATGTGGCCGAGGCAGAGCACGGTGCGATACGAGCTCTCGTCGAAGACCAGCGTGCCGATGGCCATCAACGTGTAGAACCAGCCGCGGGTCTGGTCAATCGCTTCGCAGATGTAGTCGGCCGGGTAGCTGGCCTTCGCCACCTCGGCGTTGCGCCAGGGGGCGCCGAACTGCGCGAACGGCATAGAGCCGGAGTCGAACCACGCGTCGATCACCTGTGGCACTCGCCGGTAGGTGCCCTCCTCGCCGGGCCGGGTGAACGTGATGTCGTCGACATACGGACGGTGCGGGTCGAGTGCTGCGAGGTCCGTCCCGGCCAACTCGCCGAGCTCGGCCAGTGAGCCGACGCAGACCAGCTGGGTCGGGTCGGCGTCGTTGCGCCAGATCGGCAGCGGCGTCCCCCAGTACCGGTCCCGCGAAAGCGCCCAGTCGATGTTGTTGTTGAGCCAGTCGCCATACCGGCCGTGCTTGATCGTCGAGGGGTACCAGGCAGTCGCCTCGTTCTCGCGCAGCAGCTCGACCTTGCGCTCGGTGGTGCGGATGTACCAGGACGGCAGTGCGTAGTACATCAGCGGGGTGTCGCAGCGCCAGCAGTGTGGATAGCTGTGCTCGTACGGGAGGTGGCGAAACAGCACGCCACGGGTCTGCAGATCGGTAATGATCGGCTCGTCGGCATCCTTGAAGAACAATCCACCGACGAGCGGGATGCCTTCGGTGAAGTGTCCCCGACCGTCGATCGGGTTGACCAGCTCGACGCCGTGGCGCCGCACCGACTCCATGTCATCTGCGCCGAAGACCGTTGCCTCGTGGACCAGACCGGTGCCTTCGTCGGTGGTGACGTAGTCCTCGGTGACGACGAAGTGCCCGGCGCCCGGCCAGTCGACCACGTCGAACGGCCGCTGGTAGGTCCAGCCGACCATGTCCGCGCCGGTGAAGGTGTCCACCACCGTCCAGCCATCGTCCGCACCGCCCAGCACCGTCTCGACGAGGTCGCGGCCCACCACCAGGGTCTCGGCGCCGTCGGTGACGGTCACGTACGTGACGTCCGCCCTGACGGCAACGAGGGCGTTGCTCGGCAACGTCCACGGAGTGGTCGTCCAGATCAGCAGCGCCGCCTGCCCGGCGTACGGGCCGGAGGTCAGCGGCAGCCGCACATACACGGACGGGTCCACGTCGGTCTGGTAGCCCTGGGCCAGCTCGTGATCGGACAGGCCGGTGCCGCAGCGCGGGCAGTACGGCGCGACCCGGAAGTCCTCGACGAGAAGGCCCTGGTCGAAGATCCGCTGCAGCGCCCACCAGACGCTCTCCACGTACTCCGGGCGCATCGTCTCATAGGCGTTGTCGTAGTCGGCCCAGTAGCCCATTCGCTCGCTCATCGTCTCGAACGCGTCGACATGGCGACGCACCGACTCGCGGCACTTCTCGTTGAACTCCGCGATGCCGAAGGCCTCGATGTCCGGCTTCCCGGTGAACCCGAGTTCCTTCTCGACAGCGAGTTCGACGGGCAGACCGTGGCAGTCCCAGCCGGCCATCCGCGGAACGTGGTAGCCCTTCATCGTCTTGAAGCGGGGGAACACGTCCTTGAACACCCGGGCCTCGACGTGGTGCGTGCCGGGCATGCCGTTCGCGGTCGGCGGGCCCTCGTAGAAGGTCCACTGGGGTTTGCCCTCGGACTGCTCCAGGCTGCGTTGGAACACCTTGTGCTCGCGCCAGTACGCGATGACCTCGGCGTCCATCGCGGGCAGGTCCACGTGGGCGGGCAGTGTGGCGTAGCGCGGCGTGTCGGTGTCCAGGGTGTCGGTGTCCGGCGTGTCGGTATCCGGCATCGGGTCGGTCACAACATCTCCTCGGCTCAGCTCGGCCGAGGGACGACAGGCCGGTCAGATCCGGCGCACCGCGGTACCACCCTCGTTGGCGCCGGTCTGCAATGGCGCCCACTTCGTTGTGCTTCGTCCGGTTCTAGTGCGGTGGCCGGTCGGACCCGTCCACCGGTTCTTCCGGTGCTCGGAGGTGATAGACGCGCCGGCCGGTGGCCCCGGGCTCGCACCGTCCCCGGGTCGCTCTGGCTCGTACCTGCGCGCTGTCCTCGTCGTGGCAAAGGATGAGTCTACGCAGAGCCGCGAGCCGATCCGGCGCCGTACTTCGGGCCATGCGGCGTGGTGTATGGCGGTTCGGGCGGTCTGCTCGTATCCTGGCCGCCTTTGCTGCTGCCTGCTGCGACGCACGCGAACCGGGGCTGTGGTCCCGGGGGTCGGTCGTGCGGCGAGTCGGGCACCGGCGAGTGGAGGAGCCACGATGACTGCACGCGCCCGCAGCGCCACCCAGGCGAAGAAGGCCCCGGCGAAGCGGTCACCCGTGGCGAAGAAAGCCCCGGCGAAGGCTGCCAAGAAGGTCTCGGCGGGTGCGGCCAGGCCAGCCACGAAGACCGCCGCCCGCAGGAGCGCAGCTGCCAAGAAGGCCCCCGCCAAGCAGATCGCCGCGAAGAAGGCATCCGCGCGCAAGGCGGCGCCGGCCAAGAAGACTCCCGCACGGCAAGCGACCCCGGCCAAGAAAGCGACCCCGGTCAAGAAGGCGGTCGCCAAGAAGGCGGTCGCAAAGAAGGCGACCCCGGCCAAGAAGGCGACCCCGGCCAAGAAGGCGGTCGGAAAGAAGGCGGCGCCCGTCACCAAGGCCCCCGCGATGAAGGCCACTGCGAAGAAGACCGCGGTGCAGCCGCCCGTGATCACGGCGGCGGCGAAGAAGGCCACACCGGCGAAGAAGGCCGCACCGGACGAGAAGACGGTCTCGGTGCCGGCGAGCGCAACGGCCGCGGCTACCAAGGCGACCGGTAACGGAGTCGCGAAGGCGGTCGTGCCGCGCGGCGCGGACTGGACCGCTCGCGACTTGGCGAAGATCCGCAAGGAACTGGTCTCGGAGATCGCCCTGATGCAGGCCGAGTACGACCTGTCGCTGGCCGAGCTCACCGAGTTGCAGAGCTCCAGCGCCGACGGAGCAGGCGACGACCAGGCCGATGCCGGGAGCAAGACCTTCGAGCGCGAGCAGGAACTGTCCATCGCGGCCAACAGATTCGACCTGCTGTCCCAGATGCAGCGCGCCGTCGAACGGATCGACGCGCGGACCTACGGCTACTGCGAGCGGTGCGGCAAGCCGATCCCGCGGGTCCGGCTGCAGGCGTTCCCGATGGCAACCCTGGATGTCGGCTGCAAGCAGCGCGAGGAGCGTCGTTGAGTCGGTGCTGATCACCGGATGTCCCTAGGTGCCTGCCGGTGCAGGACAATGACCTTCGTGCCCTCCTCCGACCCGTCTGCCGAAATGCCGGCCGAGCCCGCAGAGCAGCGCTCCGGTCGACCTCTGCTGCCGGTGTTCTTCGGCGTCGCGCTGGTGGTGCTGGCCGCGGACGCGGCGTCGAAGGTGGCCGTCGTCAGCAACGTCGAGAACAAGGCCGCGGTGCGCTGGCTGGGTGGTGCGATCTATCTGGACGTCGCCCGCAACAGCGGCGCGGCGTTCTCGCTGGGCACCGGGATGACCGTCGTCCTGACCATCGTGGCGTTGGCCGTCGTCGGGGTCATCGTGCGGGTGGCCAGTCGGCTGCGCTCGCTCGGCTGGGCGATCGCGCTCGGGCTCATCCTCGGCGGGGCTCTGGGCAATCTGACCGACCGGCTGCTGCGCGCACCGGGTGTCGGCCGCGGCCACGTCGTCGACTGGATCAGCGTATTCGGCCCGGGCGGCGAGCATTACCCGATCTTCAACCTCGCCGACTCGGGCATCGTGTGCGGCGGCATCCTGGCCGTCCTGCTGGTGCTGCTGGGGATCGACATCGAAGGTCGGCGGTCGGCGAAGAACGAGCCGAGCAAGTCGCAATCCGATGGCTGACAGTCGGCTGCTGCCGGTGCCCGACGGACTGGATGCGATGCGGTTGGACGCCGCGTTGGCCCGACTGTTCGGGCTGTCCCGGTCGGCGGCCGCGGCGGTCGTCGAGGCCGGCGACGCGCTGGTCGACGGCGAGGTGGCGAGCAAGTCGACGCGGCTGCGCGCCGGGCAGGTGCTCGAGGTGCGATTGCCCGACCCGGACCGCCCGCCGCCACCACCACCGGAACCCGTCACCGGGCTGCGCGTGCTGCACCAGGACGAAGACATCGTCGTCGTCGACAAGCCGGTCGGCGTCGCTGCCCACCCGAGCCCTGGCTGGGAGGGTCCGACGATGACCGGGGGCCTGGCCGCGATGGGCCTGCGGATCTCGACCTCGGGTGCGGCCGAACGACAGGGCGTCGTGCACCGTCTCGACGCCGGCACGAGTGGCGTCCTCGTCGTGGCCGCCAGCGAGCGGGCGTACACGCTCCTGAAGCGCGCGTTCAAGGAACGCACCGTCGACAAGCGGTACTCGGCTCTGGTGCAGGGCCATCCCGATCCGTCCCGGGGGACCGTCGACGCTCCGATCGGGCGCCATCCCGGCGCTGCGTACAAGTTCGCGGTGATGGCCGGCGGCCGGGACAGCGTGACCCACTACGAGACGGTCGAGGCGTTCCGGTCCGTGTCCTTGCTGGACATCAGGTTGGAGACCGGTCGCACCCATCAGATCAGGGTGCACATGGCCGCCATCAAGCATCCTTGCGCCGGCGACCTCACCTACGGCGCGGACCCGGTGCTGGCCCGGCGACTCGGGCTGACCCGGCAATGGCTACATGCCCGAGAATTGAGTTTCGACCACCCGGGCAGCGGCGAGCGAGTCACGTTCCGCTCGCCGCTACCGGCGGATCTGCAGCACGCACTGGACGTGCTGCGACAGGATCAGTGATCCGAACGCGCTAGTACAGCGCCATCAGCCCCCGTGCCCCCCGATGGTGCGCTCTCTCGCGTGGTTGGTCCGACCGGTCTGATGCCGGCTGCGGCCCCTCCGTGAAAGATCAACGAAGCCGCTACCGTTCGGTTACTCAATTTGTGATCGCCTGATCGGTTGACTCGCGGACGCCTCGCCGCCTCATGATCGCTTTGTCGGTTCCTCGCGGGCCCTCGCAAGCTCGGGCCCACTCTGAACCGAACCCCTCGCTGCGCTCGGCGGCAAGCTCGCTGGCGCTCCCGCGGGCGATCTGCTCTTCGCGCAAGCGCTCATCGCGTTCGCGGGTTGGGGTGGCCACGATGGTCCGGGCTGGCTGCTTCGGCTGCTGTCCCGGCGTGCTTGAGTTTCAGGCGGCACCGACGACAGGGTGGGCAGGTTCTTGAGTTTGCGATGTCGGGGCGTGTCGCGGGTTGCCCACCTTGCCGAGCGGGAGGTTTCTGTCACGACACGCCGAGGATTTCGACTGAAAGCTCCCGGTCGGCGGCGACAACCTCCCGCTCGGCTCTGCCGGCAGTGGTGGCGTGGCAGGCCCTCCGACGCGAGCGTAGGTGCCGTCGTGATGGGGGTCTAGCACCGTTTCGCCGGTACTGAGCTGACCGGCATTCGACGGCCCGATGAAGTGGAGTGGACGCCGGCCGTGGGCGGTGTTGTCGGCCGTGCACAGGACACTGTCCGCAGCGACACGCGGACCACGCCGGGCGCTGTCGGCGTGTCGGGTTCTCCTGGAGCAAGATAGGGACTCGCGTGAACGAGAGGACCGTGAGTAAGGCAGTGGAGCACTTCGGAGGGGCGGCCATGGAACGCACGGCGCCATGGATCCGCGCCGACCGGCGGTCCAGATGGGTGCATCCGTGCTGAGCTTGCGAAGCCGGCGCCATCGATGCAGTCCCGCCGACCGTAGGTCCAGGCGGGTGCGTTCGGCTGAGCGTGCGAAGCCGGCGCCATGGACACAGCCGTGATGAGCTCAGATCAGTTCGTGCATCTGCACGTGCACACCGAGTACTCGATGCTCGATGGCGCGGCTCGGCTCGGCCCGTTGATGGCAGAGGCAGCCCGGATGGAGATGCCGGCCATCGCGATGACCGACCACGGCAACGTGTTCGGTGCCTACGACTTCTACAAGCAGGCCAAGGCCGTCGGAGTGAAGCCGATCATCGGCCTGGAGGCCTACCTCACCCCGAACACGTCCCGGTATGACCGCACCCGAGTGCGGTGGGCCGAGGGCGGCCAGAACGATGTCTCCGGCGGTGGGGCGTACACCCACATGACGCTGCTGGCTGAGACCACCCAAGGCATGCACAACCTGTTCCGGCTGGCCTCGCGCTCCTCGCTGGAGGGCTTCTACTACAAGCCGCGTGCGGACCGGGAACTGCTGGCTGAGTACGCGACCGGGCTGATCGGCACCACCGGCTGCCCCGGCGGCGAGGTGCAGACGTGGCTGCGCATCGGGAATTATGACGCCGCCCGGCACAGTGCTGCCGAATTCAAGGACATCTTCGGCGCCGGCAATTTTTTCGTCGAGCTGATGGACCACGGCCTGGACGTGGAGAAGGCCGTGTACGACGGACTGCTGCGCCTGGCCGCCGATCTGAACCTGCCGGTGGTGGCCACCAACGACCTGCACTACACCCATGCCGAGGATGCCGACGCACACGAGGTGCTCACCTGCCTGCAGTCGGGCAAGACCATGGCTGACCCGACCCGGTTCAAGCTCGATGGACACGACTACTACGTGAAGAGCCCGCAGGAAATGCGCTCGCTGTGGGAGGACAAGCACGACCTGAAAGAGGCGTGCGACAACACCCTGCTGATCGCCGAGCGCTGTTTCATGGAGTTCGACGAGAGCGCCAACCTGTCGCCGCGCTTCGACGTGCCGGCCGGGGAAGATGCGTCCAGTTGGTTCGTCAAGGAGGTGGAGCGCGGCCTGGTCAATCGCTATCCGAGCGGCATCTCGACAGAGGCCCGCGCCCGCGCCGACTACGAAGTCGCGATGATCCTGCAGATGGGGTTCCCCAGCTACTTCTTGGTCGTCGCCGACCTCATCGGCTGGGCCAGGTCGCAGGGCATCCGGGTCGGACCTGGGCGCGGGTCGGCCACTGGGTCGCTGGTCTCCTACGCGATGGGCATAACGGGGCTGGACCCCATCCGGGAGGGGTTGATCTTCGAACGGTTCCTCAATCCCGAGCGGGTTTCGATGCCGGACATCGACATCGACTTCGACGAGCGCCGTCGCGGGGACGTCATCCGCTACGTCACGGCGAAGTACGGCGAGGACCGGGTGGCCCAGGTCGTTACCTACGGAACCATCAAGTCCAAGCAGGCGCTCAAGGACGCGTCCCGAGTGCTCGGCTACCCGTTCTCGATGGGGGACAAGGTCACCAAGGCGCTGCCGCCCCCACTGATGGCCAAGGACGTGCCGCTGGCCAAGATCTTCGACAAGACGCACGAACGCTACGGCGAGGGTGGGGAGTTCCGGGCGCTGGTCGATGCCGAGCCGGACGTCAAGAAGGTCTTCGAGACCGCCCAAGGTCTGGAAGGTCTGAAGCGGCAGTGGGGCGTGCACGCCTGCGCGGTCATCATGTCCAGCGAGCCGTTGCTGGATCACATTCCGATCATGCGTCGCGAGCAGGACGGCGCCACGATCACACAGTTCGACTACCCGACTTGCGAATCGCTCGGCCTCCTGAAAATGGACTTCCTGGGGCTGCGCAACCTCACCATCATCGATGACGCATTGGCCAACATTGAGGCCAATCGCGGCGAGACGGTCGTCATCGAGGACCTGGACTTCACCGACCGGACCACCTACGAACTGCTCGGCCGCGGCGACACGCTAGGGGTGTTCCAGCTGGACGGCGGTGGGCTTCGCGCGCTGTTGCGGTCGATGCGACCGGACACATTCGACGACATCACCGCGGCCATCGCCCTGTACCGACCGGGCCCGATGGGCACCAACGCGCACAACGACTACGCCGATCGCAAGACCGGCCGCAAGCAGGTCGTGCCCATCCATCCCGAACTGGCCGAGCCCCTGCAGGAGACGCTCGGCGAGACCTACGGTCTGGTCGTCTACCAGGAGCAGGTGATGGCGACTGCGCGCGCCGTCGCGGGCTTCTCGCTGGCTCGCGCGGATCTGCTGCGCCGGGCGATGGGCAAGAAGAAGAAGGCCGAGCTGGACGCGCAGTACGAGGGCTTCTCCGCCGGGATGGCCGAGCGTGGCTACTCTGCGGCAGCCATCAAGGCACTGTGGGACACGTTGCTGCCGTTCTGCGACTACGGATTCAACAAGAGCCACGCCGGCGGGTACGCGGTCGTCTCGTACTGGACGGCCTATCTCAAGGCGAACTATCCGGCTGAGTACATGGCTGCGCTGCTCACCTCGGTCCGGGACGACAAGGACAAGATGGCCATCTACCTGGCCGAGTGCCGGCGGATGGGCATCCAGGTGCTACCACCGGACGTCAACGTCTCCGACGCCACGTTCACCCCGACCGGCGCAGATATCCGCTTCGGACTGTCCGCGGTACGCAATGTCGGTGGCAATGTCGTCGCCTCCATCGTGACCACCCGCAAGTCCAAGGGTGAGTTCACCGATTTCGCTGATTTCCTGCGCAAGGTCGATGCGGTGGTGTGCAACAAGCGGACCATCGAATCGCTGATCAAGGCCGGCGCGTTCGATTCGTTGCAGCACGCCCGGCGCGGGCTGATGAACGTCTACGAGCAGTCGATCGACGCCATTGTCGACACCAAGCGCGCCGAGGCGATCGGCCAGTTCGACCTTTTCGGCTCACTCGGCGAGGAAGACGCCGCGAGTGTGGACGTCTTCTCTGTCCCGGTTCCCGACGGTGAGTGGAAGAAGGCCGACCTGCTGGCCTTCGAGCGGGAAATGCTCGGCCTGTACGTCTCGGACCATCCGCTGTTCGGCCTGGAGCACGTGCTGGCCAATGCCGCGGACGTCTCCATCGCCGACCTGTCCGCCGACGGGCAGGACGGCGGCTGGGTGACCATCGCCGGCATCGTCTCCTCGGTAGCGCGCAAGATCACCAAGGCGGGCGCACCCTGGGCACAGGCTCAGGTCGAGGACCTGTCCGGTGCCGTCGAGGTGCTGTTCTTCCCGAAGACCTACGCCGAGCACGGCATGTCGATCGCAGAGGACGCGATCATCGCGGTGCGCGGCCGGGTCGATTCGCGCGAGGACGCGGTCAAGATCATTGCGCAGGAGCTGATGCTCCCGGACGTCTCGGTCGCGCCAAGTGGCCCGGTGCTGGTGTCCCTGTCGCCACAGCGCTGCACGCCACCGATGGTGGATCGGCTGCGCGAGGTGCTGGCCGCCCATCCCGGCACGACCGAGGTACATCTCGAGCTGGCGGCCGGCGATCGTCGGCACCGGCTGAAATTGCCCGATGGCCTGCGCGTCTCCCGCAGCCCCGCGCTGATGGGCGACCTCAAAGCACTCCTCGGCCCAGCCGCCATCTCCGCCTGACCAGCCGTTTCGGTGCAGAGAAGGACGCGAGCTGTCCACTCCTGCACCGAAACGGGTCAGCAGCTGCGCTGGTAGGTGCGGAATGCGCGGGTGGCCAGCCAGCCCATCACCAGCGCAAGAGCAGCCAGCGCTCCCAAGCGGGGCAGCACCGCACCCCACGCAGTGTCGGCCGACAGTGTCTGCCGGCTGATCACGACCACCCAGTCGACCGGGTTGTAGCGCGCCACGTGACGGACCCAACCAGGGGAAAGCCGAGTGTTGATCAGCGCCGAGGAGAGGAACGGCAACGGCAGGCTGAGGAACTGGCTGATTCCGATCAACGCTTGCTGGTCGCGGACCAGCAGAGCCACCGCGTTCGACAGTGACGCGAACACCACGCTCAACAGTGCCGCACCGAGCAGCGTCATCAGCACGCCGACAGTGAGGTTGTCGTACCGGGCGCCGCAGGCGAAGGCGATGAGGAACACCACGAGCGTCTGGATGAGGGTGGTGAGCGCTTGGTAGGCCAGCGTGCCGATCATCACTGCGCCCCTGCTCACCGGTGAGGCGAGCATCCGGTCCATCACGCCGCGGTTCATGTCCTCGATGTAGACCGTGCCGGCCCAGCCGCTGGAGAAGAGCGTCGTCATCACAATGACGCCCGGAGTGAGGAATTCCAGATAGCTCCCGCCCGCCTCGAAGCCGGGGATCTCGGTCACGGATTTGAACAGCTGACCGAAGATGAGCAACCACACGACCGGCTGGATGAGCGTGATGGCGGCGTAGGCCGGCTGGCGTATCAGAGTCTTCACGCCGCGGCCGGTGAGCAGTCGCGAGTGCACGACGAGTTGGCTCATCGCTGGTCCTCCTGGAAGCTGTGGCCCACCTGGTCGAGGTAGACGTCGTCAAGGGTGGGTCGTGCGACCGAGACCGACGCGGCGGTGATGCCGGCCCGCTCGAGGGTGAGCAGTACCGCCGGCACTGCGGTGGCGCCCTGGTCGGCGCGGCCCCGGAGGACCGCCCCGGTCAACGTCAGGTCGCGGACCTGACCGGCCTCGGCGAGCGTTGCGCGCGCCTTCTCCGCAATGGGGACGTCGGCGAATTCGACGGTGACGGTGTCCCCGCGCAACCTGCGTTTGAGCTCGTCGGGGGAGCCAGTGGCAATCACTCTGCCGTGGTCCACGATGGCCAGTTGGTCGGCGAGGCGGTCGGCCTCGTCAAGATAGTGCGTTGTGAGCAGGACGGTCATCTGCTCCTGATCGGCCAGCCGGGCGATCTCGTGCCACATCTCGCTGCGCGCCTCGGGATCGAGCCCAGCGGTCGGCTCGTCGAGGAACAGCACCCGCGGGCGATGCACCAGCCCGATCGCCACGTCCAGCTTGCGGGCCATACCGCCGGAGTAGGTGCGCACCTGCCGATCGGCCGAGTCGGCCAGGTCGAACCGGTCGAGCAGTTCGGCCGAGCGTCGGGTGGCGTCGCGGCTGGACAGGCCCTGGATCCGAGCGGCGAGGACGAGGTTTTCCCGGCCGGTGGCGATCGGGTCGCTGCTGGCCTTCTGCGAGACCAGGCCGATCACCCGGCGCACCCGGCCCGGTTGCCGTGTTACGTCGAGGCCGGCGACCTGGGCGGTGCCTGCGTCCGGCCGGCTCAGTGTGGTGAGGATCTTGACAGTCGTCGATTTGCCGGCTCCGTTGCGGCCGAGCAATCCGAACACGGTGCCGACCGGCACCTGCAGGGACAGCCCGTCCAGCGCTCGGACCGGCTCGGTCTTACGGCCGGTGGGGTAGGTCTTGACCAGATCGTGGGCGGCCAGGGCCACGTCCGGCGTTGCGGGCAGCGCAGTAGTCATATGGATACGTCTCCGTGACGTGCGGAGCGATCCCTGCGATCTCGCCTATCGTGGTGAGTGCGCCTTGGGGAGATCGTGAGATCGACTCGAGGATTGGGTTCCCGGCCGGGTGTTCGCGCACCCGGCCGGGGATTCGTATCGGCGTCAGCCGCCGGTTGGTGGTTGCTGCAGCGCGGCGGCCTCCTCTCCGAGGTTGCCGACTGCATCGGCCATCACCTGCTCCATCGACATCCCGCTGTCGAACAACTCGTGCATCCGCCGCCAGATCTTCGCCCCGGCGAACCTGCCGGAGCGGATGCCCTCGACGAGATCGGTGACGAAGGTGAGCTCTGCGTCCAGAATCGCGCGCCGGTACAGGCTCTCCACCAGCAGCAGGTCCGGCAGGCCCATGCGTCGGGCCTCCTCGTGCTCCGAGGCGATGGTGCGCAGTTCGATGCGCAATTGGGTGGCTCGCACGTCCAGCAGCGTCGCCACCTCGTCCGGCGGCAGGTACGGCAACAAGGACAAGCCGGCCTCCAGCGAGGTGAAGTCGCGCACCGGGGTGGCCAGCAGCTCCGACAGCCAGTCCTCGAGCTCGTGCTCGCCGTCCGGGGTGATCTCGTAGATCGTGCGCTCGGGTCTACGTCCCTCGCGGGTCGTCTCCCGGGCATGGATGAGCTGGTGCTTCTGCAGCGACTCGACAACCGAGTAGAGCGATCCGTAGTTCAGCTTGATGCTGCCTTCCTTGTTGCGCTGGCGCAGCGTCGTAGACATCTCATAGGGGTGCATCGGTCGCTCCCGCAGGCAGCCGAGGACGGCAAGGGCGAGCGGGTTGTTCACCCTGCGGCGAGTGAGCATCAGTTACTCCCTTCCGATTACTCGAAACAGAGTATGTGGACGGCGATCTTCCGTCAACGCCATCTCGCCGACCACTTCGGCGCGGAGAAGGACGCGAGCTGCCCATCTCTGCACCGAAACGGGACGGGCGGCTTCGCTACCGTGGTGCGGTGACCGTATTGCCGCCGTCCGATGAGCCGTTCGATCGCCCGCCACCGTCGGGTGGGGCGGGACTGCCGCCCGAGGAGCCGGAGATCGGCGCGTTTCGTCGCGGCACGGGGCTGTCCCGGGTCGCGCTCGGGCGATACCTGGTGGCTCGGGCCGTGGCCCAGGCGATCGACCTCAGCATGTACGCCATCGCGCTGACGCTGGTGCTGATTTCCGTGCTGATCTTCGCGTTCTGGATCAAGTGGATCGCGGTGCTGCTCTTCATCGCCGCGCTGGTCGTGCTGGCCTTCCGCGCGCTGTTCATGGCGCTGTTGCGGAGGTTGGCCGGGCCGCTCGGCGCCGCAGAGGAGAAGATCCGAGATCTGGTCTCCGACTCCCGCGGCGACCTGCGCCGCGAGCTGAAGCGCATCGGCTTGCCGGGCAGCACGTTCGGGCTGCCGCTGGTTGCGTTCCGGCTCATCGGCCGCCGCCGGGCCAAGACACTGGAACAGATGCGGCAGTTCGACGTCGCCAGGGTGGTGCCGGAGGCCCGCCTGGACCACTTGCATCTCATCATCGAGAACGACGTGTTCGGCGGGCGGGATGGGCCGCGCTGAACCGAGGGCCCCGAGACCGCCGACCGGCACTATCGGTGACCCGGTCCTGGTGGTTGCCGACCTGCCGCTCGGTCTGGCGTGGTGGGCACACCACTGACCGGGCCGGACGCGGTCCGATTGGACGACCTGGCCGCTGACCCGCCGCGGCATTGGCTGTTTCGCGACCAGCTGGCCACCGGGTCTGCGGTGCGGCTGGCCGACGTGGTCGGGCAGCTTGCCGAGGCGGATCGCCAGGCGCGCGAACTGGGCCGGTGGGTGATCGTCGCGGTCGCTTACGAGAGTGCGCCGGCCTTCGACGCCGCGCTGCGCGCGAAGCCGTCGCCGCCGGCCGGGATGCCGTTCCTCTGGTGGGCCGCTTTCTCCGACCGCCGCGCGAGCGACCTGATCGCCTCGACCGGGCCGCTGCCGCTGGAATTGCATCGTCGGCCGAACGTGCTTCCCTACGCCGCTGCGGTCGAGGACGTGCGCCGGCGGATCGAGGCCGGCGAGGTGTACCAGGTGAATGTCACCGACCGGGTCGGTGGTGCTCTGCGCGGCACACCGCAGCAGCTGTACGAGGCGATGCTGTCCGCACAGTCGGCCGCGTTCGGAGCGCTGCTGAGTCTCGGCGCCAGCACGGTCGTCTCCGCCTCACCGGAGCTCTTCTTCCGCTGGGACGGCGACACCGTCACCTGCCGGCCGATGAAGGGCACCGCCGCGCGCCGCCCGCGTCCCGCTGATGACCGGGCGGCCGCTCGGGAGCTGCGCGCGTCGGCCAAGGAGCAGGCGGAGAACCTGATGATCGTGGACCTGCTGCGCAACGACCTGGCCCGCCTCGGCGCGCGCTCGGTACGGGTCGACGAACTCTTCCGGCTGGAACGCTACGAGACTGTGTGGCAGCTGACCTCGACGCTGCGTGCCGAGGTGCCCGACCCGACGACATTGGTGGACGTGTTCCGGGCACTGTTCCCGTGCGGGTCGGTGACCGGCGCGCCGAAGATCGCGGCCACTGCCGTCATCGACGAGTTGGAACGGGAACCGCGTGGTGTCTATTGCGGTGCCATCGGCTGCCTGGCCCCACCTGGCCGCGGCCCGCGTGCCGTCTTCTCCGTGCCGATCCGCACTGCCGTGTGCGACCACGACGGCCGACTGACCTACGGGGTGGGCGCCGGGATCACCTGGTCGTCGGATCCGGCGCAGGAAGACGCCGAGGTGGCTGCCAAGGCGGAGGTACTGAGCACCGCATGGCCGGCTTTCGAGCTGTTGGAGACGTTGCGCCGCGACGCGACCGGCGCGGTGCACCTCGGCGCGCACCTCGACCGGCTCGCCGAGTCGGCGGACTGGTTCGCCATCCCATTCGATCGGCTCGGGGCGGAGCAGGCGGTCGCCGCACTCGGCCGGACTGAGGTCGCTCGCCGGCTGCGGCTGTTACTGGCTCGCGACGGCACGCTCACCGTCGAGGACCGACCGCCGGAGCCTGGGCCCGAGGTGGTCCGGCTCGCCACCGACACCGCGGTGACTCGCTCCGACGACCTGTTCTGCTGCCACAAGACGACCGCCCGGTCCCACTACGCAGCGGCCCTGGCCCGCCATCCGGACGTCGACGACGTTGTGCTGGTCAACGAACACGGCCGGGCGATCGAGACCACCGTGGGCAACCTGCTGTTCCGGCTGGACGGCTGCTGGTGGGTGCCGCCGCTCAGCGACGGCGGTCTGCCCGGCATCGGTCGGCGATACGCCCTCGAATCCGGCGCGGTCCGGGAGCGGTCGATCCAGGCCGCCGAGCTGGCCGGTTGCGAGGCGCTGGCGGTCGTCAACGACCTGCGTGGCCGCCGGCCAGCCGAGCTGCGCTGACGGCGGCTTGGCCGCAGCGCCGTGGCTGGGCACTATGAGCTCATGCCCACGTCACGCGAGTTGTTCAGTGGGTTGGTCGGCAGGCTGCGTGGCTTCGTCAGTCGACTCGATCGCACCGGTGGGCTCGGCCTGGGGCTGGCGTTCACCGGAACCGTCTGGACCGGCGGTGATGCCGCACCGTTCGAGGGGACGGTCGTGCTCGACGGCGCGGGGCGGATCCAGCGCGTCGGTCCGGATGCTGCCGCCGACCTGCCCGCCGGGGTGCCCCGCTATGGCGGCGCCGGATACTGGATCGGGCCGGGCCTGATCGATGCGCACGTGCACCTGGCATTCGCCGATCCGCTGCCTTCGCTGTCCACCGGGCTGGTTGCCGTCCGCGACCTCGGTGCACCTCCGTCGGTTGCCCGGTCGGTCCGGACCGGTCACGCCCTGCCGCCGACCGGCCGGCCGTTCGTCGCAGTGGCCGGCCAGATCGTCACTGCGCCGGGAGGTTATCCGGCGACGTCCTGGGGCGCCGACGGATTCGCCGCGTTCGTCACGGACCCGGGCCGCGCCCGCACCGTCGTGAATCAGCTGGCGACCCAGGGTTGCGATCTGATCAAGCTGGCCCTCGAGCCCGGAGACGGCGAGTGGCCGGTGCCCGACCCGGCCACGGCTCGCGCGGTCGTGCAGGCCGCGCACTCCGCCGGACTGGCCGTCACCGCGCACGCCCTGCGCGCCGACATGGTGGCCCGCGCGGTCGACGTCGGCGTCGATGAACTGGCACATACACCGACCGAGCGGCTCTCGCCGGAGCTGGTGGAGCGGATCGCGGACGCGTCGATAGGAGTGGTGTCGACGCTGCAGACGTTCTTCTCCGGCGGGCAGGGTGCCGCCGCCGCCGCGAATGCCGCCGACCTCGTCGCGGCCGGGGTGCCGCTGCGCTACGGCACCGACTTCGGCAACACCGGCACTCGGCCCGGCGTCGATCCGCGGGAGCTGGACCGGTTGGCCGACACCGGGTTGGGCCGGCTCGGTGCATTGCGTGCTGCGACCGTGCAGGCTGCGCGTTCGCCGGGGATCCGGGGCCGGACCGGGCTGCTGCGAGTGGGGGAGCCGGCGGCGCTGGTGCTGCTGCCCGGCGACCCGGTGCGCGAGCCCGGGCACTGGCGAACTGTCGCGGCGGTAGTCGTCGACGGCCGTCTGGCGCTGCCCGCGGACAGCGAGGTACAGGAGCGTTTGCAAGACTGGGCCCCGTGACAGTGCAGATGGGGACCGTCGGGGCATCGACATCGTGCGCCGGGTCGACGCGAGGTAGCCGCCGGTGACCGACCCCTGGCAGCCCGAGCGGCCGGCTGATGACCCGACCGGACCGGACCGTGAGCATGACGAGACCGGTGGTCGGCACTCCGCTGCTGGCGGCCCGCCGTCCGCACCAGCCGCCGAACCCCAATCGGGTGGGCCGACGCCGCCGCCCGGTCCGCCGGGCGCCTGGCCCCCCGGCCCTGTGCAGCAGCCCGGCTATCAGCCGCAGGACTATCAGCAGCGGGGCTATCAGCAGCGGGGCTATCAGCCGCAGGGGTATCCGGCCCAGGCCTACCCGGTCGCCGGTGCGCCATTGCCCTGGGCTCCGCCGCCGCCCCCGCCGACGCAGTTGACCAGCCCGGCCGAACTGCGCGACGGTGCGGCCGTGGTCGTGGCGTTGGCTGTGATCGGAGTGCTGGCCGGTGTGGTGTGGAAGTTCTGGACGGTCAAGACCCACGGCTACGACATCGGCTCGAACATCATCATCCCGGACGAGACCGAGGGCTGGATCGGTGCCGATGCGCACTTCGCGATCATCACCGGCATCATCGGGCTGATCGCTGGCCCGGTGGTCTGGCGGATGCGCCGGGCCCGCGGCGCGACCATGGCCGTCGCGATCGCTGTCGGTGGGCTGTTGGGCAGCCTGATCGCTGCGCGGGTCGGTCATCTGATCGCCGGCGGCAACCACACCGTGCAGAAGAACACCAACTTCGTCGACCGGCTGCCGGTGGCGGTGCACGCGCACGGTCTGTTGGTGGTGGAGGCGGTGCTGGCGTTGGCGACCTACCTAGCCGCAGCGTTGTTCACCGCCCGCGATGACCTCGGGGTGCCCGTGGTCACGCCGAGCGGACCGGCCGGCGAACCGTCAGCTGTCGCCGAACACGGACCGGAAGGACTGCGGCGAGACGGGTACGGCGTGGGTGGCGGTCAGCAGCGCGAGCTCCCGCCGCAGTAGATCGCACTCCTCGCGCAGCCGGTCGGCGACGGTGTCGGCCGAGAGGAGCCGGACCCGCTCGGCCATCGGCAGCTGCAAGTGCGCGGCTACCTCGTAGGAGAGCTTCAACGGGTCGTGCGAGAGGTCGTCCTCGGTGTGGACGCCCAGACTGGCCAGCAAGCTCAGGTACTGTCGGCATTCGCGGCGTACCGCGCCGAGCAGCGATGCGTCGATGCTGCCGAACTCTTCCGGGAGCCACTCGATCTCGGCGCACATATACGGCGCCACACCGTGCTGCACGGACACCACCCGGAACCGCCGCGTTCCGACGGTGAGCAGATCCACCCGACCGTCGGGGTAGGGCTCGCGCTCGACGATCTCGGCCACCGTGCCCACCTCGGCGAGGTCGACGTCGTGGTCGGTCTCCCCACCGCGGCGCAGCGCGACTACGCCGAAACACGGCGACTGGCCGACGGCCGTGACGTCGGCGACCAACTGGCGGTAGCGCGGTTCGAAGATGTGCAGCGGCAGCGGCATGCCCGGAAGCAAGACGAACTGCAGCGGAAATATCGGCACGGTGTCGGCCACCCCATGACGGTAGGCCCTCCGCGTTCGGTGCGCTCGTGGGGCCGAGACTCCCGCCCTTCTAGACTGACAGCGTGCTGCGCCGAATCGACCTGACCGAGTCGACCGCCCGGGACGTCACTGCAGTCCTGCCCCGGCCGCGCTTCGACGTAGCTGCGGCGAGCGAGGCGATCCGGCCGGTCGTCGATGCGGTACGTGCGCATGGCTACGCCGCGGCCCGGGAGGCGTCACAGCGCTTCGACGGGGTGGACGTGGCCGACCCGCGGACGTCCCCAGAGGAACTGGCCGCAGCGCTGGCCGCACTGGATCCGCAGGTGCGCGGCGCGCTGGAGGAGTCCATCCGGCGCGCCCGGATCGGGCACGAAGCACAGCGCCGGGAGGTCGTCACCGCCGAGATCGTCCCGGGAGGGAGCGTCACCGAGAAGTGGGTTCCGGTCGCCCGGGTCGGGCTGTACGTACCTGGTGGGTTGCTGCCGTTGCCCTCCAGCGTCGTCATGAACGTCGTGCCGGCCCAGGTCGCCGGCGTGGCGTCGCTGGCGGTTGCGTCACCCCCGCAGCGCGAGTTCGGCGGTCGGGTGCACCCGACGATCCTGGCCGCCTGCGCTCTGCTCGGGATCACCGAGGTCTACGCCGTCGGCGGGGCACAGGCGTTGGCGCTGCTCGCCTACGGCGACGAATCGCTGGGTATCGATCCGGTCCAGCTGATCACCGGTCCGGGCAACATCTACGTCGTCGCCGCGAAACGGCTGCTGCGCTCGGTGGTCGGCATCGATGCCGAGGCCGGGACGACCGAGATCGCGGTGCTCGCCGATCAGACGGCAGATTCGGCGCACGTCGCCGCCGACCTGATCAGCCAGGCCGAGCACGACCCGAATGCGGCCAGTGTGCTGGTGACCGACTCGGTCGAGTTGGCCGATGCAGTCGATGTCGAGCTGGCCCGGCAGGTGCCGGCGGCCAAGCACTCCGAGCGCATCACCGCCGCGCTCACCGGCGCGCAATCCGCGACGCTCATGGTGCGCGACATCCCCCAGGGTCTCCAAGTAGTAGATGCCTATGCCGCCGAGCATCTCGAGGTGATCACTGCCGATGCCAGGGCAGTGGCCGAGCAGGTCACTAACGCCGGCTGTATCTTCGTCGGTGCGCATGCTCCGGTCTCCCTCGGCGACTACTGCGCCGGCTCGAACCACGTGCTGCCCACCGGCGGCACCGCGCGGCACAGCTCGGGTCTGTCGGTGCAGAGCTTCCTCAAGGGCGTGCACCTCGTCGAGTACACCGCGGCGGCGCTGGCCGAGGCGGCTCCGCACGTCGTCGCGCTCGCCGAAGCCGAAGATCTTCCGTCGCACGGTGCCGCGGTGACGATCCGCTTCACCAATGGCTGAGCCGGGCGGCGCGGCGCGGATCGACCTGGATCAGCTGCCGTTGCGCGCTGACCTGCGCGGCGAGCACGCTTACGGTGCGCCGCAACTGGACGTGCCGGTGGCGCTGAACACCAACGAGAACTCCCATCGTCTGCCGGCCGAGTTGATCGCCGACATCGGCGCCGCCGCTCTGCAGGCCGCGGCGACGTTGAACCGCTACCCGGACCGGGACGCTGTGGCGCTGCGTACCGACCTCGCCGGATACCTCGGCCACGGTCTGCGACCGGATGAGGTGTGGGCGGCGAACGGGTCGAACGAGGTGCTGCAGCAACTCATGCAGGCCTTCGCGGGGCCGGGCCGCACGGTGCTCGGCTTCACCCCGTCGTACTCGATGCATCAGCTCATCGCCCGCGGCATCGGGGCGAGCTTCGTCGACGGGCGCCGTGCCGGTGACTTCACGCTCTCCGCCGAGCACGCCGTCGCCGAGATCCAGCGGCACCGCCCGGACGTGGTGATGCTGTGCTCGCCGAACAACCCGACCGGAACGGCGCTGCCGCTGGAGGTCGTTTCCGCCGCGGTGGCCGCCGCGCCAGGCATCGTCATCCTGGACGAGGCCTACGCCGAGTTCGCCCGGTCCGGCACCGTCAGCGGGCTGAGCCTGCTGCCCGGCGCGCCGCGGCTGGTGGTCACCCGAACGATGAGCAAGGCGTTCGGGATGGCCGGATTGCGGGTCGGCTATCTGGCGGCCGCGGCTGCGGTCGTCGAGGCGGTCCAACTCGTCCGGCTGCCGTATCACCTGTCCGCGCTCACCCAGGCTGCGGCGCGCGCCGCGCTCGGTCATGCGGACCGATTGCTCTCGACCGTCGAGGAGATCAAGGCGCAACGCGATCGCATCGTCGGGCAGCTCTCCGCACTGGGTCTTCTCGTTTCAC
Organism: Jatrophihabitans sp.; assembly: GCA_051001975.1. Lineage (GTDB taxonomy): Bacteria > Actinomycetota > Actinomycetes > Mycobacteriales > Jatrophihabitantaceae > DATAEG01. The sequence continues at coordinate 26,328 of JBPCMU010000128.1, forward strand.
CGAGCGACGCAAACTTCGTCCTGTTCGGCGGGCTGCCGGACGCGCCGGCTGTCTGGCGGGCGCTGCTGGAGCGTGGCGTACTGGTCCGCGACGTGGACCTGCCGGGCTGGTTGCGGGTCACCGCGGGCACCGAAGAGGAGACCTCGGTGTTCCTCGACGCGCTGGCCGGAGTTCTCAGTGACGCCGCGATAGGACAGACTGGCGCACAGTGACTACCAAGCCGCGAACGAAAAGAGGAGACGCCCACGTGAGCAGGACCGGGCGGGTGGAGCGCGAGACCGCCGAGACCAAGGTGCTCGTCGAGATCGATCTGGACGGCGCCGGACACACCGACGTCGCCACCGGTGTCGGCTTCTTCGACCACATGATCACCTCGTTCGGCAAGCACGGCCTGTTCAACCTGACGCTCGCCGTCGAGGGCGACCTGCACATCGACGCGCACCACTCCGTCGAGGATGCCGCGATCGCACTCGGCCAGGCTTTTGGGGAGGCGATCGGGGACAAGGCTGGGCTGCGCCGCTTCGGCGATGCGCTGATCCCCATGGACGAGGCACTGGTGCAGGCTGCGGTAGACCTTTCCGGCCGGCCGTACCTGGTACACCGCGAACCGGATGGCGCGCCGCCGATGATCGGCACGCAGTACGCCACCACTCTCACCCGACACGTCTTCGAGTCCTTCGCCCACCACGCGGGCGTCGGGCTGCACGTGATCGTGCACAGCGGCCGCGACTGGCATCACATCGTCGAGGCCCAGTACAAGGCGGTCGCGCGGGCATTGCGCAGTGCGGCCGAGTTGGACCCCCGGGTTGTCGGCGTGCCCAGCACCAAGGGCGTGCTGTAGCCCCAGGCGCAGGATCGGCGAAAGGCAACCGGCGAGACTATGAACCGACCCAGTGTCGTGGTCCTCGACTACGGCTTCGGCAACGTCAGGTCCGCGCAGCGCGCGCTGGAGCGGGCCGGAGCGACGGTGGCCGTGACCGCCGATCACGACCTGGCTACCCGGGCCGACGGGCTGGTCGTCCCCGGTGTGGGTGCGTTCGCTGCATGTATGACCGGGCTCGTCTCGGTCGGCGCGCCGGCTCTCATCGCCGCACGGGCGAAGGCGGGAGCGCCGGTGCTGGGGATCTGCGTCGGCATGCAGGTGCTGTTCGCCGACGGCGTCGAGCACGGCACCCGCACGGAGGGGCTGGGGCTGCTGGCCGGCGAGGTCGAATCGCTGGACGCGCCGGTGCTGCCGCACATGGGCTGGAACACCGTCACCTCGCCGAGCGGGTCGATACTGTTCCGTGGCGTCGAGCAGGGCACCCGGTTCTACTTCGTGCACAGCTACGCGGTTGCCGCGCAGCCGATCGCCGTCGCCGGCATCCAGGTGGCCACCAGCGAGCACGGCCACCGGTTCTTGGCCGCGGTCGAGGCCGGCTCGGTGAGTGGCACCCAGTTCCATCCGGAGAAGTCCGGCGATGCAGGGGCGGCCCTGCTGAAGAACTGGGTGGGCGCGCTATGACCGATCTGATCCTGTTGCCGGCGGTGGATGTGGCCGACGGCGCCGCGGTTCGGCTGGTACGCGGTGAGGCCGGGTCGGAGACGACCTACGGCGACCCGAAGGAAGCCGCGCTGTCGTTCCAGCGGGCCGGCGCCGAGTGGATCCACCTCGTCGACCTCGACGCGGCGTTCGGCCGTGGCAGCAACCGAGAGGTGCTCGCCGAGGTCGTCTCCGCGCTGGACATCCATGTCGAGATCTCCGGTGGCATTCGCGACGATGCCTCCCTGACGACTGCGCTGGCCACCGGGGCGACCCGGGTCAACCTCGGTACCGCCGCGCTCGAGTCGCCGGACTGGGTGCGCTCGGCGATCGAGCGGTTCGGTCCGGCGATCGCAGTCGGCCTGGACGTGCGCGGCACCACGCTGGCCGCGCGAGGGTGGACGGAGGAGGGCGGCGACCTCTGGGAGACGCTGGCCCGTCTCGACGCCGATGGCTGCGCGCGCTACGTCGTCACCGACGTACACCGGGACGGCACGCTGACCGGCCCGAACCTGCAGTTGCTGCGCGACGTGTGCGCCCGCACCGAAGCCGCGGTGGTGGCCAGCGGCGGCGTCTCCTCGCTCGACGACATCCGGGCGATCGCCGAACTCACCGGCGCCGGCATCGAAGGGGCGATCGTCGGCAAGGCGCTCTACTCCGGGGCGTTCACCCTCCCCGACGCGCTCGCCGCCGCCCGATCCTGACCGCTTTTGGCCGCCGGTCGTCGAATAGCGGGCTGGGCGGCCAAAACCGTACTGGGAGACTGGCCGGGTGACCGTCTCCATTCGGGTGATCCCGTGCCTGGACGTGGACGCCGGCCGGGTCGTCAAGGGCGTCAACTTCGAGAACCTGCGCGATGCGGGCGACCCGGTCGAGCTGGCCGCCCGGTACGACGCGACCGGCGCGGATGAGCTGACGTTCCTGGACATCACTGCCTCCTCGGGTCAACGGGAGACCACCTACGACGTGGTTCGCCGTACCGCCGACCGGGTGTTCATTCCGCTCACCGTGGGCGGCGGGGTGCGCCGGGTCGAGGACGTCGATCTGTTGCTGCGGGCCGGCGCGGACAAGGTCGGGGTGAACACCGCGGCGATCGCCCGGCCGGCGCTGATCGGGGAGATCGCCGAGCGGTTCGGCAACCAGGTGCTGGTGCTCTCCCTGGACGCGCGCCGGGTGCCGACCGGCGCCACCCCGACGCCCAGCGGATTTGAAGTGACCACCCATGGTGGCCGACGGGGCACCGGCATCGACGCGATCGAGTGGGCACGGCGCGCCACCGAACTCGGCGCCGGGGAGATCCTGCTCAACTCGATGGACGCCGACGGCACCCGGCAAGGCTTCGACCTGCCGCTGATCCGCGCGGTGCGGGCGGTCATCAACGTGCCGCTCATCGCCAGTGGGGGAGCCGGGGCCGTCGAACACTTCCCGCCCGCCGTGGCGGCCGGCGCCGACGCGGTGCTGGCCGCCAGCGTGCTGCACTTCGGTCAGCTGACCGTTGCCGACATCAAGGACGCACTGCGCGCTGCCGGAATCACTGTTCGCTGACCGACGGCCGACGTTCCTCCCAGCGCGCGTGCAGCAGGAACGCCGCGACCGACACGAGCAGGAACACGATGCCCCAGACCACCAGGCCCGACGCCACCGCCAGCACGGCGGTCACCACGAAGATCCCGCACTGTGCTACCAACCGGCGCGACTTCGGCAGTCGCTGCCGGGACCGCGGCGCGAGCCACGTCCCCCAGATCGCGACGACCACCACGACGAGGACCATTGCCAGCGCAACGCCGGCAAGCGCTGACGGCGCCAGCCGCCAGCCGGCCAACACCACTGTCACCAACATGGCCAGCTCGCAGAAGAACGCGAGCGCGGCGACCTGTGGAGCGAGCGCCTCCCACGGGTGTCGGGCCGGCCGCCGGTCGGAGGGTTCGGTCATCCCTCTACAGTGCCGCACCCGGCTGAGTGCCCGGCGTTGACCCGACATCAGGCGCCGAATGGGTGACAATGTGCGGGTTCCGGCTCTTCGATCAAGGACGTGACTCCCCATGGCTGACGACCGCTCGGCGCCGTCGTCCCACGGCGCACCGCCGATCGTGCTCGGTGCGGTGGCGACCGGGACCGTGTCGACGCCTTTCCTCGCCGTCTACGCGGGTCTGTTCGTGTTGCGTGGGCTGTTCGTCAAGACCGACACGCCGGATGTGTTCGACTCGCACGGCCTCGAGGCGCTCGCTGGGCTGGGTATTGCGGCCTTCCTGGTGCTGACGATCGTTGGACTCACCCGGTTCGTCGGTGGCCGAGCGCCATGGCTGTTCGTCATCACGCAACTCGCGGTGCTGGTGGCCTCCGGCTGGCTGCTGCTGGACCGAACATCCGGCGACCCACAGTTGCCGGCGCTGCTGTTGGGCGGCTCCGTCGTCGCCTTGGTGCTCGGCGCACTGCCGCCGTCGCTGCGCTGGACGGGGGTGCTGGAGAGCAAGGAGGCGGATGCGGACGAGCTGGCCGGACCGGCTGGCACCACCACCGAGGACGGCAAAGGCGAGCCGGTGTTCGGTGAGGTCGGCTGGGAGGACAGCTACGACGCCGACTCGGCGGACCAGCCGAGCTGAGCCGCGCCGGCTCCGCGGTGGCTATGCGCCCGGTAGGTGTGTACACAAGATTCACAGGTTCTACCTAGGTTGTGCCCACCTGAGACCCAGCTGTCGCAGGGACCGTGGCCCCGGGTTATCCGGCTCGGGCAGCTCGGGGACAACGGTGAGGAGCACGCGAATGACTGTGGCCACGGAGACGAAGCGACGTGTGCTGGTCGTCGACGACGAGGAGAACGTCGCCCATCTGGTCTCCTCTGCGCTGCGCTTCGACGGGTTCGAGACGGTGACCGCCGACAACGGCCACAGCGCTGTCGCTGCGGTGGCCGAGTACGAGCCGGATCTGCTGGTGCTGGACGTGATGATGCCCGGCCTCGACGGATTCGGGCTGCTCGCGCAGCTGCGCAAGGCCGGCTGCGACGTCCCGGTGATCTTCCTGACTGCGCGCGACACGGCCGCCGACCGGGTCCGTGGGCTGCGCGGCGGTGCCGACGACTATGTGGTCAAGCCGTTCAGCGTCGAGGAACTGTTGGCCCGGGTACATGCCGTGCTGCGCCGCACCAACCTTGACCCGAACCGCGAGGGGTTGCTGCACGTCGCCGATCTCGAGCTGGACGAGAACAGCCACGAGGTGGCCCGCAACGGCGTCGAGGTCAAGCTGACGACTACCGAGTTCGAGTTGCTGCGCTACCTGATGCGCAACGAGCGAGTGGTGCTGAGCAAGGGCCAGATCTTGGACCGGGTGTGGCGCTACGACTTCAAGGGCCAGTCCAACATCGTCGAGCTCTACATCGGCTACCTGCGGAAGAAGGTCGACAACATCGAGCCGAAGCTGATCCACACCATCCGCGGAGCTGGATACGTCCTCAAGGCGCCCCGGAGGTGACGCAGTAGGTGACCGAGGCGCGCAGCACTGTTGCATCGTCGCGGCGCCCGACCTGGCTGCCGCGCACGCTCACCGCACGCCTGGTGCTGGGCGTCGTCCTTGTCGTCGTCGTGGTGGTCACGACAACGGGCGCGTTGACCACTGTCCTGCTCGGGCGGTTCCTGCACGAACGCCTCGACCAGCAGTTGCTGAGCACCGCGACCGACGCGCAGGTGACCGGCCTGCTCAACGCCGAAGACTCACCACAGCAGGCGCCGCCGCTGACGCCGCCGCAGCACGTCTATGTGGTCGTTCTCGATCGGTCCGGGGCCGCGCTCCAGCTTCCATCCGGAGCGCGCAATCTGGAGAACCTCGAGCTCGACGCCTCGCAGCGCCAGTCGGTAGTGGCGAAGGAGACCGGTCCGCGGTCGATGACCACGACCGGCGGTGAACGGGTGCGACTGGTCTCCCTGCCCAACAAGACACTTCGCGTCGGCACCGTGCGAGTGGAGCCGGTGACCGTGGTCGTCGCGCTGTCCGAGCATGAGGTCGGCGTGACTATGCACCGGGTGCTGCTGCTCGAACTGGCCATCGGCGGCGCCGCGGTGGTGCTCGCCTTCGGGGTGACCGCAGCCGGGCTGAGCTGGAGCCTCAAGCCGCTGCGGCGGGTGACCCGCACGGCTCAGGAGGTCACCGCCGAACTCTCTCCGGATGGCGCCGGGTTGCAGCGCCGGGTCCTCAGCACCGAGTCCACCACTGAGGTCGGTCAGCTCGCCCAGTCGTTCAACACGATGCTCGACGAGGTGCAGGGGCAGTTCGCCGCGCGGCGTGAATCAGAGAACCGGATGCGCCAGTTCCTCGCCGATGCCAGCCATGAGCTGCGCACGCCGCTCACGTCTATCCGCGGTTACGCCGAGTTGGCCCGGCTGCGTGGCTCCCCGGACATCGACGACACGATCGGGCGCATCGAGACCGAGGGCACCCGGATGTCGCGGCTGGTTGAGGACTTGCTGCTGCTCGCCCGTGGCGATGACGCGGACGGTACCGAGCAGCCCGTCCAGCAGTCCTTGATCGATGTCGGAGAGCTGGTCGAGGACGCCGTGGAGGGAGTCCGCGCGGCGTACCCGGACCGGGCGATCACCGTCGAGACGGTCGGCGCGCCGGGTGTGGTGGGCGATCCCGATCAGCTGGTCCGGGTGATCCGCAATCTCGTCATCAACGCTGCCGTGCACACGAACCCGGACGGCCCGATCCGCGTCGATGCGCGTCGCGATGATCAGTGGGTCTTCGTCCGGATCGCCGATGCCGGGCCTGGCCTGCCCGCTGAGGAATTGCCGCACGTCTTCGAGCGGTTCTGGCGCGCGGACAAGGCACGCACGCGGGCCCGCGGTGGCTCCGGGCTCGGGCTGGCGATCGTTGCGCAGATCGTGCACGCGCACGGAGGCGACGCGGTCTTCGAGAGCTCACCCGAGGCCGGCACCACCGTCACCCTCCGCCTCCCCGCCACATAGCAGGGCGAGAGGGCGTGCTCATTAGCAGGACGAGACTGATCACGACGTAGGCGTTTTCGCCCAGCACTCCGAGCAAACTGTGAGTGTGGTGCTGGCCGGCGGGGCGGAAGTTCGCCTCAATGACGTGCGAGACGCCAACCAGGTAGATGCAGCCGGCGAGCAGGGCGGGCAGTGCCCGTCCACGGACAAGGCTCACATCGACGAGGATCACGCACGCAGGGACGATCCAGTAGAGGTGATGTACCCACGAAATCGGCGAGATGAGACCGGCGAGCAGACCCGTCAGCACTACGCCGGCCGAGTCGTCGCCCGCGATGAAGGCGCAGCGTGCGCGCCGCAGACCGACGATCGTCACGACCGCGCATGGCCCCACGTAGGCGGCGAGCGGAGCATGCCCGCCGTACGCGTCGTCGTTGGCCAGCCGAGTCACCAGACCGAACAGCGACTGGTTGCTCGAGGAGCCGATCGATCCGATCCGATCTGTCTGCCAGACGATGTTCAGCCAATAGCTTGCGGATACCGACGGGGACACTGCCGCCGCAATCAGGGTGCTGAAGCCAGCGGCGGCGAGCGCCGTGATTGCCGGCCGGGTCCGGCCGGTCACCACGAGGTACAGGACGAAGATTGCGGGAGTGAGCTTGAGCGCCGCGGCAATTCCGATGCCTACCCCCGCCCAGCGCGATCCGCGGCGAAGCGCCCGCACGTCAGCAAGGACCGGGAGAGCGAGGAACAGGCCCACTTGGCCGAACGAGAAAGTGTCACGGACCGGGCCGAAGAACAATGCCACGGCGGTGATCCCAGCGCACAGCGGACCGAGTCGTCTGGCCGGAAGGTGGCGCATTCGATCGGGCAGCGTCCACCACATCGACACGAATAACGCACCGATGACCCCGACCGACCAGCCCGCCGTCACCATCGACAGGGGTACCCATGTCAGCAGGTACAACGCGAGCGCCGCGAATGGCGGATAGCTGAAGCCGAGCCTGCGAGTCGTGGAGATCGAGTAGCTGTACAGCGGTGTCCGTCAGACCACCACACCAAGGCACCCCGATAAATCCGCAGGTCGATGTCGTCGTGTTGACTCCGGATGCGCAGCGCGGCAACCGTCCAGGCAGCGAGCAGGGCGACGGCGAGACAGCACACCGCGGCTCGGCGGGTGGTCCGGCGAGAAGGGTCGGCCACAGTCCTCCGTCCCCTGCCCAGTGGGTGAGCAGCGGCGCAGCAGCGCATAGCCCAGCGGGTCGGTCTTGAGACCTCGGGGGCGTAGGTGAGCACTGGTCAGTCAGGCGGCACCGTCAGGGCGGCCGACAGCGACGCTTGGTGCAATCGATCAGTGGTGCGGATGCGCCGCCGGACGGCGGCCGGCAGTTATCTCAACCGCTGTAGCGACGGACGCCGTCCGCGATGCGGTAGACCTCGGGCAGCGGCACCCGCCCAGGTGAGCCGACCACCCAGATCGTGTGCCCGTCGATGGCGCCGACGATCACCAGGATCGAAGCTGCCGAGCCGACGACGATCATGGTCCGGTGACCTTGGACGGGCCGACCGGCGATCATCGTCAGGTGTTCGGTGCCGGGGACCGGATTGCCGATGGATGAGACCCGCGCTGCGCAGGGTTCAGACGAATCGGAAAGGCAGTACTCGGTCCCTCCGGACTTGTCGACTGTGGTCTGCACGATGTCCGTGCGGGGCGGGAGATAGCCGAGCTCGAACTGCGGTTCAGGAAGGGAGGTGTGCCCGCTGGTCTCGCCGCGCGACGGTTCGCTGGTTCCCGTTCCGTCGACGGAGGTGCGCGCTGACGGTGCAGGGCCTGCCCCGCCCATCAGGTTCGCTCCGATCGCGATCCCGACAACGGTCGCCGCCGAGGCGAGCGCGACGGATGGCCAGCGTGATCGGCTTCGCGGTTCGACCGAGCGGGCATGGACAGCGGCGAGCATCGCGTCGGTGTCAACAGTCGGATCCTCATGCTCGGCGAACGTGTTGGCGAGCAGCCGGCCGGCGTTCATCGGGCCTCCTCTGACACGTCGATGACTACTTCCGAGGTCAGGTCGAGTCGCAACGCCGCGAGTGCGCGATGCGCATATCCGCGGACCGTGCTCGACGAGCAGCCGAGAACGTCAGCGATCTCGGCATCGGGCAGAAATTCGTAGTATCTGAGAACCAGTACCGCGCGCTGCCGGGGCGGCAGCGTCGAGAGCCGCCGCCAGAGGTCGTCGCGTAGGTCGGCCGCGGTTGTCAGATCATCGGAATAGGCGACATCAGGCAACTCACCGGCAGAAAAGATGTGCGGGACCGACCACTTGCGCCGCCAGGAGAAGAAGGCGTTTGTGACTATCCGGGTCGCATAGCCCTCGGGCCGCTCCAGATTGGCGATGCGCGACCAGTGCCGATGGGCGTCCACCATGACGTCCTGGACCAAGTCCTGGGCAAGCTCCCGATCCCCGGTGAGCATGATCGCGTAGTTCACCAGCCGCGGCAGCTCGCCGCGGGCGAATCGGTCGAAGTCGGGGGCGCTCACACCGTTACAACTCCTGCCACGGAGATTCTGTTGTGCGGGAGGGTAATCGCCGGATCGTGCAACGCTGACCACCCGTGTGGTGGTCGATGTTGCACAATCGCCGGCTGCCGACGAGCACGTCTGACCGGCTCGGGCAGAATCAAGTCATGAGCACGCCCCGCCCCGCCGAGCTCGACCCGGCCATCAGCGCCCGCCTCAAGCGTGATCGCGACGGGCTGCTGGCCGCCGTGGTTCAGCAGCACGACACCGGCGAGGTGCTCATGGTGGGCTGGATGGATGACGAGGCGCTGCACCGCACCTTGACGACCGGCCGAGCCACCTATTGGTCGCGCTCGCGGCAGCAGTACTGGGTGAAGGGCGAGACGTCGGGGCATGTGCAGTACGTCCGGTCGGTGGCGTTGGACTGCGATTCCGACGCCGTCCTGGTCCGGGTAGAACAGGTCGGGCCGGCCTGCCACACGGGCGCACGCAGCTGCTTCCAGACCCCTGAGTCGGTGCTGGCCGCGGTGCAGCTAGACCCGATCTCGCCGGACGCCGAGAGTCGCACATGAGCATCACGGTCGAGGAACTGGCGGTGCTGGCGGCCGATCACCGTCTGGTGCCGCTGTCTCGGGTGCTGTTCGCCGACGCCGAGACCCCGGTCGGCGTCTACCGCAAGCTCGCCGCCGGGCGGCCCGGCACGTTCCTGCTGGAGTCGGCCGAGCCCGGCCGGTCCTTCTCGCGCTGGTCGTTCGTCGGGGTGAACGCGATCGCCACGCTCACCGCGGACGGTGCCCGGGCCCGATGGATCGGGACACCGCCGCCGGGCCTGGACATCGACCCGTCGGCGGACCCGCTGGCCGCGCTGGGGGCGGCGTGGCGCCTGCTGAAGAGCCCGCGGGTCGCCGGCCTGCCGTCATTGACCGGGGGGTTCGTCGGCTACCTCGGCTACGACGTGGCCCGCTGGATCGAGACGCTGCCCGACAATGCCGTCGACGAGTTGGGCTTGCCGGAGCTGGCGATGCTGCTGGTCACCGACGTCGCGGCCGTCGACCACCACGAGTGCACGGTGACGCTGATCGCCAACGCACTGGTGTGGCCCGAGCAGACCCCTGAGCAGATCGCCGATGCCCATGCGGATGCCATCCGCCGGCTCGATGAGATGCAGCAGGCGCTGGCCGCAGACGCGCCCGCGACGGTGTCCACCGTGGCCGCAGTCCCTCCGAAGGACGCGCCCTCACGCACTGACCGGCCGGCGTACCTCGCCGCGGTGGAGCGCGCACTGGAGGCCGTGCGGGCGGGTGAGGTGTTCCAGATCCAGGTTGGTCAGCGGTTCTCCACCGAGACCAGCGCCGACCCGTTCGACATCTACCGGGTGCTGCGCACGCTCAACCCGTCGCCGTACATGTACTTCCTGCGGATGCCGGGCAGCGCGGACGGCGGGAGCGGCGTGGACATCGTCGGTTGCAGCCCGGAGGCGCTGGTCACCGTCGCCGGGTCCACGGCGGTATTGCACCCGATCGCCGGCACCCGCAAGCGCGGCGAGACGCCCGAGCAGGACGCGGCGCTGGCCCATGAGCTGGTGAACGACCCGAAGGAGCGCGCCGAGCACGTGATGCTCGTCGACCTGGCCCGCAACGACCTGGGCCGGGTGGCCCGGCCGGGATCGGTCGACGTCACCGAGTTCGCCGCGGTCGAGCGGTACAGCCACGTCTGGCACATCGTTTCGACGGTGACCTGTGAGGTGGCCGCCGACAAGGATGCCTTCGACGTGCTGCGGGCGACCTTCCCGGCCGGAACGTTGACCGGGGCGCCGAAGGTACGGGCGATGGAGCTCATCGACGAGTTCGAGCCGGTCCGGCGGGGCATCTACGGCGGTGCGGTCGGCTACCTCGACCCGGCCGGCGACCTGGATCTGGCGATCGCCATCCGGACCGCGGTGGTACGCGACGGCGTGGCGCACGTGCAGGCGGCGGCCGGCGTCGTCGCGGACAGCCAGCCGGAACTCGAGGAGAAGGAGACCCGTAACAAGGCGCGGGCCGTGCTGCAGGCGATTGCCACCGCCGAGACGTTGCGCACCGTGCCGGGTGGAGCCACGTCGTGACCGACCGGACCCGGCGCCCGTTCGTCGTCAGCCTGCTCGCCATCGTCGTCGGCGGCGGGATCGCGCTGCTGGTCAGTAGCCGATCCTGGGCCACCGCGGCAGTGACCCGGCCGAGGCCGTTGCCGGATCTGTCCGTCGGGCTCACCGGCCGGACGTTGCAGGCTGCAGTGCCGGGCCTTGCGGTGGTCGCGCTGGCCGGTCTGGTCGCGTTGCTGGCCACCCGCGGCCCGGCCCGCCGGATCGTCGGCGGGGTGGTCGCGGTGGCCGGGGCGGGGCTGGCGGTCTTCGCGCTCACTGGGCTGCACGTCTCGGTCGAGCAGGCCCGAAGCCTGGTGATCGACGCCCGCACCGGCGCAGCACTGGACGGCAATGCACCGCTGCAGGTGACCCAGCATGCGGTGTGGCCGCTACTTGCCGCGGTCGGTGGGGTCCTCGTGCTCGCCGGCGGTGTGCTGATCGCGATCCGCGGTGCCGACGGGATGGCCCTGGGTCGCCGCTACGACGCACCCACCGCCGCGGAGGCGGACTCGGCAGAACCGGACGCCGAGCGTTCGGACCTCGCCCTGTGGAAGAGCCTCGATCGCGGCGAGGACCCCACCACCCGAACACAATCCTGACCCGCTGCCACCTCACCAGACACCGCCGGCCCGTATCGTCTCGACTGCCATGACCGTCAGTCCGCGCCCTGCGCCGCCCGAGCCGACCGGCCGCGGCCTCGTTCTCGTCGTGGAGGACGAGCCGGCCATCTCCGATCTCATCCGGATGTACCTGTCGAGTGCCGGCTACGGCGTGCATGTGGAACGCGACGGCGAGCCGGCGCTGGCCGCGATCCAGCGGATGCATCCGGTGGCAGTCATCCTCGATGTAGGGCTGCCCGGCACAGACGGGATCGAGGTGTGCCGACGACTGCGCGCCGCCGACGACTGGACGCCGGTCCTGTTCGTCACCGCTCGTGACGACGAGGTGGACCGGATCGTCGGACTCGAACTGGGCGCCGACGACTACGTCACCAAACCGTTCTCGCCCCGCGAACTGGTCGCCCGGGTGGGTAGCGTGCTGCGACGCACCCGCGGCCGGCCCGATGCGCAGGCGACCGTCGAGTGCGGCGCGGTCCGATTGGACCTGGACGCGCACCGGGTCACCGTCGAGGACGACGAGGTCAGCCTCACCGCCACCGAGTTCGACCTGCTCGCCTTCCTGCTGCGCCGGCCGGGCCGGGTATTCAGCCGCGAGCAGTTGCTCAGCGAAGTGTGGGGTTATGCGCCCGCGGCCAGCATGCGGACCGTCGATGTGCACGTCGCGCAGGTGCGCGCGAAGCTCGGTGCCGCCAGCCCGCTGCGGACGGTGCGCGGTGTCGGCTACGCGGCAGAGAAGCCACGGCAGTGAGCGGTCCCCGCGGCCGCGGCACCCTGGCGACGCGCATCATGCTGGCCACCACGGCTGTTGCCGTGATTGCCGGCGTACTCACAGCATTCATCGGTGCCGGGCTGATCCGCTCGAGCAGCGACGGCGCCGCCAAGGCAGCCCTGCACCGGCTGGCAAACGCGGCGCAGGACACCGCGCAGCAGGACGACAACGCGCAGACCGGTCAGAAGCGGGTGCGCAATCAGCTCAGTGCGCTCAAGGTGTCCTTCGCGATCGTCGGCCCGCGTGGGGCGGTCACCGGGGCGAACAAGCTGGCCCGCACCGCGCTGACCCCTGCTGAGGTGAGGGCGGTGGTGGCCGGCCGGTCCATCTCGGCCACCCGCCGGATCCAGGGCACGGTGGCCTTCATCGAGGCGCGGCCCACGCCGGGTGGTGCGGTGATCCTCGTGCAGCGTCGTGCCGACGCGCTCGGGTTCGGCGCCGCCGAGCAGCGCCGGCTGATCGTCGCGGTGCTCATCGCCGTGGCAGTCGCTGCCGTGGTCGGCGCGCTGGTGGCGGCCTGGTTGGCTCGGCCGCTGCGCCGCACGGCTGCCGCTACCCGAGCGCTGGCCGCCGGGCATCGCGACGTGGTGGTGCAGCCGGGCGGCCCCGCGGAGATCGCCGACGTCGGAGCCGCGGTCAACCAGTTGTCGGCGTCGCTGTCGCATTCCGAGGGCCGGCAACGCGACTTCCTGTTGTCCGTGTCGCACGACCTGCGCACCCCGCTGACCGCGATCCGCGGCTACGCGGAGTCGATCGCCGACGGAGTGGTCGACGGTGCGGCCGCGCAGCACGCCGGGGCGGTGATCCTGTCGGAGTCGCAGCGCCTGCAGCGTCTCGTCGCCGACCTGCTCGACCTGGCCCGGTTGGGCGCCGCCGACTTCCGGATGGACTTCGCACCGGTCGACGTGACCGGGTTCCTGGACGGCATCGACGCGGCCTGGCTACCACGCTGCGAGGAGGTCGGCATCCCGCTGCACCTACAGCGCCCGGTTGCGCCGCTGACCGTGGTGACCGACGCGGTCCGGCTGCGGCAGGCCGTCGATGGGCTGCTCGAGAACGCGTTGCGGGTGGTGCCGTCGGGTGCGCCGATCGTCGTCACTGCGGGCGGCGAAGCGGATGGTGGACTGGTCGTCGAGGTGCGCGACGGTGGGCCTGGCCTCTCTGATGCGGACCTCACGGTGGCCTTCGACCGTGGCGCACTGTTCGACCGCTACCGCGGTGTTCGGTCGGTAGGTACCGGGCTTGGTCTGGCGATAGTGGCCGGGCTGGTCGAGCGGCTCGGCGGCCGGGTATCGGCCGGGCATGCACCCGAAGGCGGCGCGCGATTCACCATCGTCGTCCCGTCCGTACCGGTTCGCCCGCCGCTACCCAGTCCAGGACCTGGCCCGGCCGCGGGCTAACATCAGCGGATAAACCAGCCACTGGAAGGACCGCCGTGACCGTGCTCGACGAGATCGTCGCGGGTGCCCGCGAGGATCTCGCGGTGCGCGAGGCGCAGCTTCCGTTGACCAAGGTCAAGGCTGCCGCGAAGGACGCCCCGCCGGCACTCGACGCCTTCGCCGCGTTGTGCGCGCCCGGCGTGGCAGTCATCGCTGAGGTGAAGCGGCGCAGCCCTTCGTCCGGGTCGATCGCGGACATCTCCGATCCGGCCGAGCTGGCGGCGCAGTACGCCTCCGGCGGCGCTCGGGCGATCAGCGTGCTCACCGAGCAGCGGCGCTTCGGCGGATCGCTGGACGACCTGCGCGCCGTGCGGCGCCGGGTGAGCGGGGTACCGCTGCTCTGCAAGGACTTCATCGTTTCCTCATACCAGGTGCACGAAGCGCGCGCGCACGGTGCGGATCTGGTGCTGCTCATCGTCGCGGCGCTCGAGCAGAACGCGCTGATCGGCCTGCGCGAGCGGATCGAGAGCCTCGGCATGACCGCGCTCGTCGAGGTGCACGATGAGGCGGAAGCCAGTCGTGCGCTGGATGCCGGCGCACGGGTGATCGGCGTCAACGCACGCGACCTGAAGACTCTCGCCGTCGACCGTTCGGTGTTCGAGCGCATCGCGCCCGGGTTGCCTAGCGAGATCGTCAAGGTGGCCGAATCGGGGGTGCGCGGACCGCTGGACCTCATCGAGTACGCCGGCGCCGGGGCCGACGCGGTGCTGGTTGGCGAGGGCCTCGTGCGCGCCAACGACCCGCGCAGTGCGGTGGCGGAACTGGTCACTGCCGGCGCCCATCCGGCGACGCCGCGCGGGTCGCGCTCGCGCCGCGGAGGTGCCTGGTGAGCCGGCGCCGTCCGGCACTGGCGAACGGGCGATGGCGGGGCTGAGGCCCACCCGTCCCGTCCCGACCACCCAGGAGCACACATCCCATGACCGACCCTGTCTTTGCCGTACCCGTCCCAGACCGCACCGGGCATTTCGGTGCCTACGGCGGCCGGTTCGTCCCCGAGGCGCTCATCGCCGCGCTGGACGAGCTGGACGCCGAATTCACTGCTGCACAAGGTGATCCGGCGTTCGTCGCCGAGCTCGCCGGGCTGCTGCGTGACTACACCGGCCGCCCCTCGCCGCTCACCGAAGTCTCCCGATTCGGTGCCGAAGCGGGCGGTGCCCGGATCTTCCTCAAACGCGAGGACCTGAACCACACCGGTTCGCACAAGATCAACAACGTGCTCGGCCAGGCGCTGCTCACCCGGCGGATCGGCAAGACCCGGGTGATCGCGGAGACCGGCGCCGGTCAGCACGGCGTCGCAACCGCAACCGCCGCGGCATTGTTCGGCCTCGACTGCACCGTCTACATGGGCGAGGAGGACACCCGCCGGCAGGCGCTCAACGTAGCCCGGATGCGCCTGCTCGGCGCCGAGGTGGTGCCCGTCACGACCGGGTCGAAGACACTCAAGGACGCCATCAACGAGGCGTTCCGCGACTGGGTGACCAATGTCGAGACGACGAACTACGTCTTCGGCACAGTGGCCGGCCCGCACCCTTTCCCGTTGATGGTGCGCGAGTTCCAGCGGGTGATCGGCGATGAGGCGCGGGCGCAGCTGCTGGAGCGCGTCGATCGGCTGCCAGATGCTGTTCTAGCTTGCGTCGGTGGCGGCTCCAACGCGATCGGTATCTTCACCGCATTCGTCGCCGACCGCGACGTCCGGCTGATCGGTCTCGAGGCGGGCGGTGACGGCATCGACACCCGGCGGCATGCCGCGACCATCACCGGTGGGACGCCGGGCGTGCTGCACGGCGCACGTTCGTACCTGTTGCAGGACGACAACGGCCAGACCCAGGAGTCGCACTCGATCTCCGCCGGCCTGGACTACCCCGGTGTCGGCCCGGAACACGCTTACCTCAACGACATCGGCAGGGTGCAGTACCGGCCGGTCACCGACGCCGAGGCGATGGCGGCGTTCTCCTTGCTCAGCAAGACCGAAGGCATCATCCCGGCGATCGAATCCGCGCACGCGCTCGCCGGCGCGCTGGTACTCGGTCGCGAACTCGGCCCGGACGCAGTGCTGCTGATCAACCTGTCCGGCCGCGGCGACAAGGACGTGGAGACGGCGTCGGCGTACTTCGGTCTCGGGGGTGCATCGTGAGTGCGCACCGTAGCGAGCCCCAGCCAGCGAGGAGCGGAGCGAGCACAGTGATGAGCGCTCGGGCGAAGAGCCAGGGACAAGTGACGACGCCGCTGCGGGACGTACTGGCCAAGGCGAAGGCGGAGAACCGCGCAGCGCTGATCGGCTATCTGCCGGTCGGCTTCCCTGATGTGGACGGGTCGATCGCGGCGATGCGCGCGATGGTCGCCGGCGGAGTCGATGCCGTCGAGGTCGGCGTTCCGTACAGCGATCCCGGCATGGACGGCCCGGTGATCCAGCGCGCCGTCGATCCGGCGGTGCGCGCCGGCGTCGGTATGCACGATGCGCTGCGGGCCGTCGATGAGGTGTCCGGCGACGCGGCGGTTGTGGTGATGACGTACTGGAATCCGGTCGAGCACTACGGAGTTGCCGCCTTCGCCCGCGACCTTGCCGCCGCCGGCGGCTCCGGTGCGATCACGCCCGACCTGATCCCCGATGAGGCCGACGGCTGGATCGAGGCCAGCTCGGACACCGGGCTGGACCGCGTGTTCCTCGTCGCGCCGTCGTCCACCGATGCCCGCTTGGCAAACACCGTCGACTCCTGCCAGGGCTTCGTCTATGCGGCATCCACGATGGGCGTCACCGGGGTCCGGTCGGCCGTCGGTGACGCTGCGCAGCGGCTGGTCGGGCGAGTGCGTTCGGCCCGTCCGGACTTCCCCGTGTGCGTCGGGCTGGGCGTCTCCACCGGCGACCAGGCCGCCGAGGTGGCCGCCTTCGCCGACGGCGTGATCGTCGGGTCCGCGTTCGTGCGGTGCCTGCTCGAAGCTCCCGATCCGGCTGCGGGGGTGGCTGCGGTCGGCCGACTCGCCGCCGAGCTGGCCCAGGGCGTCCGCCGCCGCTGACCCAGCTGCCGAACCCCGTCAGCCGATCGGCCGTCACCCGTCACCCGTCACGTTGAGTGGTCGAGATCCGGTTGAGTGGTGCGAAGTTTCGCACCACTCAACGTCAAAACGCACCACTCAACATGTCGGCCGGGCGCTGTACACCGAACTGTTCGCGGCTTTGCGTCGGCAGGGTTACCGCGTCGCGCTAGCCGGCGTCGCACTCCCGAATCCGGCCAGCGTCGCGCTGCACGAGCGGCTCGGCTTCACGCCGGTCGGGATGTACCGCCGCATCGGTTACAAGCTGGGCGCCTGGTACGACGTCAGTTGGTGGCAACTCGATCTCGACCCGGACGGCGTCGCGACGGATCCGCTGCCGCCGATCCCATATCCCCAGGTCAGCGACCGATGACGAGCCGCACACTGGTCCAGCGGGTCACCGGCTAGCAGGCACAATCACTTCGCATCGCAGTCCCGGTGCGCTCGCCGGCCGACGGTCCAGAGTGATCAACGGACCGTCGATCGCTTCGGCGAGTGCCATGTACGCGGCGTCGTAGCTGGTCAGGTTTGCTCGCAGTTCGAATGCCCGGTCGGCAAATGCGTGATACGGCCAGTACTCCACCGGTAGGGCCAGCAGGTCTGTGCGGGCCTGTCGCGCCTGGAGTTCGTTGATCGTCGCAGCAAGCCCGCGCCGGCGCAGCACGTTCGAGACCTCGTACGGCATCAGTTCCGGAGCTGCCAGTGTCGCGCCCGCCAACGCCGTCGCTACCGCATCGCGGTGCGTTTACCTGCAGTGCCGGCGCATTGCAGCTCACCGACCGATGACGAGCTTCCCAGTGGTGCGGCGGTTCTCCAAGTCGTCGTAGGCCTGCACCACATCCTCGATCGGATACCGGCCGCCGATCTCGAGCTGCAGGCTGCCGTCGGCGATGGCGCCGAGCACGTCGCCGGCCCGCCACAGCAGCTCGTCGCGGGTGCGGGTGTAGTGCACCAGCGTGGGTCGGGTGAGGAACAGCGAACCACCCGAGTTGAGGCGTTGGATCTCGAACGGTGGCACCTGGCCGCTGGAGCCGCCGAACAGCACCATCATGCCGCGTGGCTCGAGCGAGGCCAGTGACGCGTCGAACGTGGCCTTGCCGACGCCGTCGTAGACGACCTGCACGCCGGCGCCACCATTCGCCTCGCGGACCGCGGCGGCCAGCGCGCCGGACTCGGTGATCTGCGAGTAGTCGATCACCTCGTCGGCTCCGGCGGCGCGGGCCTTCGCGGCCTTGACGTCGGTTGAAGTCGTGGCGATGACGCGGCCACCGCGGTTCTTGATCATCTGGACGAGCAGCTGGCCGACCCCGCCGGCTGCTGCGTGCACCAGCGCAGCATCGCCGGACTGCACCGTGTACGTGGAGGACACCAGGTACTGCGCGGTCATTCCCTGCAGCATCGCGGCCGCGGCCAGTTCCGCAGAGACCCCGTCGGGCACCGGCACCGCCTTCTGCGCCTCGACAAGGACGTAGTCGGCGTGGCTGCCGCGGGCGTCTGCCCAAGCGACGACCTCACCTGGCTCGAACCCGGCAGCGTCCGCCCCCGCCGACTCGACGGTGCCTGCCCCTTCGGAGCCGAGCACGAACGGAGTGGCCACCTGGTAGACACCCTGGCGCTCGTAGACGTCTTTAAAATTTACGCCGGACGCGCTTACCCGGACGAGCAGCTGCCCGGGGCCGGGCTCGGGAATGGGCAGGTCCTGCACGGCAAGGACATCGCGCTCGCCAGCGGCGGTGACAACGACGGATCGATTGGTAGTTGGGGTCATGCATCGAGCCTAACCAGGCGTTGCGGCTACCGTGTCAGGGTGCATCCGCAAGCAGCTATCCCCAGCCCGACCCACAGCGTCTGGCATCTCGGGCCACTACCGCTGCGTGGCTATGCACTGTGCATCGTCGCCGGCATCATCCTTGCCGTCTGGTTGACCGACCGCCGCTGGCGGCAACGCGGTGGCGACTCGGGCGATGTCGCCGACGTCGCCGGCTGGGCGATCGTGTTCGGGATCCTGGGCGGTCGCATCTACCACGTCATCACCGACCCGGAGCTGTACTTCAAGCACGGCGAGGACGCGGTCAACGCGCTGAAGATCTGGGACGGCGGTCTGGGCATTCCGGGGGCGATCGCGCTCGGCACGTTGGGCGCCTGGATCGGCTGCCGCCGGCACGGCATGAAGCTGTCCAGCTTCGGCGATGCGGCCGTCCCCGGAGTCGCCTTCGCGCAGGCGCTCGGGCGGTGGGGCAACTGGTTCAACAACGAGCTGTACGGCCGGGCCACCACCCTGCCGTGGAAGTTGCAGATCCATCAGATCGACGTGGAGTCCGGCAACCCGACCCGCGATGCGACCGGCAAGCCCATCGTGCTCGGGTACTTCCAGCCGACGTTCCTCTACGAGTCGTTGTGGGACGCTGGCTTGGCGGTGCTGCTGCTCGTCATCGACCGTCGCTACAAGATCGGCCGCGGCAGGCTGTTCGCGCTGTACGCGATGGGTTACGCGGTCGGCCGGTTCTGGGTGGAGTTGTTGCGCTCCGACCACGCCAACCACATCTTCGGCCAGCGGGTGAACACCTGGATCATGCTGTTCGTCTTCCTGGGCGGGCTGGCCTGGCTGCTGACCCATCGCGGCCCTCGCGAGGAGAGCGTCCGGACCCGGCCGGGGAAGCACACCCCCGACCAACCCGCAGACGAGCCAGCCCCGGACACCGGCGAGGACGCAGATCAGCCGGACGAGGCCGACTCCGAAGCGGTGGCCGAATGACCGCGCCGGTGGCACCCGACCGAACGAGGGTCGGCTGGATCGGCACCGGCGTCATGGGCAGCCCGATGTGCGGGCATGTGCTGGCCGCGGGCTACCCGGTGACCGTCTTCGCGCGCCGACCTGACTCCGTCGCGGCGCTCGTCGACGCGGGCGCCGCCCTCGCCGATTCGCCCGCGGCGGTCGCTGCCACCAGCGACGTGATCGTCTCCATCGTGTCCATGCCCGCCGACGTCCGCGCAGTGACCCTCGGCGACGGCGGCACGCTCAGCGCCGCAGCCGCCGGTGCAGTGCTGATCGACATGACGACCAGTGAGCCGAGCCTGGCCCGGGAGATCCACGCGGCAGCGCAGCACCGGGGCGTGGCTGCTGTCGACGCGCCGGTGTCCGGCGGCGACGTCGGCGCGCGCAACGCCACGCTCTCGATGATGGTCGGCGGCGATGCCGATGTGGTCGAGGCGGTTACCCCGCTGCTCTGCGTGCTGGGCCCGACCGTGGTGCACCAGGGCGGACCCGGCGCCGGCCAGCACACCAAGATGGCCAACCAGATCCTCATCGCCGGCACCATGATCGGCGTCTGCGAAGGTCTGCTGTACGCCCACCGGGCCGGGCTCGACCCGACGACGGTGCTGCGCTCGGTCGGCTCGGGCGCGGCCGCGTCCGCGGCGCTGACGAATCTGGCGCCGCGGATGATCGTCGGCGACTACGCCCCCGGTTTCTACGTCGAGCACTTCTGTAAAGACCTCGGCATTGCGCTGGCCGAGGCCCGTCGGGCCAACCTCGCGCTGCCCGGGCTGGCCCTGGCCGACCAGCTCTACCAGGCTCTCAGCGCCCAGGGCCTCGGCCGGTCCGGCACCCAGGCGCTGGTCGCGGTGCTGGCCGAGCTGTCCCGGGTCGACTGGCCGCCGACAAATGGCTGAGCGGTGCGGATGCGGCCGTTGGATTCCTCACACGGGGCTGATTCGTCAATCCGTGAAACGCGCCAGTAACCTGTAGACGCACCTTCCCCCGGGCCGGCGTCGTCCCACCAGATCTGCAGTACGTCAGCCGAGGAGGTCGAATCGGTGCAGTTCAGCACGCTTCCCGACGCCGGCGGCCTTTATGACCCGGCGACCGAGTCCGATGCCTGCGGCGTTGCCTTCCTGGCTGATCTGCACGGGCGTGCCACCCACCAGTTGGTCGATCAGGCGTTGGCCGCATTGCGCAATATGGACCACCGCGGGGCGGCCGGCGCCGAGGCGTCCAGCGGTGACGGGGCCGGCATCACCGTGCAGGTCCCGGATGCGTTCCTGCGCGCCGTGGTGGACGTCGAGCTGCCGGCCTCGGGCAGTTACGCGGTAGGCACCGCATTCCTCCCGCAGGATCCCGACGCGGCCGCCGCGGTGGTCGAGCTCGTCCAGCGGGTGGCAGCAGACGAGGGTCTGTGCGTGCTCGGCTGGCGGGCGGTGCCGGTCGAGCCCGGTGACGTGGGGCCGACCGCCCGCAGCGTCATGCCGCAGTTCCGGCAACTGTTCGTGGCAGGTCTCGGCGACGAGAGTGGCATCGAGCTGGAACGGTTGGCCTTCTGCCTGCGCAAGGTCGTCGAGCGGCGCGCCAGGGAGGCCGGCCAAGAGCTGTACTTCCCGTCGCTGTCGACGCGCACCCTCGTCTACAAGGGCATGCTCACCACCCATCAGTTGGCGACGTTCTACCCCGACCTCGCCGACCCGCGGTTCGGCAGCGCGATCGCCTTGGTGCACAGCAGGTTCTCCACCAACACGTTCCCGTCGTGGCCGCTGGCCCATCCGTTCCGGTTGGTCGCGCACAACGGTGAGTTCAACACCATCAAGGGCAATCGCAACTGGATGCGCACCCGGCAGGCGTTGCTGGAGTCCGACCTGCTCGGCGGCGATCTGAGCCGGCTGTTCCCGATCTGTACGCCCGAGGCCAGCGACTCGGCCACCTTCGACGAGGTACTCGAGTTGCTCCACCTCGGTGGCCGGAGCCTGCCGCACGCGGTGCTGATGATGGTTCCCGAGGCGTGGGAGCGCGCCGAGGGATTGGACCAGGGACGGCGCGCGTTCTACGAGTTCCACTCGTCGCTGATGGAACCGTGGGACGGCCCGGCCTGCGTGACGTTCACCGACGGCACCGTGATCGGTGCGGTGCTGGACCGCAACGGGCTGCGTCCCGGCCGGTGGTGGCGCACATCCGACGACCTGGTGGTTCTGGCCAGTGAGGCCGGCGTGTTGGAGATCGACCCGGCCGAGGTGGTGGCCAAGGGGCGGCTGCAGCCCGGTCGGATGTTCCTCGTCGACACAGCGCGCGGGGTGATCGCCGACGACGACGAGGTGAAGGCCGACCTCGCCGCAGAGCACCCGTACGGCGACTGGCTGCACGCCGGGCTGCTCACGTTGGAATCGCTGCCGGCCCGCGAGCACGTCGTGTACTCCCACGAATCGGTGACCAGCCGCCAGCAGATGTTCGGCTACACCGAGGAAGAGCTGCGCATCCTGCTGGCGCCGATGGCCGCCGGCGGAATCGAGCCGCTCGGCTCGATGGGCACCGATACGCCGTTGGCGGGGCTGTCGGAGAAGCCACGGCTGCTCTACGACTACTTCACCGAGTTGTTCGCGCAGGTCACCAACCCGCCGCTGGACGCGATCCGCGAGGAGCTGGTGACGTCGCTGGCCGGCACGATCGGCCCGGAGCGCAACCTGCTCGACCCCGGCCCCAGCTCGTGCCGGCAACTGGCGCTGCCCTATCCGGTGATCGACAACGACGTGCTCGCCAAGATCTGGCACATCAACGCCGACGGCGACCTGCCCGGCTTCGACTGCGCGTTGATCGACGGCCGGTACCGGGTGCACGGTGGCGGGCCTGCACTGGCCGGTGCGTTGGCCCGGGTGCGTCGGGACTGCTCGGCAGCGATCGCCGGTGGTGCGCGGATCCTGATCCTGTCCGACCGGGACTGCGACGCGGACACCGCACCGATCCCGTCACTGCTGCTCACCTCCGCGGTGCACCAGCATTTGATCGCGGAGGGCACCCGCACCCAGGTCGGCTTGATCGTGGAGACCGGCGACTGCCGCGAGGTGCACCACGTCGCGATGTTGCTGGGCTGCGGCGCCGCGGCGGTCAACCCCTACCTCGCCTTCGAGACCGTCGAAGACCTGGTCGCGCGCGGCGCGCTGCCCGGCATCGACCCTGCGAAGGCGGTGACGAACTACCTCAAGGCACTGAGCAAGGGCGTACTGAAGGTGATGAGCAAGATGGGCATCTCCACGGTGGCGTCCTACACCGGCGCCGGGGTGTTCGAAGCGTTCGGACTGGACCGCAAACTGGTCGACACCTACTTCCCGGGTACCCGGTCATCGGTCGGCGGTGCCGATCTCGACGTGCTCGCGGAAGAGGTCGCACAGCGGCACGCGCGGGCGTTCCCGCAGGTCGCCTCCGCCCGCGCACATCGCCGGCTGGACGTGGGCGGGGAGTACCAGTGGCGCCGCGAGGGCGAGCTGCACCTGTTCAATCCGGAGACGGTTTTCCTGCTGCAGCACGCCACCCGCGAGCGCCGCTACGAGGTGTTCGCCGACTACGCGGCGAAGGTGGAGGAACTGAACCGCCGCGGTGGCACGGTGCGGGGGCTCTTGGAGTTCCGCACCGGCGAACGTCCCGCGGTGCCGATCGACGAGGTCGAGCCCGTCGAATCGATCGTGCATCGCTTCGCCACCGGCGCGATGTCCTACGGGTCGATCTCGGCTGAGGCGCACGAGACCCTGGCCATCGCGATGAACCGGATCGGCGGTCGGTCCAACTCCGGTGAGGGCGGCGAGGACGCCCGCCGGTTCGTCGCCGATGCGAACGGAGACCTGCGCCGCAGCGCGGTGAAGCAGGTCGCGTCCGGACGGTTCGGAGTCACCAGCCACTACCTCGTCAACGCCGACGACATCCAGATCAAGGTCGCGCAGGGCGCCAAGCCCGGTGAGGGCGGCCAGCTGCCGGGCTACAAGGTCTATCCGTGGATCGCCAGGACGCGGCACTCCACTCCGGGCGTCGGGCTGATCTCGCCGCCGCCGCATCACGACATCTACTCGATCGAGGATCTGGCCCAGCTCATCCACGATCTGAAGAACGCCAACAGCCAGGCCCGCATCCACGTCAAGCTGGTCAGCGAGGTCGGCGTCGGCACGGTGGCTGCCGGTGTGGCCAAGGCGCACTCCGATGTGGTGCTGATCTCCGGGCACGATGGTGGCACCGGCGCGGCCCCGCTCACCTCGTTGAAGCACACCGGGCTGCCGTGGGAACTCGGCCTCGCCGACACCCAGCAGACCCTGCTGCGTAACGGTTTGCGCGACCGGATCACCGTCCAGGTGGACGGCGCGATGAAGACCGGGCGCGATGTCGTCGTGGCCGCGTTGCTCGGTGCGGAGGAGTACGGCTTCGCCACCGCCCCGCTGATCGTCTCCGGCTGCGTGATGATGCGGGTGTGCCATCTCGACACGTGCCCGGTGGGCGTTGCCACGCAGAATCCGGTGCTGCGCGAGCGGTTCACCGGCAAGCCCGAGTTCATCGTGACCTTCTTCGAGTACATCGCGCAGCAGGTGCGCGAGCTGCTCGCCGAACTGGGCTTCCGCTCGCTGGCCGAAGCGATCGGCCACACCGAGTCCCTCGAACCGGGCAAGGCGATTGCGCACTGGAAGACGCAGGGCATCGATCTGAGCCCAATGCTGGAACTCCCCGAGATCGCCGCCGGAGCGGCCCGGCAGCGGATGATCGACCAGGATCACGGCCTCGACGCGGCGCTGGACAACACGCTCATCCAACTGTGCGAAGGCGCATTGCTCGACGGGGCGCCGGTATCCCTCGACCTGCCGGTACGCAACGTCAACCGCACCGTCGGCACCATGCTCGGCTCGCTGGTGACCCGTCGGTACGGCGCGGATGGTTTGCCCGAGGGCACCATCGACCTGACGTTCCGTGGATCGGCCGGGCAGTCGTTCGGCGCGTTCCTGCCGGGTGGCATCACGATGCGGTTGCACGGGGACGCGAACGACTACGTCGGCAAAGGCCTGTCCGGCGGCATCCTTGCCGTCCGGCCGGACGCGCGCGCTCCCTTCGCAGCCGAGGAGAACGTCGTCGCCGGCAACGTGATCGGCTACGGCGCGACCAGCGGATCGATCTTCCTGCGCGGCGTCGTGGGGGAGCGGTTCTGCGTGCGCAACTCCGGAGCCACCGCCGTCGTAGAGGGTGTCGGTGACCACGCGCTGGAGTACATGACCGGTGGTGTCGCCGCGATCCTCGGCCCGACCGGGCGCAACATTGCCGCTGGCATGTCTGGTGGATACGGCTACCTGCTTGACCTCAATGCGGCGCTGGTCAACCGGGACCTGGTGGATCTGCAACCACTCAGTGAGGCGAGCAAGGCGCAACATCGCGAGCTGCGCGCCGTGCTGCAACGTCATCGGGAGTTCACCGACTCAGCCGTCGCCGCCGGGCTGCTGGCGGACTGGTCGGCGGCGATCGACCGGTTCACGGTTATCGTCCCGCGCGATTACCGGCGAGTGCTCGAAGTGACCGAGATCGCCGAACGCGAAGGCCGCGACGTGGACGAAGCTGTGATGGCAGCCGCGCGGACCTGACGCGGGCTTCAGCTCGTTGCTGTTCAGTGCGGTAGCGACGGACGCTTGATCCTGGCTGTCGGGTGGCGGTTGCTCAGTGGTGCGGTTTAGGGCGGCAGCGACGGATGCGTGGGCTGCTGGGTTTCGCTGTCGGGTGACGGTTTTCGCTGGGGTTGTTGACGTCGGTCCGCTTTGGACTTTGTCTTTATGGGATAGGGTGAAAGTGTTTTCGATTGGGTCCTGTGGATAGCCCGA
>JBPCMU010000129.1:0-71810 GCA_051001975.1 Jatrophihabitans sp.
GTGCGGGGTAGTCACCCCGCACCGCCCGGCACCGTCTGGCCGGAGTGGCGCCGATCACTCGGCGGCCCGATCCGTCGCGCCGGGAGCCCGCCGGTCGCATCAGGCACCCGATCTCTGCCGTATCCTCATCCGTCGTGACCGATGTAAGTCAGGCCCGGGACGTGACACCGTCGGGTGACGTCGCAGGTCTGGTGGAGCGTCACCATCTGCGGCTGGCTGGGGCCCGTCCGCGGATAGTCGACTACACCCGCGAGCTCTGGGGTCGTCGGCATTTCATCTTCGCCTTCTCGACGGCCAACAACGCGGTCGGCTACTCCCGCAGCTTCCTCGGCCAGGCGTGGCAACTGCTCACTCCGCTACTGAACGCGGGTGTCTACTATCTGATCTTCGGTGTGCTCTTGCACACGAAGCGCGGCATCCACAACTACATTGCGTTCCTCGTCATCGGCATCTTCGTGTTCACCTTCACCCAGACGAGCATGCTCGGCGGCGCCCGGGCGATCAGCTCCAACCTGGGCCTGACCAGGGTGCTGCAGTTCCCGCGGGCAGTGCTGCCGGTGTCTTCCACGATGATCGCGTTGCAGCGGCTGCTCTCGTCCATGGTGATCATGCTGCCGATCGTGCTGCTCACCGGTGAACCACTGACCCTCAAGTGGCTGCTGCTCATCCCGGCATTGGTCCTCCAGTCGATGTTCTGCCTCGGACTGGCCTTCTTCATCGCGCGCGTCGGCGCCAAGGTCCCAGACACCTCGCAGGTGTTGCCGTTCGTGCTGCGTACCTGGCTCTACCTCTCCGGCGTGTTCTACAGCGTCACAACGTTCACCAAGGGTCATGCGCACTGGGTGAAGGTTGTGCTGGATCTGAACCCCGGAGCGGTGTACGTGGAGATCGTCCGCGGGGCGCTGCTGAGGGAGGAAGTCCAGGGCCCGTACGAGTGGCCGCTGGCGGTGGGCTGGGCAGTGGTGGTCCTCGTCGTCGGCTACGTGTACTTCTGGCACGCGGAAGAGCAGTACGGACGTGTCTGAGCCGAATCGGGACGCCGAACCGACGGTCATCGTTGACAACGTCCATCTCGTCTACCGGATCACCGGCCGGCACGCGAAGGCCGGTGCGCCCGCTGTCGTCAAACGACTACTGCAGCGGACCCCGCCGCCAGGGATGCGCGAGATCCATGCGGTTCGTGGCGTCAGCCTCACGGCGCGGCGCGGCGAGGCGATCGGCCTCATCGGCCCAAACGGGTCGGGCAAGTCGACGTTGCTGCGTGCCATCGCCGGACTGATGCCGCCGGAGTCCGGGTCGATCTACACGCAGGGCCAACCATCTCTGCTCGGCGTTGCCGCAGCGCTGATGAACGACATGACCGGTGAGCGCAACGTGGTGCTGGGGTGCCTCGCAATGGGGATGAGCCCGGACGAGGTAAAGCAGCACTACGACGCCATCTGCGACTTCGCCGGAATCGGCGACTTCATCTCGTTGCCGATGAACACGTACTCCTCCGGCATGGCGGCCCGCCTGCGGTTCGCGATCGCCGCAACGAAGTCGCACGAGGTACTGCTCATCGACGAGGCATTGGCCACCGGCGACGCCGAGTTCCGGCGACGCAGCGAGGCGCGGATCCGCGAACTGCGTGAAGCCGCCGGAACGGTATTCCTCGTCAGCCACGGCCTCGGAGTGGTCCGAGAGACCTGCGAGCGGGCGATCTGGCTGGAGAAGGGCGAGATCGTCGCCGACGGGGAATCGCGGGCCGTGGTGGATGCTTACGAGGCCCGGCACGATCCCCAGACGCTGCAGGAGCGACTCGCCGCGGCGCAGGCCGGTGGCAAGCTCTGGTCGGCGATGGAGGAGCCCTCCGACGTCTGAGTGCTCGGTCCGGTGAATGCGGGCTAGGCGGACTCGGTCACTCGTTCGACGACCGTCCCCCGGCGGGAGCCCCGTACCTGCCACGGTAGTGCCACAGCCGGCGCCGCCCCGGGCTCGGCAAGGCGGAACCACACTCGCCACTTGCCGTCGCTCTTCAGCACGGGAATGCGTACGGTCGCCACGGCGCCCCCGTCGTAGATACGCCAAGTGCCGTCAGCGGACACCAGGCCGCCAGCTGTCTTGTCTTGAGGTTGCAGCATCAGTTCGAGTGCGGGCAGTGGCGTGCCCGGCGATGCGGAGATCGGGATGTCGACCTGCAATCGTCCCCGTCCAACGCTTTCGACCACCGAGGCGGCGGCAAGTTCCTTGGTCATGGATCTGGCCCACTGGTCGACGTCGATGGCCAGCGCCGGATTGGGCCGAGTCCAGTACGAGGTAACCACGGTGCCGCCGGGCAACACCACCATCGGCGTCGGCGGCCGATTCTCACGGCGGGCCAACGCCGGTCGCAGGGAGGCGCCGAGGCTCCACCCCGCGAAGCGGAGCCGTAGCCGGAGGTCCCACAGACCGGCGTCGAGCGGTCGGCCGCCCATTGCGGTCTGCGGGTCGATGCTCACCGTGCCGGAGACCCGGACGTTACCGACGTCGTCGACGCGTACGCGCAATCCGTCGACCGTGCCGAAGGATGCGGAGCTGGCCCGGGAGACCACCGACAATTCGACATCGGACTCGGCGACCGCACCATTGAGCAGGCGCTCGATGTCAGGGACCGTCGGAGCGAGGGCGGACGGCACCGCCCATCCGGTATCGGTTCGCTCGCACTGCATCGGCTCGTCTCCCCAGTAGAGCGCGGCTTCGACGTCCAATCGCAGGACGCCGTTCTGCCATCGGGGGCCGGCCGCACATGCACGCAGCGTCACGCGTCGGAATTCTTCGGCCAGCTTCACCAGACCGGTGACGTCGGCGGCGCGCAGCAGGCAGCCCTGCAGTCGGGTCGCGGTCCCGGACGCGGCGTGCGCCTCCGGGCTGACCCGCGCCGTGACGATCCGGCGGACCTGACCTGCCAGTTCACGCCGGTACGCGTCGGCGTAGGCGATCATCGCCGGTCCGCTCACCCGGCCGAGCAGTTCGACCCGATAGAACCGCCGGTACAACCGATCGCGCAGTTCACCGGGTGGGATGTCGGCGTCGATCACATCGAGCACCTGCTCCAGCGCGTGGTAGTACTCGCCGGGCACTATCGCGACGTCGCCGGCGTTGCGGCCGGATCCCAGGCGGCGCAGGTAGAAGTAGCAGGCAAGGTCGGCCAGCACGGCGACCGACGATGCCTTGACGTAGGCACGCATGACGTACAACTGATCCTCGAGGTGGGTCGGCCCCTCCGGGTACCGGATGTCGTGCTGTTCGAGGAATGCGCGGCGGAACATCTTGTGCGGGGTGAGTGACTCCACGAGCGGGAAGTCGGCGATCGTTCGCCCGGCAACGGTCTTGCGGAACACCGTGTGATTGACGCCGCGGAAATTGCTGGACAGCTTGCCGATGACGACGTCGGCGGCCGACCCTTTGCCGAGGTCGTACAGCGCCTGCAGCGCGCGCGGGTCGAGCACGTCGTCGTTGTCGACGTACTGGATGTACTCACCGCGCGCAGCGGCGGCGCCGACATTGCGCGGCTTGCCCGGCCACCCTGAGTTGGGGATGTGCAGGACCTTGACCCGGTCGCCATACTTCGCCACGAGGTCGTCCAGCCGATCCGCGGTGCCGTCGGTGCAGCCGTCGTCGACGAAGACGACCTCGTAGTCCGCCGCAGCCATCGTCTGGGCGAGGAGGCTGTCGACGCAACGCCGAAGGTTCGGGCCTGGATTCCACACCGGCACCACCACGCTGACCTTCATCGAGTGCCTGGTCCTCTCCGGGTCGGCGAACACTAGAGTCTCCCGGGTGGGAAGCATAGGTGAGGCCGCCCAGCGGCTTCCCGAGTTGCTGTCGGCGGCGCGGCAGCTTGCCCCCGATGAGCAGGAATCAGCGGTGCAGCAAGTGCTCTCGGCCGGCGTGCACGACCTGGTCATGCACGCCACCGGGTCCGGCGACGTCCTTCCTCAGCGCGACCTCGAGATGCTGGCGGACGCGGTCAGGACAACGGTGCCGGCGGCCGCGGAGGACGCCCTCGAACCGAGGGTCCGTGTGTTCGTCAGGCTGCTGCGAGCAGGTGCGCTGCCACCGGCCTGGACGCTGGCCGCCGACAACGGATCGGGCACCGTGCAGCAACGCGTCGACTTTTCCACTTCGTCCGGCGCCGCCCGGACCAGCCTCCAACTCCCCTTGTTCATGCTGGTCGACGGGGGCCGCGCATACGGCTGGCTGCCGGGATTCCGCGATCCGCGCTGGGGAGTTCCGGACAGCGTCTTCGATGTGTCAGCCGACGTGGTCCTGCGCAGCAGTCTCGACGAGGCGCGAATCGCCGGAGACCGCCTGGTGCTCTCCGGCTGGGCATATCTGACCCTGCTCGCGACGTCTGCCGAAGACACCGTTGCCGTCGCCTTCGATAACCCGGACGGACATCGTGAGGTGGTGCCGGCCCGACGGCTGCGGCGGTCGGATCTGGTCAAGGGAACCGGTGAGGATCTCACCCGGTTGGCCTGGGCCGGCTGGGCGGCCGAGGTGGATCTGCGCCGGCTGGCCGCCCGGCCGGGCGACTGGCGGGTGACGATGTCCCTGGCGCACGGCGAGCTGGCCCGTACCGCCGAGCTCGCAGAGCACTACGGACCGCTGGCCGGCGACAGCCGCCTTCATGACTCGCATGAGATCGCGGGGCATGCGGTCCGGGTGGTGCCCAGCGGCGCCGGCTTGACGGTGCGCGTTCGGGAGTTGACTTCGGTTGCGCGCTTTGTGCCCAGGCCGCTGCGCAGTGTGGCGCGCTCGGCGTTGCGCTGAGTTCCCCTCGCCACAGCGGGAGCTGGGCCGCCGGGATCTCCGTGGCCGGTATGTTGTGTGCGAATCCCCGACGAACCTGTGAGGGCTAATGAATCGGCATGACTTCTTGAGCGGCGTCCATGCGGCCTACAAACCGCGCAACTATCTTGAGATCGGCATCAACGATGGCCGGGGACTACACCGTTCGCACACGAGAACCATCGGAGTCGATCCGGCGTTCAAGATCACCGCGGAATTCGAGTGCGATCTGAAAATGGTGAAGGCGACCAGCGACGACTTCTTCGCCCGGAACAGCCCGATCGCACGGTTCGCCGAGGGTGTCATCGACATGGCCTTCATCGACGGGATGCACATCTTCGAATACGCGCTCCGGGACTTCATGAACACCGAGAAGCTCGCGGCGCCGTCCAGCGTCATCGTCTTCGACGACATGCTTCCTCGCACCGTCGGCGAAGCTGCCCGGGATCGGCACACGATGGACTGGACCGGTGACGTGTTCCGGGTCATTTCGGTGCTGGAGAAGTACCGTCCCGATCTCGCCGTGATCCCGCTGGACACCGAACCGACCGGCCTGCTGCTGGTTCTCGGGGCTGATCCTACGAACACTGTCCTGCAGGACAACTATGACGCGATCCTCAAGGAGTTCATCCACCCCGACCCCCAGGATGTACCCGAGAACTTTCTGCACCGGACCGACGCCGCGGACCCGTTCGCCGTCCTGGCCACCTCAGTGTGGGCCGATTTGATCACTGCGCGGGAGTCCGGCGTCCGGCCGGATTCGGTCGACAGGCTCACCGAATTGCGCGGCGGCGCGACCTACGTGTCCAACCCGGGTGACCCCGGCGTGTGGCCTCCTAAGCGAGCCGCGGCGCCGAAGCCAGCACCCCGAGCGACTCAACCCGTACCGACGCTCACCCGACGCGTACGGCAGGCCATCAAGCGCCGACTCTGAGCCGTGGACCAGACGACGCTGAAGGTCAGCGTGATAGTGCCGGTGTTCAACACCGGGAAGTACATCGAGGACCTGATCGCTTCACTGGCCGCGCAGAGCTTGCCGCAGGATGAGTTCGAGGTCATCTTCGTGGATGACGGTTCGACCGATGGAACTCCGCAGCGTCTCGACGCGCTGGTCGCTGAGCGCGCAAACGTCACGGTCCGTCACGACCCGAACAGCGGCTGGCCAGGCCGGCCACGCAACCACGGCATCGATGCTGCGCGCGGTAAGTACGTGTTCTTCGTCGATCACGACGATTGGCTAGGTGCAGAAGCGCTCGCCCGGATGACTGCGTTCGGTGAGGACAACGCCTCGGACATCGTCATCGGTCGGCAGGCCGGTCATCGTCGTGGGGTGGCGAAGCCGTTGTTCGTGAAGACGCTACCCGAGGCAACACTGGACAACGCGCCCTTGATGGACTCGCTCACGCCGCACATGATGTTTCGCCGGGAGTTCCTCGACGAACACGGACTGCGCTTCCCGGAAGGCCGGAGGCGACTCGAGGACCACGTATTCGTGACTGCGGCGTACTTTCTTGCCGAGCGAATTTCAATCCTGGCGGACTACCACTGTTACTTCCACGTCCGACGGGATGACGACGGCAATGCCGCCTACCGGCGGGTCGATCCGGCGAGCTACTTCCGCAACGTGCGGGAAGTGGTCGAGGTCGTCTTCGCGCACACGACGCCCGGGTCGGTCCGGGACAAGGTGTTGGAACGCAGCCTGCGAGGCGAACTTCTCGGAAGACTGAGCGGGCGCCCCTTCCTTGATGCAGATATAGGCTACGGGCGGGAGCTGTTCGATCATTCGCGTGGGGTCGTCATGGACGCGATCCCCGAGAGCGTAGATACCGTGCTGCAACCCGCGTTGCGCGTTCGGTCATATCTGCTGCGAGCGAATCGATTCGATGACCTGTCCGCTTGCGTTGAGCAGGAACTCGCTATGAGGCTGCGGCTGCAGCTACGGGCACTGCAGTGGGCTGGCGACGGCTCGCTTCAATTCGAGGTCACCGGCTCACTGGTCGATCGCAACACCGGCCAGCCTTGGCGCTACCGATGCGATGGCGACCAGGTTTTGGTGGCGGGGCCGGAGTCGGTGAGTCCACCGGTGCCAAACGAGATCACCGAGTGCACGGAGGCGCTGCGATCGGCCCAGCTGCAGATCGTGTTGCGCAGCCGTGCGGACAGCGAAGAGTGGACGATCCCGGTCAAGTCGTCGTTCCAGCTGCATGGGCACAGTCCCACCGCGTGGCTCTTGTATCGTGCCGTCGGTCGGATCGACCCACTGACACTGGGCGGCGGCCAGCCTCTGACACCGGGCATCTGGGATGCCTATGGCCGGGTGACCCAGACCGGATGGGTAAAAGAGGCCCGGCTCGGTGCCGATCGGGATCCGGCGAGGACCTCAGACGTGCCAGCCGCCGTGTTGGCCGGTGGGCTGATGGTGCCCTACTGGACCGATCCGCACGGAAATCTCAGCTTGCATGTGCGGGCAAACCCGAGTCGGCTGATCAGTCAGCTGCGATCTGATCCGCACCGGGCGATTGTGATCGATGCCGCTCACCGCACGGTGATCGTGGAGGTAGCCGTCCCTCTCGTCACACAGCCGGGAGCAGTCATCGGAGCCACGCTGCGGATGTCACCGGCGATACCCGGCGTCCCCATCGACCTCGGCGCACGGGGCACCTTCAAGAATCCGCGCCAGGTTTCTATTCGTGCTGCCCTCCCGAAGGTGCCGACCGGTCATTGGCAGCTGCTGCTCGCTATGGACGTACTGGACTGGGGGCAGTTTCGACCCATTGGCGCGTCCTTAGTGGTTTCCCGCCGCCGCTGCGACGTCGTGCTCAGCCCGGACAAGCCTGGTGCTCGAGCACCGAGCGCGCCTGCACGGGCGCGGGCCATTTGCCGCGGCCTCCTGGGTCGAGCCAGGCGGCGGCTTCGCAGAACGGCGATCACGCTGGGGCCGCGCAGGCAAGGCCCGCATCGCTCACCTGATAGACCTTGATGCCACCGTCGGTATGGACCAGATGGACGTTCGGACTGATTGCCAGCCGGGCAGGGCTGTAGGTGCGCTTGCCCGCCATCGGCACGTAGGCCCGACCCACGACGACGTACCAGACCTTGAACTTCCGCACCAGGCATCCTGCTGGCTCGGCACCCAGGCCGTTCACCAGCCACTTCCAGGCCTGCTCGCGCTCCGTCTGGTTCGTCTGGGCGGCTCCCTTGGTCACCGGGGAAATGCCGAACAGCAACGGAACGCCGTCGTTGACGTAGGACCACGTCATGAACTCCAGGTGCCGGTCGTACGCGACGACGTCGCCGCTGGGGGTGTGTTTCTTCAGCCAAATGAACACCCTCGGGTACGCCGTGCCAACTGGTGCGTCGCGGGCCAAGGCCGTCTGCAGGGTCTTACGAGTGCTCACGACCGTCGTCAACCCGACGAGGCTTACCGCGAGGATCACCGCGGTAACCGCTGCGGCAAGTGGTCGGGGACGCACCTGCCAGCTCCGCCGAGCCAGCAGCGCGAACACCACCTGGACGCTCAGTCCGATAGCACAGGCGCCCGCGACGGCAAGCACACCGAGGATCGGACCGATCATGACACGCTCGCGCTCCCGGATTCCGTACCACAAGCTTGCGAGGTATTTCGCCCCCGCGTTGTTGGTCGTCGAGGTCCACATGCTGATGACGAACCAGATCACCCACGCGGCAACCCACGGCCTCGCCCAACGCAGCGCGCGAAACACGAAACACAGCGGTGATGCGAGTAGACACGGAATGGTCAGCAGCAGGGCGAACCGCACCGCGTGCGACTGAGGATGATCAAGGCCATCTGGTCCTGGATACCCGAGTAGCACATAACGCTGGAAGTCCAACACCCAGTACTGGAACGCATCGCCTACGTGTCCGATGAACGCCGGAGGATGCGCCGTGCGCTCCGCTCCCGCGCTCGTGAGTGCTGTCCCGAACGGTGCTAGGGCGGCGAGTACGCCGGCTACCATCCCGGCGAGGCCTTGTAGGACCGTCCGCAACACAATCGTGCGCGGTTTGACCACTGCAAGGACAAGTACGAGACTCACGCCAAGGAGCACGTCGTAGGTGTGCATCATCATTACGCCGCCAATACCGAGCCCGGCCAGTAGCCCCAACCGGATCGGATACTTGCCGCGTAACGCCAACGTGGCCAGCACCGCGACCGCGACCGCCATGCCCGGGCCGAACGACTCCGTCGGACGCCCGGTGAGCAAAGCGGCCCACTCCGGACCAAGGAAGACCGTCGCCAATGCCGCACAGCCCGCGACGACCGGACGACCGCCCAGCAATCGCACGGCAACGAAGACGGCGGCCACAAGCGCGAGAGGTCCGACCACAGTGGACCAGGCCAACATTGCGGTGCTGATGTGACCGCCAGACATCACCGCGCCCTGCGCCCAGTTGACATTCGTCGCGAGAGGATAAAAGGCGCAAGATACCGCCGGAGCAGTTGAACCGGTATTGCACGCGGCGTCGATCGCGGTACTGCCCGCCTCGAGGATGTTGCGCGACAGCACGCCGTGGTTCATTGCGTCCCAACCAGGCGGATCGGCAAGCGATCCAAGCAGGTGCTCGCCGAACCCGACCGCGATCACGGCCGGAACACCGAACGCGACAAGATCGGGTAGACGTGGGTGGCGGAGCGAGATGTGCAGTCGCGCGCGCCAGCCCAGTTCAGCCGGAGGGTAATCGGCTGAGTGCATCTCCGCAGTCACCTCGTGGTGCACGTCGTAATCGGCCGCTGTTCCGGCCCGTCCCCCAGTAGCTGTTTGGGCGCCGATGAGTGCCGCGGACCTGACGTGCGATTGCTCTGGCTCGTCAGGGACCCTGCGTCGTTCGAGGACTCGGGCTACCGCGACGGCAGCGAGCGCCAGCAGGATCTCGAGGATCAGCACCCCTTGCGCGCTGTTCGGACCGCCGACACCCGACAGCCAGGCCATGGCCACGGAGGTCAGGCCAAGGGTGAGAACCGGAGCTGCGGCCCACACCGCCCAACGCTCACGCCCTGCCGGAACGGCGAACCCGAGTATCCCGCCCGGGACCAGGCAGACCACGGTCGTGACGAAGCCCGTAAGCATGCACATTCCTCCAGACGGGCGGGGCGACGCGGAGTGACTCCGTGCCGGGCGAACAGCGACGCGAGGCCCGACGCCGCCGCGCTGAGACGATAACAAGCAACTGGAAAAGGGTGGCAATCAACTCACCCGCATCGCAGGTTGGATCAAGCGGGCTGCGGCATTTGGTCGGGCAGCGCCGACCTGTAGTGCCGCATCAGCCTCCGATGCGCACCCAGGCGCCATACCCACTGCCCGGGGCTGACTGGCCGCAGCCCCAGAGTGCGCCACCGGTGCCGATCACGTAGAGCCCGAGCGCGCCGCTGGCAGCAATCATGATCGCGGGATTTCCGATCGCGCCAGGGCTACCGATACCGATGGTCCGGAACGCGGAAAAGGTGCTGCCTGGCGTCGCTACCTGCGCTCCGTACACGTTCTTGGCGCTTACTGCGTAGACGACGATCGGGCCTGTGCTGGTCATCGCGTGCGCGGCCGGCGCGCTGACGAACGTCGCGGCTGTACTGATTTGGCGCCAAGCGCCGAACCGGGATCCGGGGGAGGCTTGCCCGGCGGCCCAGATCGCAGCTGCCTTCGTCGGGGTGCCGGCGGAGAAGACGGTGAGCGTACCGTCGCCGGCTTGCACCACGTTCGGGTCGCCGGTCGCGTTGGCCGTGCCCGAGCCGATGTCGGCGAAGGCGGAGAAGGTGCCGCCGGCGACGAACTGCCCCGATCCGCGAATGGCGCTGCCGTGCCGGGCGTAGATCACGATCTGGTGTGCGGCAGTGACCGCAGCGGCTGGTTTGCCGGTGAAGCCGCCAGTGGCGCTGAGCTTCTTCCACGCGCTGAAGGTGCTGCCCGGTCGGGACTGTCCAGTGCCCCAAACATTGCCGTCCGACGCGATCGCGTAGATCACGATGGCGCCGTTCGCGGCGAGCATGGGCGTCGGGTCCGAGAGCACCCTCGGGCTCCCGGTGCCGATCACCCGCCACCCGGTGAAGGCGCCGCCCGGATGTGACTGGCCGTCGCCGAGGATCTGCCCGGCGATACTGCGGACGTACACGGCCAGCACTCCGGAGGTCGCGACGAGCGCCGCAGGCACACCGGTCAGGCTCGGGCCGGCGTTGAGCACGGACCACTTACCGAACGTGCCGCCCTTCGCCGACTGGGTGCTGCCCAACAGATTGCTGCCGGAGACGCGGTAGGCGGCCAGCACACCGGTACTTGCCAGCTGGACCGGCCCGGCGGGCAAGTGCGAAACTGGGCCGAGCGTGACGGAGACCAGTTCCAGGTTCGGGCTGTAGTACTTTCGCAGGATCGACTGGTAGTCCAGCCCGGCCACTGCGCAAGCCTGGGACCCGTACTGGCTGAGCTGCAAGCCGTTCGCCGAGGCCCCGCACTTCTCCTTCGGGCCCTGTGTTCCGCAGTTGGTGGTGCCTGACTTGAACGGCAGCGAACAGATGTAGAAGGCCTGCCGAACCTGGTGGCTGGTGTCCCGGGCGATGACACTCCAGGTCTGCTGCACAGCGGCGTTCGTGCGGTCGTCGGCGGAGCCGGCGCGGTATACCTGGAAGGCGGTGTCGTCGGTGACGTCGAAACAGGTCGATCGAGTCTTCAGGTAGCCGCCGAAGTGGTTGACCCAGAACCAGGCGTAGGCCTTCACCGCTACCGCGCCGGCATTCAGCGACTCCGCACTCCAACTGCGGATCCACTCATTCGGCAGCACGTTCTCCACGTACTGCTCGAACGGAACCACGGCGATGCGTGGCGTGCCGCTGGTGATGAGAACCCTGATGGAACTCGGCGGCGTGGTCTGTGACGAGAACCCGGTGCAAGACGGGTGACCGGGCGTGGTGTCCTTCACAATCACCTCGCCAGCGACTGCCGCAGCAGCAATCTTGGGTTGGGCAGCACTCGGCCCGCTCGACGGCGCCTTGCTGGGCGCGGCGCCGGCGGTGGGCACTGCGGACAGGGCAACCAGTGCCGCGAGCGCGAGACCGACGGGCGCGGCCAGCCGGTTCACGAGTGGCCGGTGCAGGACGTTCCGAGGGAGGTCACCTGATAAACCTTAAGTCCGCCATCACGGTGTACCAACCTGACATTGGGGCTGGCCGCCAGTTCCGCGCGGCTGTAGGTCGCTTTCCAACCCGGGATGCGCACATCGCCGACGACCACGAACTCGATGCCGTATCGGCGCACCAGACAACCGGCCGGCGACGGGTCATGGAAGTTCGTCAGCCAGTTCCAGGCAAACCGACGGTCCGTGTAGTCCTGCCACGACTTCGACGTGGTGTCCACGGGCGGAATCCCGTACAGGAAGGGCACGCCGTAATCGGCCCAGCTCCAGGTCAGGAATTCGAGGTTGCGGTCGTAGGCGACGACCTTTCCCTTGGCCGTGTGATCGGCCAGCCATTGGTAGGTCTGGGGGTAAGTGATGCCCTTCGGGGCCCGGTCCACGAGGAACTGGCGCAGAGGTTTGCGGGCTGGCGGTGTGGCCGCGAGCCCGACCAGCGTGGTGATGACGAGCGCGGCGCTGACGGCTGCGGGCAGCGCCGCCCGCCGCCATGTGGCCGAGCGACGGGTAACCGTCTCGTACAGCGCGAACGCACACAGCCCGAGCGCACATGCACCCGCTACCAGCAGCACTCCGTAGACAGGCAGGATCATGGCTCGCACCCGTTCTCTGGTGCCGTACCAGAGGCCGGACAGGAACAGCGACGCGGGATCGTCGGAAGTCGAGGTCCAGAAGCCGATCGCGGTCCACACCACCCACATCGCCAGCCATGGCCGCGCCCAACGCAGTCGGCTGAACAGCAGGCAGAGTGGCGAAGCGAGCAGACAGATCAAGGTCACGAACAGCCCCACCCGTGCTGTTCCGACATCCTGCTGGACGGCGGTGCCACCCGGCAGGGGATACCCGAAGAGGAGGTAGCGGTTGAAGTCGAGGACCCAGTATTGGAACATCACGGTGTACTGATGAAGGTTGATCGGTTTGCTCGCGGAACGCTCTCCGTTGGCACCGAGCAAGGCCGTGCCCAGCGGCGCCACGGTGACGATCGTCGCGAGTGCAATTGCGGCAAGGCCCTGCAGGGCGGTTCGCACGGGAAACCGGCCGCGGAAGAAGCACAGGAACCCCACCGTCAGGGTTGCTGCGAAGAGGATGTCGTAGGTGTGCGTCATCAATAACCCGGCCGACCCGATGCCGGCGAGCAGCCCCAGCCTGATGGGATGCGCGCCGCGCATCGCCAGCGTTGCCAGCAGCGCGACCGCGACGGCGAGTCCCGGACCCAGTTCCTCGGTGACGCGGCCGGTCGACATCGATGTCCACAGCGGGCCGATGACGGCCGGGGCGAGAGCGGCGCAGCCGGCCACGACCGGGCGACCACCCAGAGCCCGCACCGCTGCATAGACGGCCAGCACGATCGCCAGCGGGGCGATGATGATCGCCCACGCGTTCATCGCCGTGCTGATGTGCCCGCCGGACACGGACGAGTCCTGTGCCCACGCCACGTCGGCGGCGAGCGGATAGAACTGGCATGAGGTCAGGGCGTGTGAGTAGCCGGTCGAACAGGCCGAGGTGATCGCCGTGCTGCCGGTATGCAGGATGTTGCGGGTCAGCAGAGCATGGTTCATCCCGTCCCACCCAGGCGGGAATCTGAGTCGGCCCAGCAACGCATAGCCGAAGCTCACACAGATCACCGCAGGCACGGCCACGGCAGCGAGATCGGCGAGTGGCGGGTGGGCGGTGGCTGCTGCCAGTCTGTGTCGCCAGGACCGGGGAGTCGGCGAGGCATCGCCGGTATCAGTGGCCCGCGCCGAGCGGCGGGTCAGCAACACTGAGCCAGCCACCGCGAGCACAGCCAGCGCGAATTCCACGATCAGCACCGATGATGTGCTGCTCGGCAGGCCGGTCGCGTTCAGCCAACCCATCCCGAAGGAGGTCAACCCCAACGTCAGCACTGGCGCAGATGCCCAGACCGCCCACCGGTAGCGGCCGGCCGGGACGGCGAACCCGATTAAGAAGCCTGGAACGAAGGCGAGCACCAGTGCGACTACCGACGTGGTGAGCACACGGTCCCTTTCTGCTGCAGCATTCTCCGCGACGGTGCAGTGTTCCCCGGCGACCTCGCGATTCGAGCGTGCACGGATGTGGCAGGACCCTAACAAAGGAATCCAGGTGGGCATCATGGCTGCCCGAGTGGGCTCTCAGCCGAACGCGTCACTCCGGGTGCACCGACCGTCGACCCACACCGGTGGACGTCCGTCCGCGCAGATTGCGGTCAGACCGGGGGATGTCGCAGGTACGCTTTCCGCGCCGGTCGGAGCGAGTTCACCCGTCCAGTCGTGGCGAGTCCTGAGGCAGGAGGTTGGTTGTTCGCACAGGCGGCCCGGGTGACGCCAGCCGCCGCGCGATGCACGGCGCGGCGAGCCGATCGATGGTTCGCCGGGACAGTGGACACGCTCAGCAACCTGGGAGTCCTGGGTCTTGCTGCGTGGACTGTGCTCTATCACGTCGGCATCCTGCTCGGACTGCCGACGAACCCGCTGATCGGAGTGTGGCTCGTCGCCATCTTCGCTTTCGTCATGACGAGGATCGCGACTGATATGCCGGAGCCGGTCGGTGCGGAAACTTCATCCGCGCGGCGTGAAACTCGGCGGAGGTCCCCCTCGTCGCGGTGGGGGTGCTACTGGCAGGGTGCTCCGGCGTAATAGTGGCCGGTCACGGTACGGCGATTTGGTGGGCGGCGTGGGCCACCGGTGTGGCCGAGGTTGCGATGGCGGCCTGGTGGACCCTCCGTCCACGCGCACCGGTCGACAGCGAGGCCGAAACCGACGAGTGTGACCCGCGGCAGCCCGCATCTGTCCTTGCGTTCGCGACGGCGGCGGGCCTGGGCGTCTTCTCGACCTTCGTCTTCCACGCGGATGCCGACGACACGTTCTATGTGAACAGAGCGCAGTGGGTGGCCGACCATGGAACTATCGCCACCCGCGACACCATGTTCGGCAATCAGCACCTCCCCGCGATCTCCGGCGCCGGGGTTCCGGTGAGCTCCATAGAGACGTTGCAGGGAGCGATCGCGCACCTGGCGCAGATCGCGGCGGGGAGCGTGGCGTATCTGATCACGCCGGCCGTCGGGACGTTCCTCGCCGTGTGGGCGATCTGGCGGCTGATCCGGTGCTGGGCACCGCGGCGCCAGGCCGGCTGCTTCGTGGTGGCGATGGTGTACCTGCTGTGGGCCGGTCAGACCCCGGCCACGCTCGGCGTGTTCTTCCTGCCGCGGATGCAGCAGGGCAAGGCCATCTTCGTTGCCATGCTCGTGCCGCTCATCTACCTGTATCTGACCAGGTGGGTGCAGGCGCCGACTCGGCGCACCGCTGGCTACCTCGTCGCGTGCGGTGTCGCCGCCGAAGGGCTGACCTCCTCAGCCACCTTCGTCGTGCCGCTGCTCTGTGCCGCGGTGGCGATCCCGCTCCTGCTGCGGCGGGAGTGGCGCACTGCGGCGGGTTGCTTCCTCCCTTTCGGGTATCCCTTAGGGGTCGGCGTTGTAGTTCAAGTGCTGTATGAGTCCGTGAACGCCCCGAACGCTTTGATGTCGACGCCAGCCACTTTGCATTTCGTGTTCGGCGCTTCCTGGTTCGCCCTCATCGGCTGGGTTGGTGTGTTGGTGGCCGCGTTCGTGGTCCGGCGCAGCGCGCCGGTCGTCGGCATTGCGATTGTGCTGCTGGTGGTGCTCGCGCCGGGCGCACTGGCTGTGATGAAGGGTGTCATCGGTGCGGAGGCGGTCCTGTGGCGCACGATGTGGGTGGCACCGATCGCAGTGTGCGTCGGCATGCTGGCCTCGGTCACACTGCCGGCCCGCGCGCGGTGGGCCGCCCCGATTCCTGTCGTGATCTTGGTCGCAGCGCTGATCGCGGCCGGTACGCCCTTCTGGGCGCCGCGGCGGCAGGTAAGCATCGCCGACCGGCCGACCTGGCGGTACTCCGCCGTTGCTCTGGACCAGGCGCGCGCCATTCTGCGCGACGACCACGTACCCGGACCGGTACTCGCACCTGCCGACACCAGCCTCGCATTGACGATCTTGACGACCAGGTTGCATGCGGTCTCGCCTTACTGGCCCTACACCGTGACCGTGGTCGAGCCGGCCGCCGAGCATGCGGCGCGGCTCCGGCTGGCCCGGTTGATGCGATCCACGATCGGTGCGCCGACCGCCGCCGAGCTCCGTGGAGAGCTGGCCATCCTGCACGTGGGCTGGGTCTGTCTGCGCCCGCATTGGCGGGGCCGGCTGGCACTGTTCGCGACGGCTGGTTACTCGACCCGCCGGCACATCCGCTCGGCCGTGTGCCTGCAACTGCCCGGCAAGGACCGGGCTTAGGCCCGGCCGAATTGACCGTCAGCCTGCCGCCGGGGTGTCGCCAGCCGACGCGGCGACTCTCGCCTTGCTGATCTGACGCACTCCGGATAGTGCCGCGCCGCCAGCGGAGAATACGTCGGCGAGAATGAAGACAGCCCGCGACACCACGGCGATGCCGAGAGCCTCACCGGTGGACATCACCGGCGCCAGCGAAGCCACGATGATTGCCTCCCGGACGCCGGCCCCGGACGGTAAGACGATGAAGAGCACGCCGGCGGCCATGGCCAGGGCGAATCCGCCGATACAGCGGGTCACTCCATTGATGCCGGGAGCGCCGAGGGCATTGGCCAGCAACCAGAGATGCAGACCGAAGAACACCCAGGTCGCTGCGAGCCAGGCAGAGGCGGACAGCACGCCTCGCCAGCTCAGGGCCTTCGGTAGTGGCCCCTTGCGCATCAGACGCAGGATTAAGTTGACCAGCCGGGTGAGTACTGGCGGTAGCGAAGCAATGACTGCGAACGGCAGCACCGCCAGCAGGATCCACACCTCGCCCCGATCGGCGGAGGCCAGCACTCGCACACCGAGCATCCCTACACACAGTGCGGTGGACAGCGACAGCCCGACCCAGGCGAGGGAGGTGGTGAACGCCCGGCCGCGCGGGACGCCGGCGCGCTTGCCCAATTCCATCTGCAGCACGATCGACCACACACTGCCAGGGAGGTACTTACCGAGCTGACCCACGAAGAAGATCCGGCCGGCAGCAAACGGCGTCAGGCGATGGCCCTCGTCGGCGAGCAGCGCTCGCCAGGCCATCAGGCTGGTGCCGGTACCGGCCATCGCCGCGACGAAGGAGAGCACCACGCTGGGCCACGCCAAGGTGGTCAGGGCCGACCGGACGCCGTTCCACTCGGAGATGACCGCGTACGCGATCGCAGCCAGCACGAGAACTGCAACGGCAGGTCGGAGGAAGGGGAGCAGGCGGGCAACGAGCCGCTTCTTCGGGGTCGCCACAGCAGCCCCCGGTGCGACACTGCCGACCGACACGAGCGGATCTCCACGGCTAGTTGTTGACTGACGAAACTCGACTGTCACATTCCGGGCCGACATTAACAGCCGAAGGAGAACTTCCGGCTCAACGTGAAGCCTGTCCTAAGGTTGTCTCCCACCAACTCCAGGCGTCCCGGCAAGCAGGATCGGAATGCTGCTGGGCGGACCCGCCGGCCAGATAATGAGCGTGAACGGATTCCACGGTCGATTCGGCCAGCCCGGCTCGCTGCATTCCCACCCGATTTGCGCCGTGGACGCGGCACGGACTGCCGTAGCCGAGTGCATACGGCGGGACGTCGTGGGTGACCACGGCGCCCATCCCCACCATTGCCAGCGGCCCGATCACCCGCCGCTGATGCACCGTTGCGCCCATTCCGAGATTGGCCCCGGGCCCGACGTGCACGTGACCGCCCAACGTGACCCCGGCCGCCATCGTCACCCCGTCGCCGATCGCACCGTCATGGCCGATGTAGACCTTGTTCATGAGGTAGCAGTCGTCACCGACGGTAGTCGTGGCGTAGTGGCCTTGGTGAATCGTCGTGAACTCACGGACGGTGTTGCCGTTACCGATGGTGACGCCGGTACCGATGGTGGTGTCGACGATGTCGGGACCGTGATCGATACCGCGGATCTCGGCGGGTGTGCCGATGACCACATGCGGCCCTATCCAGTTGTGGTTGCCGAGTCGGACCGGTCCGACGATGACCACGTAGGGCCCGACGACGTTGCCGTCACCCATTTCGACGTCGGCACCGATCACGGCGCTGGGATGGACGTTGTTCATGAGGATCTCCCGAGCCGGATGCGCGGTGCGGCCGGGCGCTGACGATAACATCGTGCGTCCGCCGACCCCAGTTCCGGAGCAAATGTGATCCCTGTATCGACCGTTGTCATTCCGCCTGAGACCGAAGCGCTGGTCAGTGAGGTGTTGCAATCGGGCATGCTCGCGCAGGGGCCGATGGTGAAGCGCTTCGAGGATGAGTTCGCTTCCCTCATAGGGGTATCCCATGCGATCGCTGTGAACAACGGCACGACGGCGTTGGTGGCATCCCTGGAGGTGCTCGACCTCGAGCCGGGCGATGAGGTCCTGACCAGCCCGTTCACCTTCGTGGCAACGTTGAATGCCATCCTCGAGGCCGGTGCCACCGCCGTCTTCGCCGACATCCGTGAGGACGATTTCTGCCTGGACCCCGGTGCCGCCGATGCTGCGGTCGGCGAGCGCACCAGAGTCCTCATGCCCGTCCACCTGTACGGCCAGTGCGCCGACATGAACGCGCTCGCCCCACTGGCGCAGCGCCATGGGCTGCGGATGGTCGAGGACGCCGCGCAGGCGCACGCTGCGTCCATCGGTGATCGACGAGCCGGGTCCTTCGGCCTGGGCTGCTTCTCCTTCTACGGCACGAAGAACGTGACGACCGGCGAAGGCGGCATGATCACTACGGACGATGACGTGTTAGCTGACCGGCTGCGCGTGCTGCGCAACCAGGGCATGCGGGAGCGCTACGTCTACGAGATGGCCGGGCACAACTATCGGCTGACCGATCTGCAGGCGGCGCTGGCGATCCCGCAGCTGGCCCGGATCAAGGAGACCACTCAGCGACGCCAGGCGAATGCGGAGCATCTCATCGCCGGCCTGGCGGATGT
This sequence comes from Jatrophihabitans sp., assembly GCA_051001975.1. Lineage (GTDB taxonomy): Bacteria > Actinomycetota > Actinomycetes > Mycobacteriales > Jatrophihabitantaceae > DATAEG01. The sequence continues at coordinate 18,914 of JBPCMU010000129.1, forward strand.
GCCGGGCCTGCGGTTGCCGAGTCAACTGCCGGGGCGCGGTCACGTCTGGCACCAGTTCACCGTCCGAGTGACGCCCGATGCTCCGATCGATCGTGACGAGTTCGTGGCCCTACTGGCTGAGCGTGGCGTCGGATCCGGGATCTACTACCCGCGGCTGGTGTTCGACTACGACTGCTATAGCGATCATCCGAGGGTGAAGCTGCCGGACGTGCCGGTCGCGGCCGCGGTCACGCGCAGCGTCGTGTCGCTGCCGGTGCACACCCGGTTGAGCATGGCTGAGCTGGACACGATCGTTGCCACCGTCCGGGACCTGATGCAGGCATGAGCGGGTCAGCACGGCCGCGGATCGCACTCGTCGGCGCAGGCTCGATGGGTTCGTTGCACGCCCGGGTCGTGAGCCAGTCCGATCGCGTCAACCTCGCCTACGTCGTGGATCCCGACCGGGCCGGCGGCGAGCTGCTGGCTGACCGATTCGGTGCGACCTGGCGGCCCGAGCTGGAAGCGGCAGAGGTCGATGCCGTGATCGTCGCCGCTGCCACCGAGGCGCATCACTCGGTGGGGAAGGCAGTGCTCGAGCAGGGGCTGCCATTGCTGATGGAGAAGCCGTTGGCACACCGGCTGGGGGAGGCTGAAGACCTCGTTGCGCTGTCGGCGCAGCGCGACGTGCCGTTGATGTGCGGTCTGTTGGAGCGGTTCAACCCCGGCATCCTCACCGCGCTCAGTGTCGTCGAGGAACCGCGGCATGTGACCGCAATTCGCCATTCGCCTTATGTCGCGCGGATCAGGACCGGAGTGTCCTCGGACCTGTTGATCCACGACGTCGACATCGTGTTGCAGTTCGCCGGCGGCGTCCCGGCCACAGTGCGCGGGTCGTTCGGTTACCTCCATCCCGACTCGCCGGCGGGTTCGGAGGATGTGGCCGACGCGATGCTCGGCTTCGCGGACGGGATGATCGCGAACGTCTCGGCGAGTCGGATGAGCCAGCGCAAGGTCCGCGGCTTCACCATTGCCGAGCCCTCCCGCCTCGTGGAGGTGGACATGCTGCGCAACGCGGTGACGATCTACCGCCACGTGCTCAACGAGGCCAGTGCGGACGGCCTGAGTTACCGCCAGCAGACGATCATCGAGATCCCTGCTCTGGTCTCATCGCGGGAGCCGCTCGCCGCGCAGCTCGACCGGTTCCTCGACCTCGTCACCGGGGCTGCCGACGCGGCAGCGGAGCGCGACGGCATCCTGCCGGCGCACCGGGTGGTCGAGCAGGTCCGGGCGAACGCCGCCGCGGGCTGAACTCGCGGGGTGAATGGCGTCAGGCGTGGGCGGCTGTGGCGACCAGGGACTTCAGGACCGCCAGGTGCTGGTCCACCACGACGTCCATTGCGAAGTGGTGGCGGACCAACTCGCGCCCGGCGGCACCGATGTCGGCTCGCGTTGACGCATCGCGTAGGAGACCCACCAGCGCTGCACTGAGTGCCGCCGTGTCGCCCAACTCGACCAGCACGACATTCTTTCCGCTCACCAGATCGATGCCGGGGAAGTTGTCCGGCCGGACCGCGACCACGACCGGGACGCCGGCCGCCATGCTCTCCAGCGTCGCGGTGCCCATCCCATAACCCTGCAGGTCGTGCGCCTCCACATCGGCGGCAGCCAGGTAGTGCGGCACGTCCGCCTTCGGGACCGGGCCCACCGACGTCACGGCGTGCTCCACACCCAATTCCCGGGCGCGGCGCTGGAACACGTCGTAGTAGACGTGCCCCACGACCAGCACCCGCGCCTCCGGCACCTGCGCGAGCACTGCGGGGAGTGCTTCGACGAGTGCGGTCCGATCACGCAACGGGATGACGTGCCCCAGCGAGACGATGAGCGGCGCATCGCCGAGGCCGTGCCGGCTGCGCACCACGTCGGCTCCGCCCCCGGTCATCCGCGACGGATCCACACCCACCGGGATGTAGTCCAGCCCGGAGTACCGACCGCGGTAACGGTCCTTGATGTACTCGTCCATCTGAACGTCCATGACGACGATGCGTGGGCGGTAGGAGCGCAACACCGGGGCGACCATCAGCCGGTCGAGCCACCGGAACACTCCGTGATAGTGAGCCTTCGGGTTCTCCAGCCTGGTGTGCACGGACAGCAGAGCCGGAATCCTGTGGCGCTTCGCGTACCGCGCCGTGGCCCAGGTCAGATCGAAGAACTGGCCGTGCTGGTGGATGACCTCCGGGCGGAACTCGTCCAGTAACGCGCGAAGCCGCCGCGGTCGGGACGGTCGCATGGTGAATGACATGTCGAAGCTCACCGACAGCCGGGTCTGGGGTATAGCTGCGGAGGGCAACCGCACGACGCGAAGTCCCGGCGCGAGTTGCTCGTCCGCCGGTGCGCCTTGGTAGGCCGCGGTCAGTACCAGCACCTCGTGTCCGGCGCGGGCGTAGCCGCGAGCCAACGCATCGGACAGGTGCGCGCTTCCGCCCACCCGCGGCGGGTAAAAATTGTTCACCACGAGAATGCGCATCAGGAGTCCGTTCCCGCCGCGAACGGCCCGAACCGCACCTCGCCACCGTCAAGGATGACCTCTGCTGCTCGCCTGGCCGGTACACCGGAGACGACGGTGCCCGCCGCGACGTCACGGGTCACCACAGCACCGGCGGCGACCACTGCACCGTCGCCGATCGTGACGCCCATGTTCACCACCGCGTTCGCGCCGATGAACACGTGGTCACCGATGGTGGTGGGTTGCCGCTGCACCTCTGGGAACGCGCGACCGGAGACGCACCGCCGCACCGACGAATGGGTGTAGATCTGCGCGCCGCATGAGATGTCGCAGCCGGCGCCGATCGTGAGTCCACCGGAGCCGTCTATGACGGTGAAGGCTCCGATCCAGGTGCCCGGGCCGATCTCCGGCTCACCGATGATCCAGGCGTGTCTGTGGTACGGATTCGGCGGCAGTTCGTCCGGGCGGCTCTCCCCAGGGCTCAGACTCACGCCATCGACCGCTTCACCAGGTTGGTCATGCCCTCCTCTACCGAGATGGTCGGCTCGAACCCGAGGACCTCGCGGGCGCGGGTGGTGTCTGCGGCCCGGCGAGCCACCAGGACCTCGCGCGGGTTGAACTGCGGTTCTACGTCGGCGCCGACGGCATCGATGAGAATGCGGGCCAGGGTGGCGATCGAGGTGTCGATGCCGGTCCCGATGTTGACCGGCATGTTGTCCTGCTCCGCCTCCAACGCCAGGACGGTGCCCCGGGCGATGTCGTGGACGTGTATGAAATCCATCGACTGCTCGCCCTTGCCGTCGATCACCGGGGGCTGTCCCTGCTGCAGGCGCGCTACGAAGTGGTTGATGACTGAGGTGTAGTACGCGGTGGTCTTCTGCCCCTCGCCGTACACGTTGAAGAAGCGCGGTGCGATCCACGACAGGCCACTGCGACGCTGGTAGAAACCGAGCAGGTCCTCGCCGGCCCGCTTGCTGATGCAGTACGGGGTGAGCGGGTGCAGCGGGTCGTCCTCGTGCATCGGGATCTTCTCCGGGTCGCCGTATACCGATGCACTGGACGCGAATACCACCCGGCGGACCCCGTGATCGGCGGCTGCGGCGAAAACGTTGTGGTTGCCCACCATGTTGATGTCGATGCTTTCGTAAGGATCCGCCTGGCTTTTATTGATGCTCACCGCGGCGAAGTGGATCACTGACTCGCAGCCCTTCATCGCCTGGTGCACGGCGCCGCCGTACCGTACGTCCTGGTCGATCAGCTCGACCCGACCTGTGGCGGTGAGCTCAGCGACTCGGTCGCGGTCGCCGCGGAACATGTTGTCGAACAGCCGCACGTTGTAACCGCGGTCGAGCAGCATCGGGATGACGTGCATTCCGATGAAACCCGCGCCGCCGGTGAAGAAGACCGTCTTCGGTTCAGTCATGTGCTCGTTGCTCCTTGTGGCTGCTGAATTTTCACCGCGTTGCGTACCGCGTCGGCGACGATCTGGACGTGGTCGTCGGAGAGGTTGGCGTGCATGGGGATGGCCAGATGGCGGAGGAAGATATCGGCCGACACCGGGCACTCCGGCTGCGGTCCGTACACCGGCTGAACGTGAGAGGCATAGGTGCCGATGTTGCACTGCACGCCGTTGTTGCGGAGGTACGCCGCGACGCGCCCGCGCTCGACACCAGGCGCCAGCGTCAGAACGTAGGACTGCCAGGCCGTTTGCCGATCGGGAAGCTCGACCGGAAGCTGCAGCTGGTCCACATCGCCGAGGAGTTCTGCGTAACCAGCGGCTACCCGTCGCCGGGCGGCGAGCAGGGTGGGCAGCCGATCCAGTTGGGCCCATACGACTGCGGCGGCTATCTCCGACAATTTGTAGTTCCAGCCGAGCTCGTCGAACACCGGGACCGGCAGATCGGTGGACCCGGCGCGGCTGAACGCACTCTCGATACCGAAGAAGTGCATCTTCCTCACCTGGGTGAGCAGATCGGCGTCGTCGGTCGTGATCGCCCCGCCCTCGCCAGAGGTGATGCCCTTACGCCCGTGGAAGGAGAAACACGCGGCGTCGGCGAGGCTGCCGGTCGGCCGGTCTTTGTACGTGGCGCCGACCGAGCACGCCGCGTCCTCCAGAAGCCACAGCCCACGCTTGTCGGTGACGGCGCGCAGCTCGTCATAGTCGGCCGGCATGCCGAATGAGTCGACGGCGATGACACCGACGGTGCGCGGTGTGACAGCGGCCTCGACTGCCGCCGGGTCGACCGTCCAAATGTCCGGCCGGACGTCGGCGAAGACAGGCTCGGCGCCGGTGTAGCGGACCGCATGACCGGTCGCCGGGAAGGTGTAGTCCGCGACGATCACCTCGTCGCCCGGCCCGGCGCCGAGCGCCTGTACCGCGAGGTGCAGGGCTGCAGTGCAGTTGTTCAGGGTGATCGACGCGGTGGTTCCGCACAGTTGGGCGAAGCGTTGCTCGAAGGCCTTGCCCACCGGACCCTGGCCGGCGACCCAACCTGACTTGAAAACCTCCCCCACCGCGGCGAGTTCCTCCTCGCCCAAGGTCGGTTGCCCGAGCGCAATCGTTTCTCGCATCAATCTCCTCGTGACTGGCCACCGACCGTCCGTGCGGGGCTGAATTAGTCTAGATCCTCGTGAGCACCCCACCTCGCTATGTCGTCATCGGCGGAGGGATTATCGGCCTTGCGGTGGCGGATCGGATCGCCATGGCCCGGCCGACCGCCCGGATAACCGTTATCGAGAAGGAAGACCGTTGGGCAGCGCATCAGACCGGACGTAACAGCGGGGTGGTGCATTCCGGCCTGTACTACAAGCCGGGCAGTTACAAGGCCACGATGTGCCGGGCCGGCGCCGAGTCGATGATCGGCTTCGCGCAGCAGAACGACGTGGCCGTCGAGCGCTGCGGCAAATTGGTCGTGGCCACCAGCGCTGATCAACTGCCCCGGCTTCGGGCCCTCGCCGACCGCGGCAAGCAGAACGGGCTGAACGTGCGTGAGCTGGACCGGAGCGCTGCCCGCGAGATCGAGCCGCACGTGGAGTGCGTTGCAGCGCTACACGTACCGGAGACCGGGATCATCGACTACCGCGGCGTGTGCGCCGCCCTGGTCAGGCGGCTCACCGATCATGGCGCGGACCTGAGGTTGTCCACCGCCGTTCTCGGCCTGCAGCCCGGGCGGCGCGCCACGGTCGTGCAGACCGCAGCAGGCGAATTCGACGCCGACGGGGTGGTGAACTGCGCAGGTCTGCAGAGCGACCTGGTCGCCCGCCTCGCCGGCGATCGGTCCCAAGCCCGGATCATCCCGTTTCGAGGCGAGTACTTCGAGCTGCGCCCGGAACGGCATCACCTCGTCCGGTCCTTGATCTATCCGGTACCGGATCCGCTCTTTCCGTTCCTCGGCGTGCATCTGACGCGGATGATCGGCGGAGGGGTACACGCCGGCCCCAACGCGGTGCTCGCGCTGGCCCGGGAGGGCTACCGGTGGCGCACGGTGCGGCCGGCGGAATTGGCCGGAACGCTGGGCTATCCGGGTTTCTGGCGGCTGGCGGCACGACACGCGAAGGCCGGTGCCACCGAGATCGCGCGTTCGCTGTCCCGGCACCGGTTCGCCGAAAGCCTGCGAGCGTTGGTGCCCGAGATCGCCGACGCCGATCTCGTCCCGGCCCCGGCTGGCGTGCGTGCTCAGGCCGTGCTGCGGGACGGGTCTCTGGTCGATGATTTCCTGGTGGAGCGCGCCGGCCGCGTCGTGCATGTGCTCAATGCACCCTCACCTGCGGCGACCAGTGCATTCGAGATCGCGAAGCGCGTCGAGTCGCTGTTGCCTGCCTGACCTGATCAGATCAGCGGTGGCCGGCCGGCTCTCGCCATCCGCCAGACTGTCCGCCACTGCATCGGTCGACGTGGCCCGGCATCCTCGCGGAACCCCTCGACCGCACCGCGCCACGAGTCGTGCAGCGCTTCCCGGCTCCGGATCCGCGCCAGGGTCAGCGCGGCCCAGACGGTCAGATAGGTCGCGGCCAGCGGCGCCGGCAACCGGCGGCGGGCCAGGAACACCCGGTTTCGCACCGACAGCTCGTGGTACTCCGCGTGCCGGGTCGGCGCGATCGCCGGATGCAGTACCACCAGATCTCCGGCATAGCGCACTCTGGCGCCGGCGTCCCAGACGGCCCAGGCCAGATCGATGCCTTCGTGGGCGTAGAAGAAACCGGCGGCCCAGCCGCCGATCCTGTCGAAAAGCTCGCGGCGCATCGCCACGGCGCCCTCCCACAGCGCCGTGATGTCGCTGGATCTGGACGGGTCTCCCACCCGCAACCGGGGCGTCCAGCGACGTGGCGCCGGCCTGCCGTCGGTGGCCAGCACCCGGGGCTGGATCAAACCGATATCCGGTGCGGCGGCGAAGATCCGCGCCATCCGAGCCAGGGTGTCCGGGTCGCGCAGGCTCGCATCGTCATCGAGGAAGAACAGCAACTCGCCCTGCACGTGTGGCACTCCGGCGTTGCGCCCGGCGGGGATTCCGACGTTGTCCGGTAGTCCTACGGCGCGCACGCCGTCCGGAAGCCCGACGGGCTGCCAACCATTGCCGACGACCACCACGTCGATGTCGACATCGACCTGGCCGAGGAGACTGCGCAAGCCGCTGTCCAGATCCTCGGGCCGTTGCCCCTGGGTGAGTACGACGATTCCGTACTGCGGTCGATCGCTCACAACCTGCGGACCCGGTCGGAGGTCACGATCGCCACGAAGTGCCCCACTACCGACAGCATCGCGAGTGGCACCAACGCCACAGCCAGCGCCCGGGTCCCGGTGAGATCGCCGGCAATGACGTCGACGACCGCGAAGACGAGGATGACGAGGGTCAGCTCGATCGAGTGGTAGATGCGGTGGAACGGAAGGAATCGCGCGGCGCTGCGCAGACGGGCCAACCAACCGTTGCGGGGCTCGCTGACCTTCGCCGTGTCGGTCAAGCCCTCCAGCCCCGCCGCGGCCCGCGCCGCGTGCACCATGTCATTCAACGCCTTGTTAAGGCACAACAACCAGGCCAGCAGCGCGCCCAGTGCGACCCACCCGAGGTGGTGGTGGATCTGCCCGATGCCACCGGCCGCACGGACACCCAGAGCGACCGCGATCAACGTCTCGACGGTGTAGTGGCCGAACTTGTCGAGGAACACCCCTTGTGGGCTCGAGGTGGCCCGCCATCGAGCCACCTCGCCATCGCAGGCGTCCCACATCATCTGCAGCTGAGTGAGCACTACGGCGAGGATCGCGCCGGCTATCGATGGCATCAGCAGCGAGCAGGCGGCCAGCCAACCGGAGACGATCATCAGCCACGTCACCCCATTGGCGCTGATCCCGGTAGGCAGCAGCAGCCGGGTTACGTAAGGCGAGAGGCGGCGCATGTAGAGGTCGCCGGTCCAATGCTCGGCGGTGCGGCGGCCACGGACCGACGGCGGCTGCGTCACTTTGCGCAACTGCGCGATGGTCGGCCGGCTGGGCCGGATCACGTCCGTCATGTCTGCTCGCCCCCCATCCGCGCGGTGCGGGCCGACATTTCTCTCCCGCGCAATGCGACCAGTTCGTCGCAGACGTGCAGAAACTTCTTCGACGACGCGCCGGGCGATGTGTCGCCCATCGCGTACTGCACCCATGCTCGGCGTTTCGCCGCGTCTCCGCCGCCGATTTCGGCCAGTACCAGCTCCGCGGTTCTCGGCGCGTCGGTCACGGTGATCCCGGGTGCCGCCGTGAGCACAGTGTCGGTGTCGATGAACGCGCCCGGAGACGCTGGAACGGTCACCAGCAGCGGCTTTCCCGTGGTCATCCAGTCCGCGGCGACGGCAGAAATATCACTGATCAACAGATCGGCGGCGTCGTGCCGGGCGTCCCACGTCGGTGCCAAATCCACCCGGGACGCATCCGACCGGCCGGCCGGGGCGTGCTCGGTGATCAACTCGCGCAGACGGCGATCGGCTGCGGCGTAGCCGGCGCTGTTCGCGCCGGTCCGCGGGTGTGGCCGGTACACGACGTCGAATTGCTGCGTTGCCAGCAGCGATCGGAGGATCGCCTCTCCGTGCGTTACGACGGAGCTGTACGCCATGCTCGGCTGGGCGCCCTCCCAGGTGGGTGCGTAGAGCACTCTGAGCCGGTCACCCTCGCGGCGTCCGTCCACTGCGGGAGTGTCGTTGCCGTCGAGTTGAGGTCGCCCGATGGTCCGTACATGCGCTTCGGTGTCGTAGCGGAGCAGGTTGCGGCGCAAGCGATCCCGACCGGCGTCGGCGGCGACCAGCGCGAAGTCGTAGGCCTTGACCTGGTTGCTGGCCGAGGCGGCCTTGTCGCTCTCGCCGTGACCGAGGTAGGCGTGCAGCATGGTCGGGAAGCGCAGCGGGTGCAGGTTGCGCACGTTGTGGTTGACGTACAACGCGAGAGCGACATCACTGCGCGAGACGAGGTCTTCCAGGGTCGCGATCCGTCCGCAACAGACGACCGGGAGCGGGCATTCGGCACGCACGGCCGACGCGGTTCGGCTGTCCAGACAGACGATGCCGACCAGATGCCGTGCGTTGAGGTCCATGAGGGGCCGATACCACTGGCGCAGCTGATAGATATTCGGCGCGGTGTCCGGGAAGTACAGCATCACCGTGAACGCCAGCGATTGCCCGCGCAGCGTCTCGTCGTCTCCTAAACCGTCCGGGTCGCCCTCGGGAAGCAGACCCCACCGTCGGATGACGTTCCCGCCGATCCGACGCAGCCTCCTGCCGATCACCCGAGTGCTCCCGTCGTCCGAGGGTCCAATAGTGCGGGAAGCCTATCCGCAGCGGAAGGCCGGCGAGGTCAGCTCCGGTACAGTTCGGTAGTTCGTGGCCGGTGCACGCCTCCAACGGACCGGTCGATGACCATCCCTCGAAGACTGGATGATTCCTGGCATGAGTGCTGCCGCACCGCACCGCCTGCCTACCGTCGCCGTGGTACTCGCCGGCGGTACTGGCTCCCGGGTCGGGCTGGATGTACCGAAGCAGCTGCTCAAGGTCGCCGGTCGCACCATCATCGAGCACACCGTCGAGTCTCTGCACGACTGCGCCGACATCGACGAGATCTACATCATGATGGCCACCGACTACGTCGCCGACGCCGAGAGGTTGTTCGCCGGCAATGCCAAGTTCCCCAAGGTGCGGAACGTGCTTTCGGGTGGGGCTGATCGCAACGCATCGACTCGGGGAGCGTTGGCCGCGCTCGGCGACCGCGAATGCAATGTGCTGTTCCACGACGCCGTTCGCCCGCTACTCCCGCAGCGGGTGGTGCGGGCCTGTGTGCTCGCGCTGCAGACCCATGAGGCGGTCGATGTGGCCATCCCGTCGGCTGACACGATCGTCCGCATCGATGAGTCCGATCGGATCATCGAGATCCCTGAGCGTGGCCTGCTGCGTCGCGGCCAGACCCCGCAGGGGTTCCGGCTGTCCACCATCCGCCGTGCCTACGACCGGGCCGCCGATGACCCGCACTTCCGCGCCACCGACGACTGCGGCGTGGTGCTGCGCTACCTGCCCGATGTGCCCATCCACGTCGTGGCGGGCGACGAACAGAACATGAAGATCACCTACCCGATCGACCTGTTCCTGGCCGACAAGCTCTTCCAGCTCGGTTCTCGATTCGCCGAAGCGCGCAGCGAGGATCAGTTGCACGACGCCCTGCACGGCAAGAACATCGTCGTGTTCGGCGGCAGCTACGGCATCGGCGCGGATGTCGCCCGTCTCGCCGAGCGGGCCGGCAGCCGGGTGTTCTGCTTCAGTCGGTCCACCACCGGTACGTATGTCGAGGATCCGGCCACGGTTGGTCAGGCGCTCGAGCAGGTCGCCGCGCAGGTGGATCGAATCGACGCGGTGGTGCTCAGTGCCGCGCAGCTGGCGAAGGGTCGGCTGTCGGCGATGGACGACGCGCAGGTGCTGCAGCAGCTGAAGGTCAACTACCTCGGTCCGGTCACCGTCGCCCGGGCGAGTGAGAAGTACCTGCGTGCGTCGGGTGGGCATCTGGTTCTGTTCACGTCCAGCTCCTACACCCGCGGTCGCGCTGACTACGCGATGTACTCCTCGACCAAGGCCGCGGTGGTCAACCTCGCGCAGGCGCTCGCCGACGAGTGGTCCGCCGACGGCATCCACGTGAACGTGATCAATCCTGAGCGCACTCGGACACCGATGCGCGTGCAGGCATTCGGCGATGAGCCGGCGGACACGCTGCTCAAGAGCGAGACCGTCGCCTTCACCGTGTTGGACGTGTTGAGCTCCGACATGACGGGCCACGTGGTTGACGTGCGCCGGCAGATCCCGGGCGCCGGCGAGACCGAGGCCGAGCGAGTGGCCGACGCCGTTGCCGAGGCCGAGGCGGAGGCCGAGGCACGGAGCGTGGACGGCGAGCAGTGAGGCGGCTGTACCCCGTCGCATTGGCGCTCGTGCTGGTGCTGCTCTACTGCGCGCTCCTGGTGGGAAGCATCGACGGCAGTCTCGGCACGGTGGTGTTCGTCTCACTGGCATCGCTCATCGTCGACGGTCTGCTGATGCGCTCCGAGCACATCCGACTGCTCGGCGGGCTGGACCTCATCGACGCGGGACTGCCCTGGCGGTTCTTCATCCGGCAGGTCCTCATCACTGTCTTCCTTCTTCGTTCGGACGAGTTGTCGAAAGCAGCACTGACGGTGGTGATCCTGTGCGTCATCGGTCAGCACGTGGCAGTCGGTCTGTACGGCGGTCTGGAGTTGATGATCCGCCGACGGCGATTGCGCCGGGTGGAAACCCGCAACTTGCCGGTCCCGGGGGCGCACCTCCCACGTCCGTTGCCCGGATGGCTCGACGCCGAGGATGCACGCTCCTTGCTGCGGACCGAAGTGGTGTTCATCGCCGGACTGGCCTGGGCCTTCTTCGGCGGCTCGTACGCCTTGGTGGCGCCGTCGGCCGTGCTCATGGTGCTGCTCGCCTTTGCCTTCCCGGTCGCGGTGATGCCACAGCTCCTGGCGCTGCTGCGCCGACCTGGCAACGACGCGCGAATGGCGGCCGCCCAGGAAGCCGTGCTCGCATGGAAGCCCGAGGTGATCCTGCACTTCTCCGGTGGGGCCACGTCGATCTATCAGGTGAACATGTGGCTGGAAACGTTGGAGCGACTGGACCAGCGCGCACTCATCCTGCTGCGTGAGCGGCGCTATCTCGACCAGTTGGCGGCGACAACGGTGCCGGTGCTCTCGCTGCCGTTCACCGCAGATTTGATGAACTTTCACTTCCTCGGCAGTCGCGTTGCTCTGTACGTCGCGAACGTCGGCAAGAACATCCACCTGCTGCGGGTGCCGTCGCTCAAGAGCGCCTTCATCGGGCACGGCGACAGCGACAAGACGGCCAGCTTCAACCCGTACACGAAGGTCTACGACGAGGTCTGGGTGGCCGGCGCGGCGGGTGCGGATCGATACGCGCGTGCTCAGGTCGGGGTCCGGCCGGAGCAGATCGTGCTGGTCGGACGGCCGCAGCTCGATGCAATCAGCCAAGCCGTGCCGCGGCCTGAGCGCGCGCCGTTCACCGTGCTCTATGCGCCGACGTGGGAAGGCTGGACCGATGATCCGCATTCGACGTCCCTCATCTCGATGGGGCGTGAGATCGTCCAGTCTCTGTTGGCTGCAGCGAATGTGCGCATCGTCTACAAGCCGCACCCGCTCACCGGCAGTGTGAACCCTGCGGCTCAGCGGGTCAGCGACGACATCGTGCGGATGCTGAGCGCAAACGGTGCTCAGCACGTCGCCGTGCTCGGGTCCGAGCAGACCTTGTACGAGTGCTTCGACGACTCCGACGCGCTGATCAGCGACATCTCCAGCGTCGTTTCGGACTACCTGCGCTCGGAGAAGCCGTACTTCGTCACCAACGGAGCAGGACTGTCGGACGAGGCGTTCCGTACGCAGAACCCCTCCGCCGGTGCGGCCTACCTCGTCGGACCGGCCGCGGCCGGGCTGACCGACGATCTCGCGGAGGCGCGCGGCAGTGACCGCCTGCGCGAGCGCCGACGCGAGGTTCGGGCCTACCTGCTCGGCGACCCGGACGTCGATGCAATGACCTTGTTCCGGATGGCAGTCACGGATCTCGCCGCTAAGGCTCGGCGGCCCGTGCCCACGGCCCAGATCGACGACAGCGATGAGCGAATGGAACTCCAGGAACCCGACGTCGCGAGTCCGCCCTCCAGCCTTGCGATCCCGCAGTGAGCGCCGAGGCCGCGGCGCGGGTCCGAGTGACCGTGGTGGTACCGGTCTACAACCCTGGCGCGCACATCGAGGCGTTGATCGACTCGCTCGCCGCACAGACGCTTCCCCAGGACCAGTTCGAAGTCGTCTTCTCCAACGACGGCTCGACCGATGAGACCCCGGCACGGTTGGATCGCCTCGCCGACGAACGCACCAACGTCACGGTGATCCACGAGCCGAACAGCGGATGGCCCGGCCGGCCGCGCAATCTCGGAATGGATGTCGCTCGCGGCGAATACGTCTTCTTCGTCGATCAAGACGATTGGCTCGGTGTCGAAGCGCTGGAGCGGATGTGCGCCTTCGCCCGGGCGAACCACTCGGACGTCCTGCTCGGTCGCTATGCCGGGCACCGCCGCGGCGTAGCAAAGGCGCCGTTCGTAAAGACGAAGCCGCTGGCGACCATGGCGGACACGCCGTTGATGGACTCACTCACCCCGCACAAGATGTTCCGCACGGCGTTCCTGCGCGAGAACGATTTGCGGTTTCCAGAGGGGCGCCGCCGCCTCGAGGACCACGTGTTCGTGACGCAGGCGTACTTCCTCGCCGACCGGATCTCGGTGTTGGCCGACTACCACTGCTACTTCCACGTGAGCCGCGATGACGCCGGCAACGCGGGCTTCCAGCAGATCGACCCGGCTGGTTACTACGCCAACGTGCGCGAAGTGGTGGATATCGTGCTGGCCCACACCGAGCCCGGCGCGGTGCGCGACCGGTGTCTGCGGCGTACGTTGCGCACCGAACTGCTCGCCCGGCTGGACGGCGCCAAAATCCTCAGTCAGTCGGTCGGCTACCAACGCGCAGTCTTCGATGAGGCGCACGATATCGCTGAGACCAGCATGCCGCTGGCGGTGGATGTCGGACTCTCCCCACCGCAACGCGTGCGCGCGACGCTCCTGCGCCAGAATCGTCTCGACGATCTGATGACCTGTGTCGAGCGGTATCTTGACGTTCGCGCCGGCGCCCGCCTGTTGGACCTCGGCTGGGACGACGCCGGGGCGATCACCGTCGAAGTCGATGCGTTCCTGTGTGACGCGCGGACCGATCTGCCGTGGTCCTACGACAAGACCGGCGAACAGATCTACCTGCGCGCGCCGGCCGGCATGGTCGGGACTTACCCACGCGAGGTCGCCGAGTGCACGAAGCAGTTGCGCGGCGCGAGCGTGCAGGTGGTGCTGCGCCGTCGGGAGGACAGCGAGGAGTGGCCGGTTCCGACGAGGACTGCGGTGACGCTGGCCGAGGATGGTGCTTCGGTCTCCGCACGGTTGCGCGGTTGCGCGACCTTCGACGTCCGCACGATCGGCGGCGGTCGGTTGCTCACCCCAGGTGTCTGGGACGTCTACGCCCGGATCACTCAGACAGGGTGGTCCAAAGATATCCGCCTCGGTCAGCAGCGCACCTCGCGCGCGACGGCAGGCGGTCGTGCGGCGGTGCTGTCCGGCACCGCGGTGCTGCCCTACTGGACATCGCCGCACGACAATCTCAGTCTTGATGTGGGTGCTCGGGCGGGCCGGTTGGCCGGGCGCATCCGCACTCGCCCCGAAGACGTCGCGGTCACGTCCGGGGCGGACGGTCGGACCGACATCCGGATGACTCTGCCACTGGTCGTACCGGTCGACACCGAGCTCGGTGGCCGGCTGCGGCTGGTGTCGCAGCTCGACGGCGCTTCGTCCGTCGATCTCGAGGCGGGTCCGCTGGATCGAACGGCCGACGGCGTGGTCGCCCGGGCGACCACCGAGAACCTCACAGCCGGGGAGTGGCAGGTGCTTATCGCCTTGGACGTGCCGGGTTGGGGAGCGCCTCGCCCGACCGGCGTCAGGCTGGAGGTGACGCCTACCGGCACCGCTGTCATCGCCGACCCGGTTGCTGCGCCGACTCGGCGGGCCGTGCCGGCGTCGAGACCGGCTGCGTCGGTGCGGATCAGGCGCAAACTCCGCCGGTTGCCGGGCCTCGTCCCGTTCGTCCGGCAGGCCCGACGCCTCGCCCGCGGCATCCGTGCCCGGCGGCGGTAGCGCGCTCAGGAGATCAGCACAAGCAGCAGCACGGCCAGCCCGTTGAGCGTCGCGTGCACGGCAATGCCCGGGCTCAACCGGTCGGAGTAGCGGACCAACGCGCAGTTCGTCAGCCCCATCGCGCCGACGGCGAGGGCGAGCGTGACGGCCCCGGCGAGGGTGTCCACCTCGTAGGTGTGGAACACCGCGAAGATGAAGCTGGACGCTGCTGCCGCGGGCCAGAACCCCATTCTTCGCATAAATGTGCGCAGCAACAGCCCGCGAAAGACGAGTTCCTCGATCAGTGGTGCGCAGATCACGGCGACGAACACGAGAAGGGCCACCTCGCCGACCGTCACGCGATCCAGCGAGACGTTCTGCGACTGCTCGGCAGCCTTCCCGTTCGTAGCCGCATTCGCCGCGATCAGCACCACGAACCGGGCGGCCAGTGCGATACCGAATCCGGCGGCGGCGAACGGCAGGTCTGCGAGCACCGGCCGACCCCAGCCGAAGACCCGCATCCAGCCGCCGTACCGCGCGGCTAGCTCGCGTC
The DNA here is from genome assembly GCA_051001975.1 of Jatrophihabitans sp. Lineage (GTDB taxonomy): Bacteria > Actinomycetota > Actinomycetes > Mycobacteriales > Jatrophihabitantaceae > DATAEG01. The sequence goes on from JBPCMU010000129.1 coordinate 34,193, forward strand.
CGGCGAGCCAGACCGATGCGGCCAACAGCAGTTCCACGCCGACGTTGATTCCGGCTGCGAGCGCAATCCCGCGGCCGTCCGAACCGGCGTGCACGGTATGACTGATGACGACGGTGGCGAGGATCAAAGCGATCAGGGTGACCATCGGCAGCGCCACCGGTCGCCAGCCCCACGGCCGATCGTCCTCGATCCGCAGGGCGGCGACGGTGCGGTCCAGCGCGGGCGGTTGCCGCGGCGACGGCGGATATTGCTGCCAGCGATAGCCGGGCGGCAACGGCGGGAGATCCGGTGGTGGCCCGCCGGTCGATTGAGTGCCGGGGTGAGCCACCCGCCGAGCGTGTCACATCGACCGTCGACGCGGGCGGCAACCGCTACCGTGGCGGGCGGCGGCCGGCGGCGCCGTCCTCGTACCGGGCGAAGCGAGGGATGCGATGCGAGCGGCACAGATCAGCAGCTACGACGGGCCGGGCGCTGTCACCGTCGGCGAGGTCCCGGACCCGGTACCGACCGCGGAGCAGGTGCTTATCGAGGTACGCGCGGCTGGGGTGGTATTCCCCGAGGTGCTGCAGACCCGGGGCGCCTACCAGCTGAAGCCGGAACTGCCGTACGTCCCGGGGTCGGAGGTGGCCGGTGTGGTGCGCTGGGCGCCACCGGACGGGCCGGTCCGGGTCGGCGACCGGGTCGCTGCCTTCACCGCGTTGGGCGGCTTCGCCGAACTCGCCGCCGTCGACCTGTCCGCCGTCTTCGCGCTTCCGGACGAGATCTCCTTCGAGGTCGGCGCCGCGTTGCTGCTGAACTATCTGACCGTGCACTTCGCCCTGGTCCGCCGGGGGCGGTTGCGCCGAGGCGACACGGTGCTGGTGCACGGCGCGGCCGGTGGAGTCGGCACTGCGGCAACCCAGCTTGCTGTTGCGCTCGGCGCCCGGGTGATCGCGGTGGTGTCCTCCGCCGCTAAGGCTGAGGTGGCCAGGCAGGCCGGCGCCACCGACGTCGTCTCCGTCGACGGCTTCCGCGACCAGGTGGCGCAGCTGTGCGGCTCGGCGCCGTCCGGCGGGGTGGACATCGTCGTCGACCCGGTCGGCGGCGACCGATTCACCGACTCCCTGCGCTGCCTGCGGCCGGAAGGGCGGTTGCTGGTGATCGGCTTCGCAGCCGGGGACATCCCGACGATCAAGGTGAACCGGTTGCTGCTGAACAATGTCGACGTGGTCGGAGTCGGGTGGGGAGCGTTCCTCTCCGCCGAGCCCGACTACGTCCGCAAGCAGTGGGCGGATATCGAACCGCTGGTGCGTTCTGGTGCGATCTCCCCGGTGGTGGGCGAGGTGTTTTCGCTGGAGTCGGCCGCCGATGCACTGCGGCTGATCGACGAGCGGCAAGCCACCGGGCACGTCGTGCTCCGGATCGGCTGACGGGCGGCGAGGCACAGGTGCGTGCAGTCCGCTACGACGCCTTTGGGGCGCCACCGGTGGTGCGTGACGTCGCCGACCCGACCCCGGCGCCGGACGGCGTCGTCATCGACGTGGCTGCGACCGGTGTGTGCCGCAGCGACTGGCACGGCTGGGTCGGTCACGACCCGGACATCGTGCTGCCGAATGTCCCTGGGCACGAGTTCGCCGGGGTGGTCAGCCGGGTCGGTGCCGATGTGCATGCCTGGTCGGTGGGTGACCGGGTGACTGTGCCATTCGTCTGCGCCTGCGGGAGGTGCGAGCCGTGTCTGGCCGGCGAGCATCAGGTCTGCCGCGATCAGTTCCAACCCGGCTTCACCGCTTGGGGATCATTCGCCGAGCGGGTGGCGCTGCCACGCGCCGACCTGAACCTGGTGCGGCTGCCGGACGCCCTCGACTTCGTCACCGCAGCCGCGCTCGGGTGTCGGTTCAGCACCGCCTACCGCGCGGTGCGCAGTCATGGTGCAGTGCGCCCCGGCGAGTGGGTCGCCGTGCACGGGTGCGGTGGGGTCGGCATCGCGACGGTGATGATCGCGGCTGCCCACGGTGCACGGGTGGTGGCCGTCGATGTGTCGCGGGCCGCGCTGCGGCTGGCCACCTCGGCCGGTGCCGAGCTCACACTTCTCGGCTCGGCGGACATGGGTGCGGCCGTCCGGGACGTCACCGACGGGGGAGCGCATGTGTCGCTGGACGCGTTCGGCAGCGCCGGTACCTGCGCCGCCTCCATCGAGAGCCTGCGCCCCCGCGGCCGGCACGTCCAGATCGGGTTGTTACCGTCCGACGACGGGCGCACCGCCTTGCCGATGGGCCGGGTCATCGCAGATGAGTTGCAGGTGTTCGGCAGCCACGGCATGGCCGCGCATGCCTTCCCCGAGATACTGGCAGAGATCGGGTCCGGATTGCTCGATCCGGCTCTTCTGGTCGGTCGGACGATCAGCCTGGACGAAGCACCCGCGGCCCTGATGGCGATGTCCGAGCCTGCCGCGGCGCCGGGCACCAGCGTGATCCAGATGATGAAGGCCCCGGCCTGACCGTGTATTCCCTCGTCAGCGCGTAGGCATGACGACGTGGGTGCGGGTTGGTGGCCAGGGACGGGGTCGAACCGTCGACCTTCCGCTTTTCAGGCGGACGCTCGTACCAACTGAGCTACCTGGCCGGGCGTCGCCGTGATCCGGCGACTGGTGGAGTCTACCGGCTGCGCCCGACCCGCCGATCGGCTCAGCCCATTCGCTCGCGAAGCCAGCGCAGCTGCTCGCCGAGCTGGAAGGCCTGGCCGCCCTCGTGGTCGTTGAACTCGTACACCCGGACCTCTTTGGGCCCGGCGTAGGCGTGGTAGGCGGCGAAGCAAGTCGACGGCGGGCAGACGGCGTCCATCAACGCGATCGAGAAGAGCGCCGGGGCCTTGGCCCGTTTGCCCAGCGTCGCCACGTCGAAGTAGGACAGCGTCTCGAAGGCCCGGGCCACCATCGGCCGGCGTGATTTCAAGTAGTCCGCAATCTCGGTGTACGGGCCCTTCGCAGCGATCTCGGCGGCCCGGCGGAAATGGCTGAGGAACGGTACGTCGGGCATGGCTGCCGCGACGTCGGGCACGAGGCTGGCCACCGCCAGGGTCAGGCCGCCGCCCTGACTGCCACCGGTCACTGCGACCCGACTCGGGTCGACCCGCGGATGCGCGCGGGCCACCTCCACCGCGCGGACCGCGTCCACGTAGACGCGTCGGTAGTAGTAATCGGACTGGCTGCCGATTCCTTTGGTCATCATCCCGGGCACCGTCGAGTCCGCGCCCACGCCGTCCGCGGTCGCGCCGACTGTGTTGCCCCAGCCCTGCCCGCGGGTGTCCATGACCAGATGGGCGTAGCCGGCGCTCGCCCAGAGGTTGTTCTCCCACGGCAGACCGCGACCGCCGGAGTAGCCGCTGTACTGGACGACCGTGGGTAGCGGGCCGTCGCTGTGTCGCGGCAGGTGCAGCCAGCCCCGGACCGGGCTGCCGCCGGCACCGGCGTAGGTCACGTCGAAGGTCTGGATCTCGGTCAGCCCGTTGTCGATATCCCGGAACTGCGGCGCGAGTGGATGCAGGGCCTCGGCGGCCAACGTCTGAGCCCAGAACTGGTCGAGATCGGCCGGCTCCGGGAGCTCCGGACGGTAGGCGAGCAGTTGGTCGTAGGTGAGATCGGTCAACGGCACGACACGATCCTGCCAGCTGCCGGACACCTCCGCGACGGGGCCTGGTCACCGACGTGCGCTAGGCCGCGTACGCTCCATCCGGCGCCTCAGCCGCCGCAGACGATTCCGAGATCCCGGAGGGTCCAGGACCGCCGTGCCATTCCGACTGACCCCACGCGACAACGCGTTCTACGCCATGTTCACCGAGGCAGGCCGCAACGTGGCTGCCGCGGCGGACACCCTTGCCGGACTGGTCGATCCGCTGGTGCAACGCACCGAGGTCGCCAGCGCGATGCGCGAGCACGAACACGTCGGCGACACCGTCACTCATCGCATCCTGCGCCAGCTGAACACCAGCTTCGTCACCCCGTTCGACCGCGAAGACATCTACCGCCTCGCCGGCGCGCTGGACGACGTGGTGGATGCCATGGAGGCTGCCGCCGATTTCGTGGTGCTGGCCGACGTCGGCACCCTGCCGTTGCTGATGGGGGAGCAGATCTCCCTGCTGCAGCGCGCCGCCGCCGAGACCGCGGAGGCGATGTCCCGGCTGCCCACGCTGAAGAACCTCGAGCCGTACTGGATCGAGGTGAACCGGCTGGAGAACGAGGCCGATCAGGTCTATCGCAAGCTGCTGTCCAAACTGTTCTCCGGCGACTACGACGCCCTGATGACGATGAAGCTGCGCGAAGTGGCCGACGAGTTCGAAGCGGCTGCCGACGCGCTCGAACACGTGGCCCACGCCGTGGAGTCGATCGCGGTGAAGGAGTCCTGACCCGTGGGCTCAACCGCCCTTGTGGTGGTCATCGTGATCGTCGCCCTCGGGTTCGACTACACGAACGGGTTCCATGACTCGGCCAACGCGATCGCGACCTCGGTTTCGACCCGCGCGCTGACGCCGCGCGTTGCGTTGGCGATGGCGGCGGCCGCCAACGTCGTCGGTGCGCTGGTGTCGACGAAGGTGGCCCGCACCATCGGTACCGGGATCATCACCCCACCGAAAGGGCATGACGGGCTGATCATTGTGCTGGCCGCGTTGGGTGGGGCGATCGTCTGGAACCTCGGCACCTGGTACATCGGTCTGCCGTCGTCCTCGTCGCACGCCCTCATCGGTGGTCTGGTCGGCGCGGCTCTGGTCGGCTCGGACGGAGTGCATTGGCGCGGCGTCGTTGACAAGGTCATCATCCCGATGGTCGCGTCACCGCTGATCGGGCTCGTGCTCGGCTACCTGTTCATGCTGGCGATCCTGTGGATCTTCCGGCGGGCCAACGCGACCAAGGCGCAGCGTGGGTTCCGCTGGGCCCAGATCGTGTCCGCGGCGACGATGGCGTTCGGGCACGGCACCCAGGACGCGCAGAAGACCATGGGTGTCATCGTGCTGACGCTGACCGTCTCCGGGCACCTGGACAAGGACGCCGGCATCCCGTTCTGGGTGATTCTCTCGGCTGCCGCGGCCATCTCGTTGGGTACCTACTCCGGCGGCTGGCGGATCATGCGCACCCTCGGTAGACGCATTTTCTCGCTGACCCCGGCCAGCGGGTTCGCGGCGCAGGCAGTGGCCAGCGGAGTGATGCTGACGACCTCGCAGCTGGGCTTGCCGGTGTCCACCACACACGTCATCACCAGTTCGGTGATGGGCGTCGGTGCGACCCGCCGGCTGTCGGCCGTGCGCTGGGGAGTGGCCGGCAACATCGTGTTGGCCTGGGTGTTGACCATCCCGGCCGCCGCCGCCGTCGCGGCGATCATGTGGTCGATCCTCGACCGCCTCATGCGCTGATCCGCTGGGTGCACAGACAAAGACGCACCGAGGACGAGTTGATGGGCCGGTCGGCTCCCGTGGCCAGGTCGAGCCAGCCGAGCGGGAGGTTTCTGCTGCCGAGCGGGAGCTTTCAGTCAGGGTCGTCGGCGTGTCGCGACGGAATCCTCCCGCTCGGCAAGAGGGAACCGCGGTGACGGGACCAAGCGAACAAGCCAGCACCCCAGCGACGGTGACGATGCCGTCTCACGAACGCGATGAGCGCTCGCGCGAAGAGCCGATCGCCCGCGCGCGATGAAGGAGCGCTTGCGGCCGAGCGGAGCGAGGGGTTCGGTTCAGAGTGGGCCCCGACGCGGAGCGAGGGGTCCGCGAGGAACCGACGAAGCGATCAATAAGCACAGCGATCGGAAAGTACAGCGACCCCGACGGGACTCGAACCCGCGACCTCCGCCGTGACAGGGCGGCGCGCTAACCAGCTGCGCTACGGGGCCATCTGCGATCCGTCGGCTGACGAATCGCGTATGGCGCGTGCCCCCAACGGGATTCGAACCCGTGCTACCGCCTTGAAAGGGCGGCGTCCTGGGCCTCTAGACGATGAGGGCGAATCTAACCGCCCCATACTACTGAAGGCCCAAGGACGGATAACAATCCCGCTGGTGAACTAGGCGAGCATAGGCGACGCGGCCAACCGGCACCAAACCGGTGCGCCGCTGCTCAGCTGGCGCGAAGGCCGTCGAGGACGAGACTGAGCACAGCGTCGACCACCACTTGCGGGTCGCCGCGGTCCGGCCGCCACCATTCGATGAGCGAGTTGACCATGCCGAATACCAGCCGGGTGACGACCGCGGGGTCGGCGTCGGATCGGAATTCCCCGGCGCTGATGGCCACCTGCACCAATTCGGTCATCCGCTGGTCGAACTCGCGGCGGCGGCGCAACGCGTCCTGCTCCATCGGCGAATTCCCGCGCACCCGAAGCAGCAGCGTCACGTAGGGCTGTTCGGCCAGCAGCGTCTCGGTTTCGCGGCGCACCACGTAGCCGACCCGGTCTGACGCAGAGCCGGTGATCGCGCCGGGCTCGTCGAGCACGGCAAAGAGCGCACCCAGCGCCCGGTCGAGAGCACGCCGCAGCAGTTCCTCTTTGCTGGCCACATGGTGATAGATGGATGACTTGGACAGGCCGCTGGCTGCTGCAAGGTGCTCCATCGAGGTGCCGTCGTAGCCGCGAGCGGTAAACACCTCGACGGCAACCGTTAGCAACGACTCGGCGGTGTGCGCCGGGCGGCCGTCGCGGGTGCGCACCATGACCGCGAAGTCTAGTTTCGCCCCGCCATCCCAACCGAACGCAACAGCCGGGCGGCCGCGCGCGTCAATAGAAATGGATGCTGAGAGCGGGTTCGCGACGCCTGCGGATCAGGCGCCATGAGTAGGGGGATGTTGTGTCCGACGGTTCCAGGGTGGCTGACCCGGGCGGCGATGGGCTCACCCCTGAGCAGGCCGCATTCCTCGAGTCGTTGGTCCCCCGCGCCGGGGATCCGAAGCGCCGGCCGGCCTGGCAGCGCATTGCGATGGCGTCCGCATCCTTCGCCGTGGCGCTGGTACTCGCCGGTGGTGCGTTGGTCGGGTTGGTCTACCGGCATTACAACGGACGCATCCAGCGCGAAGACGTGCTCAGCACGACCGACAAGAACATCAAGCAACGCGCCAAGCAACTCAACGCGGCGAACTATCTCGTCATCGGTTCGGACACCAGGGCCGGAAGCCACGGCCAGTACGGCAACGAGCAGGGCGCCCGATCGGACACCACAATGCTGGTGCACCTCAGCCCGGACCGGAAGCACGCCACCGTGGTCAGCTTCCCGCGCGACTCCTGGGTCACGATCCCTGGGTGCAAGACTGCGCACGGTGTCAACCAACGACACAAAGGGATGTTCAACTCGGCGTTCACCGACGGCGGCGCCGCCTGCACGATCACACTGGTCCAGGCGATGACCGGGATCGCCGTCACCCACTACCTGCAGATCGACTTCGGTGGCTTCCAGTCACTGGTCAAGGCGTTGGGCACCATCACCGTCTGCAGTCCGGCCGCGGTCAACGACCCGGAGAGCAAGCTGAAGCTGAGCAAGGGCAACAACAAGCTCACCCCATCCCAGGCGCTCGCCTACGTGCGCGCTAGGTACACGCTGGGTGACGGGTCGGATCTCGGTCGCATCCAGCGGCAACAGCGGTTCCTCGGTGCGGTGCTGCGCGAGGCTCGCGGCGGCACATTGCTGAGCAGCCCGGCCAAGTTCACCCACTTCCTTGATGCGGCAACCAGCGCGGTCACCGTCGACAAGCACACCTCATTGGGTGCGCTGAAGACTCTCGCCGACGCGCTGCGCGGGCTCGATCCCAAGCGCGTCACCTTCTACACCGCGCCGATCGCCAACCCCGCGTACAACCCGGACGACCCGAGTGTTCCCGGCCCGCGGGTGCTGCTGGACACCAAGCAGGGTGGGGTGTTGTACGACTCGATCATCAACGACCAGAAGGTGATCATCCCCGCGTCGGGATCCAAGACCACCAAGCAGGAGGGCAACACGACGGTGACCGTGGGACCGTCGTCTGTCGAGGTCGCGGTGACGAACGCGGTCGGCACCGCTTACCTGGGCACCAACGTGCAGAAGGCGCTGAAGGCGGCCGGCTTCAAGACCCGGGCCGACCTGCTCGGCATCGACGCCAAGAAGGCGAAGACCACCGAGGTCGTCTACAACGGCGGCGGGCAATTGGCCGCTGCGCAGACGGTTGCCGCCTCGCTGCCGGGTTCGGTGCTCACGCTCGATGCCAGCCATGCCTGGCCGATTGAGGTGCGAGTCGGTTCGTCCTACACCTCGGTGCACCAGGTCAAGGTGGGCGACAAGCTTCCAACCACCTTGATCCGGACGACTTCGAGCAGCGCCTCGAAGACCCCGCCGCCCGGCGGCATCACCGCAGCGGACTCGTCCTGCAAGGCCTGAGCGCGGCTCAGCTCACCCGCGCGCGACTGCTCGGGCGGCGGCCGTCGACGACCCGCCAGACGCCCAGCAGGACGACCGATCCAGCGATCGCGCCGATGATCGTGCTGGCTTGGCGGATGTCGAACTTCTTGTCGAAGATCAGTGCCCCCAGGGTGCCGCCGGCGTAGGAGCCGACGATGCCGAGCAACGCGGTGCCGAGGCAGCCGAGGCGTTGCGGGGAGTGGATGAACAGCCGTGCCACCGCTCCGGCCACGAGGCCGAGGATGAACAGTCCGATGAGGGCGACGATCATGCGCTTATTGTGCCGTGCTGATGGATGTCGTTGCCACGGTGTGCGGGCGAGCGCTCAGAGTGCGGCGTGCATGCGCACCGCACCGACCGGCTCGCCGCCGCCCAGAACCGGCTGCTCGGCGAGTTCGTCCAGAATCGCGCCGGTCGCGCCGAGCCGCCGCAATGCAGCAACGGCGACCCGGTCCGCTGCGCGCGGCGCGCCGTCGTCGATCTTGACCGCGAGCGCACCGCCGTCGGCCAGCGCGACCGCGTACACGCCCTCGGCGCCGGCCTTCACTATCGCTCCGGGGATGCCGGCCATCAGCCGCGAGCCGGATTGGTGCGTGCCGCCGACCATCGCCGGGAACCGCCGCATCGCGTCGGCGACGGCGTGCTCCGGACCGGCCGTGGCCGTGCCCAGCCGGGCGAAGGCGCGAGCCAACCCAGTGAGGCTGACCGCGAACAGGGGCGCGCCGCAGCCGTCGACGCCGACGGCAGCGATCGGTTCGCTGCAGAGTTCCTCGACCGTCGTGCGCAGTTGGCGCTGCAATGGGTGCTCCGGCGACAGGTAACCCGACAGCGGCCAGTCGTTCACCACGCAGGTGCGCAGCATCGCGGCGTGCTTGCCGCTGCAGTTCATCAGGATGCGGGCCGGCATCCCGCCGCCGATCAGCACGGTGCGCCGGGCGGCCTCGGCCAGTGGCAGATCGGGTGGGCAGGCCAGGTCGGTCTCGTCCAGGCCACCGTCGGCCAGGATGGCGCGCACCCCGGCGATGTGGAAGGACTCACCGTCGTGCGACGCGGCAGCCAACGCCAGGTCGTCGTCGACCAGCGACAGCCCGGCGCGCAGCATGCCGACCGCCTGCAACGGTTTCAAGGACGAGCGCGGGAAGATCGGAGCGGTGACGTCCCCGATCGACACCAGCGCCGTACCGCCCGGCGCGGTGACCAGAAGGTGCCCACGGTGCAGGCTCTCGACGACATCGCTGCGTAGCACCTCGACGAGCACTTCGCCGGACGTCAGTGTGATCATCGCGGCACCATCCCGTGCACGGCCGGGACCGATCCGGCCAGGTCCACCGAGGTGATCCAGCCGCCGGCCCGACCGTGCTCGAGCAGCGACTCCCGGTCGGCTGGCACGACGACCGGACGGGCGGAGCGGCTCTCCCAGTTCATCCGGGCCTGATGGCCTTCCCGGGCCAGCGGGAGTACCGAACGTCCGGCCGCCAACGCGTCACGGGTGGTGGCGAGCAGGGAGATGACTTCGTCGAGCGCTGCGGTCAACGCCACATTGCCGTCGCACCATGTGGCGACGAGTTCGGGTCGGGTCCGGGCGACCCGGGATCCGGTCGTGTACGAACCGGCGGCGAGAGAGAGCCCGAGTGGCCCGCCGGACAGACCTGTCAGCGCGAGCACCTCGGCGAGAACGTGCGGCAGCCCGATGACGCGGGCAACGGCGTCGTCCTGCTCGGCTGCGGTTGTCGGCACCGGATGCGCTCCGAGCTCGCAGACCAGATCGGCGATGCCGAGCCAGGCGTCGAGGTGTGCGACGCCGTGGGGGGCGTCATCATCGGTGAGGGTCAACGACCACGGCGCCCCGTCGAACAGCTCGGCGTCAGCTGCGCGCCAGCCGCTGTTCTCGGTACCGGCCAGCGGATGCCCGCCGACGAATCGGGTGCCCGGCAGCGTCGACTCGACCGCTGCCGCGACAGGGCGCTTCAGCGTGCCGACGTCGGTGAGCACAGTGCGCGGGCCGATGGCCGACGATAGCTCGGCCAGTGCCTGCGGTACCTCGGTCAACGGCATCGCCAGGACAAGCAGGTCGGCGTCGGCGGCGGCTTCGGCGACGGAGCCGGCGATCTCGAAGCCATCCTCGCCCGCCGCGATCAGCGTCGCCGGGTCGAGGTCGTAACCCCAGCAGTCCCGTCCGGTTGCTCGCACCGCCCGCAGCAGTGAGCCACCGATCAGACCGAGCCCGAGTACACCGATCTGACGGAAAGTTGCGGCCACTCCGCGGACCCTATCGTTTGGCCCGGCGCGGCTATCCACTACCGATCGGGACGGCTTCGTGTCAGGATCTCGCAGGTCAGGTGTGCCGGACGGCGCGCCACCGGGTGGCGCGAGGCAGAGCGAGGTCGTGACGAATGGCGCAACGAGGCTTTGCTGTCGCTGCCTATCGCGACGGGGATCGCTGGGAGTGTGTGGCACTGCCGCCCAGCGTTCTGGAAGATCTCGGCGTGTTGCTCGGCTCCCTGCGGTCGCAGCCGCCAGAGGGCGGGCCGTTCGTGGTGGCCAACATCGACGACGAGTTCTTCCTCATTGCCCGCGCCCAGGGCGGGCACATCGACCTGCTGCTGTCGGATCTGACCGCGTCGGTCGAGTATCCGCTGGCGCAGCAGGTGTTGGAGCGCCTCGGTGAGGAGCCACCGGAGGACGACGAGATGGACGAGGTCTGGCCGCTGGGCGATCTCGACCTGTTCGAGGATCTTGGGCTCGGCGAGGAGGAGATGGAGAGCGTCGTGGACGATCTCGACGCTTACGCCGACGAAATGCTCGCCTCGATCATGGAGCGCATCGGGCTCGGCACCGAGTACAGCGCCGCAGTGTCAGCCGCTGCGTCGCGGTGACCGAGGCCAGCCGGCCCGCCGCCTGGGCGGACTGGATGGACGCCGCGCTCAACCTGGCCACGCAGTCCGGCTCAGACGTGCCGATCGGCGCGGTTGTCGTCGGATCGGATGGCAGCCTGCTCGCGTCGGCGGTCAACGAGCGCGAGCACGGCGACGACCCGACCGCGCATGCCGAAGTGGTTGCCCTACGTCGGGCCGGCGCGGCGAACGGATCATGGCGGTTGTCGGGCTGCACCCTGGTGGTGACGCTGGAGCCGTGCACGATGTGCGCCGGTGCCGCAGTGCTGGCTCGGGTGGATCGCGTGGTGTTCGGTGCCTGGGACCCGAAGGCGGGTGCGGCTGGCTCGCTGTGGGACGTGCTGCGCGACCGACGGCTCAATCATCGACCGGAAGTCGTCAGTGGCGTCCGGGAGGTCGAGTGCGGCAAGCTGCTGGCCGACTTCTTCGCCGCGCACCGGGGTAGTGACTGACCGCGACGCTCGGCTGGTGGTCGTGGTGCGCGTCGGGGCCAGCTATCCTGTTCGGCGGTGGCGTGTCCGAGCGGCCGAAGGAGCGCGCCTCGAAAGCGCGTGAGGTGAAAGCCTCCGTGGGTTCAAATCCCACCGCCACCGCCACAAGCCCCGCTCATCGTGTGCGGACAGGCCGGCCCGTCTCGGCGAGTCATGCAACGTCGTGATTTCACCGCTCTGGGGCGTCTCGCGGGAGTAACAGTTGACGTCGGCTCGTTCCGGCTGTCTGTTCCGGCGAGATACGGTGCCTCAATGACCGGATCTCGTGCCACCGTCTTCGTGACGCAGCCCGTGGCGCGATGAGTTCCAGGTTTCTGCCGCTCCGGGCGTTGCGGTACCGGACCGGCCAGTCGGTTCTGTTGGGCCTGCTCGCCCTGGCTGCCGTGACCGCCTGTGCCGCCGGGCCCATGTACGAGCGTGCGGTGGAGCAAGCCGCGCTGCGGTCGAACCTGAACCAGGCCGCGGTCGCTGACCGCGGTGCTCGCATCGACTCGTCGAGTTCGGGGGACGCGGCGAGCTACCTGCCCACCGGCAAGCAGCGCGCATTGTTCGGCGCCCCGATCAACGGTACCGAGGCGAAGATCGAGGTCGTTGCGCCGAAGTCGCTGCGTACCTTCGAGAACACCGAGCACAACGTCGTGGGCATCGTTGCCACTCGCACCGACTACTGCGCACACCTGAAAATTGTCCAGGGCAAGTGCCCGACCGGATCGGCCGAGCTCGCCATCAGCTCGTCCTCGGCCAACGCGTTCAAGTTGAAGCTCGGTGACACCCTGCAGCTCGAGGGCGCCGGGGCGGGCACGTTCACGATCGGCGGGATGTCCGTCGTCGGCGTCTATCAGCCGTTCGACTCCCAGGACGACTACTGGTTCGATCGCAGCTACTCCTCGGCCGAAGGCATGTATCGCCAGCCGAACGGCGACGCGCCGGACGTGCTGCACCCGGATGCATTCTTCGTGAGCAGCCAGGCGATCGCCGCGATCCAGCAGCAGTACGAGAGTCAGGTCGGAGCGGGCACTTCGCCGTTCACGTTCGCCACCGATCTCCCGTTGGACGTGCCGCGAACCAGCGTGGACGACATCGGCGTGCTGCGTGCTGCGTTGGCGGGGATCCAGAATCGGATCGCGAAGGCGCATGCAGTCGGCGATCCACAGCGCGGGACGTTGACGACGAATCTGCCGGCTCTGCTGGATACCGCGGACAAGGGCAGGCAGCAGACCCGCATCATCATCCCGACCCTTGCCGCCGAGCTCGGCCTGGTGATCCTGGTTCTGCTGGGCATGGTGATCGCAGTGGGCGTCGACCAGCGTCGACCCGAACTGGCGCTGGCCCGGCTGCGCGGTCGCGGCAAACCCGCGGCGGCCCGGTTCTTCATCGGCGAGATCACCGCATTGGTGACGGTTGCACTCATCCCGGGGCTGGCCGTCGCGTGGTTGGTGTGCACCTTGCTGTGCAAGGCGTTCCTGCCTTCTGGCGTGGTGCCGGAATGGCGCTGGCCGGTGCTGGCGGCGGGCGTTGCAGTGTCCCTGGTCGCACTGCTTGCCGCGGTGGTGATGGCCCGCCGAGCCGCAGCGCAGCCCATCGGGGACCTCCTGCGCAGCGTTCCGCGGCGGTCCGGCCGCTCCGTCGGACTGCTCGAGGTCGGCGTGGGCATCGCCGCCCTGGCCGGTGTGGTGGTGGTCTTGACCGGCGGTGACAAGAGCGCGCTGGCCCTGATCACCCCTGGACTCATCGCGATCCTGGCCGGTCTGGTGTTGAGCCGGATCATCCTGACGATCGCACGGCGAGTCGGGGTGCGGGCGATGTGGACCAATCGGCTGGCCACCGCCGTCTCCGCGTTGCATGTAGCACGCAGCCCCAACTTCCGGCGCATCGTCACGCTGGTGTGCGTCGCGGTTGCACTGGCCGTCTCCTCAGTCGATCAGTGGAGCGTCGCAGGCACCGAGCGGCACGCTCGCGCGCAGGCTCAGGTCGGTGCAGCAGTGGTGCTCACGGTGCAGGCTCCCAGCGCCCTCGCCCTCCAAGAGACGGCCAGCACTGCCGACCCGGGCGGCACGTATGCCATGCCGGTCGTCGTCGAGACGCCCGCGGGTGGGGATACCCCGTTGATGGCCGTCGGCGAGAAGCAGTTTCGGTCGGTCGCCGACTGGGGGTCGTCGCGGGACACCCCGAGCGCGTCGACTGTCGGCAAGCTGGCACCTATTAACCCGCCGAAGGCGCTGGATGTCGCCGGGTCGCTGGTACAACTCGCGATCTCCAGCGTGCAGGTCGCCGGCGTCAAGGTGGGGGGCGCGGACACCCCACCGGACCAGCGCCCGCAGGCGGTGTCGCTGCGGCTCTACTTTCGCCTCCGCGATGGCGTGCTCACGACGACGACCTTGCCGCTGAAGACCATGACCTCCGCGCAGACCGTCACTGCCGTCTTCGGAGGATGCAAGCAGGGTTGCCAGCTCAGTCGGGTGGAGTTGCTGCGCGCAGCGGGCGACTTCAGCGAGGCCAAGGTGCGGGTTGCACTCGCCGACCTGTCCGTCGGCGAACCCGGGGCGTTGCAGTCGCTCGCGCTCGGCCGGCCTGCGGACTGGGGCAACGTGAACGCTGACGCCGCAGCCGCCGGGTCGGCCGATCAGATCGCGTTCACCGACTCGGACGGTAGCGGGCTGACGTTGGACTCCGACAGCCACGGCTCGTCGGCGCTGCTGCAACACCTCGACATCCCGGTCGCGTTGCCGTGCCTCGTCGCCGGTACGCCCAGCGGCAACAAGGTGGGCAAGAACGGCCTGGCCATCCACGGCATCGACAACACGTCGGTGTCCTGCGTGCCGGTGGGCAAGCTCGCCTTCGCGCCGCGGGTCGGCAGGGACGTGGTGGTCGTCGACCTGAGCCTCGCGATCGGTGTCAGCACGGCCGCTCTCACCTCCGCCACCAGCTACCTATGGCTGTCGCAGGATGACCCGAAGCGGGAACGGGCACTGCGCGCGACGATGGCGAACAAGGGCCTGTTGCTCGTCAAACGCGAGACGGCGGCACAGTTCCGTGCGCAGTACGACGATTCCCCGCCGGCGTGGTCGATCCAGGTGGCCTTGATGACCGCCTGCGCCGCGGCCGTCGTGTCGGCGTTGATGGTGGTGATCGTCGCGTACACCTCGCGGCGCGGTCGCAGTCGGGACCTGTCCGCGCTGCGCCTGGTAGGCGTGCCGTTGCGGACGGTGCGCCGCGGCGTGATGGGTGAGCAACTGGTCGCGGTCGTACTCGGCTCGGTGATCGGTGCCGTGGTCGGCGTCATCGGCGCGCGGCTGGCGCTGCCTGCTGTCCCGCTGTTCGTCAGATCGGCGTCCTACCCGGAGCCGACGCTGGCGACGGCATGGAGCGAGACGGCCGTGGCCGCAGTGGCCGCACTTGTACTGCTCGTCGTTGCCGCGGTGGTGGCCGGCTGGTTGGTGGTGCGGCGGTTGTCGCCCGATCGACTGCGGGAGGGAGGCCTGTGACCGGGTTGTCGGTTTCTGCGCATGGGTTGGTGCACATCTACCGGCTCGAGGGCAACGACGTTGTCGCGCTGACCAGTGTCGACCTGCACGTGTCGCCGGGTCAGATGGTCGGCTTGCTCGGGCCGTCGGGTTCGGGCAAGTCCACACTCATCACCTTGCTCGCCGGCTTGCAGCGGCCCAGTGCCGGCAAGCTGCGCGTCGGCGACCACGACCTGGGCATGCTGGACGATGGGGACCTCGACACCATGCGGGCCACGGAGGTCGGCACCGTGCTGCAAGGGGCGGTGCGTAACCTGCTCGCCTACGCATCACCCCTCGACAACGTGGCCTTTGCGCAGAGCGCCGCGCGGCGCATCGGGAAGAAGGACCTCCCGGAGCCAACCGAGGTGCTCGACCTGCTCGGCATGGCCGAGTCGGCCAACCGTTCGTTGGTGGAGCTCACTCCGGGGCAGTTGCAACGGCTTGCCGTCGCCGTCGGGATGGCTGCGCTGCCTGGGCTGCTGCTCGCCGACGAACCGACCAGCCAGCTCGACCATCAGTACCGCGACGAGGTGCTGAATTCGATCCATCGCATCAACCAGGAGATCGGCACCACGGTCATCACCGTGACGCACGACCCGGCGGTGGCCGCCCGGATGCCGCGCACGATCACCATCCGCGATGGCCGGATCGGTGCCGAGGGCCACGACGGTGAGGAGTTCGCCGTGGTCGGTCGGGACGGGTCGCTGCAGTTGCCGCCGGATGTCCGCGATCTCATGCCGGCCGGCACCCTTTTGCGGGTGCGCCTGAACGCGGACGGCAGCGTGCTGCTCGATCCGCGTGCCGTCGACACGGAGGAGGTGACCGAGTGAGCGACTCGCCCGCGCCGCGGCATGCGGCCGAAGGGCCGTCCGCCGCGCCCACTGGCGCCGTGCCGGGCATCCGGGCGGGTTCCGCAGCAACGCTCGAGGCCAGCGGCATCGACGTCTGCTACGGCGACGTCTCCGCCGTGCGCAAGGTGAGCATCTCGGTACGCGGCGGCGACCTGGTCGCGGTGACCGGGCCGTCCGGCGCCGGCAAGACGTCGTTGCTCTGCGCCCTGTCCGGCGTGGTGCACCCGACCGAGGGTGCCGCTTGGATCGACGGGGTCGAGCTCGGCAACCGCGACGAGGCGGTGGCGCGCGGCATCGTGCTGGTGCCGCAGGGCAACGCGTTGGTACGTATCTTCACGGCAGTGGAGAACGTCGCGGTGCCGCTGGTCAGCCGCAGGTCCAAGAACCGCGACGCGAAGGATCGGGCGCACGCCGCACTGGAGCTCGTCGGCCTGGAGGACGCGGGCGACCAGCTTCTCGAGGAACTCTCCGGCGGCCAGCAGCAACGGGTCGCTGTCGCGCGCGGGCTCGCCGAGCGGGGTCGCTTCCTGCTCGCCGACGAGCCGACCAGCGAGCTGGATGCGAGCAACCGAGAACGCGTGATGGGCCTGCTGCGGGCCGAGGCCGACCGGGGTGTCGGCGTACTCGTCGCGACGCACGACCCGGAGGCAGCAGCGGTGTGCGACGCAGAACTGCGGTTGGACGAAGGCGTCGCCGTCTGGGTCCGCGACGATCGCTGATCGATACGGTTTTGGCCGCCCAGCTCGGTATTCGACGGCCGCCGGCCAAAAGCCTCAGAGCCAGCCGTTCTCGCGAGCGGCGAGCACCGCTTCCATCCGGTTGCGGCTGCCGGTCTTGCCGATAGCTGCGGACAGGTAGTTGCGCACGGTGCTCTCCGACAGGAACAACCGGGCGGAGATCTGCGCCGCACTGGAACCATCTGCGGCGGCCCGGAGTACGTCGGCTTCCCGATCGGTGAGCGGTGACGGCCCGGCGCTGAGCGCGGCCGCGGCGAGCTCTGGGTCGACGACGGTACCGCCGCCGGCCACCGTACGGATCGCCTGCGCCAGCCCCTCGACCGGTCCGTCCTTGACGAGGAACCCACGAGCCCCCGCCTCCAGCGCGCGGCGCAGGTATCCGGTCCGCCCGAACGTCGTCACTATGACGACCCCGCACTGCGGCAACGCGCTGCGAAGGTGTGCAGCAGCCTCAATGCCGCTCATGCCGGGCAACTCGATGTCCAGCAGCGCGATGTCCGGACGGTGCTCGGTCGCGGCGGGCACGATCTCGTCACCGCGGCTCACCTGCGCAACGACCTCGAGGTCGTCCTCCAACCCGAGCAGCACCGCCAGCGCACCACGCATCATCGATTGGTCCTCGGCGAGCAGGACCCGGATCATCGCGCCACCACATCGGTGTCGAGCGGCGCCCGCACCCACACCGTCAGCCCGGTCGTCGCGCGGTCAATCTGGAGCCGCGCGTGAGCAGCCGCGGCACGCTCCCGGAGACCGCCCAGCCCGCCGCCGGGCCTGGCGGTCATCGCCTGCCTGCCGTCGTCGATGACGTGGATGCTCGCCGTGTGCTCGTCGCAGGCAAGTCGGACGATGCAGTGCCGACCGCCGGAGTGCCGGATCACGTTGGTGACCGACTCGCGCAGCACCCAACCGAACAGCTCGTCCACGGGCGGCGGGAGGATGGTGTCCGCGCCGCTGACGGCGAGATCGATGCCTGTCGCGGCAAGCGCCACCTCCGCCCGGGCAAGTTCTGCGGTCACGGTCATCCCGCGGTAGGAACTGGCCGCCTGGCGCACCTCCGACAGCGCCCGCCGACCGATCGTCTCGATGTCCGCGGCGTGCTCGGCTGCCGCATCCGAGCCGGTGAGCCGGCGGACCACCTCGGCCTTCACAACGATGACCGAGAGCGTGTGCCCGAGCAGGTCATGCAGGTCGCGGGAGAAGCGCAGCCGCTCCTCGGTCACCGCGACGTCGGCGAGTTCCTCGCGAGTGCGGGCGAGTTCGCCGATGACGGCCAACAGCAGGCAGAACCAGAACGTGCTGATCCCGGAGAGGAAGGTGGGTAGTGCTGTCGTCCAGGTGGCGTCCCAGTGGTGTGTTGACAGCCACTCCGAGCCACCGCACAGCAGCGTTACGCCGATGATGGCCCGCACCGTCCACCCGGTTTGCAACGCGGCGCCGACGCCAATGTTGCAGAGGATGAAAAGCGGTGACCAGGCTTGGCCGAAGCCGATCACAGTGGCGATGGCGATAGCGCCCATCACGGTCAGGCAGCCGACCGCGAGCAACGGCTCGGGCCGCCGGCGGAACGCGGCGGTGATCGAGCCGAACCAACATGCCGAGGCGACCAGGATCGCCGGCCACGCCAACCATCCCGGTGACGCGCCGGCAGCGCCGATCACCGGTCCGATGATCAATGGCACGAACCAGATGAGCACGCCGCCGAGGGCTGGTGCTTTGGTGCCGGTGGCCCACTGGATCACGCCCTGAACGGCGGCGCTGCGGTTGCGTTCCGGTCGCGTGCGGTCCTGACTCGGTTCGGCGCGGCGGATGCCGTGCCCGATCGGCTCCGTATCCACGCCAGTCAGCCTAGGACGGCGTGGTGGTCGAAATAGCGTGCCGCAGTGCCGAGTTCCCCGCGGCCGGACTGAACCCACACCGTCATCGCCGATCGAAGACCCGCCGCACCGCGACGATGACGGCGGTGCCGACAGCGAGGTGCAAGCAGAGCAGGGCCACCCGCGCTGCCGTAGTGGTCGCACCGAGTGGGCCGAGCAAGGACACGGCTAGCACCGACACGGCGATGATCGTCCATGTCCGGTTAGGGTCGCGGCGGGCCCGCAGCAACACCCGCAGGCCGAGCCCGGCGAGGGCGACGATTATGCCGACGGCGATGACCGCCGCGATGCCGACGGGTCGCGAGTGGCCGGCCGAGCCAGTGCGCACTTCGATGCCGAGCAGTGGGTCGGCAACTAGCCAGCCAATGGCGCCGATCAGGGCTGGCGGGATAACGATGGCCGGCCAGTCCGTGGGTCGGAGTGCCACCGCGGCTGACGTGGTTCGCAGGTTCGATTCGATCATGCGACGGTAGGTCCGGCGGTATGCCGCGCGGCAGAGTCAGCCATGCCGTTGTCCGCAGTACGAATGTCACAACACGCCGCCCGGCTCTGGACGGCGGAAGTCCACAGCAAGGCGGCGGTGCTACCGCCGCCGGGCATGCGGTTCGCTACGGTGGGAAGTGGGTGATTTGCCCCGATGGATCAGCAACAGATCGATCTGGCGGGCGCGTCATCACCTCGGAAGGACCTCGCTGCCCGGGAGGCGCAATGAGTACGCGGATGACGAATGAGCGGTGGCTGGTCGGTGCGGCCGTGCTGGTTGTGGGTTTGCTGCTGGCCGGCTGCGCGTCGAAGACGAATGCCAGTGGACAGTCGCAGCGCGCGAGTTCGACGGCGGGATCGACCTCCTCGGGTTCCACTGCAGCACCGACTACGCCCGCCGATTCGGGCACCGTCACCTCGTCGAGCACCGCATCGTCGACATCGGCCTCCCCATCGAAGCCCAAGACCACCCTCGTCCCACCGGACGCACAGCATCCGGCGGCAGGTGCCTGCGGGCGAGCGACCGGCACGACCGTCGTCATCGACATGAACCCGGACATCCCGGCGCCACGGTGTGTCATCGTGTCGGCCGGCCAGCACCTGCAGGTGGTGAACTCCACCAACCGGTATCAGCAGACCGGCAAGGTTGTCATGGTCACCTGGGCGCGCAAGGCGGCGCAGTCGGTTCCGGTGGGCGCGAAGTACACCTATGCCGAGGCGTTCGGGCAGTACCTTGCGCCTGGCGTGCACTTCCTGCGCATGTCGGCCTACCCAGGCAGTACCGCGTCGATCTGGCTGCGCTGAATCTCGCTAGCTACTCTGCTTCCAGAGCTGGGCGAACCAACTTGCATATGCGTTTACGACCGAGCCGAGCCGGATTCGGACCAGTTGTTCCTCGGCCAGCACCATGGATGAGGGTCGGTAGTCCTCGGACCCGGTCATTACCTCGCGGGTCACCGCGCCGGATCGAGTATGCGCCTTGACCAAGACGAATTTGTCGTGCGTGGTCATGTGTCTGACGCCGTACAGTGCGGCATCCGGTCGGAAGAACTGCTCGGTGATGATGCGGACAGCGCAGCCCTCCGCGCGTAGCCTGTTGAGTTGCCTGACTAGGCGCCCCCGCGTGACGTTCGCGTTGACGACCTCCACATAGTCACCCGGCCGGCAGACCAGCGTCGTCAACTCGTTGGTGATCGGGTCGGTCATGACGGCGCTGGGGTCGAAGGCGTAGGAGACGGCCTGCCCGGCGGTCCGCCAGCCTGTCGAATTCGTGACAGTGGTGGCAGCGACCTGCCGCTGCGAACGGACGAACTCGTCGTAGTAGGCCTGGTAGAGCTTCTTGTCGTTGTAGAAGTAGGCCGCCGAGCCCCCCTGACGGTCGAATTGCTGAGGCGACCAGTTCAGGGTGGACTCGACTACCGCGGACCCGCCGAAGACGGTCTGGCTTACCGTCATGAACTTCGAGTGCATGCTCGTGCCCGGCCCGGCCCGGCAACCGTGCAGCCGCGATCGCAGGCGCGGATGTCGGCGAATGCGAAGGCATGGGTGAACTGCTGCCAGGTCCATTGGTCCTTCGTGGGTCTGGTCGGGTATTGCGACTTCTGCACCAGAACGTGGACGTGCGCGCCGCGGTACGCGGCAACGGCGCGCAGGTCTGCAAGGAGAGCGTCCGTGGAAGCCGATCCGCCAAAAATGAACATCGACGCCAGGGTGATGGACGAGTTGGGCGCGGCCGAGCAGATTAGACGGCCCCAGTTGGTCGCGACGACCGGGGTCCGCCCGCGCCGCAAGTTGAACCATGCGGAGGTTGACCCTGGGCTACTCAGCGGAGTGCACAGCGTCGAGCGCACAGCAACCAGCTTCGATGCCCCGACCCGGTAGCTGACCGTCTTTCCGGCGGGGGGCAGAACCGTACGGTGGTACAAGCCACGCGTGATGTCGCTGACGCGGACCCACCGGCCGGATCCGATCCGCCGCTCGAGGGTCGCGTGAGAAGCTGAGACCCTGCCGGTGAGTACCACCGCGTCGGACTGCGCGACGTAGTGCCGGCTCGCTGCGATCGGTTGGTTGTGCGGTACTGCAGAGATCGCGCAGATGCTGGCGGTCTCGCGTCAACGCGTCTTCCAGATCACTTCGCGCGACGACTTTCCGGCGCCCGAGATCGAGCTGCACATGGGCAAGATCTGGCGCACCGAAGACGTGCGAGAGTGGGCGGAGGAGGACGGCAGGGAGACTCACGAGTAGCGTCCGACGGTCGGGACGACTTGCGCGTCGACAGGGTAACTCCATCGTGGTGGGCCCCGCGGGGCTCGAACCCGCAACCTACGGATTAAAAGTCCGCAGCTCTGCCAATTGAGCTAGAGGCCCTGGGCGTCGGAGCCGGTCCGCAGTGCGGCTCGGCGACCCTGTCCCGCCGCACAGTCTCTCAGATCGCGGGAGTTGCTCTGCGCAGTCGGCGCTCAGTACGGGATTGTCAGGTCGGACACGATCGGATTGTGGTCGGAGGGGATCACCCCGACCAACCGGCCTTTCGTCAGGTTGATCAGCAGCTTCCAGGTACGCACGCCGACGCCGGGGCTGGCGAAGACGTGGTCGATGCTGTTGTAACCACGCGGCGGAGTGCGCAGGTACTGGTTCGCGCTGTTGTAGTCCCGGTTGACCAGCGCCGTCGCGGCCTGCAGCGCGTCGGCGACGTGCGCGGCGCGCATCGCCCGGCCCGGTCCGTCGTACTGGTGGGTCGGGCTGAGGTAGGAGTTGAAGTCGCCTGCGTAGACGATCGGCAGGTGGCCGGCCGTCGACGCGTATGCGGTGGCCTGGGAGAGCAGGGATCGCGTCTCGGTCTCGCGGACCTTGTCATAGGGGAGTCCGGCGCCGACAAGGATGTGCGCCGCGACGAAGAGGAACTTCGCCCCGGTCACCTTGTTCTGCAGCACTTGGTAGGCCGCCGCCGGTGTTCCGATGAACCAGTGGCCGCCAGCACCGACAGCCCGGTAGGTGTGGTCGTTGTAGATGATGTACTGGCCGGTGCGCTGGTAACCGTGCTGAGTCGGCGGGGTCTCGGTATAGGCGAGACTCCAGCTCGAGCCCAACGCGGCGGTGAGGGTGTCGACCTGGCGTTTGCCGCCGTAGCCCTGCACCGGGCCCACCCAGCCGCCGCCCTCCTGGATGCTGATCACGTCCGGGTTGCCCTGGCCGATGAGCTTGATTACCCCAGCCTGGCGCTGCGTCGCCCACGGTGCCACCACCGTGCCGTTGACCTTCGTCCCGTCGGCGACGTCGGTGAGCACGTTGTAGGTCATCACCCGAAGACCCTGCTGGCGCGGCGCGACCGTCGCCGACACCTCGGCGGAGTAGGGCGAGACCCGGTTGGTGTTGATCGCCTGCACCCGAAAGTAGAACTTGCGGCCGGTGGTCAGCCCGTAGGGCGTGAACTGGGTGTTGCTGCCCCGAATCGGATACACGTGTTGGTTATGGCGCAGGGCGGCGTCGGTGCCGGCCACGATGGAGTATCCCGTGATCGGGACGCTGCTCCAGGTCAGGTACATCCCCGTCGTGGCGTTGACCACGCGGACGTTCGTCGGTGCGGACGGCCGGAGCGAGACGGACAGGATGTTGCCGAAGCGGACCTTGGCACCGTTTACCGCTTCGAATCGGTAGTACCAGACTGCGGTCGAGTATTTGAGGCCGTGGATCGACACGGCCGGGCGCGACGCACTGGCCACCTTGCGGGTCGTCCGCGGCTTGCTCAGGTTCACTGCGTAGACGTCGCTCTTGGTCGTCGACGCGTAGAGCCGGTAGCCGCTAGCGCTGGTGACTCGGTTCGCCGTCACGGTGAACGCCGTACCGCTCACGGTGCTCACGTGGACGCCGGTCGGTACCGCGAGGGTCGTGGCGCTCGCTGGCGTCGCCAATGCCACCAACAAGCAGGCTGCCGCGGCAAGGGTGACGAGGGCGCGGGACACGCTCGGGCGCAGACCTGCGGCGGGGGAGGGCACCGGGGACTCCTTGATAGACCGGCGATCTCGCGTCGGCGTCGTGTGCGGTCCCCGTTCAGGGGGATTCTTGCACTTAGCGGCGCTGGCGTCCTAATCGATCAACGAATCGCTACTTCGTCGCTGCGGCAGGGGATGCGGGCTTTGCCGCCGCCGCTGCGGCCGGTGCGGCAGCAGGCTCGGCGACGTTCGGCGACCACGAGTCGACGCCCTTGAGCGGTCGCTCGTTCAGTAGCAGCACGGCTGGTGAGGCGGCGAACACGGCGAGCGAGAAGACCAGCACAGCGGCGGAGTAACCGTTGACGCCGTGTCCGATCTTGCCGAGGATCACGCAGACGAGCACGGCGGCGAACGCGGTTGTCAGCATGAGCGCTGCCGTTCCGACGAGTGAGAGCGCTCGCCACCGACGGGCTTGTTGGAGTACTTCGTCGGACATCGTGACGACCTTGTCGAGCAGCTCCGCGCGGGCCTTGCCAGCGTGCGTCAACTCCTCGCTCACGCCCTCACGTTGCCGCAGGATGTCCTCGGCCAGGTTGGACAATCGGCTCGCTGCCACGTGGCCGAACAGGTACTGCTCCGGCGCGACCGAGCGGGTCACCTCATTGGCGAAGGCGCGCCGGGCTTCACGCTGATCGTTCGCGACGAGTTCTGCGATGTGGGCGGCCTGGGTCTTGCCGAGATGGCTCCACACGTCCGCGGAGATCTCGGTGGCGGCCAGGCCGATCGGCAACGGGCCGCCGACTGACGCTGCAGCCGGCGCAGCGGAGATCGCGGCATCCTTCTTAGGCGCGGTTGCGTTCGGCGCCGTTGCATTGGACGAGGCGGGTGGGGCCGCAGTCGCCGGCATCGTGGCCGCAGGTGCACCGAGTGCGGTGATGATGGAAGTGAGGTCCCCGGTCGGCAGGAGGGAAGCCACTGTGGGCCCGTTCGGGAGGCCGGACCTCTCACCCAGGTCGGATCGGTAGGCGACGGCCATGCCCTTCGCCCCGGCCGGCGGTTCGGTGACCGTCCAGCCGCTGTCGCCGAGCCAGCTGCTGATGGCGCGACGAGCGTCGTCGTCCTGCCCTGAAAAATCAACCAGCATCGCCTGCATGGCCACCCCGTCGCTCAGCCGTCCACGGTTGGGGGACCGACGTGATCGTGCGGACCGGACGGTGAGCAGATCATGCCGTGTGGGATCCCGAAGCGGAAGACCGAGCGGGACCCGGCAGTTGCCGTGGTAGGTGAGTAGCGGGTCAGCTGAACGTATGACCGCCATTGACAGCGAGCCGTTCGCCGATGATGAAGGCGGCTCCGTCGGAGGCGAGGAACAGCACGGTTGCTGCGATGTCGGCGGGCGTGCCGCTGCGCTGGATTGCCGTGTCATCTCGATAGTCCTGCAACAGGTTCTCCGGGGTGCCCTCATGGCGTTCCACCGGGATCCACCCCGGCGCGATCAGGTTGACCGTGATGCCGAACCGGCCGAGCTCCAACGCCCATCCGCGGGTCAGCCCAAGCATGGCGCCCTTGGCCGCCATATACGCCGACCAGCCCAGGTCCCCACGTTCGAAGAGGTCCGACCCGATATGGATGATCCGGCCGACGCCGGCCCGCTTCATGCCGGGGAGCACTGCTTGGGCGAGCAGCAGCGGACTCTTGGCGAAGAAGTCGAGGTGGCGCTGCACGTCCGGCCAGGTCAGCTCTTCGAAGCCGATGACGGGCTGTGGCCCGGAAGCATTGGCGACGAGTACCTGTACATCGCCGAGTGAGCCGGAGATCGCGTCGACCATCCCGCGGACGGCCTGCTCATCGGTGACGTCGGCCGGAAACGCGGTGGCGGTACCACCTGCGTCCGCGATACTGCTGGCCACCGCGCTGGCCGCATCGATGATGAGATCGTTGACCGCGACCGCGTACCCGGCTGAGCCCAACGAGCGAGCGATCTCCGCGCCGAGTCCACGCCCGGCCCCGGTCACCAGCGCAACCCGCATGGCCTCACCTTCCCTCGGTCCGGTCATCACATCACGAGCGACCTCAAAAAGGTGGCGGGTCGGGGCCCGCGGCAGGCGTGCCATTCATCGCGTCAGGCTGACCCGTATTCACCACGACGGTGGTGGGTAGCGGGTCGGGCCGGGTCTGGAATTGGTGGCCGGTGGGGCTGGTCCAGGTGGTGGATCCGTCGGGTTGCCGCTCTGGAAGCCAGTCGGTTTGGTGTTTGCATCGATGATGCCTGCGGCACAGGGGGTGCAGGTTGCTGACAAGGTCTAAGGCTGTCCTCCAAGAGCGCGGGGTTTAGCTGATGATTGCGTTCCGTGATGGTTCGGGCTACTCTGCGCGCACTGCCACTTCACGGCCTGTGTGACCGTCGAGTCGGCCCCCCGCGTTATGTACGGGAGTCTGGTTCTCGTGCGATCCAATGCCTTGGCGAGGTGTGCCCGTTTCGCGGCGCTGGTTGTGACGGCTGGGATGGCTGTTGGTTGGTCCGGATCGGTCGGCGCGGCGCCGGGCAGCTCATCCGGCTCGGCGACGGTCGCGGATGCTCAGTCAGCGCCCACGGAGCAGTTGGCGGTGCAGATCGCGCAGGCGTACGGGCATCCGGTGGTCGCTGATGAGGACACCACCGAGGTTGCCACGGTGTCGGCGCAGCCGGACGGGACGTTGCAGCTGACCGAGTTCTCCGATCCGCAGCGGGTCGGTCAGGGTGACACGTGGTCGCCGGTCGATCTGTCGCTGCATGCGGCATCGGACGGGACGCTTGTACCGGCGGTGTCGGCGGCTCCGGTGAAGTTCTCGGCGGGTGGCGCCGGACCGCTGGCGCAGGTGCAGGGCCGGGACGGGTCGTGGTTGGCGGAGTGGTGGTCTGCGGGTGCGCTGCCGGTGCCGGTGGTGTCGGGCTCGACGGCGACCTACCCCGATGTGTTTGCTGGTGTCGATTTGCAGCTGACCGCGACCCCGTCGGGGATGGGTTCGGTGCTGGTGGTGCACAGCGCGGCGGCTGCGGCCAACCCGGCGTTGTCGTCGGTGCGGTTCGCGGTCAGCGGCGGCCGGTTGACGCCGGTGGCCGGCACGGGCGGCGACGGCGCCCAGGCGGCGACCAGCTCGAACGGTCTGGCGACCGCGTCGCCATCGTGGTGGGACTCCGGCACTCCGGGTGCCGGTGCGGGCGGACCTGGTGGAGCCGATGTGCCTCGTCCGGTCAGCGATTCGGTGTCGTCGTCGACGATGGCGTTGAACGTGGCTGCGGCGGCGCGGACACCAGGGGTCACCTATCCGGTGTTCGTGGATCCGGACTGGACCGGCGGGGTGTTGAATCGGACGTTCGTGGACAGCGCGTATCCCTCGACGTCGTATTGGAACGGCGGTGGCGCGTCGGACTCGTGCCAGCATGTGGGCTACATCAGCGGTAGCTACTCCGATGATGGCCGCGCCCATGTCACCCGGTCGTACTGGACGATGAACATCGCGTCGATGGTGGGCAAGCACATCATCAAGGCCACGTTCAACACCACCGAGACGTGGGCGTTCTCCACCAGCCCGGCGGAGGTCGACCTCTACTCGGCCAGCGGGATCAGCTCGTCGACGACCTGGAACAGTCGTCCTTCGAACGCCTCGAAGGTGTCGTCGGCTGATGTGGCGCACGGGTTCACGCCGGGAGGGAACTCCTGCCCGTCCTCCGGCGGCACCGCGGTGGGGTTCACCGCGACCTCAGCGGTGACTTCTGCGGTCGCGGCAGGCCATTCCTCGGTGACGCTGGGTCTGCAGGCTGCCAGCGAGTCCAGTGACTCCGGTTGGAAGAAGTTCCGGGCCTCGACGTCGCTGGTTGTCCAGTACAATTCGGCGCCGGGCACAGCGGGATCGTTATCGGTCGCGGCGTGTGCCTTTCAGTGCGCGTCGCCGGCGATGGTGCGATCGATCCGGCCTACGTTCACCGCAAAGGCGACCGACCCGGACGGCGGAACGCTGGCATTGGATTTCCAGGTGTTCAGCGGGTGGGCGACACCGACGACCGCGGCCAAGATCGCCGACGTCTCGGTGAATGTCGCGAGCGGAACAGCAGGCTCCTGGACGATGAACGCCAATCTCGCGAACAATGGCCAGTACGAGTTCAGGGTGTTCGCGACGGACGGTTATCTGTCCGGACCGATCTCGGCCGTCTTCAAGTTCACCGTCGACACCACCGCGCCGGACCCGCCGACGCTCGGCGTGCCGAGCGGCGGCGTGTCCACCGATTCCAACGCCTTCGCCGGGACGGTCGGTGTCAGCCTGGAGTCGCTGCCCGTCGGGCAGGCTGCCGCCGCTGATCACGTGTGGGGTTGGGTGTATGCAGTCGCCGCTGGGGGCTCGGCGTCCACGTATCCGGCGAACGTCTCGTGTAACACCAAGTCCGGTGCGTACGTGGTCGTGTGCGCGGGGGCGGTCGGTGCTGGCTACACGATCACCTTCGCGCCGGTGGACAATGTGACGACGGTGACGGTGTGGGCGTTCGACGCCGCCGGCAATATCCACGGCAACCCATCGTCGCTGACGTTTTATGCGCATAGCGATCCGGCGGTGCTGGCCGGACACCAGTGGCAGACCACGCCGGGTCCGGTCGATAGTTCCGGTAATCCTGATACCGCGCCGTGCCCGGTGGACCCGGTCACCGACACCGCGACCACAGCCGCCCAACCGGTGGCGCTGAGCGGCGCAGTGTGCTGGGGCAGCGACGTGCTTCCCCCAGGACCGCCGGCGGTGGGGACGCTGAGCTTCGCCGGGTCGACAGCGTCCGCCACGACGTCGGCGCCGGTGTTGGACACCACCCACAGCTTTACTGTCGCCGCGTGGGTCAACCCTGCCGATGGCGGCGCCGGGATCACCCGTCCGATCCTGAGCCAGGACGGGTCGGTGATCAGCGGATTCTTCCTGCAAAACGGCAACGGGCATTGGTATTTCTGTCTTCCCGACGCCGAGGTCGCCCCTTACGTGGGCGATTGCGCGTCTACCGGCACGGTGACCATCAACACGTGGATGTTCCTCGCGGCTGAGTGGGACGCGACCAATCATCAGCTGCGGCTGTATGTGAGTACCGACGGCTCGGCGGCCACCCCGGTGGTCGTGTCGCACGAGAGCGTGCCTGCCTCGACCGGGCCGATAGCGGTAGGGCGGGACAAGATCGGCGCCGCCTACCGTTATTTCAACAGGCAGATCTACAACCCGACTGCCATCCAAGGGCTGCTGAGTTCGCTGCAGATCGGCGCCCTCGGGCAGTCCACGGCTCATCTGACGCCAGCGCAACTCCCGATGGGCGACCCGAGCTAAGATCCCCGCCAGGTTCCGAGAGGACCGTCATGATCCGTACCCAGTCGCGGTCTCGCCGTCTGGTGTGCTTGCGTCGCCTGCTCGTCATGGTCACCAGCATGGCGCTGGTTTCCGGGGCCGCATCCGGCGTTGCCTACGCCGCGCCCGCCCCGTCGTTCCACAAACCTCACCCTGGCCTCGGTAAGGCCGTGCCGGCCCGTACCGCGGCTGGCGCGGCGACACCGACGACACCGGCGTCCTCACGATCAGCGCCGACCGCTGCTGCGAACCGTCCCGCGGCGGGCAGCTACACGCTGAACCTTCCTGCGCTCGCGGCCGGTTCGTCGCGCACCAAGCTGACCCCGGCTGCGAGACCGCGGACCGGCCCGTGGGTCGCGGTCGGGTCGTCGGGAGTCGCGGTCGCGAACGCCACGCGCTCCAACGCGAGCAAGAAGGCGTTGGCACGTTTGGGGGTGCGCGTCCTGGATGTGGCCACTGCGCGCCGCTATTCCGCATCCGGCCTGGCCGTGGAGATCGACCCGGCCGCGGTCGCCGCGCCGGGAATGGTCGGGGTGCGGATCCCGACCAGCGCTCTGGACGGTGTGTTCGGCGCCGACTATGCCGCCCGCTTGCGGTGGGCTGCACAGCCTGCCAGCGCGTCCACGCGACCCGCCGGCGTGATCACGGCCGTTGCTGCATACAGCGACCCGGTAACTCACTCGGTCCTGCTCACCCCGACCGTGACTACCCGGTCGGTCGTCCTGTCGCCGATGGGCAGCCCGGTCGCGGCCAACGGCACCGGTTCCTTCGCCGCGACGTCGTTGTCGGCGTCGGCGTCGTGGCAGGTGTCGGCGCAGACCGGTGACTTCTCCTGGTCGTATCCGATGCGGGTCCCGCCCTCACCCGGTGGGGTCGAGCCGAGCGTGGCGCTGAGCTACGACTCGCAGTCGGTCGACGGCAAGACCGGCTCCACGAACAATCAGCCCTCGGATGTCGGGGAGGGCTGGCAGGTGTCGGCCGGTGGGTTCATCGAACGTTCCTACGCGTCATGCTCCGATGATGGGGTGAGCACGTCGGGTGATCTGTGCTGGAAGACCGACAACGCGACGCTGTCGATGGCCGGGCACTCCGGGGTCCTGGTCCACGACTCGGGCAATGTGTGGCGGCTGCGCGACGATGACGGCACCCGCATCGAGCGCCTGACTGGCGCCAGCAACGGTGACGCGAACAGTCTGAACCCGGGTGAGTACTGGCGGCTGACGACCACCGATGGCACCCAGTACACCTTCGGGCAGAGCACCGGATCGACGCAGACCGTGCCGGTGTTCGGCAACACCACCGGTGAGCCGTGCCACGGCGCGTCGTTCGCGACGTCGGCGTGTGTGCTGGCGTACCGGTGGAACCTGGAATCGATCGTCGACCCGAACGGCAACGCGGAGAAGTTCCTCTACTCGATGATCGCCAACAGCTACCGGCAGAACAACACCACGGTGGTCAGGTACGTCCGTGCTGCTGTACTGACTGAGATCGACTACGGCTACCGGTCCGGGGATGCCGGGCTGGCGCCGGAGCGGGTGGTGTTCGACAACATCGCCCGCTGCAAGACGACCACCGGCTGCACGGTGTCCAACCCGGCCAACTGGCCGGACACGCCACTGGACCAGTACTGCGCCGGGGCGCCGTGCACCGGGCTGGTGTCGCCGACGTTTTGGAGTTCGTATCAGACCACCCGGATCCACACCCAGACGCTGTCCGGGGCCACCTACCACGACGTGGACGGGTGGGCTTTGACGCATTCGTTCCCGGCTCCTGGGGACGGCACCTCGCCGGCGCTGTGGCTGTCTTCGATCACCCACACCGGCTACTCCGGGTCCACCTCGATCACGCTGCCCGCGGTGACGTTCTACGGGCAGACGATGCAGAACCGGGTCTGGGTCGTCGACGGGCTCGCCCCGCTGGACAAGTACCGCGTCTACAAGATCGACTCCGAGGCCGGCAGTGAGATCACCGCGACCTATTCCGCGCAGCAATGCACCGCCGCCGGTGTGCCGAGCTATCACGCCGAGTCGAACGCGCTGCGTTGCTTCCCGCAATGGTGGACACCAGCCAACCAGCCACCCCAGCTGGACTGGTTTCACAAGTATGTGGTCACCGAGGTCACCCAGAACCCGCGGACCGGCGGGACCGGTGACACGCTGGCCGACGAGACGTTCTACGACTACTCCGCCGGCAGCCCCGGCTGGCGCTATGACGATTCACCGATCACCCCGGCCAGTGAACGCACTTGGGCGATGTTCGCCGGCTACTCGAAGGTCACCGTCCGTCACGGCGACCCGGCCACCCCCAGCCGACAGCAAACCAGCAGCTACACCTACTTCCAAGGCATGGACGGCGACCGGGCCGCACCGGCCGGCGGCACCAAAACCGCGTCGGTGACCGCATCCGACGGGTCGTCGGTGCCCGACGCGCTCTGGCTGGCCGGGCAGGTCCGCGAATCCACCACCAGCAACGGCTCCGGCGGCCCGCGGGTCGCGAACACCATCAGCAGCTACTGGGCCTCGCCGGTCACCGCCGACGACGGCACCTACACCGCCCGCCTCGTCGCGCCGTCCGATTCGGTGACCCGCACCGCGCTGTCCGCGGGCGGCGACCGGGTCAGCGAGACCAAGACCAGCTATGACTCCTACGGCCGCCCCATCGCTGTCGACGATCTCGGTGACACCGCCACCGCCGGCGACGACCTGTGCACCCGGACCAGCTACGCCAGCAACACCACCGGCTGGTTGCTGGACTTCCCCGCCGAGGTGAGCACCGTCGGAAAGACCTGCACCAGCACACCGTCGCTCCCTGGCGACGCGGTGTCCGACACCCGCAGCTACTACGACTCCTCAACCACGTTGGGTGCCGCGCCGAGCAAAGGCAACCCGACCCGCACCGATACCGTCGACTCCTACACCGGGGCGACCCCGCACTGGCAAACCACGACCACCATCACTTACGACGCATTGGGCCGAGCGACCGCGGTCACCGACCCGCGCACCGGCACCAACCGCACCACCACAACCGCCTACACCCCGACGACCGGGCCGGTCACCCAAACTGTCGTGACCAACCCGCTGGGCTGGGCCACCACCACCAGCTACAACCCGGCCTGGGGCGTCCCGAGCGCTGTGGTCGATCAGAACGCCCACCGCACCGACGCCAGCTACGACCCGCTGGGCCGGTTGACGCAGGTGTGGCTGCCCGACCGGCTGAAGTCGGCCAACCCGAGTTCCCCATCGACCGCCTACGCCTACACCGTGTCCAAGACCGCACCGAACGCGATCAAGACCACCGCACTGATTGCCGGCGGCGGCACCGTGTCCAGCTACGCCCTCTACGACGGGCTGCTGCGGCCACGGCAGACCCAAGCGCCGTCGGAGGGCGGCGGGATCATGCTCACCGACACCTTCTACGACACCGAAGGCCAGGTGTCGGCGACCAACAACACCTACTACGCCACCGGCAGCCCGTCCACGGCGTTGATCGTCCCGACGCTGGCGGTGCCGTCCTGGACCCAGAACACCTATGACGGCGCGGGTCGGCACACCGCGCAGATCGCGATGACCGGCGGCAGTACCGAGCTGTGGCGGACCAGCAGCGTGTACGGCGGCGACCACGTTGACGTGACACCGCCGGCCGGGGGGACCGCGACCAGCACCTGGACCGACGCCCGCGGGCACACCACCCGACTGATGCAGTACCACGCCGCAACCCCGACCGGCGCCGCGGACACCACCAGCTACGGCTACGACCATCGCGGCGAGCTGACCGCGATGACCGGACCCACCGGGCAACACTGGACCTGGGCCTTCGACGCCCTCGGCCGCCAGACCACGGCCGCGGATCCGGAATCCGGGACCACCACCACCAGCTACGACCCGGCCGGGCGGGTCAGTTCCACCACCGACAACGCCGGCGCGACGCTGGCCTACAGCTACGACACCCTGGACCGCAAAACCGGCCAGTATGTCGACTCGACGGCCGGCACCAAGCTGGCGTCCTGGACCTACGACAGCCTGTCCAAAGGGCAACTGACCTCATCAACCCGGTATGTGGGGTCGGATGCCTACACCGAGGCCGTCGGCGGCTACGACGCCGCGGACCGGCCCACCGCACAGTCGGTGACCATCCCGCCCAGCGCCGGCGCGCTGGCCGGCACCTACACCAGTCAGCTGTACTACTGGGCCGGCGGCGCCCCCTCCGCCATCGCGCACCCCGCCGAAGGCGGCCTGCCGGCCGAGATCATCCGCTACGGCTACGACAGCCTGGGCACCCCCACCGGGATGGGAAGCGACCTGGGCTCCTACCTCGGCGGCGTCACCTACACCCACCTCGGCCAGATAGCCCAAACCAACCGCTACAGCGGCATCGCGAACCTGTTCGACACCCGCAGCTACGACGCCGGCACCGGCCGGCTCACCGAAGACCTCCAGCAACGCGAATCCTCCACCAACGCCGTCATCGCCGACGACACCTACGCCTACGACCACGCCGGGAACATCACCTCCGACACCAACAACGCCCCAGCCGCCGGCACCGACACCCAATGCTTCAACTACGACTACCTACAGAGACTCACCCAATCCTGGACACCAGCAACCGCCGGCTGCACCGCCGCACCCTCCTCGGGCACCCTGGGCGGCCCAGCGCCGTACTGGACCAGCTACAGCATGGACCCGGCAGGCAACCGCACCGGCCTCACCCAACACGCCACCACCAGCGCCGGCACCGACACCACCGACACTTACACCTACCCCGCCGGCGGCTTCCTCACCGACGGCACCGGCGGACCCGACGCCCTCAAACAAGTCACCCACACCGGCGCCACCACCAGCACCGACACCTACAGCTACGACGCCAACGGACGCACCACCACCCGCCCCGGCCAGCAACTCGCCTACAACCCCGACGGCCGGCTCGCCTCCATCACCCTGCCTGGCGGCGCCCAGCAGACCCGCATCTACAACGCCGACGGCACCCTGCTCCTGCAGACCGACCCCACCACCGGCGCCACCCTCTACCTCGACGACACCGAAATCCACGCCGCGCCCGGCGCCGCCACCCCAGCCGACTGCACCGCCACCCGCACCTACCCCGACGCCGGGATGACCGTCGCCGAACGCGACACCACCACCGGCACCACCGGCAGCACCCTGGTGTTCCTGGACACCAACCCGCAACGCACCGCCACCGCCACCATCAACACCACCGACACCGTCACCCGCCGCTACTACGACCCCTACGGCAACCCCCGCGGCGCCACCCCGACAACCTGGCCATCCGACCACGGCTTCCTCAACAAACCCACCGACACCCCCACCAACCTCACCCACCTCGGCGCCCGCGACTACGACCCCACCACCGGCAGATTCACCACCCTCGACCCCATCGCCATCACCGGCGACCCGCAACAACTCAACGGCTACAGCTACGCAAACGACAACCCTGTCGGCAGCTCCGACCCCGGCGGGCAATGCCCCAAGGATGTATGCGGCGCCGGAATTAACGAACCTACTGGTACAACGAACCCCAACGCCTGCCTTTACTCGTACTGCTACTCGTCGGCAGCATCAGGAACCGCCGCCTGCATGGGCCATCGGTGTGAAACAAGTACTAGGGACTCTCGGCACACGTCTGTCGCGCGGGCAAGTGCACACGTGTCTGTTGACACTGGCTCCGCCCGCGGGGAGGCCCTTCTGGGCGCGTTCTACCAATACTCTCAATCGCACGGATATCAGACAGGCCAACAACGTGGCCCAGCCTGGGCCCAGGCGATCCGCGAAAGCTATGTCTGGGCCTCATTCTGTGCCACGAAGGGGCGAAGTCTGTGCGGCCTATATCTGTTGACGACACTCGACGCATTGTACCAATCGACGAGAGTTGTGACGTCCGGAGCAGGTCTCGGCCAACTGGAGATTGGCACCGTCACGCAGGGCCAGGCTACGGGCGAGCTTGGCGTGGCCCGAACACTAGATTGCACTCCTATCGTCGAAACTCTTCGGCATTACACGACAGGCGACGGGGCAAAAGGAATTGCTGCGTCAGAGAATATGATAAAGACTGGAGAAACGTCCGGAAAGATATGGCTCACGCCAGACGTATATCGGACGGGCACAGAGGCGCGTTCCAACTTAGCGTTGGAAACAACCCCCGAGGGCTACTACGAGATTCCTGTTTCGCGCATTGGCAATCTCAATGGTCCAGGACCCGTACAGAGCAACGGCGAGCAGCCAGGAGGAGGCATCGAGTACACCACCACGGAACCGATATCAGTCGAGTGGATTCCCTTTGTACCGTTCGGTGGAGAAGGCAGAGAATGAACGCAAAAGAGGCCGCATATCTAGTTTGCTGGGACTATGGCACTGGCGGAATTTGGCGACGTATCGAAGCCCCCAGCCTTCTAGCATTGGCGGAAGCCTATCCTGAGCTGGATATTGTTACGATGAACCATCTCCCACCGTGGATGACTGAAGCGCGGTATGTCGTTGAGATGGAATCTAACAAGCTGGAGAAGATGTCCGAACCGCCAGAACCAGACGGCCTTTTGTCGATAATTCGAAACGTAAGGGAGAAGGGAAACAAGCTCGGCCGAGATGAATGGCCGGTGAGTCTTGTGGGCGTAGGGGACCCTCGGACGGGATCGGGTAAATGGGCCTACATGCGTGCTCCAAGTGAGTGGGAACTTCGGCGACGGCATCCTGATCTCGAGGTTGCCCACGGACGCCCGCCTTGGGTAAAGGAGGCGAGAGATATTGGCACACTTCGCAAAGGTGTCGTTGATTTCGAAGATCTAGGCGCGATAGCCAGCTACTTTGAGTAGTAACCCTGCGTTTCGCGCTGTCGCCGGCACGCGAATCCTGCCCCGGTGCGAAGATCAGCCTTCGGGGCACCACAGGATGCAGCAATCCCCTCAGCTGTGCCGGCACGGCACTCAAAGCAGTAGGC
This sequence comes from Jatrophihabitans sp., assembly GCA_051001975.1. Taxonomy (GTDB): domain Bacteria; phylum Actinomycetota; class Actinomycetes; order Mycobacteriales; family Jatrophihabitantaceae; genus DATAEG01. The sequence goes on from JBPCMU010000129.1 coordinate 69,639, forward strand.
AGAGGAGCAGTGCATCTCGGAGAAATACTGGGCCGGCCCCACCCAGCCATGTTCGCAGTGGGCATGGCAACACGCAGGCGAAATCGCTGCGGGAGCTGCCGTCTGCTCTGCTATCCCGGGGGCTGACGTCGTCTGCCTCCCCGTCGCGGTTACTGCGAGCGCTGTTGCTCTCGCGAAAGACGGCGGATCATGTCTCCTACATGGACAGGGATGCGACATGGCCGTACTCGACATAATTCTGTTTGGCGAGTCAAAGCTGCTCGATTACGCAAAAAGTGCCGGCGTGCATGGTCCGTGGGAGATCTCCCCCGCTTCCTGGTGGCGCATCGGCACTGGAGTCCCCAACTGGCTGATCCTGTGGGAGCTCGCTCATGGGGGTCGATGATTGATGCACCCCCGTCGTCGATACGATGCGTACCTACTGCCCTCGCGGATCAACACCGCAGCTCTTCGGAGGCTGGGATTCGCGAAGCACGCCGCGAGACGTCGAGAGCGAGAAGACTTCATCCGCGAGCAATTGAGAAAGGATACCGATGGCCAACAACGACGATCGGTGATGGCGCGTCTGTCTCGTGAATTGCGTATGATCGGAGGCCGACGTGACAAACGCCTGTCAAAGACACCTGTCCACGCGGACGCACCCAGAGAACTCCGGCACCTCAGCGGTGCGAGGTCGAGATAACCGCCGCCATCGTCGACCGACTCACCTTCGGCGGCAACATCATCGAAACCGGCACCGACTCCTACCGCCTCGCTCACACCAAAGCCCAACAAGCTACCGCCTGACTCGCTGCGGTGACGGCGCGGTGCGTTGGAGTCCCGTAGCCCACGATGGACCGACGCGTGGGACACTCGATTTGATCGCAGGGAGGTGTTCAGATGGTGAAGCAGACCCATGCCGTGAGTCGAACTTTCCAGGTCGAGTCAGATCAGGCGCGGCAGAGCCGCGGCGCCGCACCGGACCTGACTTGGGACGAGCATGGCGAAACACTTAAACGCAGCAGCCGCTGGGGCCGGCTCCTCGCGACCGGGCGCAGACTCCTACGACCACTGTCGCGACGATCGCACTAGGTTCCACACGCGAACCGTTGAGACTGAGATCCGCCGTACGTTGCCGTGCTACTTGACCACCCGCCCGCCGTTGTATACCCCTTTGCTTCGAGCTGGTAGTCGTACGTGCCCTGTCGCCCGCCGCCGCACGTAACGGTATAGGTAGTGATCAGGCCTCCGTCGCGGGTGAGCTGGGAATAGGTGTCATCACCATATCTCCGGTATCCGGACCAGCTGCTGCGCCAGAAGCCGGCCTTGGTCTGTTGCACACCGAACGCGCCGGTGCACATCTGATGCGTCGTGGCTTGCAGGGTGCTGTTCACGCCGTAGGGAAGCGTCACCGGCCCTACAGCCAGCGAACAGTGCCAGCTCGCCGCCGGGGCGGCCTTTGCGTCGCTGCCCCAACTGATCTCGGTCCACCCTGGAGGTAGGTTCGCAAGAAACGCGGCCGATGTGGTTGAGGAAACCGAGACGACGGTGACCTTCACGCCGGCGGCGCTTACCGAACTCGAAGGCGCGGCCCCGGCTGGGCCGCCGGTGAGGATCGCCGTGGCGGCTAAGGCAACGACAGCTACTAACACGGTCGTTCTTCGGTGCAACCTCACGTTGCACTCCTTCCGCAGAGAGGGATTCCGCCGTCCCCCGGCCGAGCGAAATGAATGCTCTCAACGTGGACCTATCACGCGCCCCGTCAATAGGCGCGCAAGCTTCTTTTGGGCCCCGCCGCCATCGGGTTGAAGCCCTGGATATCGCCGCTAAACCGGAATGGCTCGTCCCGGCAACGTGACGGTGATGATGTCGTGGGGGGCTGCAGCCTCTCTCAGACCGGATACCACCCCTGTCGTCCTGGAGAGCAACTTCTCACCAGCGGTCAGCTCGTACATGAGTTCCGGCAGTTTTGGTGTCCATGACCACGGAGAGGCCTTGGCCTGACTGAACCGCCCCGGCGTGTCCGGAGGCTCCAGCCCTTGAGAAGGAGAGCCTGGGGTCATGTTACGTCATGGGAGCAACTACCCGCCGGAGGTGCGGGAGCGTGCGGTACGGATGGTCGCCGAGGTGCAGGGCGACTACCCGTCGCAGTGGGCGTCGATCACTGCGGTCGCGTCGAAGCTGGGCATCGGC
>JBPCMU010000130.1:0-16900 GCA_051001975.1 Jatrophihabitans sp.
GCGGGTGGCGGTGGTGACCGATTCGACGTCGGACCTGCCCGCCGAGCGGGCCGATGAGCTGGGCATCCACGTCGTGCCACTGCGCCTGGCGATCGGCCACCGCAGCGCGCTGGACGGCGTCGAACTCGGCGCCGACGGCGTGGTCGAGGCGCTGCGCGGCAAGCAGCAGGTCTCCACGTCGCGTCCCTCGCCGGCGGACTTCGTCACCGCGTACCAGAAGCTGCTTGCTGCGGGCGCGGAACACGTTGTCTCGGTGCACATCTCCGCTGAGCTGTCCGGGACCTGGGACTCAGCCCGGCTGGCTGCGCAGGAGTTCGACTACGGCGTCGTGCGAGTAGTGGATTCGCGGTCCACATCGATGGCGCTGGGTTTCGCTGCGATCGCCGCGGCCCGGGCCGCCGCTGAGGGTGCCGGACCCGGTGCGGTGCAGGACGCGGCAGTGGCGACCGTGGACCGGACGCTCTGCATCTTCTATGTGGACACGCTGGAGTATCTGCGCCGCGGTGGCCGGATCGGAGCGGCGGCGGCGATGGTCGGCACCGCGCTGTCGGTGAAACCCTTGCTGCATGTGCGGGACGGCCGGATCGTGCTGCTGGAGAAGGTGCGCACGTCGTCGCGGGCCCTGGCTCGGCTCGTCGCGCTCACCGTCGAGGCGGCCGGGGACGCCACGGTCGACGTCGCCGTGCAGCATCTCGCCGCGCAGGAGCGGGCCGACCAGGTGCAGGAAGCGCTGCGCGCACAGTTGCCGTCAGTCGGGCAAGTAGTCACCGGCGAGGTGGGTGCCATCGTCGGCGCGCACACCGGCCCGGGTGTCGTCGGTGTCGCGCTGTGTCGGCACCCGCCCGGCTGAGCCAAGAAACCACCAGGCCAGCGCTGCGGCGCCGGCGAATACCGGCACCGCGACCCAGCGATCCTCCAGGCCACGTCCGTCCGGCATCGTGAGTGCCGCTTCGGCAATGCACACCGCGGCGAGGGCGGTCACCCACCGCCCGGATGCCGCAACCAAGCCTAGGAACGGCAGCGCCCAGAACAGGTACCAGGGTTGGAACGTCTGGCCCAGCAGCACGACGGCGACGGTAGCGATACCGAGCAGCAGCAGGCCGCGTCGCGGGTAATTGCGTCGCACCGCCTGCAGCCACAGCGCGACCACCACGAGTGCAGCCACAGCCGAACCCACCGAACGGGCATGACGGATCGTGGCGTCGAGTTCCGTGGCGCGCGCGGCGTCGAGCGAGACGGTGTTGGCGAGCATGCCGGCGAACGTCGGTATCGACTGCCAGTTGACGATCGAGTTGTCCGCGCCCGCCTGGTGCACCCAGCCGATGCCGAGTCCGGTCAGGGCCGTCGCAAGTCCGGCCGCGACACCGCCCGCGATGACGGCCACCGCCGAGGCACCGACAGCGTCGCGGAGGCGATCGCTCGCGGCGCGGCCGGCCAACCAGAGGGGCACCACGAACGCGAGGCCGAGCGCGGCCGGGAACTTCACCACGATCGCCAACCCGATGACCGCGGATCCGATCGCCAGCGCCACCCATCCGGTGTCGCGGCGTAACGCGACGGCGAATCCGAGGACGACCAGGCCCACCATGAACAGATCGTTGTGCCCACCGCCGAGGCCGAGCACGACGGTGACCGGATTGGCGACCGCCAGCCATAACGCACGATCCGCGCGCAGCCCGAACCGTTCGGCGATTCGGGGCAGCAGCCAGATCGTCAGCAGCACTCCGGCGAAGGCCGGCACTCGGAGCAGGAACGTGGCGAGCGGGACGTGCGGGTGCGCGACGGCGTTGATCCCGCGGGAGATCTCCAGCCACACCGGGCCGTACGGGGCCGGAGTGTGCAGCCAGCGACCGCTCACCTCGATCGCATACCGGGCCGGCAGCGCGGCGGGGGAGTCGCGATACGGGTGGTAGCCGAGCTGCACCAGACGGCCCTGCGCCGCATAGGAGTAGAGGTCACGGCCGAACGGCATGCTGAGCAGCATCGGCGTCGCCCACGCGACCGAGAGCGCGCGGAGCTCGACAGGGTTCCCCTCGGCCAAGACGGTGCGGCCAAGCCACAGCCACGCCAGCAGCACGATTGCCAGTCCGGCAAAAAATACCCCCGACGCGACGGGGGAGTGCCTCGGCAACCAACTGACCAGGGCCGGGCGGTGGGTCCGGAACGACGCCGGCGTGCCGGCCAACCACCAGGACGAAATCGCGATCAGCAGTGTCCCGGCCGATCCCGCCACGATCATCCGACGGTCGGGCTTCAGCACGTCCGGGATCCAGAGGGGAAGGCCGAGGCGATGCGGTAGGTCCCCGGCGCCGCATCGCGCAGTTCGACCTGTTGCAGTCCGCTGCGGTGCAGGCAGGTGCCTGCCGGTCCGCTCAACGCCAGGTAGCGCGACCAGCGGACCCGCACGGTGACGGTGCCTGCGGTGGTAACGGTGAAGGTAATGCGATCGGGCTGTTGGCTGTCCAGCCGGGCCGGGCCGGTCACCAGCGGCACCGGATTCTGCACCGCGTATAGGGTCCAGTGTCGGCTGGTCCAGACCTTGGTCAGGTATGGCAGACCGGCTGCGATGAGACGTTTCTCCCGAGCACCGCGAAGGCTGCCGCGGGCGTCCGCCACGGCCACATATTGCACCGCGTTTCGGTCCAGGAACGCGCGGAACGTCTGCGCGGTGGGCAGGCCCTCGTACGAGACCTTCTCATTGAGCTTGGTGTCGAGCTGGCGCAGCCAACCGCGGGCGATGGGTACGTCCCTGGCGAGGTAGGCGGCATCCCAGTGGCCGGTGAGCTCAGGTACTTCGACCCGGCCGGTGAGCGGCCCTCGCTCGCCGATCTCGGCGGCGACCGGCGCGAAGTAGGACGGGTAGGTCACCAGCCGGCCGGTACCACCGACTGTGCCGCCAAGGATGAGGGGTTGGATCGCGTAGCCGACTACGGCGACCACTGCGGCCAGCGCCGGGAACGGGACCTTCCACTTGCGCAGGACGGCCGGCATTCGCAGGAATGCCAGCAGGATCGGCATGGCGAACAGCATCGACAGCCTTGACGAGTTACTGCCGATCGGACTGTCGAACAGCAATGCGCCCCACACCAGCGCCGCACCGAGCACGCCGACGATCCTGACCCTGGGTTTGCTGACCACGCACACCACGACCAGCGTGATGATGATGTCGCGGGTCGCCTCCTTCCCGCCGAAGATCTGCCGGCCGGGGTCGGAGAACACCACGGATGTCAGCACTGTGGGCACGCAGACCGCGATACCGAGGGCAAGGCCGTCGACGATGCGGCGGGTCAGCACTAGGGCAACCGCGCAGAGTCCGAGGAACAGGGCGGCGACCGGGCTGGCTCCGGCGGCCAGCAAGGCCAGCGCTGCGGCAGCGATACGTCGCTTGGCGCTCGACTCGGCGAGGACCAGCAATGCACCCAGCCCGAAGGCCACACCGATGCCGAACGTCACCCGTCCCTCGATGAGATTTGCGCCGAGCGCGACGCTCGCGGCCAGCCCACCGAGGAGAGGATGCGGCGCAGCGCCCCGGACGAACAACCGGGTGAGCAGGCCGACGCTGACGACCATCGCTACCGCCGAGGACAGCTTCACGCCGGCGTAGGCCATCACCAGCGGCGTCCAGAGCGAGTAGCTGTACGGGAGTACCCCGGCGAACCAGCGGAAGTCGATCATCGCGAACGGGTGCTCGCGGGCGAAGTCGGCCCGGGCCAATTGGGCGGAGAGGTCGTTGCCCATTCTCGGCACCGCGATATACACGGCGCACACGATGGCGGCCACCACGGTGGCGACCAGCACCGCGCGGTTCTCCGGTGCGACCAGCCGGGCCTGGTGGGCCCGCAGCCCGCCGCCGGCGCCGCGGGCCGGGTGCTCAGCGCTCGCGCGGTCGGGGGCATCGGTCACCCGCGCAGTCTTCCATCAGGGTGGTAGCGCGACGCCGCGGTAGGCCCTCGTTGTCCACAGCCGTGGCGCTGTACACAGGCATGCGCTGTGACCGGTTGCCGTTCGGTGGCGTGACCTAGCGTCCTCCCGTGACCGGCAGGCGGCAGCGGTTCTCCCGGGCAGCGCGGGAGACCGCAGCCTCCCGGCTCGACGCGTTGTCGGGGGCGGGCCGGAATACCCCGCCTGCCGGTCACCCGCAGTCTGCAGAGTCAGCGAGTGGGCCTTGGTCGGCGCCGAGCGGAGCGGAGCAGGCCGCGGACACCGGGCCGTGGGCCCAGGACGGCTCGGCTCAACATGACCGAGAGGGGTGGGTGCCGGGCGTGGAGTTCGACGAGCATGTGCGGTCACTGCGCGCCCGCCTGGCCGATTCGCTCGGCGAGCGGGCCATCCGGCTGGTGCCGAGCCGTCGCGCGGTGGCGGGTGTGGCACTCGTCGCGATGGTGGTGGGCGGCTTCACGGGATGGCGGCTGTTGGTGGGCCGGCCACGCAGCACTCCGGTGAGCGCGTCGGGTCCGACCGGCGCGATCGGCACACCGTTGGCCGGCGGGACCGGCACGAAGGTGTCCATGGGCACGACCCCGAGCCGAACGACATCGGCCGGCCAGGTCGTTGTCGACGTGGTCGGCAAGGTGCGCCATCCTGGACTGATCCGGTTGCCGACCGGCGCCAGGGTCGACGACGCGATCCGGGCAGCCGGCGGAGCGCTGCCCGGCACCGACCTGTCCGGGGTGAATCTGGCTCGGGTGCTGGTGGACGGCGAGCAGATCGCGGTCGGCACATCCGGCGTCGCGCCACCGTCCGGTCCGACCGGCGGCAGCGGTGCGTCCGCCGGTGCGCTGATCAACCTCAACTCGGCAACCGCCGAGCAGCTCGACGCGCTGCCCGGGGTCGGGCCGGTGCTGGCGCAACGGATCGTCGACTGGCGCACGCAGCACGGTCGGTTCGACTCCATCGATCAGCTGCGCGACGTGCCGGGCATCGGCGACGCCAAGTTCGCCGAGATCCGCGCGCTGGTGACGATCTGATGGAGGCGGTGGCCAGTCTCGGCCGGCCCGTCGACGACCTCGGCGAGGTCTGGCGCGGCGGTGAGCTCGACTTGCGGCTGGCTGCCGGCGCGTTGACCGGGTGGCTGGCGTTGTTGGTGCTGCGCCGCGCGTCTGCGGGCGTCGTGCTGCTCGCGGGTTGCTGCTGTGCGCTGATCGGGCTGGCCTGCCTGCGTCGGTGGCGCCGATTCGGCCCTGCCCTCGGCGTGCTCGGACTGGCTGCCCTGTGCGGCGGCGGGGTGCTGTTCCCGTTCGCCGCTCGGGTGCAGCAGGCCCACTCGTCGCCAGTGATCGGGTGGGCCGTGCAACGCCGGGCGGTAGTGGTCGAGCTGACCGTGAGCGGTGACCCGCGGCCGCTGGTCACCGGGGTGTCCGGGCAGGCACGGGTCGTGGTCGACGGGTCGCTGCGAATGATGGTCACCGGCGGTCGACCGGAGCGGGTCACCGGGTCGGTGGTGGTGTTTGCGCCGTCGACGGGGTGGGTCGGTCTGGTCCCCGGTCAGCGCATCTCATTCGACGGTCGGTTGGCCCCCGCGCAGTCGGGCGACCTGGCGGTGGCGACGCTGACGGCGCGCGGTGCGCCGGGCCTGATCGGGCGGCCACCGTGGTGGCAGCGGTTGGCGTCCAGGATCCGGGCCGGCCTGCCCCGCGCCGGTCGGGTGCTGCCGGATGATGCCCGTGGCCTGTTACCGGGCCTGGTCGACGGCGACACCAGCGCGCTGAATCCGGTACTGGCGCAGCGGTTCAAGACGGCCGGGCTGACTCACCTTGTCGCGGTGAGCGGGACGAATTGTGTGATCGTGGTGGGCGCCGTGCTGCTGGTATTGCGCAGGTTGTGTGCGCCGCCCTGGCTGTCGGCGCTGCTCGCCGTAGTCGCGCTGCTCGGGTTCGTGATCGTCGCCCGCCCGTCGCCCAGCGTGCTGCGGGCAGCGGTGATGGCCGGCATCGCACTTGCCGCGCTGGCCGCGGGGCGACCGCGGGCCGGCGTCCCGATGGTCTCCGCCGCAGCTCTCGTGGCGATGGTGTGGCATCCGGCCTGGGTGGCCGATGCGGGATTCGCAATGTCGGTGCTGGCCACGATGGCATTGCTGGTGATCGCGCCGGGATGGGCGGACGCGTTGCGGCGTCGCGGGGTGCCACCGGTGCTCGCCGAAGGGGCGGCGGTTGCGGCCGCCGCGCACCTGGTGACGGCGCCGATCATCGTGATGCTCAGCGGCCAGGTCAGCCTGGTGGCGATCCCGGCGAACCTGCTTGCCGAACCGGTGGTCGCGCCGGCCACCGTGCTCGGCGTGCTGGCCGCGGTGGCATCGCTGGCCAGCCTCCCCGTGGCCACTGCGCTCGCTTGGCTGGCCGGCTGGCCGGTGCGCTGGCTGGTCACCGACGCGGACTTCTTCGGATCACTGCCGGGCGGCACGGTCGGCTGGCCGGCGACGGCGGCCGGCGCCGGGCTGCTGGCCGCACTCGTCGTCCTGGTGGTGCTGGCTTGCCGGTCCCGATCGGTGCGTCCATCGCTGGCGGCCGCCGGGCTGGTCCTGTTTCTCATACAGTTCCCGGTCCGGCAGCTGGTCACTGCCTGGCCGCCGCCCGGCTGGCTGATCGTCGCGTGCGACATCGGTCAAGGCGATTCCCTCGTGCTGCCGGCCGGCCCGCATTCGGCAGTCGTGATCGACACCGGGCCGGACCCGGTCACCGACGACCGATGCCTGCGCGACCTGCATGTCACGGCCATCCCGGTCCTGGTGATCACCCACCTGCACCTCGATCACGTCGGTGGGATCGCCGGCGCGGTCCGCGGCCGGACCGTGGGCAGTGTGCTGACCGGTCCGCTGGACCAGCCGGAGGGCGGCTATGCGCTGGCCCGGCAGGTGCTGCAACCGCGGGGGCTGCAGTTGCGGGTCGCCCCGCCCGGCCTGCAGCTTGCCGTCGGCGCCGTCCGGCTCACTGTGCTGGCGCCGATCGCTGCGTTCCACGGCACGCATTCCGATCCCAACAACTCGTCGCTGATCATTCGAGCGGAAGTGAGCGGGCACCGGATCCTGCTGACCGGCGATGCGGAACTCGATGCGCAGCAGGCAGCCGTGCAGTCCGGAGCCGACCTCGCGGCGGAGATTCTCAAGGTGCCGCATCACGGCAGCGCCTATTCCGACGAGAAGTTCCTGGCCGCGACGGGTGCCCGGGTCGGGTTGATCAGCGTCGGAGCGCACAACGACTACGGGCATCCGGCACCGAGCCTGCTCGCGATGCTGGCGCGACTGGGCATCCCCGCGCTGCGTACGGACCTCGACGGGGACATTGCGGTCACCGCGCATGGCCACGATCTGACGACAGTGCACCGAGCGAATCGCGCGCCCGCCTTGGTCGCCAGGCCGGCACAGAGCCCGCCGCCGCCGACCCGCCCAGGCGTGGCGGAGGTGGTGTCGGCCGGGCGTGACACGATGACGCGGTGGCCGAGAACACTGAGCTGGCAGCGGCCGCGTGGGGCGGCGGGCCCCGGCCGAATGTTGTGCTCCTGGTCGGCGACGAGGACTTGCTCGTCTCCCGCGCCGTCGAGCAGGTCGCCGCCGCGCTGCGGTCGGAGGATCCGTCCTCTGCAGTCACCGAGCGAGTCGGGTCGCAACTCGCCCCAGGTGAGCTCACCGACCTGCTGACACCCTCGTTGTTCGCCGAGGTCGGTCTCATCGTGGTGAGGTCGGCGCAAGACGTGGTCGTCGCGGAACTGCCGGCCGTTGAGGCGTTCCTCGCAGACCCGGTGCCCGAGCTCACGCTGGTGCTGCAGCACGCGGGTGGCGCCAAAGGGAAGGCGCTGCTCGCCGCCGCGAAGAAGGCCAAGGCCTACACCATCGAGTGCGGCAAGCTCACCCGCGCCGACGAGCGCGCCGACTTCGTACGGGGTGAAGCGCGCCGAGCCGGTGCAACCATCTCCGCGGATGCGGTGGCCCATCTCATCGATGCCGTCGGTGGCGATCTTCGTGAGCTTGCGTCGGTCACCTCGCAACTTGCCTCGGACTCGGGTGGCACCATCGACGAGCGCACGGTCGCCGCCTACCACCGCGGCCGCGCCGAGGTGACCGGATTCGCCGTGTCCGACCGAGCCGTGATCGGTGATGTACCGGGCGCCATGGAGACACTGCGGTGGGCCCGCTCGATCGGGGTGGCCCATGTGCTGATCGCGGACGCGCTTGCCGATGGAGTGCGCTCCATCGTCCGGGTCAGTTCGGCCGGCAACGGCTCGCCGAATATGCTCGCCGGTCAGCTCGGTATGCCGCCGTGGAAGGTGCGCCGGGCACAGTCGCAGGCTCGCGGCTGGTCGGAGGTCGGGCTGGCCCGCGCACTGGGTGTGGTCGCAGAGCTCAACGCCGACGTCAAAGGTGCCGCAGCAGATCCCGACTACGCGCTCGAGCGGGCGATCTGGCGGCTGGCGCGCTGCCGACGCACTGAATCGGCCCGTCGCTGACCCAGCGGTTCTTTGGTGGGTCAGCGGTTCTTGCAGTCCAGCGGTCCAGGGCGGCCGAGCGGCAGGATATTGCGGTCGAGGGGGAGCTTTCGGTCAAGTTCGTCGGCGTGTCGCGACGAAAACCTCCCGGTCGACAACCCGGGAAACCCAAGACCGCCCCCGACCGTCGAAGCGATCAGAAAGTCAGTCAGCGAGCTTGTTGGCGGCGAGGGCCATGGCCGACTTCTTGTTGGCAGCCTGGTTCGCGTGGATCACACCGGCGCTGGCGGCCTTGTCCAGGGCGCGCGAGGCGTCGTGCAGAGCGACCAGCGCGGCAGCATGGTCGCCACCGTCGGCGGCGGCGCGGAACTTGCGGACGGAAGTCTTGAGCGAGGACTTCACGCTCTTGTTCCGCAGCCGTGCTTTCTCGTTGGTGCGGATCCGCTTGATCTGGGACTTGATGTTCGCCACGAAGCAGCCTCTTACCGGTAGTCAGATGATGTGTTCTCGCTCGGTCCTGGTGCGCCGCGCCGCCGGCACTCGGATATCGGGCGAGCGCGCAGGGTGCGGACAACCGGTCCAGGTTACCAGCGCGGCTGCGCGCCGCCCAAATCATCAGGGCCGCCAGGGCTGCCAAGCGGCCGGTGTGTCGCGCGGCACAGCCAGTCCCTACCATTCCGCCATGACTGCATCGGCGAGCGCGCGACCGGTGCCGTGGAACGAGATGTACGAAGCGGAGGGTCGGCCCCGAGCGGGGTACGCGGCGCTGCACGCGTCGCTCGGCAGGCTGACCGGGGAGGAACTCCGCGCTCGGTGCGACGCGCTGGCTCGCATCTACCTCGACCAGGGCGTCACCTTCGACCTGGGCGGTGAAGAACGCCCGTTCCCGCTCGACGTGGTGCCGCGAATCATCACCGCGCCGGAATGGACGACCGTCGAGCGCGGTGTCGCACAACGAGTACGTGCGCTGGAGGCGTTCCTGGCTGATGCTTACGGCCCGCGCAAGTCGGTCGCGGACGGAGTCATCCCGCTGCGCCTGCTGCTCTCCTCGGCGAATTTCCACCGGGCCGCCGCCGGTATCGAGCCGGCCAATGGGGTGCGGGTCCACGTTGCGGGCATCGACCTGGTCCGCGACAGCGAGGGCACGTTCCGGGTGCTCGAGGACAACGTCCGGGTGCCGTCCGGGGTCAGTTACGTGCTGGAGAACCGGCAGTCGGTCAGCCAGGCGCTGCCCGAGGCGTTCTCCGCCGATCCGGTGCGCCCGGTCGGGGAGTACCCGCTGCGGTTGCTGAATGCGTTGCGTGCCGCGGCACCGGACGGCGCGTCGGACCCGACCGTGGTCGTGCTGACGCCAGGCATCTTCAACTCCGCCTACTTCGAGCACGCGCTGTTGGCCCGCACCATGGGTGTGGAACTGGTGGAGGGCAGCGACCTGCTGTGCCACGACGGCCGGTTGTTCATGCGCACCACCCGAGGCGAGCGTCGCGTAGATGTCGTCTACCGTCGCATCGACGACGAGTTCCTCGACCCGGTGGCCTTCCGGGCCGATTCGCAGCTGGGCTGCCCGGGCCTGCTCACTGCCGCCCGCGCCGGCCGGGTCACTCTGGCCAACGCGGTGGGCAACGGCGTCGCCGACGACAAGCTCGTCTACACCTACGTGCCCGACTTGGTGCGCTACTTCCTCGGCGAGGAACCGATCCTGCCCAACGTGGACACCTGGCGGCTGGAGGATGCCGAGGCGCGCGAGCAGGTGCTGGACCGCCTCGACGAAGTGGTCGTCAAACCGGTCGACGGCTCCGGCGGCAAAGGCATCGTCATCGGGCCGGACGCGAGCCGCGCCGAACTCGACGAACTGCGCGCCCGGCTCATCGCGGACCCGCGGGGCTGGATCGCCCAGCCGGTCATCGCGCTGTCCACCGTTCCCACCGTGATCGACGACGAGCTGGCGCCGCGGCATGTCGACCTGCGCCCGTTCGCGGTGAACAGCGGCGACGGAGTGTGGGTGCTGCCCGGCGGCCTGACCCGGGTCGCCCTGCCCGAAGGCCAGCTGGTGGTCAATTCCAGCCAGGGCGGCGGGTCGAAGGACACCTGGGTGCTCGGCGACCGGGACGCCCCACCGGTCTCGACGCTGCGTCCGCAGCGCGGCGGCGCGCCGTCGCAACCGATGGCCGAGCCGGACCTCAACCCCGACGACGCCCGCGGCGATCAGCAGCAACAACAGCAGCAATTCCGTCCGGACGGAGTGACGCCATGTTGAGCCGGATCGCGGAGTCGCTGTTCTGGATCGGGCGCTACCTCGAACGCGCTGACGGCACCGCGCGCATCCTCGACGTGCAGCTGCGCCTGCTGCTGGAGGATCCCTGGCTGGACGAGGATCGGTCGTGCCGCTCGCTGCTGTCGGTGATGGGCCACCCGGTCGCGGAGTCGCGGACGGACCCGGTGCACGGTCAGGAGATGCTCGACCTGCTCGCGCACTCCGACGCGCCGGGCTCGATCGCCTCGTCGCTGAACGCAGCGCGGGAGAATGCGCGGCGGGCGCGGGAGGTCGTGTCGACCGAGGTGTGGGAGTCGCTGAACACCACCCGCAACGACGTCTTCGCCGGGCGCTGGCGCTCACGCAGCCCATACCGTTTCTTCGCCTGGGTGCGTGAGCGGGTTGCGGTGGTCACCGGCACCGCGGACGCGACGATGAGCCGCGATCAGGCCTGGAACTTTCTGGTCCTCGGCCGATCCATCGAGCGGGCCGACATGACCGCGCGGCTGATTGCGGCGGACGAGGCACGCGGCGGGTCGAGTGCAGGGTGGCCGCTGGTGCTGCGCTCGTGCGGTGCCTACGAGGCGTTCCTGCGCACCTACGGAGCCGCGGCCAGCGAGGACCGGGCCGCGGAGTTCCTATTGCTGGACCGGCTCTTCCCGCGCTCGGTGGTGCACGCCCTGCTGGAGGCCGACGGCTGCCTGGAACAGCTGTCCACCGACGAGAACTACGCATCGACGCGCCTGGTGGGCCGCGACGATGCGCGCCGGCTGCTCGGCCGGGCCCGGACAGAGCTGGAATACCGCCCCCTGAGCGAGGTGTATGAAGACCTGACCGGTCACATGGACCGGGTGCAGCGAGTCTGCTCGGCCGCCAGTGACGCGGTGTCGCAGCGGTTCTTCCCGCGTGGCAAGGCAACGAGCTGGGTGCGTGAGTACTCGTGACGTCCTATGGCCAGCCTCGGCGGTTGCGGGTGGAGCACCGCACCGAGTTCCGTTACGAACGGCCCGTCGCCGCGTCCTACAACGAGTGCCGGATCAGCCCACGAACCGAGCCACGTCAGCAGATCCTCGAATCCGCGGTGCGTATCGCCCCCTCGACCTGGCGCTACGACTACCTCGACTACTGGGACACCGCGGTGACCGCCTTCGAGGTGCGCACTCCGCACGACACGCTCACCGTCACTGGCAGCACCGTCGCCGACATCATCGACGCCGGCCAGCCGCCGCAGACCGACTGGGACCGATTGCGTTCGGCGGGCACGCTCGACGCCTTCGCCGAGACGCTGGTGTCGACCACCCGTAGCGAGCCGATGACCGACCTCGTCGAGCTGGCTCACCGGGTGGCCGGCGACAAGGCGCCGCACGAGGCCGCCGAAGCGGTGAGCCGGGCGATCACCGAGGCGATGGAGTACGCCGCAGGCGTGACCGGCGTGCAAACTCCTGCGGCTGAGGCCTGGCAGACGCGGCGCGGGGTCTGTCAGGACTTCGCGCATCTGGCCACCGGTGCGTTGCGCAGCATCGGGATCCCCGCCCGTTACGTCTCCGGGTACGTGCAGTCCAGCGGTGCGGCGGAGCTGGGCGAACCGGTCGGCGGGGAGAGCCACGCGTGGGTCGAATGGTGGACCGGCGGCTGGTACGGCTGGGACCCGACCAGCGACCGCCCGGTCAGCTCCCGGCACCTTGCGGTCGGTAGAGGCCGGGACTACGGGGACGTGCCCCCGCTACGCGGCATCGTCGCCGGCGCCGGCGGTTCGGCGCTCGATGTCAGCGTCACGGTCACCCGGTTGCGCTGAGCGCCGGCTACCGGCCGTCCCACCGTTGCTGCAGCCATCGCTGCGCAGCAGTCAGGTGTGCTCGTTGAAACGCGCGCATCCCGGCCGTACCCACCGGTTCGGGCAGCAGTATTGCCTCCGCCCACATCCCGATCAGCATCGCCAGGAAGGCATCCACCTGCTGGTCCGGGGCGGCCGCTGCGGTAGAGCGGGTCAGCCATGCCTGCGGGTCGTGTCCGGCCACACCGGCGTTGACCAGCAGCACCACGGCCTCGCAGAACGCCGCTCCGACGCAGCCCCAGGACCAGTCCACGATCCAAGCCCGACCCGACCGGTCGATCAGCGTGTTGTCCGCCCGGACATCGAAGTTGACGAGGGTGTCACCGGCCACCGCTACCCGGTCGGCCAGGCCGGCCAGCCGGTCGAGATGCAAGGCCGTCCAGGGGTCCAGCTCGACCGGTCGTAGTTCGACGAGTCGGGCACCCGCACCGATATCCTCACGAAGCAGCTTCGGCGCGATCGGCAGGTCGTAGGCGGCGGCCGGAGCGGGCGTGAGGGTGTCCCGCAAGAGCGCCAGCGCGTCCAGCGTGGCGGCCAGCTGTGGCTCGGTCCATGGCCACTTCGGCGGGCCACCGTCCACCGCGTCGAACAGCAGTCCCACCCACTCGCCGTTATCGAAATGCGATCGCATCAGCGGTACCGGAGCTTGCGCAGGCAGTAGCGCGTTGACCGCGATCTCGTGCCGGAACATTCGCGGCGTCACCGGATTGAGGGCGGCATGGGCGACCTTGACGAGCGCGGTTCGGCCGCTCGCGGTACGCACCACACTCGCAATTCCGGACGAGAACCCGCCGGTCTGACCGGTGGCACCGACAACCGGTTCGCCCAGCTCGGCAGCCACCCACTCGACGATTGGCGCAGGCGCACCGGTCCACTCCAGGCGGGGTGACCAGGTCGGAACGTAGGGTGCGGGCGAGTCGGGCACCCGCCTGATGATGCCCGCGATCCGCTGCCCGGGCACCGATTTATCCGCGCGGGAGCGCCGCGGCTGGTTCGGTACGCTCCTGACAGGACGCGACACGAACAATCAATCAATGTGAGGAGACCGGGTGGGCGAGCGCAACCCGCTGGTGTGGTACTTCCGTCGTAATGATCAGCGACAGATACACAAGTGGGCGCATTACTTCGACATCTATCATCGGCATCTCGCGAAGTTCCGGTTCAAGCCGATCGTGGTGCTCGAGTTCGGGGTCGCGCACGGCGGCTCTCTGCAGATGTGGCGCAACTACTTCGGCCGCCGCGCCAAGATCTATGGCGTCGACGTGAATCCGGAGTGCAAGAACTTCGAGGAGCGCGGCATCGAGATCTTCATCGGTGACCAGGAGGACCGGGACTTCCTACGCCGGATCGGTGCTGAGATCGGTCCGATTGACGTGTTGATCGAAGACGGCGGCCATCACATGGGTCAGCAGATCGCCACGTTCGAGGAGCTCTACCCCGCGGTCAAGCCGGGCGGGGCGTTCCTGATCGAGGACCTGCACACCAGCTATTGGCAGAACTACGGCGGCGGGTACCGCCTGCCCGGCACGTTCGTCGAATATGCTAAGGGCCTCCTCGATCAGCTGAACGCGTGGCACTCACGCGGGTCGGAGTTCGCTCCGGACGAGTTCACCAGGACCACCCGCTCCATGCACTTCTACGACAGCGTCGTGGTGTTCGAGAAGGAGACGGTTGAGAAGCCGCACGTGGAGCGGTCCGGTCGCCGCGATCTGTAAGCGTCGGTCAGGCCGAGGCCCGCACCGACACCAGCTCGTGCACGGTGTAGAGGTAGGTGCGCTTCTCGTCGGCTGAGCTGACCACGTCGGCGACCGGGGCGTCGTCGTCGCCGTCGGTGCCGAATACCATTACCGCTCCCTCGGCGAGGTACACGTTGCTGTCGACCGGGGCGACGTCGGTGAGCTCGACCATCACGTACCGGTCGCCGATGCTGCGCATCAGGGTCGCGATGTCGGAGTTGGAGCTGGACCCTTTGGCATGCACCGCCAGCACCCGCTGCCAGTCGTCCGGGCCACCCGGTGAGGTGTTCACCAGATCCCCGGTCTTCAGGTCCGTGGCCGGGATTCGATACTCGGTGACTGCGCGCGGGTCAGAAGCTGGGATGCCGGTCATGGCGCCTATCGTGCCTGATCGGCGGCTGTGACGCTGCCTCGCCCTCGGCGTTGCACCAGCAGCACGGCGACGATCACCGCTGCCGCGCCCAATAATTCCTATGCGGTGCCCCAGCCGGGTGCCCAATAGAACGAGGGCGAGGGCAACCGCTGCGCCGGTGAGTCAGGGGCGCGGGTTGCCGAAGCCGGGTGTCCGTCCCGGCAGTCATCTGAGGCTGCGGGTCCGCGATCAGGCGAACGGAAGCTGCGGCTGCGGCGGTCCGTGCGTCGGGTCGACGCCGTCGAACAGGCTGCTGATCGACTCACCGCCGTGGATGCGTGAGATCGCCTCGGCGAACAGTGGCGCCACAGAACGGACAACCAGCTCGGGCCACGGCTCGATGGGCGGCGGGACGGTGTCGGTGGTGACTACCTCGGTGACGCTCGGGTGCTCGCGGAGCCGTTGCACCGACTTGCCGGCGAACAGCCCGTGCGTACAGGCGATGGCGGCGCTGGTGCAGTCCTGCTCGGCCAGTCGGTCCAGCAGTTCGATGATCGAGCCGCCGGTGGCGATCTCGTCGTCCAGCACGATGGCCCGCTTGCCGCGCACATCTCCGACGATCGCGTCGATGATCACCCGGTCGTCGGACAGCCGCTGCTTGCTTCCGGCGGCCACCGGCAGACCGAGCAGCCGGGCGAACTGGGTAGCGGTCTTGGCGTTGCCCAGGTCTGGGGACACGACGATCGTGTTGGTCAGATCGGTGGCCCGGAAGTGGTCGGCGAGCTCGCCGATGGCGGTGAGGTGGTCCACCGGCACCGAGAAGAAGCCGTGTACCTGCGGCGCGTGCAACGTCATCGTCAGCACCCGATCCGCGCCCGCGGTGACCAGCATGTCGGCGACCAATCGGCCGGCGATGGAGATCCGGGAGGCGTCCTTCTTGTCGGAGCGGGCGTAGGCATAGTGCGGGATGACCGCGGTCACCTGCGATGCCGATGCGCCGCGCGCCGCATCCAGCATCAGCAGCAGCTCCATCAGGTGCTCCTGCGTCGGGGGCACGAGCGGCTGCACGACGTACACATCGCGCTGCCGGCAGTTCTCCTGCAGCTGGACGTAGAGGCAGTCGTTGCTGAACCGGCGGATCTCGGTCCTGGAGAGCGGGACGCCGAGGGCGTCGCAAATGCGCTGGGCCAGCGGGCGGTGGGCGTTTCCCGAGAGCACCACGATCTCGCGCATGAGTGAAGGTTATAGGTAGCGCGGGGACTCTACGGATCGCCTGAACAGCTGGCTTGGTGACCGCCTCGCTGTGCTTAGGGATTGCCTGATCGGTCACACGCGCTGACCCTCGCTTCGCATCGTGCCACCACTCGCAGCTGTGGCTCGCGGAGAGCGATGTCCGGTGTTCGCCCAGCCAGCTGTCGGAATACCGCCGCAACCGATGAATTAGGCCCGGATGCGGCCCGGATCCCTCGGGTGCGGCGGTATTCCGACAGGGAGGGTTCCTTGCTGCCCGGGATTGAGTCGGGACGCCGGCTAATGCACCACTCAACCGAGACTACGCGTGGGTTGGACGGGACGAGTGGTGGTTCGGGCATGGGACGATGGGCTGAGCACCGTCCGTCGATTCGAAAGCTACCTGTGACCGCATCCAAGTCCGTTGCCCGCCGACTCGACCCGGCTCGCATCCGCAACTTCTGCATCATCGCGCACATCGACCACGGCAAGTCGACGCTGGCCGACCGCATGCTGCAGCTCACCGGGGTGGTCGACGGCCGGCAGATGCGCGCGCAGTACCTCGACAAGATGGACATCGAGCGCGAGCGCGGCATCACGATCAAGGCCCAGAACGTCCGGCTGCCGTGGACGGCGGACGACGGCAAGGACTACGTCCTGCACATGATCGACACGCCCGGCCACGTCGACTTCACGTACGAGGTCTCGCGCAGCCTCGCCGCCTGCGAGGGCACCTTGCTGCTGGTCGACGCCGCGCAGGGGATCGAGGCGCAGACGCTCGCCAACCTCTACCTCGCGCTCGAGAACGACCTGCACATCATCCCGGTGCTCAACAAGATCGACCTGCCGGCGGCACAGCAGGACAAGTACGCCGAGGAGATCAGCAAGATCATCGGCTGCGAGCCGGGGGACGTCCTGCGCATCAGCGCCAAGACGGGCGAGGGCGTGCCGGACGTGCTCAACGCGATCGTCCGCGACGTCCCTGCGCCGCTGGGCTCGGTCGACAGCCCCGCCCGCGCCATGATCTTCGACTCGGTCTACGACAGCTACCGGGGCGTCATCACCTACGTCCGGGT
>JBPCMU010000131.1:0-15886 GCA_051001975.1 Jatrophihabitans sp.
CAGCTACGGCACAATCGCGAGGCGCGTCACGCGAGGTACTTGCCCAGGGCTTCGAGCAGGCCCCGGGTGCCGTCTTCCCGACCCGGCCCGTCGGCCCAGAACTGGTCGAAGAAGACGCCGTGCTCGACGTGCGTGAACCGGGTGCCCTCGTCGATCGGCTCGAACTCCAACGACGCTACCGACGTCGACATGTGGACCCCGTCGAGCCACATGTCGTAGGTCGTGACGATACGTACTTGCTCGACGATGTCGGTGTACCTGGCCTCGTACCGCGAGACCGGACCATCGTGGAATGTCCCCTCGGCGACGTCGCGTCCGCCGACGCTGAAGTCGAATGCCCATTCGCCGGGCTCAATGGAGTCGCCGGCGCCCCACCAACCAAGCTTTTGATCCTCCTCGGCGAACGCGTCCCACACGCGCTCGAGGGGAACGGGGTAGTCGCGGGTCAGTGTGAACTCGGCGCGGGCGAGTCGACGTTCGATCGTCATGAGTACGTCCCTAGCGCGTGAACGTCACGTGGATCGTGCCACTCTCGGCCACTTCCGTCGCCACCGTGTGGGTGTGTTCGAGGCCGCGCAGGTCGTCCCACAGCCGAGTGCCCCGGCCGAGCAGGATCGGGGCGATCGCGACGTGCAAGTCATCGACCAGCCCGGCGCGCAGGAAGTCGCGAGCGGTGCTGATTCCACCGCCGACGCGCACGTCCAGGCCGCCGGCCGCCTCGCTCGCCTCGGCGAGCACGTCCTCGATGGCGGTGTTGCGGAAGTGGAACGTCGTTCCGCCGGCCATCGGGATCGAGGGCCGCGGTGCGGTGTGGGTCAGGACGTAGACCGGGGTGCCGTACGGCGGCTTCTCACCCCACCAGCCCTTCCAGTCCGGATCGTCGGGGTACGTGTGCAGTCCGAACATACCCGCGCCCATGATCTCGGCGCCGTCGCCCTCGGAGTGCGCGGCGGCGTAGGAGTCGTCGATGCCGGTCGTGCCGGTGCCGCTGGTGTCGCCGAGGACGCGCTCCTGCATCGTGCGGGTCGCGAGATAGGCCGCCGTGAGGGGCCCCCAGTCCTCGCCCATCGGATTCTCCGGGGTCTGGGTCGAGGTGTAGCCGTCCAGCGAGGCGAACAGGTCGATGCGAACGCGGGTCATGTCAGGTTCCTTTCGGGGTGGTGCGGATCAGGTGGATGCCGAGCCGGTCGGCTTGGCGTTCTGCGGAGGTTCGTTGCTCACCGAGCCAGAGGTGGAGGACGTCGAGGGCGCCCGGTCGCAGGCTCACGGTGCGGACACGTCCGTGCTTCTGCGACGTGACAACTCCCGCGTTCTCCAACACGCGCAGGTGCTGCATGAGCGAGGGCAACGCCATCGAGAACGGCGCCGCGAGTTCGGACACAACAGCGGGGGACTTCGCCAACCGTTCCACGACCGCCCGGCGCGTCGGATCCGCTAGAGCGCGGAGCACGGCGTCAAGCTCGGCGTAATACCTAGGCACGTACCTAACTATTATCGAAGAGCAGGGATACGTCAACCTGGCTCCGCCAGAGTGCCACCAGACCGAACCACGGTGCCGGCTCTAGCCCACCATCGCGATGAGCGTTCGCGACCAAGCGATCGAGAAGAACAGCGATTACGAACCGGTAGGCTCCCGGTGTGGCGGCGCGCGTGGGGGTGGTGACCTTCCCGGGCAGTCTGGACGATCGCGACGCGGCCAGAGCGATCCGGTTGGCAGGTGCCGAAGCGGTTTCCCTCTGGCATGCCGACCCGTCCCTGCACGATGTCTCCGCGGTGGTCCTGCCGGGCGGATTCTCCTACGGCGACTACCTGCGGTGTGGCGCGATTGCCCGCTTCTCGCCGGTGATGGACGCTCTCGTCGAGTCGGCTCGAGACGGACTGCCGGTGCTCGGCATCTGCAACGGATTCCAGGTCCTGTGCGAGTCGCATCTGCTTCCTGGCGCGTTGATCCGCAACGACCACCGTAAGTTCGTCTGCCGCGACCAGAGACTGCGCATCGAGAGCACCGCGACTGAGTGGACCGCGGACTACGAGCCTGGCGCGGAGATCACCGTGCCGCTGAAGAACGGTGAAGGTGGCTTCGTCGCCGACCGAAGCACCTTGGACGAACTCGAGGCAACCGGCCGCATTGTCGCGCGCTACCTCGGCGGCAACCCGAACGGTTCGTACCGCGACATCGCCGGCATCAGCAACGCGGCCGGCAACGTCGTGGGACTCATGCCGCACCCCGAGCACGCCGTCGAGGCGTTGACTGGGCCCAGCACCGACGGTCTGCCGTTCTTCACCTCCGTCCTCCGACGTCTGGGAGTCACCGCCTGATGCAGGTCGATACCGTCGGCCAGGCCGAGACGACGCCAGATCGCGAGCAACCGTTCACCGAACTCGGTCTCAAGGACGACGAGTACGCCCGGGTGCGGGAGATCCTCGGCCGGCGGCCGACCAGTTCTGAGCTGGCCATGTACTCCGTGATGTGGTCCGAGCACTGCTCGTACAAGTCGTCGAAGGTGCACCTGAAGCAGTTCGGCGAGAAAGCGCCGAAGACCGACACCATGCTGGTGGGGATGGGCGAGAACGCCGGCGTCGTCGACATCGGCAACGGATGGGCGGCGACGTTCAAGATCGAGTCGCACAACCCTCCCAGTTACGTCGAGCCGCATCAGGGTGCGGCCACCGGCGTCGGCGGCATCGTCCGCGACATCCTGACGATGGGCGCCCGCCCGGTTGCGGTGATGGACGCGCTGCGCTTCGGGCCGGCCGACGCGCCGGACACTGCCCGGGTGCTGCCCGGCGTGGTGGCCGGCATCGGCGGCTACGGCAACTGCCTGGGCCTGCCGAACATCGGTGGTGAACTGGCCTTCGATGCGAGCTATCTCGGCAATCCGTTGGTCAACGCGCTGTGCATCGGAGTGCTCAAGGCCGACGAGATCAAGCTGGCCAAGGCCGACGGTCCGGGCAGCAAGGTCGTCCTCTTCGGCGCGCGCACCGGCGGCGACGGAATCGGCGGGGCGTCGGTGCTCGCCTCGGCCACGTTCGAGACCGAGTCGGAGCGGAAGCGTCCGTCGGTGCAGGTGGGTGACCCGTTCGCCGAGAAGGTGCTCATCGAGTGCTGCCTGGAGATCTTCGGCGCAGATCTGGTCACCGGCATCCAGGACCTCGGTGCAGCCGGGCTGTCCTGCGCGACCACCGAACTGGCCGCGGCCGGCACCGGCGGGATGGATGTCGACCTCGACCTGGCTCCGCTGCGGGACCCGACGCTCACCCCGGAAGAGATCCTGATGAGCGAGTCGCAGGAACGCATGATGGCCGTGGTCACCGAGGCGAACCTGCCGGCGTTCCTGGCGATCTGCGCGAGGTGGGACGTCACCGCGACGGTGATCGGCACGGTCACCGAGACCGGGCGGCTGATCATGCGATGGCACGGCGAGCAGATCGTCGACGTGCCACCGCGGTCACTCGCTCACGACGGACCGGTGTACGAGCGTGCGATGGTCCGGCCGGCGGATCAGGACGACCTCGCCGCCGACGACGCGAACACGCTGGCCCGACCGGTCACGCCCGGCGAGCTGGAACGAGATCTGCTGACGCTCGTCGGCAGTGCCGAGCTCGCCGACAAGTCCTGGGTGACCGATCAGTACGACCGGTACGTACTGGGCAACACGGTGCTGGCACAGCCCGAGGACGCCGGCCTGGTCCGGGTCAATGACGACTCCGATCTCGGCCTGGCGCTGAGCACCGACGGCAACGGCCGTTACACCCGGCTAGACCCGTACGCCGGAGCGCAGCTGGCGCTGGCCGAGGCGTATCGCAACGTGGCCACCACCGGTGCGCGTCCACTGGCCGTCACCAACTGCCTCAACTTCGGCTCGCCGGAAGACCCGGAGGTGATGTGGCAATTCGCCGAGGCGGTCCGTGGACTGGCCGACGGCGCACTTGCCCTCGGCATCCCGGTCACGGGCGGCAATGTCAGTTTCTACAACCAGACCGGCGCCGAACCGATCCTGCCCACCCCGGTGGTCGGCGTGCTGGGAGTGATCGATGACGTCACTCGGCGGACCCGCTCGCGGTTCGCCACCGACGGTGCGCTGATCTACCTGCTCGGCGAGACCCGCACCGAGTTCGGCGGGTCGAGCTGGGCGCATCTGGTGCACGGTCACCTCGGTGGCCGCCCGCCGATCGCCGACCTGGCCGGTGAGCAACTGCTCGCCGACATCTTGGTGAACGCATCTCGGGACGGGCTGCTCGACTCCGCCCATGACGTGTCCGACGGTGGGGTGGCGCAGGCACTGGTGGAGTGTTGTCTGCAGGGCAATGCCGGAGCCCGCATCGTCGTCCCCGAGCAGCTCGAGCCGGCCGTCTTCCTGTTCTCCGAGTCCGCCGGACGCGTCATTGTGAGCGTTCCGCGCAGCGAGGAGATCCGATTCACGGACATGTGCTCGGCGCGGGGTTTGCCGCAGCGACGAATCGGGGTAGTTGACCTGCAGGCCGGCTCGTTGCACGTGCAGGGGCACCTTTCGGTGCCGCTGGAAAAGCTCGGCGCAGTCAGTCGAGAATGTCTGCCCGCGTTGTTCGGTTAGCCAAAAGCGCCGTACGCTCGTCGCGACGCATGACCGCCTGGGGCCTAGCGTGATCATGTCTTTGTAGGAAAGAGGGGAAACGTTGTGACTCAGCCACCGAACCAGAACGATCCGTGGAGCTGGCAGCCCGAAGAGCCCGCCACGCCGAAGCCGGACGCCGAGGAGCCGACGCCATCGTCGACGCCTGAGCCGCCAGCGCCGGCCGCGAGCGATCAGCCCGCCTCCAGCGATCAGCCTGCCGAGACGCCCAGCCAGCCGTCCTGGCCGAGCCCGACCGCAGAGCCGCAGGACTCGTCCTCGGATTCGTTCGGCCGGACAACGGTGCTCGGCTCGAGCGGCGCACCGACTCCGTCCACTCCGTCGTACGGTCAGTCGCCGTCTACTCCGTCGACTCCGGCGTACGAGCAGAACCCTTCAGCGCCGTCGTACGGTCAGTCGCCCTCGACGCCCTCGACGCCGTCGTACGGTCAGGCGCCCTCGACGCCGTCGTACGGTCAGACTCCGTCTACTCCGTCGTACGGGCAGTCGCCGTCGACTCCGCCGTACGGTCAGAACCCTTCGACTCCGTCGACCCCGTCTACTCCGTCGTACGGGCAGTCGCCGTCGACGCCGTCCTATGGACAGACTCCGCCGACGTCCCCCTACGGTCAGTCGCCGTCGACTCCGTCCTACGGGTCCACACCGAGCTACGGCCAGACTCCGTCGACCCCGTCCTATGGCGGATACGGCACACCGGCAGCAGGTGGCGGTTACGGCGGCGGTGGGTTCCCGCCGGGCGGTGGCTACGGCCAGCCGCCCAAGAGCAACAACAACAAGATCATCGGCATCGTCGTCGCGGTGGTCGTGATCGTGGCCCTGGCGATCGGTGGTTTCGTCCTCTTCGGTAGCAACAAGAAGGACACCGCCGACAAGAAGAGCTCCAGCAGTTCGCAGTCGAGCTCGGGCAGTAGTTCGGACAGCAGTAGCTCGGACAGCAGTAGCTCGGACAGCAGCAGTTCAGACAGCAGCAACTCCGGCGACGCGACCGACGACCAGAAGAGTGCCGAGCAGGCGGCCGAGAAGTTCTATCACGCGATCGGAGCCGAGGACAACGCCACGTTCTGCAAGTACGTCGACCCGACCGACCTCGCCAAACTGCTCAAGGCCAAGAACATCCCAACCTGTGCCCGGGTTGCCTTCAACTTCACCACGACGGAGAAGGCCCAGATGAAGCAGTTCACGGCCGATCCGACCGCGGTGGAGGTGAGCGGTACCGACGCGACGATAGCGGACTACACCCCCTCCAGCGCGATCACGTTCCTGGGCAAGGTGCTGTTGCGGCAGGACTCCTCGGTCTGGAAGGTCCGCATCTACACCGACTGATCCATGGCAGAACCGGTAACGCGCGGCAGCGGCCGGGCCCGTTCCTCCGGGGATCGGGTCCGGCCGTTGCTCGCGCAGGGTCGAGCGATTGCCGACTGGCTCGGCGAGCTCGATACCGCGGCGTTCGCAGCGCGGGCGGTACTGCCCGGCTGGGACGTGCGGATGCTGACCGGACACCTGCTATTGGACATCACCGGGCTGCGCGACGTGCTGGACCGGCCGGCTGATTCCGCGTCGCTGTCCAACGCCGAGTTCGTTCGCGGCTACCGCCGTGATGTGGCGCTGCTGAATGAATCGACGCGTGCGAAGGCGGCGGACTTTCCGGGGACCGAACTCGTGGCTCGGCTGCGCGCTGAACTCGACGGGGCAGCGCTCGACCTCGAGCACCCGCCGCACCAGGAGCTCAGCACGCCGCGTGGTCCAGTCCGGCTCGGCGACTTCCTCGCCACCCGCGCCATCGAACTGGTCGTGCACGCCGACGACCTGTCCCGATCGGTGCCGGATCGCCCCTCGGTCCCGGTGGACCGGGCAGCATTGGCGATCGCCACCCGCGAACTGACCGCGATCCTGGCCGGACAGGCGCCCGGCCGGACCGTCGAGGTTCGGGTGCCGCCGTTCGCAGCGGTGCAGGCGATCGCCGGGCCGAGGCACACCCGTGGTACGCCGCCGAACGTGGTGGAGACCGATCCGACCACGTGGTTGCGGCTGGCCACTGGACGGGTGCACTGGGCCGACGAAGTGCGCGCCGGTCGGGTGCGGGCCAGTGGTCAGCGCTCGGATCTGAGCGCCTACCTGCCGCTGCTGAGTTGACGTCCGCGAGGCGGCACGGGGCACCATGCCCAGCCGGTTAGACTCGTGGCGTGGCCCGTGCCGATGGCAATTTGAACCACGACATCCTTCCCGGCGAGAAAGCCCCGCGTGACGCCTGCGGCGTCTTCGGTGTGTGGGCGCCGGGTGAAGAGGTCTCCAAGCTCACCTTCTTCGGGCTCTACGCGCTGCAGCACCGTGGGCAGGAAGCTGCCGGCATCGCGGTCAGCGACGGCTCGTCGCTGGTCGTCTACAAGGACCTTGGCCTGGTGTCGCAGGTCTTCGACGAGGCGACGCTGGCCAGCCTGCGCGGGCACATCGCCGTCGGCCACACCCGTTACTCGACGACCGGGTCGACCACGTGGGAGAACGCCCAGCCGGCCTTCCGGACGACGCGCGCCGGAACAGGCCTCGCCCTCGGCCACAACGGCAACCTCGTCAACTCGGCGGAGTTGGCCGAAGAGGCACGCAAGATCGAGGGCGCCGGTGCCGGGCTGGGTTCCACCACCGACTCCGACCTGATCACCGCACTGCTCGCAGCCCAGCCAGACCTGTCGGTCGAGCAGGCTGCGATGCAGATCCTGCCGACGTTGCGTGGTGCGTTCTGCCTCGTCTTCATGGACGAGCACACGCTCTACGCTGCGCGCGATCCGCAGGGCGTGCATCCCCTGGTATTGGGCCGGCTGGGCACCGGCTGGGTCGTCACCAGCGAGACCGCCGCGCTGGACATCGTCGGCGCGTCGATGGTCCGCGAGATCGAGCCCGGTGAGTTGATCGCCATCGACGAGGATGGGCTGCGCTCGTCGCACTTCGCCACCGCCGAGCCCAAGGGCTGCCTGTTCGAGTACGTCTACCTCGCCCGGCCGGACACTGCGATCTCTGGTCGCAACGTGCAGGCCACCCGCATCGAGGTCGGCCGACGCCTCGCCCGCGAGCATCCCGCCGAGGCCGATCTCGTCATTCCGGTGCCCGAGTCCGGTACCCCCGCTGCGATCGGTTTTGCCGAGGCGTCCGGGATCCCCTTCGGCCTGGGCCTGGTGAAGAACGCCTACGTCGGGCGCACGTTCATCCAGCCGTCGCAGACCATCCGGCAGCTCGGTATCCGGCTGAAGCTGAACCCGTTGCGTGACGTGATCCGCGGTAAGCGGCTGGTCGTGGTGGACGACTCGATCGTGCGCGGCAACACCCAGCGGGCGTTGGTGCGGATGCTGCGGGAGGCGGGTGCGCTCGAGGTGCACGTGCGGATCTCATCGCCACCGGTCAAGTGGCCCTGCTTCTACGGGCTGGACTTCGGCACCAAGATCGAGCTGATCGCCAACGGCCTGGACGTCGACCAGATCCGCAGCTCGATCGGCGCGGACTCGCTGGGGTACGTGTCGCTGGCCGGGACGATTGCGGCCAGCGAGCAGCCGGCTTCCCGGCTGTGCACGGCCTGCTACGACGGGAACTACCCGATCGCGCTGCCCGAGGTGATCGGCAAGCACATGTTGGAAGGCATCGAGCGCAGCGTGGTCGCCAGCACCGCCGCCGTCAGCGATAGCGAGCCGGTCGAGGGCTACGTCGGAACCAACGCGCTGACCCGGCCGTGATGTCCGAAGCTCGATCCGAGCCGACGTCCTACGCCGGCGCGGGGGTGGACATCCGGGCCGGGGAACGCGCTGTCGACCTGATGACGGCGTCGGTGAAGCGGACCGGCAGGCCCGAGGTGCTCGGCGGTCTGGGCGGCTTC
This sequence comes from Jatrophihabitans sp., assembly GCA_051001975.1. Classification (GTDB taxonomy): domain Bacteria; phylum Actinomycetota; class Actinomycetes; order Mycobacteriales; family Jatrophihabitantaceae; genus DATAEG01. The sequence goes on from JBPCMU010000131.1 coordinate 8,473, forward strand.
GCTGGTCTGTTTCAACTCGATCTGAGCAAGTACCCGCAGCCGGTGCTGGCCAGCTCCACCGATGGTGTCGGCACCAAGATCGCGATTGCCCGGGCGGCCGGCCGGCATGACACGATCGGCATCGACCTGGTCGGAATGGTGATCGACGATCTCGTGGTGGTCGGGGCCGAGCCGCTGTTCATGACCGACTACATCGCCACCGGCAAGGTGGTGCCCGAGCACATCGCTGAGATCGTCAGCGGCATCAGCGAAGGGTGCGTGCGCGCAGGTTGCGCCCTGGTCGGCGGGGAGACGGCCGAGCACCCGGGCGTGATGGCGCCGGAGGACTACGACGTCTCAGGAGCCGGTGTCGGCGTCGTCAATGCCGATGCCGTGCTCGGGGCGCACCGGGTGCGGGTCGGCGACCTGCTCATCGGGATGGCCTCGTCGGGGCTGCACTCCAACGGCTACTCATTGGTCCGGCACGTCTTATTCGAGCGGGCCGGGTTGGCGCTGGATGCCACCCCGGAGGAGCTGGACGGCCGGCTGCTGGTCGACGAGTTGCTCGTACCGACCCACATCTACGCGTTGGACTGTCTGCAGCTCGCCGAGACGGTCGAGGTGCACGCGTTCTCGCACATCACCGGGGGCGGGCTGGCAGGCAACCTCAGCCGCGTCCTCCCGTCAGGGGTACGGGCAATTGTGGACCGCTCGACCTGGCAACCGCAGCCGATCTTCGGGCTGATCGATCGGCTCGGTGACCTCGGCCTCGAGCAGTCCGAGCTGACGTTCAACCGCGGGATCGGCATGGTCGCGGTGGTGCCGGCCGACGCCGCGGACCAAGTACTGCGGATTCTGGCCGGACGGCAGGTACCTGCGATGGTAATCGGCGAAGTGGGCGCCACCGATGGCAGGGCAGTCGAAACCCATGCAGCGGTGCACACGGTGGGGTCACACCCCCGGTAGGGCACTGACTCAGCTGCGCCGCGAGGCCCAGCTCTCGTCTTCACGCTCGTCGTAATCCTCGGTCCGAGCAGAACCGGTAGACGAGCCCAGTTCGCGCTGCAACGCGTCCAGGTCTGTCTCCTGTGGCTTGTACTTCAGATCGCGGGCCACTTTTGTCTGCTTGGCCTTCGCTCGGCCGCGCCCCATGGCTCGACCCCCTCATCGCTGGCGTCATAAACCCGCCGAAGCCGCGGCATCGCGAGGCGGGAACCTTGGTCAATTAGTTGCCGGGCAAGCGTACCTCCCCTGATCGGCAGGCCGCATCCGGACTAGCTCGCTATCCTGGAGATTGCTCGATTCGCCAAACATATCGCATTCAAGCACTCCCCTGGGGTGCGGAATGTCGGCATACTGGTGCGACGGGCAGCAAGCGCCGGAAGTTCGGCGAAACATCCAAAGGAGGGGGCGCCAGGAATGGCACAAGTACGAGAGAGGCCCGAACCAGAGCCGCTCTTAACACCGTCGGAGGTCGCGGAATTGTTCCGTGTCGACCCCAAGACGGTGACGCGCTGGGCGAAAGCGGGCAAGTTGGCCTCAATCCGGACTCTCGGCGGACATCGCCGGTACCGCGAGTCCGAGGTGCGGTCGCTTCTTGCAGGCAACACCACCGAGACCCTGGACGACTGAGAGTCGGACTGGGTCTCACCACTCCCGGAGCGCTTGGGGAAGCGCATGTCACGTGGGGGCGTGACTTCCGGTGAAGACGATGCGCCCCGGGTTGTGCAGGCGTTAGATAGCTTGCACAACCCGGGGTGCACTTGTATCCGCACCATCTGCCGTGCGCCGTCTCTGTGGAGGGGTCCATGACGTCCATCGCCGTCCCGTCCTATGCCAGCGGAACGTCCACCACCCCGCTACTGGGCGACACCATCGGCGCCGACCTCGCTCGGACCATCGAACGATGCGCCGACCGCGAAGCGGTTGTGGAGTGCTCTACCGGCCGCAGACTGACCTACCGCCAGTTCGGTGACGCGGTGACCGAGGTGGCCCGTGGCCTGTTCGGCTCCGGTATCGGCCGTGGTGACCGCGTCGGTATCTGGGCGCCGAACCTGCTCGAATGGAGCCTGGTGCAGTACGCGACGGCGCAGATCGGCGCGATCCTGGTCAACATCAACCCGGCCTACCGCTCCCACGAGCTTTCCTTCGTACTCAACCAGTCCGGTGTCCGGCTATTGGTCTCGGCGACGAGGCACAAGAGCAGCGACTACCAGGCCCTCATCGAGCAGGTCCGCGGTGACTGCACCGCATTGCATGAGGTGGTGTTCATCGGCCAGCCGTCCTGGGACGAGTTGATCGCAGCCGGCGCCGATGTCACCGACGAGCAGTTGGCGCAGCGGTCAGCCGAACTGCAGTCCGACGACCCGATCAACATCCAGTACACGTCGGGGACCACGGGCTTCCCGAAGGGCGCCACGCTGACCCACCACAACATTCTCAACAACGGCTACTTCGTCGGGGAGGTCTGCGGCTACACCGAGCAGGACCGGATCTGCGTGCCGGTGCCGTTCTACCACTGCTTCGGAATGGTGATGGGCAACCTCGCGGCCACCAGCCACGGTGCCTGCATAGTAATCCCGGCGCCGAGCTTCGAGCCGGCCGCGACGCTGCAGGCGTGCGCGAGGGAGATGTGCACCAGCCTGTACGGCGTGCCGACGATGTTCATCGCCGAACTGACCGACGCCTCGTTCAGCACGGTCGATCTCAGTTCGCTGCGCACCGGCATCATGGCCGGCTCGCCGTGCCCCGCAGAGGTGATGAAGCGGGTGCTGTCGGAGATGCACATGGCCGAGGTCACGATCTGCTACGGGATGACCGAGACCAGCCCCGTATCGACGCAAACCCGGGTCGAGGACTCCGTCGAGCAGCGGGTCTCCTCGGTCGGCCAGGTGCATCCGCACCTGGAGATCAAGGTGGTCGACCCGGCAACCGATCGGGCGGTGCCGCGCGGGGAGACCGGTGAGCTGTGCACCCGCGGCTACTCGGTGATGCTCGGCTACTGGGACGAGCCGGAGAAGACGGCCGACGTGCTCGACCGGGCCGGCTGGATGCACACCGGGGATCTCGCGCAGATGGATGCCGATGGGTACGTCGCGATCGTCGGGCGCAGCAAGGACATGGTGATTCGCGGCGGTGAGAACATCTACCCGCGGGAGATCGAGGAGTTCCTGTATCGCCATCCCGACGTCGAGGACGTGCAGGTGGTCGGCGTTCCGGACGTGAAGCACGGCGAGGAGTTGCTCGCGGCGGTCCGGTTGCGCGCCGGTGCGACGGCGACCGAGGAGGAACTGCGCGGCTACTGCCGGGATAGCCTGGCGCACTTCAAGGTGCCGCGCTACGTCCAGTTCGTCGACGAGTACCCGATGACGATCACCGGCAAGATCCAGAAGTACAAGATCCGCGATCGGGCGGTGGCCGACCTCGGACTGACTGGTAGCTAACAGCCCGATCGTGCAACGTTTGGCGGTCTGACGCCGCCAAACGTTGCACAATCGCCGGTGTGGACCCTTCTACTGGTAGACGATCAGTTGCGGTGTCGGGGTGAGCGTGATGTTGGTGGCGGAGGCGCACACGCCGTCGGGCAGCGTGCAACGCAGCCCATTGAGACCAGGGATCTGCACTGACTTCGCCGACCAATCGATCTCCCGTCCGTCGACGTAGCACTGGACCACCTCGACACCCGAGACGGTGTGGTCATAGCAGTTGATGAACACGTGCCCGGTGACCCAGGACTGCATGGTGCGCAGCGTCAGGTAGGCCGCGCCGGTGTTGTCCATCGACACGCCGAATGCCCTGTTGAACGCGTACCAGACCTCGTGGTTGACGCCATATCTGATGTCGTCGATGAAGGTCCGGGCGACCAGCTGGACCTGCGCGCCCTGGCTCACCGTTGCCCATACTGTGCCGGCGTCGTTGTGATTTACCTCGGTCTCCCAGACCGATATGGCCCTGGGCGGCTGCATCTGGGCGATGCCGCTGTTCACCGCATTCACCTGAGCGACGTGGTCGTCCAGCATCGTTTTGACTTCCCCCGCCGCGCACTGGCCGGTGCCGGCATCCGGTACGCAGCGAAAATAGGAGTAAGAGTGGAAGGCGATGCCATCGATCTGCCAGCCGTCCCAGGCGATCTGCTGCAAGTAGTTGTAATCCCAGCCCGGGGTGGACCGCGGGGTGAGCGACCCCGACAGCACCGTCGCCGCGGGGTCGAACTGCTTGACGGCCCAGTAGGCGAGTGAGGTCAGTCGCGACATCTGCTGGTAAGTGCCGGTCCAATAAGTCTGGCTGGCCGGCTCGTTCCAGGCTTCGTACGCCGTGATCCGTCCCGCGAACTCGCTGGCCAGGTGCGCCACATAGCCGTACCACGCGTCTTCTGTCGGGACGGTGGTCGTATAGGCGCTCTGGCCGCTGCAGACGTAGTTCGGGCCCTGGCCCTGGGCTCCGGTGCTCGCCCACGCGGGTGTCATGCCAAGTGTCAGGATGATCTGGGTGTAGCCGGCGCTGCGCAGGTTGGTCACGAGGGTTTCCAGAGCGCCGGTATTCCAGACGCCCGGCTGCGGTTCGAGATCACACCAGTTCGTACCGTCGTCCCACAGCCGGATCGTCTTGCCAGCAACGGCCGGCAATCCAGCGCCGACGTAGTTGACGCCCGCGTAGTCAGCCGGGATGACTTGATAGCTGTTGCTGGATGCGCCGGCGGTGGACGCCGCGGACTGGAACACCACCGCGAGGCCGGCGAGCAGGATGACAGGAATGAGCAGGCTCAGCCGCGAGCGCGGCGATCGCCACGACCGGCAGGCGTGGGCCGGGGGCGCGGTCACGGCTGATCCCGGGTCAGGGCGGCGACCGCAGTCAGGGGGAGGTTCATCACTGGTCTCCATTCAGTTGGCCGTGCCCGCGCGGCTGACCCGGATCGGCAGTCGCCGATCCACCCCGTCAGGTGGTGGCCGACAGACCGCGCGCACTGCCGACCGTAGGTGGGTAGTGCCCGGCAAATCCGGGTTTTCGATCAATCTCGATCACTGCTGGAAGCGATATTTAGTTGGCCACTACATGCAACTAGTTGTATGCTTCACGCAACGAACGACTTTTGGGAGACGAACGACATGACCGCGAGCTCGACCAAGCCGCGCAGCCAGTCAGTGGCGATCGACAGCGTTCCATCGCGGCTGGCCGCGCTCACGCATTCGCTCGCCCGGTTCAAGCAACAGGTACATCAGGCCACCCGCGGGAACCTCGAGTGGGCCTACGACGCGATCCTGTTCAACGTGGTGTCCCACGGTCCGATGCGCGGCAGCGCGCTGGCCGATCTGGTGCAGACCGACCCCTCGACGGTGAGCCGGCAGGTGGCCGCGCTGGTCCGCGACAAGCTGCTTGAGCGGCTGCCCGATCCCGAGGACGGGCGGGCCAGCCTGCTGCAGGTTACCGACCTCGGCCTGGCCAGACACGCTCGCCACATCTCCGAACGCGACCGGCACTACCGGGACATGCTGGCCGGCTGGACGAGGGCGGACCGGCTGCAGTTCGCCGAGTATCTCGACCGCTTCACCACAGACTTCGAGGCTTACAAGGAAACGATCCTCGCCGAGATCTCGAACGCGTACATGGGATCACCGGCGAGCAAGGAAGGACAGGAATGACCAGCACTGAAGCCGATCAGGCATCGCCCAACGGGCGGGCCGGGGCGTCGGCACCGGCAGCCGCACCGACGGGGGTGTACACCCACGGTCAGATCATGACGATCCTGACCGGGTTGCTGATGGGGATGTTCCTCGCAGCACTTGATCAGACCGTAGTTTCGACCTCGATCCGGACCATCGGCGACGACCTGCACGGGTTGTCGATCCAAGCCTGGGTGACGACCGCCTTTCTCATCACCTCGACGATCGCCACGCCGCTCTACGGCAAGCTCTCCGACATCTACGGCCGCAAGCCGTTCTTCATGCTGGCGATCACCGTGTTCGTCATCGGGTCCGCGCTCTGTGGGCTGTCGACCTCGATGTACATGCTCGCCGCGTTCCGCGCCCTGCAGGGCATCGGCGCCGGTGGTCTGTTCTCCCTCGCGCTGGCCATCGTCGGCGACATCATCCCGCCCCGGGAGCGGGCCAAGTACCAGGGCTATTTCATGGCCGTGTTCGGCACCTCGAGCGTGCTCGGGCCGTTGATCGGTGGCTTCTTCGCCGGGCAGGCCAGCATCTTCGGAATCAGCGGTTGGCGCTGGATCTTCTATATCAACGTCCCGCTCGGCGTCGCTGCGCTGGTCGTTGTGTACCGCTCACTGCACCTCGACCACATCCGCCGCGAGCAGCGCATCGACTGGTGGGGTGCCGTAGCCCTGGTGGTTGGTCTGGTGCCGTTGCTGATCATCGCCGAGCAGGGTCGTGAGTGGGGTTGGGGGTCGCCCGCCGCACTGGTGTGTTACGTAGTCGGAGTTACCGGGCTGGCTGCGTTCTGCTGGGTGCAGAACCGGATGGGCGATGCCGCCTTGATCCCGTTCCGGCTCTTCCGTAGCGGACCCTTTGCGGTCGGCAGCGCGCTGTCCTTCGTGCTAGGTGTCGGGATGTTCGGCGGGATCATGACCATCCCGCTGTACCTGCAGTTGGTCAAGGGCGCCTCGCCGACCGAGTCCGGTCTGCTGATGCTGCCGCTGGTTTTCGGCATCATGTCCGCATCGCTGGTCGCCGGTCAGCTCACGTCGCGCACGGGCAGGTACAAGATCTTCCCGATCATCGGTACCGGCATGATGACCGTCGCCGCGCTCCTGCTGAGCCTGGTCTCCGCCGAGTCGCACCTCGCGGTCGTGGACGTCTACATGTTCCTGTTCGGCGCAGGTCTGGGTCTGTGCATGCAGACCGTGGTGCTCGCCATGCAGAACTCAGTGTCAGCCCGGGACATCGGAGTGGCCACCTCGTCGTCGACATTCTTCCGTCAGGTCGGCGGAACGCTGGGTACCGCGGTGTTCCTGTCGGTGCTGTTCAGCAGCGTCGGTAACAAGGTCAAGTCGAATTACCAAGGGGCGTTCGCCGGCAAGAATCCCGACTTCACCAGGGCACTGAACGACCCGACCGTGACGTCACAGGCCCAAAATGCCAAATTCATCGCCAGTCTGAAGAATCCGAGCAGCAAGGGCGTGAACCTGAACGACACATCCTTCCTGCACGGGCTCAACCACGCGCTGGCGCAGCCGTTCCGGGAGGGTTTCGCATCCGCGATGTCCACGGTCTTCCTGGTCGCCGCGTCGGTCATCGTGTTGGGCTTCGTGCTCAGCTGGTTCCTCAAGGAGGTCCCGCTGCGCACCATCTCGGCCGCGCAAGAGGCCGCCCAGGACGCCGCGGCAGCACGGGCCAAGCAGGCCTCCGTCGCCGATTGACGGTCTTGGGGGGGGGGGGGGGGGGGGGCCGCACCCCCCCACACCCCCCTTCCCGAGCGTCGCACC
>JBPCMU010000132.1:0-56699 GCA_051001975.1 Jatrophihabitans sp.
AACAGCACGAAGGACGGGCGGCTGTGCTCGGTGATCACCACCGGTTCGTCCTCGGCCGCGCGCTTGACCTGGCTTGGGCGCTGGTTGAACTCAGCTGCGGTAACGGTAGCCACACCCACCCCCTGAAGAGTAGTACATCTAACTACAGCCTATGGCGCGATGCTGGCGCCCGCAATCCGCAGAGACACGTTCACTCACCTGACGCATCGTGGCCCGACGCCTGACGCGGCCCACGAGCCGCGGCCGCGGAACCTGTCGGTCATGTCTTCAACAGGGCGCGGGAGCGGATCAGCTGTTCGAGGTTGTCCGCGATCGCGTCGTCGTCGACCTCGCCGGGCAACTGGTCCTCAAGGCGTTGACTGTGCGCCGTCGCACGCACGTGTGCGGCCAGCTGCGCCCGGGCCTCTTGTCGACGACGGACTGCAGGCTGCCGGAACGCGGGATGAACACGTAGGCCAGGTCGCAATCCATGGCCTCGGCCGCCTTGCGGAGGCTGCTGAGCCTGATCTGACCAGCACGCTCGGACTGTTCGAGCATCGACACCGATTGGTGCGTCGTACCAAGCCGCGCCGCCAGATCCCCCAGGCTCATACCCAACGCCTGTCGCACAGCACGGATCCATCCGCTGCGCGGTGGCGTCGTCGCGTCCGCTGTGGGCAGTGTCAACAGCCGTCGATCGAGTGCGCGGCGGGCCTCGCGTGCGCGGCCCGCAGCGCCAGTCCGAAATAGACCCGAGAAGGCCCATTTTTGCTGGGATTCCAGGGGCTCTCAGACGTTGAAGCGGAACTCGACTACGTCGCCGTCCTGCACGACGTAGTCCTTACCCTCGATGCGGACCTTGCCGCGGGAGCGCGCCTCGGCCATGGAGCCAGCGTCCATCAGCGCATCGAAGGAGACGATCTCCGCCTTGATGAAGCCAAGCTGGAAGTCGGTGTGGATGACGCCGGCCGCCTGTGGGGCGGTGGCGCCGACCGGAATCGTCCAGGCCCGCGACTCCTTCGGGCCGGCGGTCAGGTACGTCTGCAGGCCCAGCGTCGCGAAGCCCACCCGGGCCAGCAGGTCGAGACCGGATTCCTCCTGGCCCATCGACTGCAGCAACTCCAGCGCCTCGGCCGGCTCCAGCTCCACCAGGTCGGCCTCGGTCTTCGCGTCGAGGAAGATCGCCTCGGCCGGTGCGATGAGCGCGCGCAGCTCGTTGGTGAACTCTTCATTTGCGATCTCGTCCGGGTCGACATTGAAGACATAGAGAAACGGCTTGGCCGTCATCAGCTGCAACTCGCGCAGCGACTCCCTGTCCAGGCCGGCGCCGAACACGGTGCGGCCCTCGTTGAGCACCGCCTGCGCCTCTTCGACCGCAGCCACCACGGCCTGCTTGTCCTTCTGCACCCGGGCTTCCTTCTGCAGCCGCGGGAGCGCCTTCTCCAGGGTCTGCAGATCGGCCAGGATCAGCTCGGTGTTGACCGTTTCAATGTCGTCGGCCGGGCTGACCTTTCCGTCCACGTGCACGACGTCGGGGTCGGAGAACGCCCTGATGACCTGGCAGATCGCCTCCGCCTCGCGGATGTTGGCCAGGAACTGGTTGCCCAGCCCGGCGCCCTCGCTGGCGCCCTTCACGATGCCGGCGATGTCGACGAACGAGACGGTGGCCGGAATCGTCTTCACGGACGTGAACATGGCGGTGAGCGCAGCCAGCCGTAGGTCCGGGACGCCAACCACGCCGACGTTGGGCTCGATCGTCGCGAACGGATAGTTCGCGGCGAGCACGTTGTTGCGCGTCAGCGCGTTGAACAGCGTCGACTTACCGACGTTGGGCAGTCCGACGATCCCGATGGTGAGAGCCACGATGGGCCAGTCTAAGGCCGCAGCGAGATCGCTTTTGGCCGCCCAGCACGGATATCGACGCCGGGCGACCAAAACCGAGGGGGATGCGGCGGGGCGGGCGCGCCTGGGGGAAACTGTCGGAGCCGGGTGTCAGCATCGATGACATGAACGTGACTGCTCTCCTGATCGCCCTGGTCACCCTGCTCGCCGGGGTTGCCGTGGGCTGGCTGCTGCGCGGCCAGCGCACCGCCAACTCCGCGGAGGCCCGCCACGCGCAGGCAGCCGCGCGATTGGTCGCCGCCGAGACGGAGCTGGCTCGCACCGGCGCCATGCTCGACGCTGAGCGTCGCGCCGGAGCCGAGCGCGAGCGGGCGCAGCAGGCCGCCCAGGCGCAGTTGCGCGAAGCCTTCAGCTCGCTGTCCGCGGAGGCGTTGCAGCGCAACAACCAGGCATTCGTCGAACTCGCTGAGGCGCGATTGGGCACCGCCCGCACCGCCGCCGCCGGTGATCTGGCGCAGCGCCAGCAGGCCATCGAGGGAATGGTCGCTCCGCTCAAGGAGTCGCTGGACAAGGTGCAGACGCAGTTGCAGAGCGTCGAGAAGGACCGCAACACCAGCTATGCCGCACTACGCGAACAGGTCGGCACGATGCGGCAGTCATCCGAGCAACTCCGACTGGAGACGGCATCGCTGGTCAACGCGCTGCGCGCCCCACAGGTTCGCGGCCGATGGGGCGAACTGCAACTCGAGCGCACGCTCGAGTCCGCGGGGCTCACTGAGCACGTCGACTACGTCACCCAGCCCACCGCGACGACCGACGACGGCATGGTTCGTCCCGACGTGGTCGTGAAGCTGGTCGGCGGCAAGAACGTCGTGGTCGACTCGAAGGTCGCCTTCAACGGCTATCTGGAGGCGATGGAGGCTCGCGACGAGGCGGAGCGCAACAAGAGGCTGAGGGCGCACGCCCGGCACCTGCGCACCCATATCGACCAGCTGGGCGCGAAGGCGTATTGGGAGCAGTTCACGCCGGCCCCGGAGTTCGTCGTCTGCTTCGTCCCCGCCGACGCCTTCCTCGACGCGGCGCTGCGCCAGGACCCGACCCTGCTCGAGCATGCGCATAGCCGCAACGTCGTCGTCGCAACCCCGTCCACCCTGATCGCGCTGCTGCGCACCGTTGCCTACACCTGGCGGCAAGAGGCGCTGGCCGAGAACGCCGCCGAGGTGCACCGCGTCGGCAAGGAGATCTTTCAGCGGTTGGCGACGATGGGTGGGCACATCGACAAGCTCGGCCGCAGCCTCAACTCAGCGGTCGGTGACTACAACAAGACGGTGACGTCGCTGGAGAGCAGAGTGCTGGTGTCGGCTCGCAAGATGGCCGGGCTGCAGGTCGTCGGACCGGACGAGAAGATCATCCCGCCGGCCCAGGTCACCGCCACGACGTTGACCACCTCGGCACCGGAGCTCACCGAATCGCGACTGGTCTCGCTGTCCAAGAACCGGCCGACGATCGCCCAACCGGCGCTGCCCGGCGCCGAGGAACCCACTGGAACCTGAGAATCGCAGGCGGCTGCTCACCGGTATCTCGGGCTACGCCCGGTAGCGTTGGAGCTGCCGAGTGGGCGCCACCGGCGCCGGTCCGACGAGCTGAGGAGCCGACCATCGTCCAGGCGACACCGCGGCCCGGAGCACAGACGGGGCGGGCAGCGCACAGCCCAGCCCGGTCGCTGCCTTCCTCGACGCCCTGGTCGGACGAGGTCGCACCACGCCGTACCTACAATCTGGCCGACCCTCCGCAGGCCGGGCCGCCGGCCGCCGCCGAATCGTCGGCGGCGCAGCCCCGGCGCCCAGGGAGCAAGGCCTTCGAGCGTGGCCTGGCCGGCTGGCAGGCGCTGATCGTGCTGCTCTTCATCGCCGGTGTCGCCGGGCTGATCGACTATGCCCGTGGTGAGACCTCCCGCGGGATGTTCAACTATGGCGTCGTGTTCGCCGCACTGGTGGCGATCCTGGTGGTGCGCCGCAGCGCGATGTTCCCCATCGTCATCGCGCCGCCGATCGTCTTCGTGTTAGGAAAGGCGTTCGCGTCGATCCTGCGCGGAGAGAGCCTCACCAGCCACGGTGGTCTCTACGATGCCGGCACGAACTGGTTTGTCTACGGGTTCCCGGCCATCGCCGGAGCGACCGCTGTCGTGCTTCTCATCGCCGGCGTCCGGTTGCTCACCAACCGCTGAACATCCGGTCAGGACTGCTTGGCGGCCAGCTTCAGATCGCGGCGCAATTCCTGGGGTAGCGCGAAGGTAAGCCGCTCCTCGGTGTGCTCGATCTCTTCCGTGGTGGCGAACCCGTTCTGGGCGAGCCACGCGACGACGTCCTGCACCAGGATCTCCGGCACGCTGGCACCGGAGGAAAGCCCGATCTCGGTTACCCCCGACAACCATGTCGGATCTATCGCTGCCGCGTTCTCCACCAGGTAGGCCTGCGCGGCGCCTGCTGCCTCGGCGACCTCGACCATCCGAACCGAGTTGGACGAGTTGGCCGAGCCGACCACGAGGAACAACTGCACCTGCGGCGCAATTGCCTTCACCGCGGCCTGCCGATTCTGCGTCGCATAGCAAATGTCGTCGCTGGGCGGCGACTGCAGCGCCGGGAAGCGTTTCTTCAACGCCTCCACCGTGAGCATGGTCTCGTCGACCGAAAGAGTGGTCTGCGACAGCCAGACGACCTTCTCCGGGTCGCGCACCTGGACGTTCATCGCGTCGTCAGGGCCGTCGACGAGGTGGATGCGCTCGGGCGCCTCGCCGCTGGTTCCGACGACTTCCTCATGGCCTTCATGGCCGATCAGCAGGATGTCGTAGTCGCCGTCGGCGAACCGGACCGCTTCCTTGTGCACCTTGGTCACCAGCGGGCAGGTGGCGTCGATGGTGTGTAGTTCGCGCTCCTTCGCCTCCTCGTGGACCGACGGCGCGACACCATGCGCCGAGAACACGACGGTGGCGCCCTGGGGCACCTCGTCGGTCTCCTCGACGAAGATCGCGCCCCGCTGCTCCAGGCTCTGCACGACGTGCTGGTTGTGCACGATCTGCTTGCGCACGTACACCGGTGAGCCGTGGGTGCTCAGCGCCAACTCGACGGTCTGCACGGCGCGATCGACCCCGGCGCAGTATCCGCGCGGCTTGGCCAGCAGGACCCGGCCCGACGGCACTTGCTGCGACACCGGCTCGGCTGGGCTGGGCTGGGCGGACTGCGAGGACATGCCTGCGATGGTACGGACCGCCGCTGCGCGCCGCCCGGCAACACCGCCGGGGTGGTCCACGTCGCATCCGTGGGGCAGGCTGGTGGGCATGTCGCAACTCCCCGCCCCGTTGCGGGCAGCGCTCGGACTGGTCGCCACGGCGGTCGACCGCATCCGCACCCTGCCCCAGGACGCCCCCGAACTGCCGGTCCACCTCGTCGGCAACGCCATGCAACTCTCTTTGCGCGCGCAGCAGCGCTACGTGGAGCTGACAAACCGAGGTGACGAGCTGCTCAGCCAGATGCGCGGAGCTCCCGAGGAGCCGCCGACCTGGGCCACCTTCGACGAGGACGCCTCGGCGGGGCCGTCGAGCTCACAGCCCACCCCCGCCAATCCGGCTCCGCCACCCGCAGCCACGCCAGCACCGGCGGCGAGGAAGGCCGCCGCCAAGAAAGCACCGGCCGCCAGGGCACCGGCAACGAAGGCGGCAAGCAAAAAGGTCACCGCAACAAAGGTCACAGCAAAGAAGGCCACCGCAACAAAGGCCACCGCAAAGAAGGCGCCGGCAAAGAACGCAGCTGCGAACAAGGCAGCAGGCAGCAGATCCGCGCCTCGGCCGGTTGCGAAGAAGGCCGCCCGACCTGCACCAGGCGCACCGGCTGTTGCGCCGCACGCGGGCTCCAACGGGCAGGCGAAATCCGTCTTCGATCTGACCCCGGATCCCGGCGACACACCGACCTGATCCGCCGACAGGTCTCCCATGTCACGTCTCGACTCCTCTGCGGAGAACCCGCTGCCGCTGCGCCGCGTCTCGGCGGCGATCTCGTCCTGGGTGCACCGGCTCGGCGAGGTCTGGGTCGAGGGCCAGCTTGCGCAGCTGAATCGGCGCCCCGGCGTCTCCACCACATTCCTCACCGTGCGCGACACGGATGCGAACATTTCGATGACGATCACCGCGGCCAGCAGCGTGGTGGACGCAGCACAGCTCAGCGAAGGTGCCCGGATCGTGCTTCGGGCCCGCCCGGACTTCTACGCCGAGCGGGGCACCATCAGCCTGCGCGCCTCGGCGATCCGGCAGGTGGGCATCGGTGAGCTGCTGGCGCGCATCGAACAGCTGCGCCGGCTACTGACTGCCGAGGGCCTGTTCGCCGCCGACCGCAAGCGGCCGTTGCCCTTCTGGCCGGAACGGATCGGGCTGATCTCCGGCCGGGCCAGTGCCGCAGCACGCGACGTCGTCGAGAACAGTCGGCGTCGACTGCCCGGCGCGCAGTTCGTCATCGAGAGCGTCGCCACCCAAGGCAACTCCGCGGTGAGCGAGATCGTCGCCGCCCTGAGCCGGCTGGACGAGGATCCGGCCGTGTCGGTGATCGTCATCGCCCGCGGCGGGGGCAGCGTCGAGGACCTGCTGCCGTTCTCCAACGAGACATTGCTACGAGCCGTGAGCGGCTGCCGCACCCCGGTGGTCAGCGCAATCGGTCACGAGACCGACGCACCGCTGCTCGACCTGGTCGCCGATCTGGCCTGTTCCACCCCGACCGACGCGGCCAAGCGGATCGTCCCGGACGTCGCCGCCGAGCAGGACCTCGCCGCCGGGCTACGCCGCCGGGCGCGGCAGGCGGTGCACACCCGGATCAGCCGGGAGCGGGAACTGATGGCCGGTCTGCCGCAGAGGTTGCGTGCCGTCCTGGTCCGCCGGCTCGCCGATGGAATCACCGCGGTCGACGACGCTCGGCAGCGTGCCCGCCGCCGGATGCGGGCGCTCATCGACGCGCACTCCGCTGAACTCGGCCAGATGCGTGCCCGGGTCGTCGCACTCTCCCCGCACGCCACGCTGCGCCGCGGTTATGCCGTGGTGGTCGGCCCGGACGGCGCAGCTGTGCGAGCACCGGACGAGGCCATCGGCCGGCTCACCGTGTACGTCGAGCACGGGTCGTTCGCTGCCGAGGCGGTGCCCCGGCGGGCATGACGTCAGCAACTCACCGACCCGGAAGCGGGCCGCAAATCGTCTCCACACGACAGCCTTCTACCCTTATCGGCATGGACGCACGATGAATGCGACGACGTGGGGCTTGGTCGTCGCCACGTTTGTGGCGTGCTGCGTGGAAATGGTCGAGGCCACCACGATCGTGATGGCGATGGGCTTCACGCGCAGTTGGCGGTCGGCTCTCATCGGCTCCGCCGCAGCGTTGGGCGTGCTAGCCGTGGTCACCACCGCCGCGGGCTTCGCCTTGACGACATGGCTACCCGAATCGGCGTTGCAACTCGTGATCGGCGGGCTGCTGCTGATCTTCGGGCTGCAATGGCTTCGCAAAGCGATCCTTCGGGCATCGGGACGCAAGGCGGTGCACGACGAGGACGCGATCTATCGCGAGGAAGTCGAGGCAGCCCGCGCGGTCGGTGCGCCCCCGCCCGGCGTCGACATGTTTTCCTTCATGGTGTCGTTCAAGGGGGTCTTCCTCGAAGGCATGGAGGTGGTGTTCATCGTGATCACCTTCGGCCTCAACGCCAAGAACGTCCCGGCCGCTAGCGCCGGGGCGGCAGCCGCCGTTGTCGTGGTACTCACCGCGGCTGTCGCCGCCAAGCGGCCGTTGTCGATGATCAATGAGAACCTGCTCAAGTACGGCGTCGGGCTGATGCTCGCCTCGTTCGGTACGTTCTGGTCGGTCGAAGGGCTGGGCATCTTCCGGGCCGGCCGGCACAGTATCGAGTGGCCCGGCGCGGACGCCGCTATCCTGGTCCTCATCGCACTCTGGTTCCTGCTCAGCAGGGCATTCATCACCGCGCTGCGCGTCGCACCCGCCGCGGCGGACTCCACTGCTGCGGAGGTGGCGGGGTGAAGTTCCTGAAGTCGTTCGGCCAGTTCTGGTACGACTTCGTCATCGGTGACGACTGGAAGATAGCCGTTGCGGTGCTCACCGCGTTGGCCGTGACCTTCGCCGTGCTCAAGTCAGGTCTGTTCGGCGATCACGGTGTCGCGGTGGTCGGCGGGATTGCGATCGTCATCGCGTTCGCGATCAGCCTCGCCGTCGACGTGCGCAGCACCACTCGCCGGCGGTAAGTAGGGTATGGCGACCATGACTGAAGAACGGTTGCCACCGACCTACGAAGCGGCCCGCGCCGAACTGGCCGAGGTCGTGCGCGCACTGGAGTCCGGCGGCCAGTCCCTCGAGGAGTCCCTCGCCCTGTGGCAACGCGGCGAGCAACTCGCCGACACCTGCCAGACCTGGCTGGACGGGGCGAGCAAGCGACTGGACGAAGCGATCGCGGCCCACGATGCGGAGCCGACGACCGGCGACGCCTGACCAACCCGCACGGGATAAGAACCCGCATCGCCCCCGTTCTGTGATAGGCAAGTACTGAGGCCACACACCGAGCGGCCGCACGATTCGTCGGGGTGCGCTCTTCGCCGCCCACCGGCGCGAGCGCGAGGAGCCCCCTAGATGACCGCAACACAGGAGTCACCGGCAGCGAACAAGAAGTTGCAGCGCGACGTCGGCCCGGTCGGGTTGCTGTTCGCGGGTATCGGTTCCATCATCGGCTCCGGCTGGTTGTTCGGTGCGTACAAAGCCTCCGGCCTGGCCGGCCCAGCGGCGATGTTCTCGTGGGCGATCGCCGCGGTGATGATCCTGTTCATCGGGCTCGCGTACGCAGAGATCGGGCCGATGTTCCCGATCTCCGGTGGCGTCGTGCGCTACCCGCATCTGGTGTGGGGATCGTTCGCGAGCTACTCGCTCGGCTGGATCACCTGGATCTCCTCTGCCGCAGTGCCGGCCATCGAAGTCGAAGGCGCCCTGCAGTACGCCACTCGTTACGCGCCGTTCACGCACAAGCACATCGTGTCCGGCGAGAAGACCTACACGCTCACTGCGTTGGGGCTTGTTGCGGCCGTGATCCTGCTCGCGATCTTCGTCGTGGTGAACTACTACGGCGTCCGGCTGTTCGCGCAGATCAACACCGCCCTGGTGTGGTGGAAGCTGGCGATCATCACGCTGGTCATCGTGGTGTTCGTGCTGTTGGCGTTCTTCGGCAACAAGATGGGCGGCACCGCCAACTTCACCTCTGCAGGCTTCGCACCGGGCGGCAGTCACGGCGTCTTCCTGGCGATCTCGACGGCCGGCATCACGTTCTCCTACCTGGGATTCCGGCAAGGCATCGAGCTGGCCGGCGAGACGAAGAACCCGAAGCGCAACATCCCACTCGCCGTCATCGGATCGATCGTGATCACCGCGGTCATCTACGTCGCTCTGCAGGTCGCGTTCACGATGGGCGTGCCGGCGGCGAACCTGGCCAAGGACGGCTGGACCGGACTGGCGTTCACCGACGACTTCGGCCCGCTCGCTGCGATCTCCACGTTGGCCGGCGCTAGTTGGCTGGCCTACCTGCTCTACGCGGACGCGATCATCTCGCCAGCCGACACCGGCCTGATCTACACCACGGTGTCCTCACGGGTGTCATACGCGATGGGCAAGAACGGCAACGCCCCGAGCTCGCTGGCCAAGACGAATTCCGCCGGCGTCCCGGTGATGGGCCTGTTCCTCACTTTCGTCGTCGGCATCGTGCTCTTCCTGCCGTTCCCGAGCTGGCAGCAGTTGGTCGGCTTCATCACCAGCGCGACGGTCATCTCTTTCGGATCCGGCCCGTTGGTGCTCTCCGCACTGCGCCGCGAGCTTCCCGAGCGGGAGCGGCCGTTCCGGCTGCGCGGTGGCCACGTCATCCCGTTCCTCGCCTTCTACAGCGCGAACATGATCGTCTACTGGGGCGGCTGGGACGTGAACAAGAAGCTCTTCGTCACGATCCTGATCGGCTACGTGGCACTGGCGATCTTCCACTTCACCGGCGACCGCTCCGCGAAGCCGGAACTTGCCTGGCGGGCGGGTGCCTGGGTGATCCCGTGGTTCATCGGCATCGCGCTGATCAGCTGGCTCCTGCCGACCGATCACTCCGACGCGTTCAATTCGGTGTTCGCCATCAACCTGGTGTTCGCCGCAGCCATCTATCTGCTCGCCGTGCATATCCGGCTGCCCCGCGAGGCCATCGAGCGACACATCCAGGAAGCCGAGGACGAGTCCGCGGAAGAGGAGGAGGTGTTGGACGCCGGCTGAACCTCAGCCGGCCCGGCGCGGCACGGTCAGCCGAATCTCGGCACCCCGGCCCGACGCCGGTTCATTGATGGTGATGGTGGCGTTGTGCAGCCGGGCATTCTCCGCGGCAATTGCCAGGCCCAGGCCGTTGCTCGTCGAGTTCGTCCGCGCCCGGTCACCGCGGGTGAACCGATCGAACGCAACGGGCACCAGCTCGGCGGGGAAGCCGGGGCCGTGGTCGCGCACAACTACCACGACGTCATCGGCGCGCCCGGTGACGTCGACGACGATCGGCGGTGCACCGTGCTGCACGGCGTTACCGACCATGTTCCGCACGACCGCATGCAGCCGGCGCGGATCTCCGATCACGGTGGCCTCACCGTTGACCACGACGTGCACTGAGTCGTCCTCGGTGCCGTCGAGATGCACCACCGACGCCGTTGCCACCGCATCGGCGGTGAGCGCACCCAGGTCCACCGGCTCGGGATCGAACACGACACCGCCGGAGTCGAAGCGGGAGATTTCCAGAAGATCGGCAACCAACTCGGCGAGCCGATGGGATTGCTTCTGCAACAGTCCGGCCGCGCGCCGGCGCACATCCGGATCACCGGTGTCCACTGCGTCGGCCGCAGCGACCAGCGACGACAGCGGAGTACGCAGTTCGTGCGACACATCGGCGACGAAGCGGCGTTGCTGCGCATCGGCGCGGTGCAGGTCGTCCAGCGTGCGCTGCAGTTCCCGAGTCATGTCGTTGAACGAACCGCTGAGCTCGGCGAGTTCGTCGCGACCGCGCACGGGTAGCCGGATGCTCAGGTCGCCGGATCCCACGCCGCGCGCGGCCGCGCTGGCCAGCCGCACCGGCCGCAGGATGCGTCGGGCCAGCAACAAGCTGATGAGCCCGGCCACCAGCAGCACCACGATCCCGATCCACGACATCTGATACCGCAGGTCGTTCAACTCACGGTGCAGCGGTCGCAGATCGTAGAGCTCGACGATCACGACGCCCTGCGAAAGGTCCGCAGCAACCGCCATGTAGGGGACGCCACCCAAGGTCAGGAATGCGCCGTCGACGGACGAGCGCACCTTATCGATCTGCGGGCTGGACAACACCGTGTCGTTCCCGCCGGCGGCCCGCACAGCGTCGTCATTCGACGCGGTGAAGTCCGGCCCGTAGTCCAGCGCGACCCAGGAGAGTCCGTACCTTCCCTCCAGATAGTGGGAGACCACCTCGATCCGGTTCGCCTGCTTCGAATCGAGCAGCTGCTGCACCTGGTCGCCATCGGCACGGGTCTCGGAGATCGCCGCTTGGCGGAACCGGGTCTGGGAATGGCGATCGAGCACCAGGTATGCAGCGAGCGCAACCGCGCACGACGACAGCAGTACGCAGGCGAGGACCGTCGCGGCCACCCGCGCCTGCAGCCCGAGCGCCAGGTGACGTCGCGGCAGACCCGACATTTACTTGGCGACCAACCGGTACCCGACGCCGCGCACGGTGCGGATCAACTCCGGCCGTGCCGGCTCGGCCTCCACCTTCGAGCGCAGTCGTTGGATGCAGGCATCGACGAGACGGGAATCGCCGAAGTAGCCGTAGTCCCATACCCGGGACAGCAGGGTCTGCCGGGTGAGAGCTTGGCCGGAATGGCGGGCCAGCTCGATGAACAGTCGCAGCTCGGTCGGCGTCAGTCCGATCTCGACGCCGTCGCGGGTCGCCTGCATCGCCGACTCATCGATGATGATCGACCCGAAGACGTGCAGGTCGGTCCGGTCGTGCTCCTCGGCCGATCGCTCGGAGCGGCGCAGCACTGCTTTGATCCGGGCGTCGAGGACCCGCGGCACGGCGGGCTTGACCACGTAGTCGTCGGCGCCACATTCCAGACCGACGATCATGTCGACGGGGTCACCGCGGGCGGTCAGCAGAATCACCGGCGTCGTCGTCGCCGATCCGATCCGCCGGCACGTCTCGAACCCGTCGATGCCGGGCAACATCACGTCGAGCAAGACCAGTTCGACATCCGGTGCATGCATCCGGTCCGCATCGAGCATCGCCTGCACGTGCTCGCCACTATCCACCCGGCGCACTTCATGACCCAACGCGGTCAGGGCGAGGTCGAGCGCCTCGGCAACTGCTTCGTCATCCTCGACCAGCAAAAGGCGGCTCACCAGAAGATTCTCGCAGGTCACCCGCCGGGCCTGACGTCCTGTGACAGAACCCGGACATCGTCGTGACCCGCTGAGGACCACCGATCATTCCGTGACAGAAGTGCGACACCGCTGTGACCGAGCGGTTCTGGGCCGCGGACATCATTCGACCAACATCATCCACATGATCTTCCGTCGATCTCCCTGGACCACTGCGCTGGTGGCGATGCTCTCCGTCGTTCTGATCGTCGGATGGGTCGCACTTGCCGTGTCCCGACGCCATCCCGGGTCGGCGCCTTCAGCGGGGGTGGCGCAGCCCCAGCTACGAGAAGTTTCGTGGCCCGTCGAGGGTCAGGCCGCGGTAACCGTGGACTCGCATCATCTGCTCAGCAGCCCTGGGCAGACGGCTGTGCCCATCGCCAGCGTCGCCAAGGTGATGACGGCCTACCTGGTGCTCGAGGCTCGCCCACTCCGCACCGGCGAGGACGGGCCGACAATGACGGTCAGCGCTGAGGATGTCGCCGACACCCAAGTGCGTCGCGGCCAGGAAGAGTCCGTGATTTCCGTCGCCGAGGGCGAAGAGTTGACCGAACGGCAGGCATTGCAGGCCATCCTCATCCCATCGGCCAACAACGTCGCCGCGATGCTCGCGACGTTCGTGGCCGGCGACGAGGCAAGCTTCGTGGCAAAGATGAACAGCACCGCCCGTCGGCTGCACATGACACACACCTACTACACCGATCCGAGCGGATTCGAGGCCGACACCGTCTCCACCGCCACCGACCAGCTCCGGCTGGCCCTGGTGGCAATGAAGAACCCGGTGTTCGCGTCCATCGTCGCGATGCGGTCGGCATCGTTTCCGGTGGCCGGCACGGTGCGCAACACCAACACCCTGCTGGGCCGCAGCGGGTTCGTCGGCATCAAGACCGGTTCGGACGACGACGCCGGCGGCTGCTTCGCCTTCCGTGCCACCCGGTCGGTTCACGGCGCGGGAGTCACGATCACCGGCGTCGTCCTCGGCCAGCGCTCCGGCCGGTTGATCCCCGCGGCGATGCGGGCAGCAGCGGTACTCGCCGAGGACGTCACCCAGCGACTGGTCACGGCTAGTTAGCGGACGCGCACCGACTCGATCGTCAGCGTCTGCTGCGCTGCGGTGTGTCCGGCACCGGACCAGGTACGGGTCGGGGTCGCCTGGCTGCGCGACCCGTAGGCCGACGGCAGGCCGAGCACCAACCCGCTGTAACGGTTCACGAGCCGGTATGTGCCGTCCGCCTTGCCGGTGACCGGCGAGGCGTTCGCGACGACGAACCACTGCTGCCCGACGCTCGGGCCGCCGACCTTCTCGGGCGTCACCGTTGGTGACGTGTCCCAGGCCCTGGCGGCCGTGGTGCGCGAGTTGACGCCGAGCAACTGCCCGGTCGAGGCGTTCGCGATGGTGTACGCGCCGTCGCCGGTGCCGATGAACTGCCAGCCCGACAGATCCGAGCTCGATGTGCTGGGCCAGGAGACGGTCGTGCGCTGACCCGGCACTTGCGAGAGTGCCGCGCCCTGCCCGTCGGCGATGCGGTAGGTGCGCCGCGGGTCGAACGGCGTCTTCGCGGTCTTCCCGGTGATGGTGATGTTCGCGTACTCGCCGTCGCTACTGTCACACGCGATCGAGCAGTAGCGGCGGAACGTCTTGCCGACGATCGCGCGGCTTGCGGGTCGGGCGAGGGAACTGGTCACGGCTGACCTCTCGATCGGGGGACGGAGCCGAGCGCCCCGGAGGTCATTAATGATTGAATACGATGAATTATGAGTGTTTCGATCAGATATGAGCACGATACGAACAGGACGGCACGGCTGTCAACACCCACGCCCCGCTCCTCGGCCCGCGGCGGGCACGGCGCGCGGGCCGAAATCGGCGAGCCCACCAACCTGCCGTACGGCGCGAGCTCGATCGGGTTCGCTCTCGCGCATCTGACAGGATGGGGGCGTCCTACCGAGTACCGCGGATGACACGCGGCGAACCGAGACCGGAGGCCCGATGACCGACGACCAGGCCGCCCACCAGGCCGGGGTTCCGCCGGAGCTGGCCGTGCCACGGGAGGCACCGGATCGCAACCTCGCGCTGGAACTCGTCCGGGTGACCGAAGCGGCCGCGATGGCGGGCGGTCGCTGGGTGGGCCGCGGCGACAAGAACGGCGGGGACGGCGCTGCGGTCGATGCCATGCGGGCATTGATCGGAACCGTCTCGATGCGTGGCACCGTGGTCATCGGCGAGGGCGAGAAGGACCACGCCCCGATGCTCTACAACGGCGAGCAGGTCGGTGACGGCACCGGGCCAGAATGCGACGTCGCGGTCGACCCCATCGACGGCACCACCCTGATGAGCAAAGGCATGCCCAACGCGGTTGCCGTCATCGCGGTGGCAGAGCGGGGCAGCATGTTCGATCCGTCGGCGGTCTTCTACATGGAGAAAATCGCCACCGGTCCGGAGGCCGCACACGCGATCGACATCACCGCACCGGTGTCCGCCAATATCGCCGCCGTGGCCAAGGCGAAGGGCGAGCACAACGAGGACGTCACTGTCTGCATACTTGACCGCCCGCGCCACGAGGCGCTGGTCGAGGAGGTCCGCGCATCTGGCGCACGCATCCGGTTCATCGCGGACGGGGATGTGGCCGGCGCAATCATGGCGGCCCGGCCCGGCACCGGCATCGACCTGCTGCTCGGCATCGGCGGCACGCCCGAGGGCATCATCGCCGCCGCAGCGCTGAAGTGCATGGGTGGCGCGATCCAGGGACGCCTGTGGCCACAGGACGACGCCGAGCGACGCAAAGCGCTGGACGCTGGGCACGATCTTCAGCGGGTACTCATGACCGACGATCTGGTGGCCGGACAGGACGTGTTCTTCTGCGCGACCGGCATCACCGATGGTGAACTGCTCCGCGGGGTCCAGTACCGCGCCGACTCGGTGTCCACCCACTCGATCGTGATGCGCTCGAAGTCGGGCACGATCCGGCTGGTCGACTCGATGCACCAGCTCGGCAAGCTTCGCGCCTATTCCTCCGTCAACTTCGACAAGAACTGAGGCCAGCACATGCTCGTCGTCACGACCTTCGACATTCCCGGCTGGCAGATCCAGCGCGTCTGCGGTGAGGTCTTCGGCCTGACCGTCCGCTCCCGCAACGCCTTCTCCCAGATCGGCGCCAGCTTCAAGTCCCTCGGCGGAGGGGAGCTGCGCGGAATGACCAAGAACCTCATCGACAGCCGCAACGAAGTGATGGGCCGGATGCTGGAAGAGGCTCGTGCCCGGGGCGGCAATGCGGTCGTCGGGAGGCGCTGCGACACCTCCGAGATGGGCCAGAACTGGACCGAGATCTGCGCATACGGGACCGCGGTCGTCGCCGTTCCCATGGACGAGGGTGCCCGCCAGACTGCGGCGCAACTCGGCTACGGCCAGGGCACCCAGGCGCCTCCGGTAGGCCAGCAGACTTTCGGTCAGTAACCCGCTGCTCGCGCGCGAGCGGATCAGAGCCACCGATCGCCGACCAGGAGAACTTTCTGGGATGGGCCGGACATTACCGGGTGTGGACATCACCGAACGAGCCGTCGTGGTGCCGCTTCGCCTGTCCGCGGTGAGCGGCACGGAGATCACCACAGATCAAATCAGTGCCCTGTTCGAGCGATACGCACCGCGGGTGTTTCGCTTCTGCGCACGCCGTAGCGGCGATCTCGACCTCGCCCAGGACCTGACCAGCGTCACCTTCTTGGAAGCCAGGCGGCACCGCGACCGAATGCCAGCCGAGCCCGGGGCACTGCCGTGGCTGCTGGGAGTGGCCGCGAACGTGATGCGCAACAGCGCGCGCAGCCTGCGCCGACACCGTGCGGCCCTATCTCGACTTCCAGTCCCGCCGGACGAGCCGAATCACGCGACCGGAGTCGCCGACCGCGCGGAAGCGACTGCGATCCTGCGCCGGGCCTGCACTGCTCTGGACGAACTGCCGGAACGAGACCGCGACGTCGTGGCACTCGTGCTGTGGCAAGGCCTGACTTAGAGCAGACGGCCGCCGCGCTGGATATCCCGATCGGGACGGTCCGTTCCCGACTTGCCAGAGGTCGCAGGAGATTGCTCACCACACTCGACCCCGTTGACGGCGGCATCACATGAACGTGCTCGAACCGCCACCGGTCCCTGACCTGTCGCGCCCACGATCGCTGCGCTTCGTCAGCACCTGCTCGCCGAGATCGAGCACTCTGCGAACGCGTCACGGCGAGCGCGTCGACGCCTGCTGGTCGGTGGCGTTGCGACACTGGCGGCAGCAGCCGCCATCATCGCCGGCCTGTCGATTGCAGACACCGGCACTCCTTCTGCCGACGCAGCCTGGAACGCCGTCCCGTCACCGGTCACCGCCGCCCAGCTCACGCACGTCGAAGCGTTGTGTCGTGGCGTGGAGTGGGCACCCGCCCTCGCCGCCGGCCAGCATGTCGTCGTCGCCGAGCGGCGCCAGCGCTCGTACATGCTGGTGTTCGCCGGAGACGACAACAAGATCAGCGACTGCATGCTCGCGCACCCCTACTCTGCCGGACCGGAGGCCACGGTCGGCGGTTGGTCGCAGAACACCACCACATCGCAGAGGCTCGCCCGTCCGGCGGGCTCGGCAGCCACGCTCGTCGGCGGCGGTAGTGAGACGGATACCGATCCCGGTATTTCCACCAGTACGACGCGCACGTACCTCTATGGCCGCAGCGGGCCGGGCGTCGCAAAGATCACCTTCCGGATCGGCGCCAACACCGGCAGCGCGACCGTGACCGCCGGCGGGTGGTGGGCAGCCTGGTACCCCGGCAGCGCACCGATCCCGACGAGTGTCCAGGTCACCGACCGGACCGGCCAGGTGCACCGTCAGCCCATCGGGTAGGCACCCTCCCAGCAACTCGGACAAGGTTCGGCGTACTGGTGAGATCGGGAACACCTGCGGGCCGGTCGGGTCGGGTCGACTCTAGGATCGATGGCGGTCCACCCCCGCACGCAAAGGAGCGCGCCGCGCCCATGAGCCAGTCCCAGAACGAGTCCCAGCCGTATCGCATCGAGACCGATTCGATGGGCGAGGTCCGAGTCCCCAAGGACGCGAAATGGCGCGCGCAGACGCAGCGCGCCGTCGAGAACTTCCCGATCTCCGGGCAGCCCATCGAGCGCGAACTCATCGCCGGCCTGGCACTGATCAAGGGGGCCGGTGCCCGAGTGCGGGCTGAGCGCGGCCTGCTCGACCCGGCGAAGGCCGAGGCCATTGCGGCAGCCGCGCAAGAGGTAGCCCGCGGCGACTGGGACGCGGAGTTCCCGATCGATGTCTTCCAGACCGGGTCCGGCACGTCGAGCAACATGAACGCCAACGAGGTACTTGCGTCGCTGGCCGCCGAGCGACTCGGCGGGGACGTGCAGGTGCACCCCAACGACGACGTCAACGACCCGCTGAGCAGTAACGACCAGTTCCCGTCGGCGATCCACGTCGCAGCGACGAAGGCGGTCGTCGTCGACTTGGTGCCGGCGCTGCAGTATCTGGCCGCCGCACTGGAGGCGAAGTCGAGCGAGTTCGCCGAGGTGGTGAAGTCAGGGCGCACCCATCTGATGGACGCCACCCCGGTCACCCTCGGGCAGGAGTTCGGCGGCTACGCGGCACAGGTCCGCTACGGCGTCGAGCGGGTGCAATCCACCCTCCCCCGCCTCGCGGAGCTGCCGCTCGGCGGAACCACGGTCGGCACCGGGATCAATGCGCCGGCCGGATTCGCCGCCGACGTCATCAAGAAGGTGGCCGCGGAGACCGGCCTGCCGTTGACCGAGGCGCGCAACCACTTCGAGGCGCAGGGCGCCCGGGACGGTTTGGTGGAGCTGTCGGGTCAGCTGCGCACAGTCGCCGTCGGCCTTAACAAGATCGCCAACGACATCCGCTGGATGGGCTCCGGTCCGCGCACCGGTCTCTCCGAGCTG
Source organism: Jatrophihabitans sp. (assembly GCA_051001975.1). Classification (GTDB taxonomy): domain Bacteria; phylum Actinomycetota; class Actinomycetes; order Mycobacteriales; family Jatrophihabitantaceae; genus DATAEG01. Next base: position 18,238 of record JBPCMU010000132.1, read on the forward strand.
GCGCTCCCCGACCTGCAGCCGGGCAGTTCGATCATGCCGGGCAAGGTCAATCCTGTCCTGCCCGAGGCGCTCACTCAGGTCGTCGCGCAGGTCGTCGGCAACGATGCAGCCGTGGCGTGGAGCGGCGCGGCCGGTGCGTTCGAGCTGAACGTGTTCCTGCCGGTGATGGCGCGCAATGTGCTCGAGTCGGTACGGCTGCTGGCCAACATCTCCAGAGTGTTCGCCGATCGGTGCGTGAGTGGCCTGGTGGCCAACGTGGAGCGCTGCCGGGAGTACGCAGAGTCGTCCCCGTCGATCGTCACGCCGCTGAATCACTTCGTCGGCTACGACGAGGCGGGCAAGATCGCCAAGCAGGCGCTGGCCGAACGCAAGACGATCCGCGAGGTCGTCATCGAGCGCGGGCACGTCAGCTCCGGAGTCATCTCCGAAGAGCAGCTGGACCAGACTCTCGACGTGCTCTCGATGACCCGTCCCAAGGCCTGAGCATCACCTACCCGGTGCGTGCCTGTCGTCGCGCAGGGTGAGGCCGGCCTGCCGCAGCACGCGGCGGACGAACTCGCGTTTGTCCCGTGCGTCGTACGGTGCGCCTCCGGTGGCGCGCAGCAACCGCGCTTTCAGTTCGGCGTATTCGGCCACCAATGCTGGATCGGCGCGCACCGCATCGCGAAAGGCCAGCCGCTCCTGCCACAGGTCGCTGCCGGGTGTAGTGAGCTGCAGGCTGTGGGTGAGGAACGAATCGCTGACCTTCGAGAAGAGCACCGCGTCAACCCGGTGGATCTGCCGGGCGTACCCGAGCCCGGCGAGGAGCGGTTCGGCGGCGTCGGCATCGGCGAGCCGGGCGATCCCGGCCATCATGTCGATCAGCGGTTTGGCCGGCATCGTCGGGATCGCGGTCGATCCGATGTGCTCGACATCGGTGACCAGCAGGTCGCCCAGCGCCTCGCGCAGGACTGACCGCTCGGCCTGGAACTGGACAGGCCACCGTGCGTCGTAATCGACCACGGCAGGAGACTGCGGCTCGGACATGTCGTCCATTCTGTCGCGCGCCCGGACAGCACGCTTCAGGATGTGGACCAGCGACGGTCGTGAAAAGCGATCCGGCCGATCGGTAGCCTTAGTCCCATGGGCACGGTCTATTCAGGCATCGACGACCGACTGCGCGAGTGGCTGCTGGCGCAGCCGATGTTCGTCGTGGCGAGCGCACCGAGCGGCTCCGACGGTCACGTCAACGCCTCGCCGAAAGGGATGGGCGGGACGTTCGCGGTGCTGTCGCCGCATCGGGTCGGCTACCTCGACTACACCGGCAGCGGCGCCGAGACCATCGCGCACATTCGCGAGAACGGCCGGGTTACGTTGATGTTCAGCGCGTTCAGCGGCCCACCAAAGATCGTCCGCCTCTACGGACAGGGCCGCGCCGTGTTTCTTGACGACCCCCAGTTCGCCGAGTTGCGCCCACACTTCGGCAAGCCGCGCGATCTCGGCCTGCGCTCGATCATCGTCGTCGACCTCGACCGGGTCTCAGACTCGTGCGGTTACGCCGTGCCGCTGATGGACTTCGTCGGCGATCGCGATGTGCTGGACCGCAGCCACGAACGCCGGGAAGAGCCCTACTTCGAGGACTACTGGAGTACCCGCAACGCAGAAAGCATCGACGGCCTGCCCGCAGTACGTCGCTGAACCACTAATCACATCGTGACATGAGACTGCCGCTGCAGCCGGTCCGAGCCGACTGCAGCGGCAGTTCTGCGTGTTGGTTAGTAATTGCCAATTAGTGGTTGTAGGTGCGGGCCCTGCGACTGAGTACCAGGATGCCGGCGCCGAGCAACAGCGCCGCGAGTCCGAGCAGGCCCACCGGACGAGTCGTGGCACCCGTGTTGGCCAGCGGCGGCTCGCCTGTTCCGGTGCCGGTGCCGGTGGTCGGCGTCGACGTGGTCGGTGCCGGCGCCGGCGTCGTGCACTGGATGCCGGTGCGCGGTGCGGTAGCCCGCACCACCATCGGTTCGACCGCAAATGCGGCGTTCAACTGACCGGCGAAGCTCACGGTCAGCAGCGAAGCCTCTCCGCTGACGACCGTCCCGGTGTTGACGGCATTGATCAAGCTGCCGAGCGCGATGCTCAGCGTCTCGCCGCCGAGGTCGAGCATTACGGGCTTGATGCTCAGCGGGACGGTGACGACGAGGCCGGGGCCTGCGTCGATCGTGAGGGTGACCGCCGGCGGCACGAACACCAGCGAGGACGTCGCCTTGTTGCCGGTAGCAGTAGCGGTGAGGCTGGGCTGCCCCGCCACGTCGATGTGGATGAGCGGTGGACCGCCCGGACCGCTCAGCACGTCCGCCCCGGCGATCGATGCCGTTGCCCGAGCCTGCACGCCGCGGCTGTCGTTGGGCCCCGGAATAGAGACCAGCGAGGTACTGGAGTTCGTACTGGCCACGCCGGTCGAAATCAACTGCGGAACGGCGGGCGCAACCGCCGGAGCGGCCTCGGGTGCCTTCTTGTTGAGCTGCTTCGCCGCCCACGCCGCGATTGCTTGACGCCAGTTCCCGGTCGTATTGCCTACCTGAGCCCGCGCAACGCCCGGCCTGACCGCCGGCAGAATCGGAAACCCGACGGCTGCTCCGGCGGTGCCGGTCGTTGTCGTGGACAATGGCATCCCGGCGGCGGGGCAGGTCCGGTCGCCGGCCCAGCGAGCCTGCACCGACGTCCGAAGCACCGTTGCGGATAGACCCGCCGCGTTGATGTCGGCGAATGTCGCCGTGGTGGGTGCCGGGTGGCTCGGCGGTGCGGTCTGGCTGATCTGGTTGACCGTCAACCCGACGATCGGGGTCTTCACGAAGAGGTTGCTGCCGGCCGCCTCGGTGCGCGGCGTCGCGGTGCTGTCCGCAGTCGCCGCCGATTCAGCCACCGATACGTTGGCGAACGGGAGTGGAATGCCCAGGAAGCTGCCCGTTTCGGTGAGGCCGAGCACCTGGGCCCCGGCGTCGGCGCTGTAACTCGCCGGAAGGGGCGCGGCGGAGGCCGTTCCTCCCGATGTCAGCGCGGTGAGCGCACCTACGACCACGACTGAACCGAGCCGAACGAACCGACGCATACCGTCTCCTTCGGGGGGGCGCCGCCCGCAGGTCGGCGCAATGAGGCCAGCACGGCCGCGGTCAGTCTGCGGGTTCTTCCGCCTTAAGCGCAAGAGGCACACCGAAGACAACTTCCTCACGGACATCTGGCGGCCGGCACCGCTGGCAACCCCGCTACCAGCAGCACAAGCCCGGAGGTGGCCGGTGCTACATCTGCGGCGTTAGGCTGGCGGCTTACCGAGCGGAGGGCCAGCATGAAGATCAGCGACATACTGCACCGCAAGGGAACGACCGTGGCCACCGTGCAGCCCACCTTGACAGTTGCCGGCGCCCTGGATGAACTGGCTGCGCACGGCATCGGCGCACTGATCGTCACCGACGACGAGGGTTCGATCGCCGGCATCCTCTCCGAGCGGGACATTGTTCGCAGGATGCAGGAGCGCGGGGCGGAGGTGCTCGGCGTCCAGATCGAGGAGATCATGACGACGAAGGTCTCCACCTGTACGAGCAGCACAGACGTGGTCGACGCGATGCGGGTGATGACCGATGGGCATTTCCGCCACCTGCCGGTGGTCGACGACGCGCAGCTGGTCGGCATCGTGAGCATCGGGGACGTCGTGAAAAACCGCATCGACGAGCTGCAGAGCACCACCGAGCAACTGTCGAGCTACATCAGCGGTAACTAGCGCCGCAGTCTCTCGGCCAGCGCGATCGCATCGAACGGGGCGTGCACCTTCACGTCGTTGTCGAAATAGACATAACCGTCGCACCCTTGGGCATTGATCCACTTCGCCCAGTCGTCTAACTTCTCGCTGCTGTAGCCGCTGACATAGAGCTCAGCATCGCCGTGCAGGCGAAGGTAGACGAAGTCGGCCGCGGTGCGCTGACAAATCATCGGCCACTTGCCGGCGGTGTCCGCAACGACCACTGCGATGTCGTAGGCGCGCAACAACTCGGCGAAGGCGTCGGTCTCGAAGCTCTTGTGGCGCACTTCCATCGCATGCCGAATCGGTCGATCGGCATCTGTCTTCAGCAGCGCCCGTCCGGTCAGCCGGGCGTCGTGTTTGCGGGCCAGCCGGGACGCGGCTGCGGTGCTGCGCGGCAACCGGTCGAAGAAGTCGGTCAACCGGTCCACGTCGAAACCGAGGGTCGGCGGCAACTGCCAGAGCACCGGACCCAGCTTCTCGCGCAAGCCAAGCACCCCCGAGGCGAAGAAGTTGGCCAGCGGCACGTCGACGTCAGCCAGTTTCTTCATGTGGGTGATGAACCGGGGGCCTTTGACGCTGAAGACGAAGTCCTCGGGAGTATCGGCGTACCAGTTCTGATAGCTCGCCGGGCGTTGTAGTGCGTAGAACGAGCCGTTGATCTCGATGCTGTTCAGCTTGCTCGCTGCGTAGCTGAGTTCGTCGCGCTGACGCAGTCCCTTCGGGTAGAAGACTCCGCGCCACGGTGGATACCGCCAGCCCGAGATCCCGATCCTGATGTCCCGGGATGATCTCGCGTTTTTGGTCGTCATAGCAGCCCCTTCCCGAGATCATCCCGGTCAGAGCGGGAGCGCCTCCAACATCTCGGTGACCAATGCGGCGATCGGCGAGCGCTCCGAGCGGGTCAGGGTGACGTGGGCGAACAGCGGGTGCCCACGCAGCGCCTCGATGACTGCGGCGACCCCGTCGTGCCGGCCGACCCGCAAGTTGTCCCGCTGGGCGACATCGTGGGTCAGCACCACCCGGGAGCCCTGGCCGATCCGCGACAGAACGGTCAGCAGCACATTGCGTTCCAGCGACTGCGCCTCGTCGACGATGACGAACGAGTCGTGCAGGGAGCGACCCCGGATGTGCGTCAGCGGCAACACTTCCAGCATGCCCCGGTCGATCACCTCTTCCATCACGTCGCGACTCACCAGGGCACCGAGGGTGTCGTAGACCGCCTGCGCCCACGGGGCCATCTTCTCGTTCTCGCTACCGGGCAGGTAGCCGAGCTCCTGGCCACCGACGGCGTACAGCGGCCGGAACACCACAACCCGCTTGTGCGCCCGACGCTCCATCACAGAATCCAGGCCGGCGCACAGCGCGAGCGCGGACTTTCCGGTACCGGCCCGGCCACCCATCGAGACGATGCCGACCTCGGGATCCAGCAGCAGGTCCAGCGCGATCCGTTGCTCGGCGGAGCGGCCGCGCAACCCGAACGCCTCCCGGTCGCCGCGCACGAGCTGCAACTGCTTGTCCGGCGACATCCGCGCCAACGCCGACCCGCGGGTCGAGTGCAGCACCATCCCGGTGTGGCAAGGCAGTTCGGCAGCGTCGGCCAGCTCAGCATGGTCGGCGACGTCGACCCGGTCGTTGCTGTACAACGCGTCGATCACCTCGGTGCTGACCTCGCGCTCCTCCATCCCGGTCCACCCGGAATCGATGGCGGGATGGATCTGATACTCATCTGCGTGGATGCCGACGCTGGCCGCCTTGACGCGCAACGGCATGTCCTTGCTGACCAGCGTCACCGCCTTACCCTCGGCTGCGAGATTGGCCGCGACGGCGAGAATCCGCGAGTCGTTGGTGTCCACTCGGAAGCCGGCCGGCAACGTGCCCAAGTCTGAATGATTCAGCTCGACATGCACAGTGCCGCCCGCGTCACCGATCGGCACCCCGTTGTCCAGCCGTCCGTGTTTGATCCGCAGTTCGTCGAGCACCCGCAGCGTCTGGCGGGCGAACCAGCCGAGCTCGGGGTGGTGCCGCTTGCCCTCCAGTTCGCTGATCACAACCAGCGGGAGGATCACGTCGTGCTCCCCGAACCGGGCAAGCGCCCCTGGGTCGGAAAGCAGGACCGAGGTGTCCAGTACGAAGGTGCGGATTGCGGGGCGATCGGCAGATGCGGATCGGGAAGCGGTCACAGAGACGCTCCATCACAGGTCGGCGATGTGGGGACCAACGCCAGAAACGCTACGAGCCGATCCCGGCCGATCCGCGCCGACACACCGAACGCGCAACGTCACGGTTTTGGCCGCCCACCGTCCTCCACGCGGCTGGACGGCCAAGAGTGGGCCGACGATCGGTGCTCAGCCGCCGAAGCGCCGCTGGCGTTCGGAGTAGTCCCGCAGCGCGCGCAGGAAGTCCACCTTCCGGAAGTCCGGCCAGAGCGCGTCGCAGAAGTAGAACTCCGAATGCGCCGACTGCCACAGCAGGAATCCGGACAGCCGCTGCTCCCCCGACGTGCGGATCACCAAGTCGGGATCGGGTTGTCCTTTTGTGTAAAGGTGGTCGGCGATGTGGTCGACCTCGAGCTTCTCGGCCAGATCCTCCAGTGAGGTACCCGCTTCGGCGTGCTCCTGTAGCAGCGATCGGACCGCGTCGGCGATCTCTCGCCGGCCGCCGTAGCCAACCGCGACGTTGACCCGCATGCCGGTTCGGTCGGCAGTGCGCTCCTCGGCGGACTTCAGCGCTGCGGCCGTCTCCGCCGGGAGGAGATCAAGCACGCCCATCGCAGTGATCCGCCAAGGCAACCCGTCGCCGGACAGTTCGTCGGCGACACCCTCGATTATCCGCAGCAACGGATCGAGTTCGGCACGCGGTCGGGCAAGGTTGTCGGTGGACAGCAGGAACAGGGTGACGTGCTCCACGCCCGCCTCGGCGCACCAGTCCAGCAGGTCGCCGATGTGACTGGCGCCGATTCGGTGTCCGTGGTTCACGTCGTCCAGGCCCATCGAACGCGCCCAGCGCCGGTTGCCGTCCAACATCAGCGCGACGTGGCGAGGCATCGGCCGTCCGGCCAGCTGCGTGCGCAGCCGGCGCTCGTACACCGCGTAGACGGCGTCCCGGACACCCACGACATCGGATCCTAGTCCCGCTGAGAACCGGCTCACATCGGCTCGACGGCTAACCTACGGTTCCGTAGGTTAGCTGGATGAGCGCCCTCGACCAGGTGACCGAGACCGGGCCGCTACCGATTCCCTTGACGGTGAAGCCGCGGTTGCGTGGTTGGTTGCACGCGTACGCCGCGGTGCTGTCGGTTGCCAGTGGCGCCACGCTCATAGCGGTCGCAACGGCGTTACGCGGGCACCGGGCCGGCGTGTCGACGGCCGTTTACGCGGTCACCGTGACCGCTCTGTTCAGCACCTCCGCGCTCTACCACCGCATCCCTTGGCAGGCCCGCGGGCATGCGGTGATGAAGCGCCTGGACCACTCGATGATCTTCGTGTTCATCGCCGGCACGTACACCCCGATCGCGGTGCTCACCCTGCCGAGGGCCTCGGCTGTCGTCGTGCTGGTCGTCGTCTGGACCGGTGCATTGTTCGGCGTCGCGCTGCAATCGGCGTGGCCGGATGCACCTCGTTGGCTCTCGGTGCCGTGTTACGTCGGGCTCGGCTGGGTCGCTGTCTTCGTGATGCCGCAGTTGCTGCACGCCGGCATCACTCCCCTCGTGCTGGTGATCGTCGGCGGCCTGCTCTACACGGTGGGGGCGATCGTCTACGGCCTGAAGCGGCCGAATCCATCGCCGGCAGTCTTCGGTTTCCACGAGGTCTTCCACCTGTGCACCCTGCTCGCCGCCGTCTGCCACTACATAGCCATCTGGTTCGCGGTATTCACCGTCTCCTGACCGATCGTCCCGTCGGCAGCGACGGTGTGGCGATTGACCGCCCGGAGCCGTCGAATCCTCGCAAGATCGCCCAGAGGGTGCCGAGCCCGTTGCCGAGCGGGAGCTTGTCGCAGCGGCCGAGCGGAGCGAGGGGTTCGGTTCAGAGTGGGCCCGAGCTTGCGAGGGTCCGCGAGGAGCCGACAAAGCGATCAGTGAACACAGCGAGGGGTCCGCGAGTAACCGATCAGGCGATCATGAACACAGCGATCAGGCGGTCATTAAATCGTCAGCCGGACCTTCGTGGCGATTCGCTCGTCCAGGGCGGTGTAGCCGTCGGCGATCTCGTCGAGCGGCAGCACCAGATCGACGACCGGAGCCGGGTCTATCCGACCGTCCGCCGCGGCCCGGAGCAGGGCCGGCAGGGATGCGCGAGCCGGCGCCAGGCCACCGGCCACCGTGATGTTGCGTTCGTAGACGGTGCGCAGGCCGACGCTGTCTACCGAGTGCGGGGTGCCCACGAAGCCAATCCGGCCGCCGTCGCGGGTCACCGCGACAGCGGTCAGCCAGGATGAGGCAGTCCCGACGCATTCGAGCACACAGTCGGCGCCACCGGTATGACCCATGATGTCCTCGACCGCCTCGGCCTCGTCCTCGCCGGCGTTGACCACCTCGTCGGCGCCGAGATCCTTGGCAACCATCAGCCGGTCCTCGTGGTGGCCCACAAGTACCACCCGGGCGGCTCCGCGACGCCGGGACGTCTGCACCGCGCACAGGCCAACCGCCCCGTCGCCGAGGATGACGACGGCGCTGCCGCCGTGCACGTTCGCGCTGTGCGCGGCGTGATGGGCAGCGGGCACCGCGCAGGTCAGCGCGAGCAGCTTGCCCGGCTCACCGGCGAGTTCGTCCGGGACGCGCAGCAACGTGCCATCGGCCTGCGGAACTCTAACGCGCTCCCCGTGCGCCCCGTCGTGACCGGGTTCACCCCAAACGCCGCCGTCCACACAGGAGGTCGTCAAGCCGGCCAGGCAGTACTCGCAGGTGCCATCGGACCAGCCGGGCGGGGCCATCACCAGATCGCCGGTGCGCACCGTCCGCACGTCGGAGCCGACCGCGTCGACGACACCGACGAACTCGTGCCCGGTGCGCCCACCGACGGTTCCGCTGTAGCCCCGCCACGCCCACAGGTCCATCCCGCAGAGGCCCGCGGTGAGCACCGAGACGACTACATCGGTCTCGAGTTCGATCTCCGGATCGTCGACGGTCTCGATCCGGACGTTCCCCGGGCCATGGAAGACGGCTGCACGCACGCGACGACCATAGCGGCTCGCCAGATCGGTCCCGCACCGGCGGACACCGGCCGGAATAAGCCGTCCGATCTTCCCTGTTTGCTATCAGTGTTACGGTGTAACTATGTAATTAGCTCACCCTGGAGGTTCACATGCATGACCAAGACAGCCCACGCCGCGGACGCGGCCGGGGCGAATTCGAAGGTGGGCGAGGCGGCGGACGCCGCGGCCCACGAGGCGGCGGACGCGGTTTCGGTCGCCCGGGCGGCTGGCAACAGGCCGACCTGCCAGCGGCCGATGACGCAGCCGCCTGGCTGATCGGCCGGCTCCCCGACGACTGGTTCGTCCAGGCGCCGTCGGTTGCCGTCGACCGCGAGGAAATTGTCGTCATCGGCGAACTGGCCAAGCCAGACGCCGATGGCGAGGCGGCTGCTGCGGCCGCAAGGGGTCGGATCAGCCGGTTCCGCGAGGACACTCGGGCCGACCGGATGGCGATCGCCACCGAGGCCGAGTCCCGCTACGCGCGAAGCATCGCCTGGGGCGCCTCGATCGGGGAGACCCGGATGCTGTTCACCCACCTGTCGGTCCCGGTGATGACCCGGTTGCGGCAGCCCGAACGCCGGGTACTCGACACTCTCGTCGACGCCGGCGTCGCGCGATCGCGCTCCGAGGCACTCGCCTGGTGCGTCAAGTTGGTCGGCGAGCACACCGAGGACTGGCTCAGCAGCCTGCGCGAAGCGATGTCCGAGGTGGACAAGCTGCGCACCGAAGGCCCCGAACTCTGAGCGATGGGCTCGGCTGCGGCGGGCACAGTCACGCTAGGCGTGAGCCAGTGCTCGCCGCAGCTCCTCGACGATGCCGACCGGCGCGTCGCAGACCATCCCGCGGCACACATAGGCCAGCCCACCGTCCGTACGAGCGGGACGCTGCGCCAGCAAGGGCATGCCCGGCGCATCAGGATCACCGGAGACCACGACGGCCCCCGGCCCGCGATGCAGCCACGCTGTTTCGGTGAGCACGCCGGACCCGGATTCCCCGACGATCGCGACCTGTACCGGTCCGTCCACCAACGCCTCCGCCGCGGCCAGCGCATGGCCGAGGAATCGAGGCTGCTCCCGACCCAGCCAACTCACGACGGTCAGCAGTCGCTCCGCGGTCTCGCGATGTCCCTCTGAACCACTCAGCGCCGAATAGTTCAGCAGCGCACCGGCCAGTGCGCTGCTCCCGGACGGCGTAGCCCCGTCGGTCGGGTCCCAGGGCCGGCGCACCAGCGGACTGGCGTCGGCGGCGGTGTCCCAGACGGTGCCGTCGTCGTCGATGAAGATGTCGACCGCGACTGCGAGCAGGTCCCCCGCTGCGTTCAACCAGCGCGGCTGGCCGGTCGCCTGGTGCAGGACGAGCAGGCCGTCGGCAAGGTTCGCGTAGTCCTCGAGCACTCCGAGCGGCGCCCCGACCGCGCCGCCTCGCGACGACCGCCGCAACCTTCCGTCCAACCAGTGCCTGTCGAGCAGCAACTCGGCGGCCTCGACTGCCGCGGCGACGTATTCGGGCTCGGCCAGCACCACGCCGGCTTCGGCGAGCGCGGCGATCGCCAGCGCGTTCCAGGCCGTCACCACCTTGTCGTCGCGAGCCGGCTGCGGACGGGTGGCACGCGCCTCGTGCAGCCGGGTGCGCAGCTCCGCCCACTGCTCGGGGTCGCCTGGGTCTGCGAGCAGCTGCAGCGTGGACGCGCCGGCCTCGAAGGTGCCTGCCGCGGTGACCTCGAACATCCCGGCAGCGATCGCGCCGTCGGCCGGGCCCAGCACAGCCTCCAACTGCTGCGGAGTCCAGACGTAGGTCAGCCCTTCGACGCCATCGGTGTCCGCATCGAGCGCCGAGGCGAACCCACCCTCCGGAGTCCGCAGCTCGTCCAGCAGGAACGTCGCCGTCTCCCGGACGATTCGTTCGGCCAGCGGGCTGCCGGTGACCCGCCACCAATGCAGGTACCCGCGCAGCAGCAGGGCATTGTCGTACAGCATCTTCTCGAAGTGCGGCACCACCCACTGGTTGTCCACGCTGTACCGCGCGAACCCACCGGCCAACTGGTCGTACATCCCGCCGCGGGCCATCGCCTCGAAGGTGCGCTCGGCCAGTCGCAACGCGTCGGCGTCGCCGGCGCGTTCGTGGTGGCGCAGCAGGAACTCGAGAACCATCGACGGCGGAAACTTCGGCGCACCACCGAAACCGCCGTGCTTCTCATCGAACTGAGAGCGCAACACCTGCATCGCGGCCGCCAGGTCGGCCCCGGTGGGCAACGGATGCTCGGGCGTCTCCTTGCGCGCCAACGCTGCAATTACACGCTGCCCCGACTCGGTCAGCTCGTCGCGCCGGTCACGCCACGCTTCGCCCGCCGCGTCGAGCAACGAGTGCAACTGCGTGCGCGGCAGGTACGTCCCGGCGAAGAACGGCGCACCGTCCGGCGTCAGCAGACAGGTCATCGGCCAGCCACCCTGGCCGGTGAGTGCCTGGGTGGCCTCCATGTAGACGGCATCGACGTCCGGACGCTCCTCACGGTCCACCTTGACGTTGACGAAGCCGGCATTCATTAAGGCTGCGGTCGGCTCGTCCTCGAACGATTCGTGCGCCATGACGTGGCACCAGTGACACGCGGCGTAGCCGACGCTGAGCAGGACCGGGACGTCGCGCCGCCGCGCTTCGGCGAACGCCTCGTCACCCCACTCCCACCAGTCGACAGGGTTGTCCGCGTGTTGAAGCAGGTATGGGCTCGTCGAGGCCCCCAGGCGATTGGGCACAGCTGAACGGTACGGCCGGCACGACTGGTCCACGTCCTGCCCACGACCGATCGTGGCAATCGGTCGCTAGTCGGGCGGTGCCACCGTGGCGTCCAGCTGATTCGCCCGCTGCAAGGAGCCGGCAATGAACCCGGTGGCCTTCAGCTCCTCGATGAAGGTCCGGAGGAACCGGACGGTCTGCGGATCTCGGTCGCGAGTCGTTCCCAACGCCTGCCGGATCTCCATGAACCGTCCGTCGATCATCCGCAGACCGGGGCGGCTTGCTACAAACGCGCTCAGCGGCTGCCTGATTCCGGCGCCGACCTCCAGGCCCAGCCCCAGAAATACTTCGACCCCCTCCTGGCCGCGCACCACGCGCGCGTGCCGCAGCGTCCGAGTGAGGAACAGGTCGTAGGCGGAGCCTTCCTTGACACCGATCCGCACGCCGTCCCGGTCGACGTCCGCAAGGGTGGTGATGGGGGAATCCTCGGCCACCGCAAACGCACCTTCGATCACCACGTACGGCGCGGTGAAGGCGACGCTCGATTCGCGGGCGGGGTCGACGGCCAGGAAGCAGATATCCGCCCGCCCATCGGTCATCGCCTCGACCGATTTGCGCGCCGCGTCAAAACACACCAGCTCCACCGCACAGCCGATCCGCGCACCCAGTTCTCGGGCGATGTCGACGGTGACCCCGCTGGGCACTTCCGGCGTGCCTTGCGCCAGCACCGCATTCCCCAGGTTGATCGCAGCCCGCAGGGTGCCACTCGGTACCAGATCGTGGACGACGACCGTCGGCACATCGCTCATTGGCCGATCCTAGGAACTCCCACGCAATGCCCTGCAGGGGGCACGTCCCGCGGATACCCGCCGACCGAATGCAGCGGCGAGCTCTCATCAAACCCAATGACAACGCTCAGCAATCGCACTGAATCGACCGGTACTCCTGTACTGGGCAACGGGAACTACCCGTGCTCCCGGAGGAGACCGACGATGACAACGCAGCCGCCACCCGAACCGCAACCCGAGCTGCCGCCCGACTGGCCGCTGCCGAGGAACGCCGGGCCGGCTCCGTCCGGGGCGCAGCTGCCGCTGCCGTACCCGTACGCAGCAGCGCCACCGAACCGTCGACGCGCCAAGGCCTGCCGATACGGCATCGGTGCCACTGCTGTGCTCGCGGCGTGCGCTCTGGCCTTTGCCGGCGGGACGATGCTGGGCCACGGCAACGTGACCAACCTCGCCCGGCAACCGATCAGCGGCGCCGGGTCACCCGGCACCGGCACCTCGACCCAGAATCCCTACGGCGACTTCCCCTTCGGCGGAAGCGGCGGGAGCGGAAACAGTGGCGGGAGCGGAAACAGTGGCGGCACGACCACTGGGACGCTGCCCACCGCATCGACGGTGCAGCAGGTCGGCGTCGTCGACATCGACACGAAACTCGAGTATCAGAGCGCCGAGGCAGCCGGTACCGGGATGGTGCTGAACTCCGATGGCGAGGTCCTGACCAACAACCACGTCATCGACGGCGCGACGTCGATCACTGCGACGGTCGTCGCGACCGGCAGGACGTTCACGGCCAAGGTCGTCGGCACCGATCCCACCGAGGACATCGCCGTGATCCAACTCGCCGATGCGTCCGGGCTGGCCACCGCCAACGTGGGTGACTCGACATCGGTACAGGTCGGCGCGACGGTCATCGGCGTCGGGAACGCCGAGGGCGCCGGTGGGGCGGCGACCGCGGCCACCGGCAAGGTCCTCGCACTGAACCAGAGCATCACCGCCTCGGACGAGGGCGGCGGCAACTCCGAGACCTTGTCGGACGTCATCGTGTCCGACGCGCCGATCGAGCCCGGTGACTCGGGCGGCCCGCTCTACGACAGCAGCAATCACATCATCGGGATCGACACAGCGGCGAACACGTCCGGGGCGACGCAGGCCTTCTCGATCCCGATCGACCACGCCGTGACGATCGCGCAGGAGATCGAGGACGGGGTGCCGAGCACCACGATCCACATCGGCTACCCGGGCTTCCTCGGCGTCAGCATCGGCAACTCGCAGGCGGGCACCGGCGCACCCGTGGTGGGCACCGTGCAGGGTGGCGCGGCCGCCACGGCCGGCATCGTCGCCGGCGACACGATTACCAGGATCAACGCCACGGCGGTCACCACTCCCGCGTCGCTGCAGACGGTGATGGCAGGCCTCCGGCCAGGCGCCAAGGTCACCGTCGGCTACCTGGATGCGGCCGGCACGGCACACGCCGCGACGCTCACGCTGACCACCGGTCCGGCCGACTGAACGAGTACCCGCCGGTCGGCTGGCACGGCCGACCGACGGGTAGCCGGTCGATGAAGCCGATCGCGCATTCGCAACGATCTGTCAGAGAAGGTGATATCGTGACACGATACAATCGTGACGCGAGGGTTTAGAAAGGGGACGACGTTGGCTATCGAGGTCGTCATCGGCCTGCTGGTGCTCGTGTTAGCCGTGGGCACGACGGCAGCCATGTTCATTGGCCTGGCGGGCATCTTCGGCGTGATGATCCTTGCTCGTTGCGAGCAATGCGGCCGCCTGGACATGGCGGCGGCATCTGACATGTCGCGGCCGTGCATGTACTGCCGGCACGAGCAGCTGTTTCACCCGGTCGCGCTGCTGCGCCATACCTACGTGCCTCACTAACGCACCGCTCAGATGCGGCGAGGGCGCCTCGCTCGCTTGGGGGCATCGTGTCGGGTCGGCGCATCAACAGCGTTCGGATGCGCAAGATTCGCCTCATCCCACTCACCGGGCAGCTGGGGTGCGAGGCGGGCAAGTTCTTCGAGATGCAGCGCGGAAAGCGCCTCCAACCGGGCAGTGCCCGTCTTGGTGAGACGTAGCCGTACAACCCGATGGTCGTCGGCATTCCTGGTCCTGGCGACGAGGCCGGCGGCCGCTGCCCGATCGATGAGCCCGACGGCACTGTGATGCCGCAGCAGCAAGTGGTCGGCGACCTCGCCGATGGTGGGGCCGCGCGCATCGCTGTGGCCCCGTATCGCTAGCAGCAACTGGTGCTGCGCGGGAGTGAGACCGGCTTCTCGCGCCTGCTGCTCGCTCCACCTCTCGAAGCGTCGTAGCCCGGTGCGAAGCGCCAGCAGCTTCGCGTACACGGGATCCGAGAGCGGCATTCGCGGCACGCTACCATCGCGATGCGATAGATCGTCGAGCGCCGCGAACCCTCGCCCCTCGGGCTGCTCAATCCGATGATCGCCGGGGTCGCGATGGCGTTCAGCTCGGTCTTCGTCGTCACCAACAGCCTGCGGCTGCGCACCTTCCACTGACCTCCGGTGGGCGGCTGCTATGCCGGCGCCCGCCGGGTGCGGAGCTCGTCCTCGTCGGCGGCCCGGACGGCCGCGATCTCAACGAGCGCGTCCATCACTGCGCTGATCGCGGGTGCCGCCTGCGACCCGGCCCGCGCCGCCGCGAATACGAGCCGCGAGGCCGGCACATCCAGCACCGGGCAGAAGACGACGTCGGACAGGGGCAGTGGATGCGCCAGCCGCGGTACGAGCGCGAGACCGGCACCAGCGGCAACCAGCCCCACCACCGAATTCCACTCGGCCGCCCGGTGGCGCAGATCCGGGCTGAAACCTGCGGTGGCACACACCGCCAGGGTGATCTGAGCACACGGATCCTCCGGACGGGTGCCGACCCAGGCCTCGTCAGCGAGAGTTGCCATCGACACTCCGCGCGGGTCGGCCAGCGGGTGGTCGGCGGCCATCGCGACATCAAGGCGATCGGAGTGCAGATCGATGCGGTGATAGCGCGGGTCCCGACGCGACGGCGCATCCCGGTAGTCGATCGCGATCGCGATATCGAGCTCGCCGCGATCCAGTGCGCGGAAGCTCCTGGGCGCTTCCATCTCCACCGCGCGCAGATCGAGGCCGGGACGCTGTCGGCGCATCCGGGAGATCAGCGGAGCGACCAACCCGGTGATGCCGGTCGACAACGACCCGATGGCCAACTGGCCGAGCGTCCCGTCATGCCACGCGGCGAGATCGACCCGGGCGAGTTCGATCCGTTCCTGCATCACCGAGGCGTGCCCGAGCAGCACCCGCGCCTGCCCGGTGAGCCGAACCCCGCGACCGTGCCGTTCCAGCAGCGGCACCCCGACGTCGCGGGAGAGCCCGGAGATCTGCTGCGACACCGCTGACGGACTCAGGTGCAATGCCGCAGCGGCCGCTGTCACCGTGCCGTGCTCGTCCAGCTCACGTAGCAGCCGGAGCCGGCGTAGATCAAGTGTGAAGTCTGGACTGAACGATGTCATCTACATATTCTAGATGGACTACACGGTCCGTGGCGACGAGACTGGGCGCATGAACCGCCGGGCCGCCCCGATCTTCGCCGCTCTGGGTGTCGCCTGGGGAATCCCGTACCTGCTCATCAAGATCGCGGTCGAGCAACTCGACCCGAGCCAGGTCGTGCTGGCCCGTACCGCGCTGGCCGCCCTCATCCTGCTTCCGATCGCCTTTGCCCGCGGCGCGCTCCGCCCGGTGTTGCCGTACTGGCGCCCGCTGGTGCTGTTCTCCGTCATCGAGATCGTGATCCCGTGGCTGGCGCTGACCCGTGCCGAGACCGTGCTGCCCAGTTCCACCGCAGGCCTTCTGATAGCGGCGGTGCCGCTCGTCGGGCTGGTCGTCGCCTACCTGTCCGGCCGCGCCGAGCACCTGTCCGCGGTGAACTGGGCTGGACTGGCTCTCGGCATCCTCGGCGTCGCTGCGCTGGTCGGCCTCGACGTCTCCGGCTCTGATCTCGGCGGCGTCGCCGAGATCGCACTCACCGTGGTCGGCTACGCCCTCGGCCCGGCGATTCTGGCGCGGTGGCTGGGGCATCTTCCCGGCCTCGGCGTCACCACTCTGGCGCTGAGCATCGCGGCGGTCATCTACACACCGGTCGTCCTGCTCGGCCCGGGGGTGCCGGCCCACCTGCCGGCCGGTCGCATCCTGGTGTCGTTGGTGGTGTTGGCGGTGGTGTGCACCGCCGCCGCGTTCCTTTTGCTGTTCGCCCTGATCGGGGAAATCGGGCCGATGCGGGCCACCACGATCACCTACGTCAATCCAGCGGTGGCGGTGGTCGGCGGCGTGGTCATCCTGAACGAGCACGCGACGCTGTGGACGTTGGCCGGCTTCGTGCTGGTGATCGCGGGCTCCGTGCTGGTCAACTCCCGGCGCAGTGCCGGGCCTGCTGTCGGCGAGCCGGTCCCCGTCGCCGCAGAAGCGGCCGCTTGCCCCTGACTCGCCAGCGGGTGGTCAGCAGTCCGCCGCATCCGGTGCGGCGTAGTAACGCACCAGCGGGTGCGTACCGTCCCTATCAGTCCAGGTCGCGACATCCGCGCCGAGGAATCGCCAACCGGACCGTTCGTACATCGCAATGGCCGGCATCGCCCGGGCAAGGACATCCAACACCGGACGCCGGCCCAACTCCCAGGCCCGCTGAACAGCAGCGTCGAGCAGCGCGGCCCCGACGCCCATCCGGCGACCGTCCGGTGCAGTGAACAGCCGGGCCACCGCCGCAGTCGTGTCTGGGCTCCAACCGGTCGACTCGAAGACCAGCGGCATCGCCGGGACCGTCAGCGCGACATGACCGATGATCGCGCGATTGCGGTGTGCCACCCAAGCGCCCAGCGGCGCACGGAACAGGAACGCCTCGGGGTCCTCGATCCATCGTGACGGGTAGCCGTCGACCTCGTGCACCGCCCGTAACACCGCGACGCATTCGGACAGATCGGCATCGGTACGAGGCCGGATCGCCACCGATCTATCTAGCGACACCGAGGACCTCGAACGAGATTCCCGCACCGGCGAGTCGGTCGATCAGCGGCTGCCCCATCGCCACCGCCGGCGTGACCTGGCCGCTGGTGTCGGGCAGGTGGTCGAATGCCAGGCAGAGCGTCGACTCGGCAAGGATGGCTGCCGTCGCGCCATAGCCGGGGTCACCGCCGCTCACCTCGGTGACCGCCCGCGCTCCCCCGCCCGTGCCGACGAAACGAATGCGGAACCACGACTTCGAGCGCTGCTCGGTCGACGGGCCGGAGCCTGCCGCCATCCGGCCGAGCAGCAACCGGCGAGCCGGCGGCACTTGGGCCAACCCGATCACCCCGCCGAGCGCCGCCGCTCCCGCCACAACAGTCGTCAGGTGCTTCACCGCGGCGAAGTGCGAGTAGGCGAAGTCCGGGCCGTACCGCGGCAGCGCGCGTGCTGACCGCACCACGGTGACCGGGTCGATCGTCGGCAACGGCACCGCCCACGCGCTGAGCTCGCTCACCCGGTGCGGCCTGCCGGACACCACCCGGGCTCGGCGTCCGTCCGCGGGTGCTTCGGCGAGCCTGCGCCGTTCGGTCGCGTGGCGGGCAGCGCGCAGCCGCGACATCGCGGTGACCACCGACTGATAGGTGCCGCTGGAGATGTGACCGCGGGCCTGCACGTAACCTGCGAGGCGCACCGGTTTACCGTCAGGAAGTTGACCGACGGTGAAGTACGCGCCCAGGTCGTGGGGGATCGAGTCGAAGCCGCAGCTGTGCACCAGCCGTGCGCCGGATTCCATCGCGCGCTGATGGTGCTCGAGGTACATCGTGTCGACGAACTCCTCCTCGCTGGTGAGGTCGAGGTAGTCCGTTCCGGCGGAGGCGCAGGCAGCGACCAGCGGCTCGCCGTACAGCAAGTACGGGCCCACGGTGGTCACCAGCACCCGAGTGGACTCGGCGATGGCGCGCATCGAGTCCGGCTCGGTCACGTCGGCGTGCAGCAGCCCGACGTCGTGGGTGCCAGGACCGAGCCGATCGCGCACCGCAGCGAGCTTCGCGGCGTTGCGTCCGGCGATCGCCCAGCGCGTACCGGGCGGCATCCGACGGGCAAAGTGTTCGGCGACCAACCCACCGGTGAAGCCTGTCGCGCCGACCAGGACGATGTCGTATTCGCGGGTCCCAGGCATCACCCCAGCGTGTCACGTATTGCCGATCTTGCAGTAAACGGCATCAGAGCCGGAGGGTCGTCCGGCGGTGGACGGGTAGGGGCAGGAGATCCAACCCCCCAGGAGGCACGCATGACATCGCCCAATCCCGTCCCCACCACCCTGAACACCACGAGCCGGCCGCGGCGGCGCACCGTCATGATCGGTCTTAGCCTGCTCGGTGCCGCGGCCGTCGCCGGTGCATTGCTGGCGCCGTCGGGTGCCGGTGCGGTCGCGAAGACTTCGCAGCCCGGCATCGACGTGAGCCACTATCAAGGTTCGATCAACTGGAGCAAGGTCAGGGCTGGCGGTGTCAAGTTCGCGTACATCAAGGCCACCGAAGGCACCGGCTACCGCGATCCGAAATTCAACGCCAACTACGCCGGCGCAACGGAGGCCGGCATCATCCGCGGTGGCTACCACTTCGCCCGGCCCGACCTGTCCAGTGGTACGACGCAGGCGAAGTACTTCCTCGCCCACGGTGGCGGATGGAGTTCCGACGGGCGCACGCTGCCGGGCCTGCTCGATCTGGAGAACGAAGGCAGCCATCCGTTCTGCTACGGCCTCTCGCCATCGAAGATGGTGTCCTGGCTGATCTCGTTCAACACCTACTACCACGCGCACACCGGCGTCTACCCAGTGTTCTACACGCGGACGAACTGGTGGAACCCGTGCACCGGTAATAGTCGCAGCTTCGCGAACAAGAACCCGCTGTTCATCGCCCGGTACGGCTCCAGTGCCGGGACGCTGCCGGCCGGCTGGTCGTTCTACACGTTCTGGCAGTACGCAGATCACGGCAGCCAGCCGGGTGACGCGGACAAGTTCAACGGCTCGTACGCGCGGCTGCAGGCTCTCGCCAAGGGCTAGCACCATCCCGCGATGATCACGCGGAAATCGTTGCCATGGCAGCGAAAAGCGCGTGATCATCGCGGGACGGTCGCGGCCTACACTCGGACGATGAGTGAGACTGTCGAAACGCCGCCGGTGATCGCATCGCACGACATCCCGATGTCTGTCGAACTGCGCACCGCGATCGCGGAATCGTGGGGCCTGCCCGCGGTGATGCCGCACCCCGCCAGGACCGACGGTGCCGCACCGGCCGCCGTTCGCCGGGAGGCGCTCAGCGGCAAGCTCCCGGGCCAACTCGTCGTCGTCCCGTCCGGTGGGCTGCAGACACGGGCGAACGACACCGACTACCCGTACCGCGCGGCCAGCTCATTCACCTGGCTGACCGGCGAGACCACCGAAGACGCCGTACTGGTGATGACACCGACGGGCAACGGTCACGACAGCACCCTGTTCATCCGGGAGTACGCGGCGCCCGGTGAGGTCGAATACTTCACCAGCCGACTGCACGGTGCGCTCTGGGTCGGTGGTGTCCCCACCCCAGCCGAAACCAGCGAGCGTCTCGGCCTGAAAGTGCGCGGCTTGGCGGATCTGGCCGGTGCCATCGGCCCGTGGCGGGACAAGCCTGCCGCGGCTCTGGCCGGGTTCGACCGCTACGTGGACGCATTACTGCCGAACGCCGATTCCGCAGCACTGGCAACGGTGTTGGACGAGCTGCGACTGACGAAGGATGCCTGGGAGATCAGCCGCCTGCAAGCTGCCTGCGATGCCACGGCGCGCGGATTCGCCGACGTGGCCCGGGAGATCCCGGTCGTCCTCGCGGCTGGTGGCCGGCGTGGCGAGCGCTGGCTGGAAGGGACGTTCTGGCGGCGTGCCCGGATGGAGGGCAATGAGGTCGGTTACACCTCGATCGTCGGCGCCGGAGCGCACGGAACCGTGCTGCACTGGTGGCGCAACAACGGCGACATCGCGCCGGGCCAACTGCTGCTCGCAGACATGGGCGTGGAGACCGACGAGCTCTACACCGCGGACGTCACCCGAACGATGCCGATAACCGGCGAGTGGACGCCGCAGCAGCTGAAGGTCTACCGCGCGGTCTACGAGGCGCAAGATGCCGGCATCGCGGAGGTGAAGGCCGGGGCAGATTTCGTCGCCGCGCACAACGCTGCGATGTGGGTGCTGGCCGACCACTTGCACTCGTGGGGCATCTTGCCGGTGACCGCGGATGTCTCGTGCGCGTCGGACGTCGAGCGGCCGGGCGCCGGGCTGCACCGTCGCTACACGCTGCACGCCACGTCGCACATGCTCGGCATAGACGTGCATGACTGCGCCGAGGCACGTACCGAGGTCTATAAGGGTTCGCTCGACGCCGGCTACGTCCTCACCGTCGAGCCCGGCCTCTACTTCCAAGCCCATGACGAGACGGTGCCGGCCGAGCTGCGCGGCATCGGTGTACGCATCGAGGACGACATCCTCGTCACCGATGGCGCCCCGGTGAACCTCTCCGAGTCACTGCCGCGTGACCCTGATGCGGTGACGGCATGGATGCGTGAGGTGCAAGCCACGCCGGCTACTCCGTAGCGGTCTCGAGGTGCGCCGCCGTTCGGCGCAGCATCGGGAGCTCGACCTGCACCATGTCGCGTCGGGCCAACAGTTCGGTGGGCGTGACAAGACCAAGCAGTTCCTCAACCGCGTGCCGGAACAGCGCATCGGCCCGCTGATATCTGGGCGGCGCGTCCGCGTCAAGGATCTGCAGGCAGCGCGCGAATGTCGCGACCACCCAGAACACCGCTTCCCGGTGGTCGCCGCTGTCGATCAGGTCCTGGCTGCCGTCGATCGAGATGGGTCTGGCCTCGACGGTGACGTCCGAGGAGAAGAAGAACGGCGTGCGAGCAACCGCTGCGGCTTCGTCGAACACGACGGCCAGTTCGTCGAGATGACGTTGTACGGTGACCGGGTCGCAGTCAGCGCAGCCGAGCTGCCGCAACAGCGTCGCGTAGTAGTCAGCGTGGTCGAGTGCGGTGAGGACGGCACCCGCGGCGAGATAGCGGCGCCGCACGGTGGGCGCCCGGCGCGCGGCGACGAGGACCACCTGAGTGGCCAGGCTGGTCGGGAACATCCACGACATCACCAGCTCATGCCATGACAGTGACGTGTTCAGCGCGCCGAGTCGCGACGTCATAAGGCCGAATACATGCTCGCTGCGCCGCCACACTTCGTCGGGCGCGGCGAAGCGCGGAGCGATCCGATCCTGCACGGCGCGCAACCGCCCGGTCGGATCGGCAATCAGCTGACCGTGGCGGAAGCTCGGCGCGAGGTAGTAGTTGCCCGCGACCGCGTCGGCATCGGCGACGGCGTCGAAGGGCAAGAAGGTGATGTCGAGCAGCACACCGTCCGCGCACACCTTGCCGAGCTTGGGCGGTGCGGCGTCGGTAGCGAGCAGGACAGTCACGTCCACGTCGGACGTGGGCGGCAGCACTTCGTCGTCTGTTGCGGCAGCGGCTGAGCCGGTGAAGAACGCGCCGCGGAAGTCCCCCTGCCCGGCAACGTGCTCGGTGACCCACTCGCGCGCCGCCGACCGTCCGTCCGCCACCCGCACCGCTCCCACCCTAGGTTCCACAATGTGCTGGCCGGGCACGGCACCATGGACGGCATGAGCCCGCGGTCGGACCCGAGCGGCGACCTGGTGCTACCGCCAGGCCGCGGGCTGCCGGCTGGGCTGGTGATCCCCGCCGACGAGCTGGTGGAACGGTTCAGCCGCTCATCCGGGCCGGGCGGGCAATCTGTCAACACCGCAGACAGCAGAGTGGAGCTGCGTTTCCACGTGGCTGCCTCACGGGCGCTGCGGCCCGATCAGCGGGACCACCTGTTGGCCCGACTGGGCGCGGCGTTGGTCGACGGCGCGCTGTTGGTGGTGGCCTCCGAGCACCGAGCCCAGCTGCGCAATCGACTTGCCGCCCGGGACCGGTTGGCCGCCCGGTTGCAGGATGGCCTGCAGCCGCCGGCACCGGCACGGCGGGCCACCAGGCCATCCCGGGCCGCGCGAGCCCGACGGGTGGATGCGAAGGTGCATCGCTCGCGGATCAAGGCCGGTCGCGGCAGGGTTCGCGACGACCCGCACCGAACGGGTTAGGTCTCACCAACCGCGGCCGCTCACCATCCGTCCCTGGCCGAAACGGGCCGCTGGATCAGGTCCAGCTCATGGTCATGTCGGTGGCTCCTCGGACGGAGGCGACCCGGGCCGCCTCGTCCTCGGCGAGCGCTTTCGTCTTCGCGGTGAGCGGTCCGAAGGCGGTGACCGCGATAGCCAGCTTCTTGCCCGTCTTCTTCGGCCGCCACAGGCCGAGCACCTCGCCGTCCACCAGCACCGTGCCGGGCCGGCCGAGCACCGGCCAGAGTGCCTTGCGCTCCGCGGCGCCGGGCACCAGGAACTCACGATCGCTGGTCTGCATGTAGACGTCGAACGGCGCCAGCAGCCGCACACTCGGGCCGGCCGTCTTCGCCCGGCGCAGTGTTGCCAGGGCCCCGGCCGGTAGCCACCGCTCGCGGCCGTCCACGCTGACAACCGCGAGGTCATCCGGCCAGTGCGCATCGACGTCGATCCGCCGGGCGCCGAGGAACCAGGCCACCTCGCTCGCCGACGCCGGACCGTTGAGCTGCAGGTAGGCGCGCACCAGGTCGGCGAACGCAGCGCGTCCGAACGCGTGCGTCTTGTGCGCCTTCGGACGGGGCCGCAGCACCGGCGGGGAAGTCCCGACTTCCAGCTCGATACCGGCCGGCAAGCTCGCTTGCCGCAGCACCAGATCCGACACGTGAGTCGCGTCGCAACCGCGGCAGTAGCTGCTCACGATCGACGGCGCAGCCTTCGTCACGGCTGTACTCGCCGCTGCCTTGGACATCGCCTTGCCTATGGTCTTGCGCATCACCTGGACGCTCTCGGCAAAGCTGTCGAGCGCGGAGATGCCCTGCTTCTTCATCTCGAGGCCGGTCCGAGCCAGCCGGGTCACCGCGTCGGCCTCGGACAGCGGCCAGAGCGCGGCGCCCAGCCGGTCGAGGTCCGCGCGCCAGTGCAGGTGCGGCGAGCCGCGCAGCGTCCAGGCCAGGCCGAGCGACGCGTCGACAGCCGGATCCCAGTCACCGGCCCCGTCCGGCAATCGAGCGTCGACGATCAGCCCGGCCGAGTCTGCACTGTCCTGGATTCCGACGCTCAGCACCCGCAGCTCCTTGACGTGTTTCGCCGAACGGTCGAACTGGTGGGCCGCGAACCGGTAGGCGAGTACCCGTTCGCGGCTCACCTCAACGCTCTTCGTCGGCATGGTCGTCAGCCTGCCAGCGCCGTCAGCTGAATGTGAAGGTGACGGGATAGGTCATCGCGGTCGCGGTTGCTTCGTACGTTCCGGAGACCCCAGCGAAATCGCCGGTGCCCGAGTCGGCCACGATCTCGCCGGCACCGCTCGCACCGTCCTTGCCGTGCGACCCGCGCATCCGCAGCACGAAGCTGCCGCGTCGCTCGCCGGCCGTCGCCTCGATCTTCTCGTAGCCGACGTAGTCGGCTTCGAGCGTGTGCGGATCCGCGCTGTCGCCAGCGGTGTAGGTCAGCAACAGCCGCACCTCGCCGGTGCCGGCCAGATCGCCCTCGTAGCTGGTGTGCCAGCTCGCCAGCGAGACCTTGGGCATCTCGTCGGTGGCCGGGTACGGCTCCTCGCTCCAGTCGCTCACGGTGACGCTGGAGGGAACGGTCTGCTCGGTGCTCATCAGCGGACTCCTTCGTGGTTGGTACGCAGGACGGTCCCAGTTATACCTGCCGATCTACGTCAGGTATTTCTGCCATCCTTGGCGACATGCGTGCGAGCCGATTGCTGGCCATCCTGCTGGCGTTGCGGGTTCGCGGCCAGGTGAGCGCCGCGCAACTCGCCGCCGAGCACGAGGTATCCCTGCGCACCATCTACCGGGACTTCGAGTCGTTGGGCGCAGCGGGCGTTCCGGTGTACTCGGTGCGTGGCCGATCCGGTGGCTACCGACTGGTCGACGGGTTCCGCGGCACGGTCAGTGCCCTCAGTGACGATGAGGCCGGCGCGCTTGCCTTCGCGGGACTGCCTGGGCCGGCCGCCGAGCTCGGGCTGGGCAGCGTGCTCGCGGCGGCCCAGCTCAAACTCCTCGCCGCCCTCCCTGCCGAACTGCGCACCCGGGCAAGTCAGGTCGGCGAGCGCTTCCTGCTCGACGCTCCCGGGTGGCTGGCCGAACCCGAGGCGCCGCCGCAGTTGGCCACCGTCGCGGACGCGGTATGGACCGAACGAGAGCTGACCATGTGCTACCAGCGCACCGGGCGCCTGGAGCCCGTCGATCGCACTGTCGCGCCACTGGGCCTGGTGTTGAAGGCGGGCCACTGGTACCTCGCCGCGGCGCCGTCCGAGCACGGCACCACCATCGCCCCGGCCCGCACCTACCGGATCTCCCGGGTGCTGTCGGCCAGCTCCGGTGAGCAGAAGATCATCCGTCCGGACGGGTGGATGCTGGACACCTTCTGGGCGGATTACCAGGCCAACTACGCCCGCCGCATCTACCGCGACCGTGCGACGGTGCGACTCGGTCCACGAGCGCGGCAGCTCAGCTTCCTACTCGGGCGTATCCCCGCTGCGGTAGCCAGCGCAGAAGCATCCGACGTCGATCCGAACGGATGGGTGACGACCCAGGTACCGATCGAATCGATCGAGCACGGCCTGCATGCACTGCTACAACTCGGCGACGAGGTCGAGGTGCTGGCGCCGGACGAGCTGCGGGCGCGCGTCGCCGCGACCGTCCGGATACTTGCCGACCGCTACGGCTCAGGCGACGCGGCCGGCGGGTCGGCCGACCCCTCAACCGACTCCTCGGCCGCGGCAGACGCGTCCGCGGTCGGCCCGTTCGCGGTCGGCTCCTCGACGTCGGTCCCGACCCCCGCCGGTGGCTCCGGGGTGCTGTCCGGCCATTCGTCGCGGACCTTGCGCAGATGCCCAGACATCGATTTGAACAGAAAGTAGCAGGCGACGCAGAGCACCACGAGGACGAGCAGACCCAGCGGCGCAGCCTTGTCGGTGTCATCGCCGGCCAAGACGATCATGTGGTCACAAGTTCCCGGACGCCGGCGAAGAGATCGTCCTCCGGCAGCGACGTCTCGATCGACGCCTTGGCCAGCTCGAAGTCCTCGGTCGGCCAGGCTGCCTTCTGGATCGCCAGCGGCACCTGGAAGAAGCCGCCCTTCGGGTCCACCTGCGTGGCATGCGCCAGCAACGCCGAATCGCGCCGCTCGAACCAATCCGCACAGGGCACCCGGGTGGTGATGTTCGGCGGGCGCATCTTGTCTGCCCGCTCGGCCCAGCGCTTGCGGGTCTCCGCGAACGGCGATTCGAGACCGTGCGCGGTCATCGCCTCGTCCAGTGCCTCGAACCGACCCCGGCTGAACCCGACGTCGTAGTAGACCTTCAGCGTCTGCCAGGCGTCGCCAAGGTCCGGATATGCCGACGCATCGGCCGCCGCGTCGAATGCAGCCATCGAGACCTTGTGGCACATGATGTGATCCGGGTGCGGGTACCCGCCGTTCTCGTCGTAGGTCGTCATCACGTGGGGGCGGAAGCGGCGCACGATCTCGACGAGGCGCGGTGTTGCCTGCTCCAGCGGAACCAGCCCGAAGCAGCCCTCCGGCAACGGCGGCAACGGGTCCCCTTCGGGCAGCCCGGAGTCGACGAAACCCAGCCACTCCTGCCGCACCCCGAGAATCGCGCGCGCCCGATTCATCTCCTCGCGCCGGATCGACGCGATGTTCGCCTCGATCTCCGGCCGGCCCTGTAGCGCCGGATTGAGGATGTCGCCTCGTTCGCCGCCGGTACACGTCACGACGAGCACGTCCACGCCCTCGTCGACGTAGCGCGCCATCGCCGACGCACCCTTGCTCGACTCGTCGTCGGGATGGGCGTGGACACACATCAGGCGTAGCTGTTCGGGCACGACGTCCATTCTTGCCGATCCCTTCCCACCCCGCCGCTGGCGGGGCGGTTTTGCTGCGTTCGCTTGGCGCTAGGTCCGACCGCGGTGTTACCTTTGCCGCTTCATCGTCAGCACGACGACAGTCGGCCGAGGCGTCTCAGCACGCCGCACCTCGCGCGCCGAACCCCGCACGGACAGGAGTGATATCGCCATGGCCGAAGCCACCACCTGGCTGACCCAGGAAGCCTATGACCGACTTTCCGCACAGCTCGAGGACCTCATCGAGGGACGCCCGGCGATGGCGGCGGAGATCAACGCCCGGCGCGAGGAGGGCGACCTGAAGGAGAACGGCGGCTACCACGCCGCGCGCGAGGAGCAGGCCAAGCAGGAAGGCCGCATCGTGCAGTTGCAGGAGATGCTCCGGGTTGCCAAGATCGGCCACCCGCCGATCGCCGAAGGCACCGCGGGCACCGGCACCGTGGTCACCGTGC
Organism: Jatrophihabitans sp.; assembly: GCA_051001975.1. Taxonomy (GTDB): domain Bacteria; phylum Actinomycetota; class Actinomycetes; order Mycobacteriales; family Jatrophihabitantaceae; genus DATAEG01. The sequence continues at coordinate 45,213 of JBPCMU010000132.1, forward strand.
GGTACGAGGGCGACGACGACACCGAGACGTTCCTGCTCGGCTCGCGCGAAGAGGCAGGCACCACGGATCTGACCGTGTACTCGCCGAAGTCGCCGCTGGGCGCCGCACTGGACGGCGCGAAGGAAGGCGAGACGGTGTCCTACGAGGCGCCGAGCGGATCGACCATCAAGCTGACCTTGCTGAACGCCGTTCCCTTCACTGGCTGATCGCTACCGCTCCGATTCGTCGAGCTGCACCAGGGGCAGCACCCGGAACCCGATCGGGTTGGACATCGCAACCGAAGTGGACGTGCGAACGATCGCGTCGTGACCCACCACGCTGTCGATGACCTGCTGCAGATCTGAGTTGGAGCGCGCCACGATCCGGCACAGCATGTCGCCGAGGCCGGTGATGGTGTGCACCTCGAGCACTTCCGGGATGCCGCTCAAGTGGTCCAACACGTCTTGGCCGCGACCCTGCCGGATCTCCAGGGTGGCAAACGCGGTCACGTCGTAACCGAGCGCCTCGGTGGACAGCCGCGGCGCGAAGTCGTCGATGACACCGCGCTCCACCAGTCGATCGAGGCGGGATTGGACGGTCGCCCGGGCGACGCCGAGGCGCCGGGAAAGCTCGAGGACGCCGACCCGAGGTGCGGCAGCGAACTCGCGCAGCAGTCGGGCATCGAGGGCATCAATGCGGTCCGACCGGCTCATTCGATGAACACTGCCATGTGTCGACGGCTCGAGCCACCTGTCGAGGCCCGCACCGGGCGACCTCGCGACATCAGTCCCGAAGGTCCGATTCGACGCGCGGTCGGAGGAATTCGAACGGGCCTATGACGCTCGCAGCACATGTTCGTCCTCGCCTGCCTAAGGCGCTTGCCCGTTGCCGCCGGCGAGTCCATGTTGCGCAGCGACCGTCGCGAGTCGCTTGTCGCGCGTCCACAACCGGGCATCGGCCGTGAGCATCGTTGCGGCCAGCAGGTGTGCGTCGACGTACCCGATACCGAGACCGAACAGCTGATGGCGTTCGATCAGAGTCAGCACCTCGATTTCTGTCGCAGACTTCGCCTGCGGGAGATTGCGGAGCAGGCCAAGGATCTCGCTGCGCCGCGAGATATGGCCGAGCGCGATTTCACCGGTCACCCAGGGGTGGGCGAGAACCTGGCCGACCTGAAGTAGCGACGCGAGCTCCGGGCCACCGCCACGGAGATGGTCGATCCAGACCGAGGTGTCGACAAGGACCACGCAGGCGTCGTCTGCCGGCGCGGGACCGCCGTCGCGCCCGGCTCGCTGCCTGCAAGCCGAGCCAGCCGCCGGGCGCTCTCGCGTTCGATCAATGCACCCAGTGCCTGTCGAACCAGCGCGCCCTTCTCATTGATCCCCGTCAGCCGCTGAGCTTCCAGGACAAGATCATCGTCCAGGGCAACGGTAGTTCTCATATCGGCCTCCAGGCACGTCAATGAGCATCGAATGATGACGATACACATGCCTGAGTGTCTCGCTGGCGAATCGGCCTACAGGACGTTAGGCGCTGCTGGACCTGTTCTTGGGCCTCACCGATATCCGCCGAGGCGCTCGCCTTGGACGGTCTGCCGGCCCGCTGGTGGGACGAGTCTTTCGGGCGTCGGGCCACTGTCGCTGGCCCGGGGGCGGAAATCAGCGTCAACGAGCCAATGACCGACTCCTACGGCTACACCGAGCACATGCCAGGTGGCCCGTCCGGCGGATTCATCGTCGACGTGGTGGCGGTGTTCTTCACCCCGCACCTGGATCACTGGGAGGCGTTCTTCCAGCGGCTCGGGTTCGTCACCGCTGCCACCGCGTCCGGCTGGCGCGAGCTCCGGGCCGGCACCGATTCGGGCATCATCGGACTTCACGCCATCGGTGCGCCCGGGCAGTCGCCCGACCGCAACGGCCTCAGCTTCAAGACCTCCGAGCCGCTCGAGGAATTCGTGGCCCGGATGCGGGGTCTGGGCTACGAGGTGACCGAGGAGCCCGAGGCACAGGCGCCGCATGTCACAATCACCGACCCCGACGGCGAGCGAATCGAGGTCCATCAGCGCGCGGCGTCGTCGATCCATTCGGCACCGACCACCCCGTTGAGGTGACTTCGGGTCATCCCGGAGACGGCCACAAGCCGTGGCCGGCGTCGTTCCAGTCCGCTCACGGCGGTGCACGGCCAGCGTGGACACCTCGTCCGACCGCTGAGCCGGCCTGATCTAGCGCGCGAACTCGGATAATCACGATGAGCTACGTCGATTGGTCAGGACCACCGCCTGTTCGGCCTCGTCTCGTAACTCCGCCGACGCCGGAACAAAGTGTCACCGGCTCATGACGAGACGCCGACGGGACCCGCACATCTGCCCGGCAGGCTGGTCAGCATGATGGATTCCACCGCAGCGACCTCGGAGACGCGCCGTCCCCTCATGCTTGCGGCGGCCTGTGCCGTGCTCGCCATCATGTGCTACGTCGTGTTCGTACGCACCACCTCTGGGAAGGTCATCGACGACGACATCCTGCAGTCGACGCTGCGAATGGCGGCGGATACCGGAGCGGGGACGTTCACCTCATGGCCGCTGGCGATCCCTGCGTCAACGTTGTTGCTCGTCGCGGTCGTGCTGGTGATCGGATTCGGCGCAGCGCAGCAGCGATGGCTCGACGTTTCTGCCGCCCTCGCCATTCTGGCCTGCGCAACGCTGCTGGCGCATCTGCTCAAGTCGCTGCTGGTCCGCCCACAACTGCTGCCCGGCGTGGACGACGCCGGCAACAGCTTCCCCAGCGGGCACGTGTCGCTCGCCGCCGCCTCCATGCTGGCGTTGGCCATCGTCGTGCCCGCTGTGCTGCGTCCAACGGTGCTCCTGCTCGGTTGGGTGTGGATCGGTGCGGTGTCGGTGGCCACCGTCATCGCCGGATGGCACCGACCCAGTGACGCGGTAGGGGCGATCGCGGTGGCGCTCGCGAGCTACGGCGTCCTGGTCGCGCTCCGCAATCAGGCGAGGGTCGTCCTCGCTGTGCGCGAACCGGCCGCTGTTGCCGAATTGGACCGGCGTCCGCTCGCCGTGCGCTGACAGAATCGACGCGTGGATTTCACCCTCACCGAACTGCAGGCCGCTGCCGAGCTTGTCGGGCGCTGGGTACCGCCGACTCCGCAATACCGCTGGCCGCTGCTGGACGTGAAGGTCGGCGCGCAGGTGTGGGTCAAGCACGAGAACCACACGCCGGTGGGCGCCTTCAAGGTGCGCGGCGGACTGCTGTACGTGGACCGGCTGCTGGCCCGTACCCCGCCCGACAGCCCGCCACCGGGCATCATCTCGGCGACTCGCGGCAACCATGGGCAGAGCCTCGCCTTCGCCGGCCGGGAACGCGGCGTGCCGGTAGTGATCGTGGTTCCGCACGGCAACAGCCCTGACAAGAACGCGTCGATGCGCGCGCTGGGCGCCGAGGTCGTCGAGTCCGGCCACGACTTCCAGGCCAGCCGGGAGCACGCCGCCGAACAGGCCACCGAGCGGGGGATGGAATTGGTGCCGTCCTTCCACCCGGATCTGGTGCTCGGAGTGGCGACCTATGCCTACGAACTGTTCACCGCGGTGCCGGATCTGGACACCGTCTACGTACCGGTCGGGATGGGCTCCGGCGTCTGCGGCCTGATCGGGACCCGCGACGCGATGGGGCTCGACACCAAGATCGTTGGCGTCGTGTCCGAGCAGGCACCGGCCACCGCGCTGTCGTTCGCGGCCGGCGAAGTCCGCACCACGCCGACGGCCGAAACCTTCGTCGACGGGGTGGCTTGCCGGACACCGGACGAGACCGCAATCAGCCGGATGCTGCGAGGCGCCGAACGCATCGTGACCGTCAGCGAGGATGCTGCCGCCGAGGCCACCCGGATTCTCTTCGCAGCGACTCACAACGCTGCCGAACCCTCCGGCGCCATCGCCCTGGCCGGTGCATTGAGTGAACGCGGGGCGGTCGCCGGGCGGCGGATCGCGGTCATCCAGACCGGCGGCAACATCGATACCGATCTGTTCGCCACGATCCTGTCCGGGCAGACCCCCGCCGTCTGAGTGGTCGGGATTTGCACGGCAGTCGTAGCGTCGAAGGGAAGCACTGGTGCCCGGGAGTGCTGGGCACCGAACCCCCTGATCGGAGACCCATGACTGCATCGCCCGTTTCCGCTGCGCCGGCGGCCGGCACTCTCGGCGAGCTGCGCGCGCTGGGTGCACCCCACGACACCTACCGATCGGTGAAGTCAGAGATCCGGGAGAACCTCATCGCCCGGCTGGCGGCCGGCGAGTCGTCGCTGCCCGGCATCGTCGGATTCGACGACACGGTGACCCCGCAGATCGAGCGCGCGCTGCTGGCCGGTCATGACCTCGTGTTGCTCGGTGAGCGAGGCCAGGGCAAGACCCGTCTGGCGCGCACCCTGGTCGGGTTACTCGACGAGTGGACGCCGGTCGTCGAGGGGTGCGAGATCAACGACCACCCGCTGGCTCCGGTGTGCCGGGCGTGCCAGCGGCTGACCGCAGAGCTCGCCGACGCGACGCCGATTCGCTGGAAGCACCGCAGCGAGCGGTACGGCGAGAAGCTGGCCACCCCGGACACGTCGGTCGGTGACCTCATCGGCGACGTCGATCCGATCAAAGTGGCCGAGGGACGCGCGTTGGGCGATCCCGAGACGGTGCACTACGGCCTGGTGCCACGGACCAACCGCGGCATCTTCGCGGTGAACGAACTACCCGACCTGGCCGAGCGCATCCAGGTCGCGCTGCTCAACGTGCTCGAGGAGCGGGACATCCAGATCCGCGGCTACCAGCTCCGGCTGCCGTTGGACCTGCTGCTCATCGCCACCGCCAACCCCGAGGACTACACCAACCGGGGCCGGATCATTACTCCGCTGAAGGACCGGTTCGGCAGCGAGGTGCGCACCCACTACCCGCTGGACCTCGATGACGAACTGAGCCTCGTCGCGCAGGAAGCGGCGGTGCTGTGGGACGCCGAGGGGAGCTTGCGACCCGAGCAGGGTGGCGGCGCCTTCAATGCGCCGCTCGTGCCGCATCACATCCTCGAGGTCGTCGGCCGGTTCGCCCGTTCGGTCCGTGACGCGCCGCAGGTCGACCAGCGCTCCGGCGTGTCGGCGCGGTTCGCGATCGCGGCCCTGGAGACGGTCGCAGCGTCGGCGGTGCGTCGCGCCGCTCGTACCGGCGAACCGGCGGCAGTGGCCCGGGTGTCGGACCTGCCCTCGGTCGTCGCGGCGTGCCGAGGCAAGGTCGAGTTCGACGACAGCGACGGCACCACCGAAGGCCGTGAGCAGGAGGTGCTCGAGCACCTGCTGCGCCGATCCATCGCGGCGACCTACCGCTCGCGGCTGGCCGGGATCGATATGCGTGGCCTGCAGGACAAGTTCGACGAGGGCCTGCTGGTGGAGACCGGGGACGACGTGCCGGCCGAGCAGCTGCTCGACCAGCTCGGTGCCATCCCGGACCTCTCCGTCCTGTTGGACAAGCTCGAGCCTGGCGGCGTCGGCGAAGGCCCCGCCGCAGTCGGCCTGGCGGCGGCAGCCGTCGAGTTCGCACTGGAAGGGCTACACCTCAACCGTCGACTGGCCAAGGACTCCTCCGGCGGGCGCAGTGTCTACGGCGCCTGACGGTGGGTACCTTCCCGGCGAGGTGATGACGCGATGACTCAGTATCCGAACCAACCGTGGCCGGCCGGTCCGCCGCAGCAGCCCTACTACCCGCCGCAAGCTCCGCCGCAGCAATACGGGGCGCCGGCCGCACCGGGTGGCGCCGATCCGGCCGGATCCGGCCAGCCGTACGTGATCCCGATTGCCAGCGGCTCGCTCTCTGCACGCATCGGCGCGTCGATGGGCGGGCTGCGCACCATCATCATCGCGCCCGGCTACATCGCGATGCAGGCCAAGAAGACGCCGTTCCAGATCGGGTGGAACGAGCTGCGACGGGCCGTGGTGACGAAGGCCTACCACCAGAGCGACCAAATGTTCAGCCGAAAAACCTGGCGAATCCGGCTGGTGCTGGCTGCCACGGATCCCAGCTTCTTCCAGCGGCACCCCGAGATGATCGGTTTGCAGGGCAAGTGGGGCGGCACCGGCGAGGGATCGATGGGCATCCCACTCGGACCGGCCGAGAACTGCGTCGACCCGTTGGTCCGTGGCCTGTCCAGCTACGGGGGATCGGTGTTCGGCGGCGTGATCGACGAAGGACAGGTGATCGGCTTTGGCTACCTCTGAGCATTCCGCGGGCTCGCAGCGATGAGCTTCCGCTACGGCCCCTGGCACGGTGGCCCCGATCCGCTGGAGCCACCGTTCGACGTGCGCGCTGCTGCCGACGAACTGGCCGAGCGCGTCCTCGCCGGCGAATCACCCCGCGAGGCGATGAACCGGCTGCTCAGTCAGGGCGACAAGGATCGTCGTGGGCTCGATTCGCTGCGCCGCGCGGTGCGCGAGGAGGCCAAGCGTAAGCGTCGGGACACCTCGCTGACCGGCACCCTGGACAAGGTCCGCGAGTTGCTCGACGAGGCTGTCGAGCTCGAGCGACAGGCGCTGTTCCCGGACCCGGACGATTCAGCGCGGATGGCCGAGGCCGAGCTGGACTCACTGCCAAGAGACACGTCTCGCGCAGTCCGCGAGTTGAGCGAGTACCCGTGGCGTTCGCCGGAAGCCGCGGAACGCTACGAGCAGATCAACGAGATGCTGCGCACCGAGGTATTGGACGCGCAGTTCGCCGGGATGCGCGATTCTCTGCAGAATGCGTCGCCGGAAGACATGGCGCGGATGGCAGAGATGATGCGGTCGCTGAACGACATGCTCGATGCCGACGCCCGCGGTGAGCACACCCCGGAGCAGTTCGAGCAGTTCATGCAGCAGTACGGCGAGTTCTTCCCGGACAACCCGAGCAACCTCGACGAGCTGATCGACTCGCTGGCCCGTCGCGCCGCCGCCGCCGAACGCCTGATGAACTCGCTGACGGCACAGCAGCGCGGTGAATTGTCCAACCTGATGTCGCAGAGCCTGAGCCAGGCTGGTCTCGCCGACGAGCTGGGCCGGCTGCAGCGCGGGTTGCGCGCGGCCCGTCCCGACCTGCGGTGGGACAGTTCGGAGGGCGTGCAGGGCAATCAGCCGGGGCAAGGATTCGCCGACGCCACCGCCGCTCTGGCGGACCTGGCCGATCTCGACGAGCTGGCGGCGCAGCTCGGCCAGGACTACCCGGGTGCGTCGCTGGGTGATATCGACGAGGAGTTGGTCGAGCGTGCGCTCGGCCGCCGCGCCGTCGAGGACGTCGACGCCCTGCGCCGACTGGAGAAGGAACTGCAGCAGCAGGGGTACGTCGACCGCTCCGGCGGTGGGCTGACGCTGACGCCGCGGGCAATGCGCCGGATGGGTGCGGTTGCACTGCGCCGGGTGTTCGCCGACCTGCAAGCGCGCCGAACCGGTGCGCACGACGCACGCGATGCCGGACCGGCCGGCGACCTCACCGGCAGCACCCGGCCGTGGCGGTACGGCGATGAGCAGCCCTTGGACGTCAGTGCCACCGTGCGCAATGCGGTGCTCCGCGAGGTGTCCGAGGGCCGGCGCTCCGGCGGCCGGGTGTCACTCACCGCAGACGACTTCACCGTCGCCGAGACCGAGCGGCGCAGCAGTGCTGCCGTGGCGCTGCTGGTCGACATGTCGTTCTCGATGCATCTACGAGGCACGTGGGGCGAGGCAAAGACCACGGCGCTCGCGCTGCACAGCCTGATCTCGACGAAGTACCCGCAGGACCACATCGAGATCATCGGCTTCAGCGACTACGCCCGGACGATGTCGCCAGCCGCTCTGGTCGGGCACGAATGGGAGCGGGTGCAGGGCACCAATCTGCAGCACGGGCTGATGATGGCCCGCCGGTATCTCGACCGGTACCCCGGCTCCGAGCCGGTCATCCTGGTCATCACCGACGGTGAGCCGACCGCGCACCTCACTCCGGACGGCTACGCCGTCTTCGCCTGGCCGCCCACTGCCGAGACGATCGCCGCGACTCTTGCCGAGGTGCAGCGCTGCACCCGGCGAGGCGCCACCATCAATGTCTTCATGCTGGACGACGACCCGGAGCTGGTCGACTTCATGTCCGAGGTCGGGCGGCGCAATGGCGGGCGGGTGCTACTGCCCAAGCCCGGAGCGCTCGGCGAGTACGTCGTGTCGGATTACCTGCGCACCCGCGGCGGCGGCCGCCGCGCCGGCTGAGCGCCGGCAGGGTGCGGTTGCCGACCATCGGCAAACCAGCTCGCTCGACTCCCGGCAGCCGGCCTCAGGGGCTATCGGGAAGGGCGCGTTCGGGCCAGTCCATGAGCCGGGCGCCGAGCACGGCTGCATGGAGAGCAAAGCGCTGATCTGGATTCGTTGCGCGGTATCCGGTGAGTGCGTCTATCTTCGCCAGCCGATAGGTGATGGTGCGGACGGAGACGTCGAGCCGTGCGGCGGCTGCGGTGGCAACGTCGCCGACGCTGAAATACGCCACCAACGTGTCCAGCAGCAGACGGGGGCCGCCGCGTGCCTGTGTCAGCGGGCCCAGCACGTCACGGACGAGGTCGGTGATCGCAGCTTGATCTCGACCCAGAACGCGATAGACGAGCAGGTGACGCGCATCGACGGCCGGTTCGTCAAGCTTGAGCCGCTCGGCCAAGGTCACCGATTCGCGAGCCTCCTCGTACGAACGAGCGATGCCGTAGACACCCGGGAACGCTCGGCCCGTCGCTACCCGCCATGAGTCGACGGACCCCACTCGCGCGAGCTCGGCCTGGATCATCCGGCTCGTGTCGAGAGCACTTGTCCTCGAGCTAGATGGTGCAGAGCCGGGCACCAGGACAACGACCCGGCCGTCCTTGGTCGCGACCAGTACGTCTCGATCACCGAAGCGATCGACGATCGCACGCTCCACGACAATCGCGGCTCGGTCGAGCTCGACGTCGGCAGATCTCGACGCGGCGAGAGCGACGTGGTGGTGTGTGCTCAGGTCGAGGCCGAAGGTTTCCGCACGCTCGACCATCCGGGCGACGTCGGCATCGCCGCGGAGTAGATCGTCGACGAATTCACGTCGCAATGCTTCCTCGTATCTGATCATGTCCCGCCGGGCGGACTGATGCCCGTCGACCAGCGCGCCGACCGAGTCATCGAGAACCCGCAGCACCGCCTCGGCAGCCGCACGTACCTTTTCCCGATCGCGGGAACGCACGATCATGGGTAGTTCGCGCCACAACCGCCAGGCCGCGGAAAGGTAGAGATCGACTGCCTGACCGGCGCCGACTCCTTGTTCGGCGGCGAGCCGACCTGAGTCGCGCACCGCTGCGAGCTCCGACGGCACAGGTCGGCGGCCCTGGATGGCCGCCCTGGCCAGCATCGGCAGATACTCCCCGAGCAGCTCGACCGGCGCCCGACTGGCGGTGGCGGCCGCCTCGGCAACCGACACCAACCAGTCTTCGGGATCCTCGTACCGCGGCGCACGCTGCGGCGGTCGGGGCGGTCGGGTGGTGGCCATGTGGATGCCTACGATCTCTCGAGTTCGCCTCACCACTCGTACGTCGTGCAGGCGGCGATCCAGTCATCGTTGCCGATGCCCGGCAACCGCAGGGTATCGGATCTGGCCGACGAGAGCCCTGACGACGCCACCGCGAGACGGGCACCGTTGGGTTCAGCCAGGGAAGACGAGAAGCACCGGATGAAGAGGTCGTGATCGCTGTGAACGCATTGGCGATTCTCGCGCTCTTCGTGGTACTGGGCGGGCGCGTCTCGTGACCATCCTGCTCGTGAAGCCGAGCCGACTGGATCTGCACAACTCGTCCACGAACTTTTCCGCCGCGGTCGATGGCCGGTGCGGATTCACCCACCTTGCCAGCGGACGGATCTGTCAGCTTCCTCATCGCCACCTCTGTCCATGCCAATTCGCGAAGCCGGACGAAAGCCGGCCGCCAGTCGCGCGACAAGTTCCGAAGGAGCACTCATGACCGCCATCACTCGCACGGTCGCCCGTGCGCACCAGCAGTCGATCACCAGTCAGTTGACCGAGTTCGCTGCCGCCCTCGAGGAACAGCGCGGATTCCGCATCGAACAACTCACCAAGTTGGATTCAGCTACGTCGCGAGGTTCATGGGTCTCAGTGGACGACCCTCGCGGCGAAGTCAGTGATGCGCTCAGGGCCGCGGCAAGGAACGCGTTGTCCGAGATCAAGGCTGCCGTCGAACGTATCGAGGCCGGGACCTATGGGCTGTGTGAGGCGTGCGCTGCGGAGATCCCGTTGGAGCGCCTGGAGATCCTGCCGGCGGCCGGACTGTGCATGAGATGCGCCCACGCGCGTGAACAGCGCGGGCGGTGAGAGCGGAAATTCCGGTGACTCTTGACTACCGTGATCGTGGCGCAGCAACCCCGATGACCTCGGTTGACCGGCCGCCCGGATACGACCACCGAACAGTGGCGTGGTGCGGGATCGAAAACCGAACTCAGCCGGGGCCGAGGCGATAGCCGACGCCGCGCACGGTGCGCACGTAACGGGCCTGCTTCGGGTCGTCGCGCAGCTTGCGGCGCAGGTTGGCCATATGCACTTCGACGAGGTGCCCGTCGCTGACCCACTCGGTCCCCCACACCTCACGCAGCAAAGTCTCGCGGGACCAGACACGCCGCGGGTTGCTCAGCAGCATGTCGAGCAGGTCGAACTCGGTGCGGGTCAGCTCGAGCTCGTCGCCGGCGAGGAGCACGGTGCGGCTCTCCCGGTCGAACTCCAAGTCGCCCAGCCGGAGTGTCTCAGCACCCTCCGGCTCGGGCAGCACGTCGGCGCGCGCCGCAGGTTCGGGCGGGCGAGCGGCAGCGCCGGTCCGCGGACGGCGCAGCATCGCCTGCACGCGAGCGCGCAGCTCACGCGGGCTGAACGGTTTGGTGATGTAGTCGTCGGCACCGATCTCGAGGCCGATGAGCCGGTCTATCTCCTCGGCCCGCGCCGTCAGCATGATGATGTACGCGTCTGTCTGGGCCCGGATCTGCCGGCACACTTCGACCCCGTCGAGATCGGGCAGACCGAGATCCAGAGTGACCAGGTCGGGCTGGAAGTCGGCAACCGCGTTGAGTGCATCCCGCCCATGGTTGACGTCGAGCACATCGAAATCGATCTGCCGGAGCAGGCCGACCACCAGGGCGCGGATGTCGTCGTCGTCCTCAACGACAAGTGCGCGGAACTTCTGCGCGCTCTGGCCGGGCTCGGGAGGCGACGTCACGATCCCGAGATTAGTCGACAGACCCCCGGTTGATCACCGTGACGCGCTGCGTCAGCACCGGATGGAGGTCGCAGTAGCGGGAGCCAGCCCTGGATTCCCCGCCCGGGGTGAACTCAAGAAGCCATCGATGGCCCTCTCTGTCAACCTGGGTTGAGGCACTCGCCCCCTGACAATCTGTGACCCGAGGGCGGGGATGGAGACTTCCCCGATATGACAATTTCCTTGACCACGCTTCCTCGAGGGACCGGGATCGAAG
>JBPCMU010000133.1:0-7979 GCA_051001975.1 Jatrophihabitans sp.
TGGATCAGGATCTACCCGCCTGAGCTGATCTATTGTCCGGTCGCTCAGGACGATGCCCCAGTCAATTCAGGGCTCCCAGCGGTGCCCTCGGCGTGATTCGAACACGCGACGCCCGGCTTAGGAGTCCGGCGCTCTATCCCCTGAGCTACGAGGGCGGGGCGGTGCGGCAGCCATTCACGGCTGCGGATGCGATGGCCGAGCCTAGTGGATCGCGTCCGGGGGATCTTGGTAGCGAAGCGGGGCATGGGGTGCAGTGGGCACCACGGCGGCAGCTGAGGCGGGGTCGGCAGGCCCTAGGTTCGGCAACTAGAGTAGGGGGTACTGCGGCTGCCTAGCGGCCCGCTCGGTCGTTCGACCGGTGGACCGGCACGTCATTCGAGGGGCAGCCGGCACACGGCCCTGAACCGCACGGGACGTCGTATGGCCAGCGCCGGTCACCTCCGCGGCCGGCCGCAAGGCCCGGTTTGCAGGGCACAGTCGAGTGGGCGCGATGCCGGACGATGCACAGCCCGGATCGCGCCCGGACAGGGTGATGAAGTGACCGAGAGTGAGCACGAGCACCAATTCGGCGAGGCCCGGCTGGTGGTCGCGTCGAATCGAGGACCGCTGTCGATCGATGTGACCGACGATGGTGACGACAAGATCAGCCGCGGCAGCGGCGGGCTGGTCAGCGGCATGCAGTCGGCACTGATCGCTTCGCCGCATGCGGTGTGGATCTGCGCCGCGATGAACGAGCGTGAGCGGGCCATCGCCAAACAGGTGACCGGTGGGCGGCTGTCGGAGGTGCCCGCTATCGCTGAGGCCCTCGCCGGCGATTTCGACGTGGTCATGCAGCCGATCGACCCGCAGACGTTCCGTTACGCCTACAACGGCATAGCCAACTCGACGCTCTGGTTCCTGCTGCACATGCTGTACGCGCCGGCCCGCACGCCGGTCTTCGACATGCAATGGCGCCGGCAGTGGAGCGCCTACGACCGGTTCAATCGATCGATCGCCGACGCCATCGCCCGGGAGGCAGCTGACGGCGCGACGGTGATGGTTCAGGACTACCACCTGCTGTTGGTGCCGCGGATGCTGCGCGATCTGCGACCGGACCTGCGCATCGGGCACTTCACCCACACGCCGTGGGTCTCGCCGGACTACTTCCGGATGTTGCCCGACGACGTCGCCCGCGCACTCATCGACGGGATGATGGGCGCTGACCTGCTCGGGTTCCACACCCGCGGCTGGGCCGATCAGTTCGCGGAGTGCTGCGTCGACGTACTCGGTGAGCATCCCGGCGGCCGGGTCAAGGTGTTCGGACTGACCACCGACACCGATCAGATCCGCGAGCGCGGCGGCCGGCGTGACGTCGAGGCGGCGATGCGCAAGTTGCGCGACATCGTCGGGGACCGGAAGCTGATCAGCCGGGTCGACCGGACGGAGCTGTCGAAGAACGTCTTCCGCGGGCTGCTGGCCTACCGCGAGCTGTTGCGTCGCTGGCCGCACTGGCGCGGCAAGGTCGTGCACGCCGTCTTCGATTACCCCTCCCGCGAGGACGTGCCTGAGTACCGCGAGTACATCGCCGCCGTCGAGCGGCTGGCGCAGGAGATCGACGACGAGTTCGGGGACGAGGACTGGTCGCCGCTCATCCTGGAGATCAAGCAGGACTACCCGGCCGCCCTCGCCTCGCTGCGGATGGCCGACGTCGTGTTCGTGAACCCGATCCGCGACGGCATGAACCTGGTCGTCCTCGAGGGTGCCGTGCTGGCCGACGGCGAGCCGGCCGTTGTGCTTTCCCGCACTGCCGGCGCCGCGGACCTGCTCGGCGACGACGCGCTGCTGGTGAATCCGTTCGACATCAACCAGACCGCCGACGCGTTGCACCACGCGCTATCGATGCCCGATGCGCAGCGCACCGCGCGGGCGAAGCGGTTGCGGTTGGCGGCCGGATCCCTGCCGCCGGATGCCTGGTTCCAGGCCCAGCTCGACGCCCTGGGCACCTCCTGACCGAACGCTTTTGGCCGCCCAAAGGCATCCCCGGGGTTGGGCGGCCAAAAGCGTTCGGTCAGCACAGGTCGCGCAGCAACTCGACGAGTTCGGCCGGGCTACCCACGACTCGGTCGGCTGCCTCGGCAACAGCGGGTGCTTCCGCGGAGACAACGGCGACCGACGAGGCATCGACACCCTCCGCAGCGAGGTCGGCGATCACCGCGAACGCAGGCAGGTCGCCGAGGTCGTCACCGCCGAAGAGCACCCGAGTACGGCCGGTCCGTCGGATCATCTCTCGCAGCGCTCGGCCCTTGTCGTGGCCGTCGATGCGCAGCTCGAGCACGTGCTTGCCTGGCTCCACCGAGAGCCCGACCTCGGCGGCCAGGGATTCGATCGGTGCCCGCACCGCGGCGAGCTGGCCGTCCGGATCGGCCGTCGCGCGGGCGTGCACCACCAGCGAGAGGCGCTTGTCCTCGATCCACATCTTCGGGTCGACGTGGTGAGCCGCGAGCAGGTCGGGCAGTGCGGCCCGCAGCCGCTCGATCGCGGCTGGCGTGTCCACGGTGTCCAGCTCGCCGGCCTGCCACCATTCGGCCCCGTACAGCCCGGCGACGATCAGCCCGTCGATACGATCCAGTCCACCCAGCTCGATGACGGTGCGAGCGTCGCGGCCGGTGATCACGCCGACCTGCGCGCCTGCGCCGGCCAGCTCCTGCAGGGTCTCGACCGCGCCGTCCACCGGCCGGGACGTCGCAGGGTTCAGCACGATCGGGGCCAGCGTGCCGTCGAAGTCGAGCGCGATCAGGGTGCGTTCGAGAGAGTCGCTCACCCTGCTCTCCTACCGGCCGGGCAGGGCGGCACGCACACCGGGTCAGTCGAGGCGCAGATGGCGGGGCGCCGCGGCCGGCTCGTCGGGCTCGAACGGGGGCCAGGATGGCTTGCGCGGCTCACGTCGGTCATGGCACTGCAGGAATGCCAGCAACGCGTGCCCCTGCGCGGTCGGGAGGCTGCCGACGCCGTCGCAATTGAGGCACGTCCATTCGCGCGGCTCCGGCGGGGGGAGATAGGCGTGTTCGTCGATCCGGGCCGCCATTATCGCGGCTTCGATGGGGCCGGCGGCCGTGTGCAGCTCCAGGTGCAGCTGTTCCCGGCCGACCAGCCAGGCTTGCCACGCGGGAGCCATCGCAGTTCCCCGCCCGTCGCATTCGGGGCAGTGCACTTCTAGTGGCGATGCGACGTCTGGATGGCGAAACGGTGCCACCGTCTCGCCTACGAACACCGCGCCCCAGTCCAATCGGTCGCGTCCCCCGCGAGTCGGTGGGCCTGTTGATGATGAGCGCCGACGCTACCACCGGCGTCTTGCAGGCCGGAAAGCCATACCTGGCAGTCAGAACGTGCTCTTGGCCGGATCGCCCGCTTCGACGGCGACGGCCGGGATGATCTGCAATGGGGCGGCCAGCAGGTCCTGTGCCGCGGCGATCGTGGCGGTGACGTGTGGCGAGGCGAGGTGCTGCTCCAGGCTCTCCGCCGAGTCCCACTTCTCGATGGTGACGAAGACGTTCGGGTCCTGCGCACCGCGGTGCAGGCTGTAGAGCAAGCAGCCGGGCTCGGCATGGGTGGCCTCGGCCAGCGAGCGCATCGCGTCGGCCACCTGCTCGGCCGCCTCGGGCTTGGCGGTGATCACTGCGACGGTGTGGATCTCGGGCATACCTGCTCCTCGGCCGACGGAAGTGCGGCGTGCGCATCATCGCGCACGGCCTGTCCGCGCGATACCCGAGCCGTAGGCTGCACTGTCGTGCTCCCAGTTGTCGCCGCGACCCGGTACGTCACGCCGCTGCGGGAAGGTGGCTCGCTGCCCGGCCTGATGGAGGCCGACGACCTGGGCACCTATGTGGTCAAGTTCATCGGCGCCGGGCAGGGCCGCAAGACGTTGGTCGCCGAAGTGATCAGCGCCCATCTTGCTCGGGCGCTCGGACTGCCCGTGCCGGACCTGAGCATCGTGGCCGTCGACCCGGTGCTGGGTACGGCTGAACCCGACGAGGAGGTACAGGCGCTGCTACGCGCCAGCGGCGGCTGGAACCTCGGGGCGGACTACCTGCCCGGCTCGCTGGACTTCACCCCTGGGGCGACGGTGAGCGCCGAGTTGGCCGGCCGGGTGATCTGGTTCGACGCCGTCGTCGGCAACGTCGACCGGTCGTGGCGCAACCCGAACATGCTGCTCTGGCATCGCGACCTGTACCTGATCGACCACGGCGCGACACTGACCTTCCACCACAACTGGGCGGGTGCCGGTTTCGCGGCGAAGCCCTACGACGCGTCCGAGCATGCGTTGCTGGGTTTCGCCCCTGATGTCGCGGCTGCCGACTATGCGCTCGCCGGAACGGTCACCGCCGAGTTGATCCACGCCGCCGTGGCCGAGGTACCCGAGGTATGGCTGGTCGACGAGCCGGGCTTCGCGGACGTCGGCGCCCTGCGTACTGCCTACACCGACCAGCTGCTGGCCCGCATCGAGGCGCGGCCAGCATGGTTGCCCGGCGTGCTGGCCACCGTCGCTGCCCGCCCGCCCAAGCGCACCCCGACCCGAACCGCTCGCCCGGACTGGCTGCACTCATGAGCACCGTCACGTTCGAGTACGCCGTGATCCGAGTGGTGCCCAGGGTGGACCGCGGCGAGTCGATGAATGCCGGCGTGCTGGTCTACAGCCAACAAGGCCAGTACCTCGGCTGCGCCGTCTCCCTCGACCGTGATCGGCTGCGCGCCCTCGATCCCGACGCCGACGCCGACGCTGTCGAAGAGGCGTTGCGATCGCTCACCGACGTCTGCCTCGACGACGGCAGCCAGCCGGCGAGTGCGGAGGAGATCGGCCGTCGCTTCCGCTGGCTCACCGCGCCGCGCAGCACGATCGTTCAGCCCGGCCCCATCCACACCGGACTGACCGCGGACCCGGCGGGTGAGCCGGAGCGCTTGCTGCGCCTGTTGGTGCGCCCGATCGGGGGTTCGACCGCGGCTCGGTAGGACCGCAGTCGGTCGGCCGATTCGTCGGGGTGGCGCCTTCGGCAATAACTTCGCGCCCACCCGGGTTAAAGCGCCTGAATGAGTTCCATCGAGCGGAGGTGTGCGTGACAACGGTCGGATGGATCGTCCTTCTGGTCGCCGTCGCCGCAGCCGCCGCTGCCGGCGCCCGGCGGTTGAAGGTGTCCGAGCCCTTGGTGCTCACCCTCATCGGCGTCGCCGGCTCGTACCTCTCGTTCGTCCCGAGCGTCGCATTGACACCGGAGATCGTGCTGACCGGACTGCTTCCGCCGCTGCTCTACACCGCGGCGATCCGTACTTCGCTCGTCGACTTCAAGGACAATCGCCGGCCCATCGCACTGCTGTCGGTCGGACTGGTGATTGCGTCGACCATCGCAGCGGCGCTCGTCGCATGGTGGCTGCTGCCCATCCCGTTCTCCACCGCAGTGGCGCTCGGCGCGGTACTCGCCCCACCGGACGCCGTCGCGGCGACGGCGATCGCCCGCCGGGTCGGCCTGCCGCGACGAGCCGTCACGATCCTGGAGGGCGAGTCGCTGGTCAATGACGCCACGGCGCTCGTCGCGTTGCGCACCGCCATCGCAGCGACGGCCGGCGCGGTGTCGGTGTGGCACGTCGCCGGCGATTTCCTGCTCGCCGCGGGCGGAGGTGTCGCGGTCGGGATCGTGGTCGCGCTGGTGCTCGGCATGATCCGCCGCCAGGTGACCGACCCGGTGATCGACACGACCATCTCGTTCCTCGCGCCTTTCGTCGCGTACTTGCCCGCGGACCGGATCCATGGCTCCGGGGTGCTCGCCGTCGTCACAGCCGGTCTGATCCTGGGTCAGCGCGCGCCGCGCTGGCAGACCGCCGCCTCGCGCATCTCCGAACGGACCAATTGGCGCACAGTGCAGTTCGTCCTGGAGAACAGCGTCTTTCTCCTCATCGGACTGCAGGTGCGGGTCATCGTCGACGACGCCTGGCACGCACAGATAAGTCATTCTCGGCTGATCTTCGCCTGCGTCGCGGTCTTCGCTGCTGTCGTTGTCATCCGCCCGCTCTGGGTTTTCCCGGCGACGTACCTGCCTCGACTCATTCCCGCGGTGCGAAAGGCCGACCCGAGTCCGCCGTGGCAATTCCCGCTCGTCATCTCGTGGGCCGGCATGCGCGGCGTAGTTACCCTTGCCGCAGTCTTCGTCATTCCGAAGGCCACCCCGTATCACGCGGTGTTGGTGCTGATTGCGTTGGTGACGGTCGGCGGCACGCTGCTGATCCAGGGCACCACGTTGCCCGCGCTGGTCCGTCGACTTGCGCTGCGCGGGCCGAGCAGGATCGAGGACGCCCTGCAGGTCGCCAACCTCCTGGAGCAGGCCACCGGCGCCGGTGAACGGGCGCTGCGCGACGCTGTCGACGAGGACACCCCGCAGGATTTGGTCGACTCGCTGATCGCCCGGTCCCGGCAGCGCGCGAACACCGCCTGGGAGCGGCTCGGTCCCACCGAGGAGGAGCGCGAGACGCCGAGCGAGTCCTACCGCAAGCTGCGGCTGACGATGCTGGCCGCTGAGCGCACTGAACTGCTCCGGGTCCGCGACACCGGCGTGATGGACCACGAGGTGTTGCAGGTGGTCATGTCGATGCTCGACCTCGAGGAGTCGATGATCGATCGGCTCGAGGACGCCGACGAACAACTGCGCGACGAGGAACTGGTGGCCGTGCCGGGCACCGGCGACTGCGAGCATCTGACCGACGCACCGCGATCCGCCCGGCCGGACACTCCCGGCCAGTGTCAAGAGTGCGTGGACGAGGGAATCGAGTGGGTGCACCTGCGGATGTGCCTGGCCTGCGGTCACGTGGCGTGCTGCGACTCCAGCCCGCGCACGCACGCCACCGCGCACTTCCGCTCCGACGACCATCCGGTGATGCGCAGTGTCGAGCCCGGCGAGGCCTGGCGCTGGTGCTACGTCGACGAACAGCTGGGCTGACCCCCAGCCTGATGACGGACACCGCAACGGCGGGCCAACCCGAGGGTTGGGCCGCCGTTGGGTGGGGGGACGTCAGCTCAGAGTGAGTGCCGTGTCGTCGATCAGGAACGACGTGGCCAGCGAGCTGTCTTCCTTACCGGTGAAGGTGATCGTCACCGAACCGGTAGCCGTCACAGTCAGCGTCTTCTGTACGTAGCCGCTGCTGTGGTTGGCGTTGGAGTAGGTCGCCAGCACGCTGCTGCCCGCCTTGACGGTCAACGTGTCGTACGCGGTCGATCCGGTCTCCTGCGTGCTGATGTACAGCCAGAAGCTCAGCTTCACCGTGCACCCGGCCGGGACGGTGACCGTCTGGGCGAGTGAGTCGGTGTGTGTCGAGCCGTAGCCGTCCAGCCATGCCTTGTACGAGCCGGTATGCGCCGGCGCTGTTGTCGATCACGCCGGTCGACGCTGTCCAGTTGGTGTTGCCCGATTCGAAGCCCGGGTTGGCCAGCTTCTGGCCGCTGCAGGAACCACCGCCACCGGATGTGGTGATGGTCCAGCGGAACGTCGCCGTGCCTGTCTTGTTAGCCGCATCCTTCGCGGTCGCGGTCACCGAGTAGGTGCCCGCTGCGCTCGGGGTGCCGGTGATCTTCCCGGCCGAGCTGATCGCCAGCCCGGTGGGCAGTCCGGTTGCCGTCCAGGTGTACGGCGCGGTGCCGCCGCTGGCCGACAACTGCAGGCTCGCTGCTGTGCCGACCTTGCCGGTCTGCGAACCCGGGTTGGTGACTGCCGGGCTTCCCGGCGGCGGGGTCGTGCCGCCGGCGGCGAACGCGGCGGTGCCGTTCGGCGTGCCGAGCCCGGTCGGTCCGTCCCAGCCGGCGCCGGCCGTGCACATCGGGCTGCCGCAACTGCCGTTGCTACCGGACGTGACGTCGAACAGATTGCCGGTGTGCGCGTACGGATAGGCGTTCGGCACATCCGATGCGCCCGGAGTGCCGGCCAGTGCGTACACCGACGCGATGATCGGCGACGACGCGC
>JBPCMU010000134.1:0-4747 GCA_051001975.1 Jatrophihabitans sp.
GAACAAGGTGATGAGATCCGTCCGGTTTTGGCCACCCGCCGTCGAATGGCGAGCTGGGCGGCCAAAACCGTGGCGGGTTCAGCCGTTGACGAGCTTGGCCAACTGCTCGGCTCGGTCGGTGCGCTCCCAGGTGAACTCGGGCAGCTCCCGGCCGAAGTGGCCGTAGGCGGCGGTCGCGGCGTAGATCGGGCGCTTCAGGTCGAGGTCGCGGATGATCGCCGCCGGGCGGAGGTCGAAGGTCTGGTTGATCGCGTCGGCGATCTTCTCGACGTCGACGGTCTCGGTGCCGAACGTCTCGACGAACAGGCCCACTGGCTCGGCCTTGCCGATCGCGTATGCCACCTGCACCTCGCACCGGGTCGCCAGCTTGGCAGCCACCACGTTCTTCGCCACCCAGCGCATCGCGTACGCCGCAGACCGGTCCACCTTCGAGGGGTCCTTGCCGGAGAACGCGCCGCCGCCGTGGCGAGCCATGCCGCCGTACGTGTCGACGATGATCTTCCGGCCGGTCAGCCCGGCGTCTCCCATCGGGCCGCCGATGACGAACTTGCCGGTCGGGTTGACCAGCAGCCGGTAATTGCTCGTGTCGATGTCCAGCTTGGCGATCTCCGGCTCGACGACATGCTCCCGGATGTCCGGGGTGAGCAGGGTGTCGAGATCGATGTCCTCGGCGTGCTGGCTGGACACCACGACGGTGTCCAGCCGGGTGGGCTTGTCGTCGACGTACTCGATGGTTACCTGGGTCTTTCCGTCGGGGCGCAGGTAGGGCACGGTGCCGTCTTTGCGCACCGCGGTGAGCCGCTCGGCGAGCCGGTGCGCCAAGTGGATCGGCAGCGGCATCAGCTCAGGGGTGTCGTCGCAGGCGTAGCCGAACATCAGGCCCTGGTCGCCGGCGCCCTGCCGGTCCAGCGGGTCCTCGACACTCGCACCGGTGCGCGCCTCGAATGCGGTGTCGACGCCCTGCGCGATGTCCGGAGACTGCGCGCCGATGGAGATGCTCACGCCGCAGGACTCGCCGTCGAAGCCCTTGCGCGAGGAGTCGTAGCCGATGGCCAGGATCCGGTCGCGGACCAGTTGGGGGATGTCCGCGTAACCGCTGGTGGTCACCTCACCCGCGACGTGCACCTGCCCGGTGGTGATCAGGGTTTCCACCGCGACCCGACTGGCCGGGTCCTCCGCCAGCAATGCGTCCAGGATGGTGTCGCTGATCTGATCAGCAATCTTGTCCGGGTGACCTTCGGTGACGGACTCAGAGGTAAACAGACGACGGCTCACGGTGCTCCTGACAGGGATACGGACGACAGAATCAACCCAGGATGGTAGCTGCTCGGGACGCCGACCCTCGAATCCGCCACCCGGTACGAGATCGCGGTCACCCCTGGGGGTGGGCTACTCGCCAAGCCGCCACGGCATCGAAGACAGCCGCCGCGAGCACCGATTTCGGCCCGAGCGGCACCTCTGTCTCGGTGCCATCCGCGCTGAGGATGACCGCGGCGTTGTCGGGACGACCGAACGCGTGCTCCGGCCCGACTCGGTTGACGACGAGCAGGTCGCAGCGCTTCGAGGCCAGCTTGTGCCGACCGTGCTGCAGCGGGTCACCCGACTTGTCGCCGGTCTCGGCGGCGAACCCGACCAGCACCGGACGGCCGGCCGACCGATCGGCCACCAGCCCGGCGAGGATGTCCTGATTGCGGGTGAGTTCGATGGACGTCGGCTCGTCGGCGCCCTTCTTGATCTTGTGCTCGGCCGCACTCACAGGCTTGAAATCGGCGACCGCCGCGACCATCAGCACGATGTCCGCGTCCGCGTCCGCGGCCGCTTTCACGGTGGCGGCCTGCAGTTCATCGGCGGTGCCCACCCGCTCGACTTCCACGCCGGCCGGGTCCGGCAGCTCGACGTTCGCCGCGACCAGCCGGACCCTCGCACCGCGCGCGGCGGCCACGGTCGCCAACGCCAGCCCCTGCCGGCCGGACGAACGGTTGCCGAGGTAGCGGACCGGGTCGAGCGGCTCGCGGGTGCCGCCGGCCGTGACGACGACGCAGAGTCCGGCGAGGTCACGCGGCAGTGCGTCCGGCCGGGCCAGCAACAGTTCTGCGACGTCGGCCAGCTCAGCGGCCTCGGGCAGCCGTCCCTTGCCGGCGTCGGCACCGGTCAGCCGGCCGACACCGGGCTCGAGCACGATCACACCGCGCTCGCGCAGGGTAGCGACGTTCGCCTGGACGGTGGGGTGCTCCCACCTTTCGGTGTGCGTGGCCGGTGCCATCAGCACCGCCGCGCGGGTGGTCAGCAGGATGTTGGTGAGCAGATCGTCGGCCAGCCCGTGCGCGGCCCGGCCGAGCAGGTCGGCGGTGGCCGGAGCGACGATGACGAGGTCACTGCGCCGCCCGACCGCCACATGCGGCACGGCGGGGACGTCGGTCCAGACGTCGGTTGCCACGGGATTGTGCGAGAGCGCCTCCCACGTGGCGGCGCCGACGAAGTTCAGCGCGGCAGCGGTGGTCACGACTGTGACGTCGTGACCGGCCTCGACGAGGCGGCGCAGCAGTTCAGCGGACTTGTAGGCGGCGATGCCGCCGGCCACGCCCAGGACGACCCGGCGCGGCGCGGTCATCGGCGGTCGCTGCTCAGTCAGTCCTGGATGCCCAGGTCGGGCACGCTGTCGCCCTCGGCGTCGGCGGACTCGTCGACCTGCTTGGCCGGGCCGAACTCGACCAGGTCGCTGTTGATCTCGCGCAGGGCGATCGACAGCGGCTTCTCCTGCGGGGCGGTCTCGACCAACGGGCCGACGTACTCGAGCAGGCCTTCACCGAGCTGGCTGTAGTAGGCGTTGATCTGGCGGGCCCGCTTGGCGGCGATGATGACCAGCGCGTACTTCGACTGGGTGCGCTCCAGCAGCTCGTCGATGGGCGGGTTGATGATGCCCTCGGGCGCGCTGTTGGGCAGTCCGGTGGTAGAGCTCGTCACTGGCTGACAACCTTCTCAATGGGGTCGCGGGGCGCGGTCGGTCCACCAGCGCCCGGTCAGGACGCGGGGGGGCGGCACGCAGATTCGAGCAAGTCTACCAATTCCGCCGCTGCACGCTCGACATCATCGTTGACGATGCGCGCGTCGAACTCCGATTCGGCTGCCAGTTCCAGCCGAGCCTGCCGCAATCGCGCCCCGATCACGTCGGCCGATTCGGTGCCGCGACCGCGCAGCCGACGTTCCAGCTCCGGCCAGGAGGGCGGGGCCAGGAACACCAGCAGAGCGCCGGGCAGTGCCGCACGCACCTGCCGAGCACCCTGGATGTCGATCTCCAGCAGGGTCGGCAGCCCGCCGGCCAGCCGCTGCTCGACCGGGCGGCGCGGCGTCCCGTACAGGTTGCCGGCGAACTGCGCGTGCTCCAGCAACTCGCCCGCCTCGACCAACCGGACGAACGCCTCCGGTCCGACGAAGTGGTAGTGCACGCCCTCCCGCTCGCCGGGACGCGGATGCCGCGTGGTCACCGAGACCGAGACGCCGACCTGCGGATGCCCGCGGCGCACCGCCGCGACCACGGTCCCTTTGCCGACACCCGACGGCCCGGACAGCACCATCAGCCGGCTGGCCTGCGCAGCCTCGGCCTCCCCGGATGCGGACATGCCGGGCAATGTATCTGCCCGGCTCAGAGGCCGTAGCCTCGACCCGTGACAGATATGAGCTATCGCCGTCTCGGCAACTCCGGCCTGGCCGTCTCGGTGGTCGGCCTCGGCACCAACAACTTCGGTATGAAGCTCGACCTCGACGGGTGCCGGGAAGTGCTCGACGCCGCCCTCGACGAAGGCATCACGCTGATCGACACGGCCGACTCCTACGGCGCGTCCGAGGAGCGGCTCGGTGAACTGCTCACCGGCCGCCGCAACGACGTGGTGATCGCAACCAAGTTCGGCAGCGACGTACGAGCCCGCGGCTACGACAACGGTGAGGACTGGGGCGCCCGCGGCTCCCGGCGCTACATCCGCCGCGCGGTCGAGGCCTCGCTGCGTAACCTGCGCACCGACTGGATCGACCTCTACCAACTCCACCAGCCGGACCCGCTGACCCCGGTCGAGGAGACGCTGGCGGCGCTGACCGAACTGGTCCGGGAAGGCAAGGTGCGCTACCTCGGCCACTCCAACTTCGCCGGCTGGCAGGCCGCGGACGCCGAATGGCTGTCCCGGACTCGCGGGTACGAGCGGTTCATCAGCGCGCAGAACCACTACAGCCTGCTGAACCGGGATGTGGAGATCGACCTCGTCCCGGCGTTGGAGAACTACGGCGTCGGGATGCTGCCCTTCTTCCCGCTGGCCAATGGGCTGCTGACCGGCAAATACCGGCGCGGCGAGGCGGCCCCGGTCGGCAGCAGGTTGCACGACCGCAATCGCACCGATCTGCTCACCGACGAGACCTTCGACGTCCTCGACAAACTCGAGCAGTTCGCCGCGGAGCGTGGGGTGACGATCCTGGACGTCGCGATCGGTGGGCTCGCCGCCCAGCCGACCGTGTCCAGCGTCATCGCCGGTGCCACCACCCCTGACCAGGTGCGAGCCAACGTCAAAGCCGGGCGCTGGGAGCCGGATCTCGCAGATCTCGCCGCCCTGGACGAGATCACTGCCGAGTAGGCGCGAAGCGGGTATGAGCCGGCCGCTCGACGATGGGCAACGGCGTGCAGCGGTGTCCCGCGCTGCGGACGCGGGGGGGGGGGGGGGCAGGGGGGGGGGGGGAGGGGGGGGGGGAGGGGGGAAGCGGC